>NZ_JAHFUW010000010.1 GCF_023264855.1 Herbiconiux sp. | reverse complement strand
CCCGCGGCCACGGCGGCCGCCGCCTCGCTCGCGCCCGCCGAGAAACGCGGCCGCGCGATCGCGGTCGTCGCGATCGGCTTCACCGCGGCCTCCGCCTTCGGCGCGCCGCTCGGCACCGCGATCGCCGCCTCGGCGGGCTGGCGCACCCCGCTGATCGCTCTGGCGGTGCTGGCCGCCCTGCTGGCCGCCGCCGTCGCGCTGTTCGTGAGGGGCGTGCCGATCGGAGCCGTGCTCTCGGTGCGCCGCCGTTTCGCGGTACTGGCCGATCCGCGCATCCTGCTCACCCTCGCCGCCACCCTGCTGCTGGTGTGCGGTTTCAACGTGGTCTACATCTACAGCTCGGCCGTGACGCAGGCGGCGACCGGCGGATCGGGCGGACTGCTGGCCGTGCTGCTGCTCACCTTCGGCCTCGCCGGGGTGCTGGGTACCATCCTCTCCGGGCGGCTCACCGACCGGTTCGGCAACCGCAGGGTGACCGGCGCGGTGCTGGGCACGCAGGTCGTGGCCCTGGCCGCACTCCCCCTGGCCGCCGGCAACCTCGTGCTGACCGGCATCCTGTTCGCCGTCTGGGGCGCTTCGGCCAACGGTGCCTCGATGCCCCTGCAGCACCGCTTGATCGAGATCGAGCCCGCCACTGCCGGGGTGGCGCTCTCCTGGTACACCACGGCGATGTATGCGGGCATCGCGCTCGCGCCCCCGCTCGGCGCCCTCGCCCTCGCGAGCGGCGGCGGCTCGGCGGTGCCGGTGGCGGGCGCCCTCTCGGTGGCACTCGCGCTGCTCGCGTTCCAGATCGGGCGGGCGGCACGCAGCCGGGGCGTCGCACTCGCGTAATCCGCCCGAAACCTGGCCTGGCTACAGTGCTGATCACGAGCCGCCGCCAGCCGGGAAGGAGCCAGCATGACCGAGCACGAGTCCTCGAGCTACCCGTCGCGCTGGAACCGGGGCGCGATCGCACACGGCAATCGGTAGCCGCGACATCCGTCGCCCTCCGCCGATTCCTGCTGTGCCGATTCAGAAAGACTCCTCCCGATGACCGACGACACCGCGACGTCAGCCAAGACGCTCAACCTCGCCCTGTTCCTCTTCCCCGGCTACCACCTGGGCGCCTGGCGCCTGCCCGACGCGATCCCCGAGTTCGACCTCGACATCGACCACTACGTGCGCGCCGCCCAGCTCGCCGAGGCGGCCAAGCTCGACGCCATCTTCTTCGAAGACGGGGCGGCCGTGCGCCGCAGCAACGACATCCTGAACGGCGACACCTACGGGGTGGCCAACCCGCGCTCGATCCACTTCGACCCCACCATGGTGCTGCCGGCCCTCGCGATGCACACCAGCCACCTGGGCCTCGCCGCCACCTCCACGGCCACCTTCAACGAGCCCTACAACACCGCCCGCCGCTTCTCGTCGCTCGACTTCTTGAGCAAGGGGCGGGCCGGCTGGAACCTCGTCACCTCGTTCAACGAGGACGAGGCGCAGAACTTCGGCCTCGAAGCCCACCTCGCCCACGCCGCGCGCTACGAGAGGGCCGAGGAGTTCGTCGACGTCGTGACCGGCCTCTGGGATTCGTGGGAACCGGATGCGATCGTGCGCGACAAAGAGACCGGCACCTACTTCGACCCCGAGAAGATGCACTTCCTGCAGCACGAGGGCGAGCACTTCACCGTGCGCGGCCCGCTCACCCTGGGCCGGAGCCCGCAGGTGCGGCCCGTCATCTTCCAGGCCGGCTCCTCCGAGCCCGGGCGCGCGCTCGCGGCACGCACCGCGGACGTGGTGTTCACCCTGCAGTCCGATCTCGAGGAGGCTCGGGCGTTCCGCGACGACATCCGGGCCCGTGCCGCCGCCTTCGGGCGCGACCCGGAGACCATCAAGGTGCTGGTGGGCATGACCCCGATCGTCGGCGCGACCGACGAGGAGGCCGCGGCGCTCCGTGACGAGATGATGGCGCTCATCCCCGAAGACCTCGCCATCAGCAACCTCATCCCGCTGTCCGGCGGCTACGACTTCCGCCGGCACGACCTGAACGGCCCGATGCCCGAGCTGCCCGAGTCGAACGCGGGCAAGTCGCACCGCGCCGCGATCATGTCGGTGGCCCGCCGTGACGGGCTGTCGATCCTCGAGACCGCCCGCTACTTCGCCGAGGGCAGCTACCTCAAGATGATCGGGTCGCCCGCCACCATCGCCGACACGATGCAGCAGTGGCGCGAGGCCGACGCCTGCGACGGCTTCCTGGCCGTTCCCACGCACTACCCGACCGGCGTGGAGGACTTCACGCAGCGGGTCGTTCCCGAACTCCAGCGCCGCGGCATCTTCCGCACCGAATACACCGGAACGCAGTTGCGCGACCACCTGGGCCTCGCCCGTTACTGAACCGGAGGAATCCCATGACCGACGAGAACCGCCCCTTCACCATCGCCGTGTTCTGCGGATCGGCCACCGGCAACGATCCGGTCTACCTGGAGGCCGCCCGGCAGGTGGGCCGCACCCTGGCCGAGCGCGGCATCGGCGTGGTGTTCGGGGGCGGGCACGTGGGCTTGATGGGGGCGGTGGCGGATGCCGCGATGACCGCGGGCGGCCACGTGACGGGTGTCATCCCGCTCTCGCTGCACGAGCGCGAGGTGGCGCACGCCGCCGTCTCCGAGCTGCACATCGTCGAGACGATGCACGAGCGCAAGCTGATGATGGCCGAGCGCTCCGACGCCTTCCTGGCGCTGCCGGGCGGCCCCGGCACGCTCGAGGAGATCACCGAGCAGTGGACCTGGGCCCAGCTCGGCATCCACGAGAAGCCGTGCGGCTTCCTCAACGTGGCGGGGTACTACGATCCGCTGATCGCGCTGGTCGACGGGATGCGCGACCGCGGCTTCACGCACCCCCGCTACACCGGCATGCTGCGCTTCTCCGACTCGATCGACGAGCTCGTCGACGCCTTCCAGAACTACACGCCGCCTACCCGGATGCAGGCCTCCCCCGGTCTGGAGATGAGCACGACCCCGCCGGTCGCGCCCTAGAGAGAGGCACTGGGCCCGGCGGCAGGCGCAGCCGCGGCAGGAAACCGCAGCACGGCCTGCACGGGCAGATGGTCGGAGGGCCAGACACCTCCGGGGCGGCGGGTGTTGATCCCGATGCGCTCGACGGTCACGTCGGGCGTCACCACGATCCAGTCGATGCGCTTACGGCCGAGCCGGGGGCGACGGTAGTTCGGGAACGTGCCCCACTCGGGAGTGAGGCGCGTGCGCGCGGCGACCCAGGCATCCTGCAGTTCACCGAGGGAGAGCAAGACCTGCAGGGTGGTGGTGCCCTCGCCGCTGTTGAGGTCGCCCGTCACGACGGCGGGCAGTCCCTGGCCGGCCACGAGGACGCGCACGGCCTCCGCGGCGCGCAGCCGCGACCCGCGCGAGGAGTTGTCGAAGTGCGTGTTGACGGCGAGGAACGAGGTCGCCGTGGCCCGGTCGCGGAACTCGGCGGCCACCACGATGCGCGGTGTGCGATTGCCCCAGCTGGTCGACCCGGGCTCGTCCGGCGTGTCCGAGAGCGCCTGCTGGCTCCAGCTCAGCAGCTCGAGACGGGTGCCGTCGTAGTAGATCGGGCATCCTTCGCCCTGCCCGTCGGCGTCACGGCCGTACCCGATCCGGCGGTAGTCCTCGCCGAGGGCGGTCTTCAGCACCCTGGCCTGGTCGGGCAGCACCTCCTGCGTGCCGATCAGGTGCGGCCGCTCCGTGGCGAGCAGCGTGGCCAGCGCCGGCGCGCGCACCGACCATCGGTCGGCGCTGCGCGGGCGCATCCCCAGCCGGAGCCGGATGTTCACGGTGGCGACGTGCAGTTCGGGCGCGGCGACGGGGGCGATGAGCGCCGGATCGGTCATCCTCCGAGACTAAACGTCATTCCCCGTCTGGAGACGCGCCCCCTCGAACGGGGGTGATAGTACGGGATCGTTCGCAAAAGGAAAAGACTTCCGCGGGGAAAGAAATCTCCGCATAATCGGAGGACATTCCCACCCGATCCACATGTTCACCTCGGCGCCTCGCGCCGTTCTGACAGGGCGATCGGCGTGTCCCTACGAAGAAAGCTGAGCTACGTGCGCCGTACTCCTGCGTTGCCACCGCATCCCGTCATCGCGAGGAGAGGGTCAGGTGGCCGCAGAGGCCGCGCCACAGCCCTCGGCGCCGTCGTCGCCGTGGCGGGGGTGATCGCCGCCGGATCGTTCGCCTTCGCACCCGCCTCCGCCCTCCCGGTTCCCGGCGGATCGCCCACCAAGCCCGCCAGCGGCCCGTCCGCGCCGGTGTCGTACGGCGACGGAACCTACATCGTCACCCTCGTCGACGAGCCGGCCGCCACCTACACCGGTGACAAGGGCTTCGAGAAGACGGCCCCGGAGGGTGCGCGTCAGCTCGACGCGTCCGCCCCCGCGGTGGAGGCCTACGCAGCCCACCTCGAGAGCACGCAGACGGCCGTCGCGGCCGCGGTCGGCGCATCCGTCGGCTACAGCTACACGCTCACCCTGAACGGCTTCTCGGCGAACCTCACCGGCGACCAGGCCTCGGCGCTGGCCGCCCGCAAAGACGTGGCGGCCGTGACCAAGTCGGAGGTGCAGCACCTCGACCGCGCGGCTCAAGCTGCGGTCGCCGCCACTGCCGCAGCCCCCGCGGCCCCCTCGGACGCGGCGGCCCTCGCCCCGTTTCCGGAGACCGGCCAGGTCTCGTCGACCGACTTCCTCGGTCTGACCGGCGACGACGGCGTCTGGGCGGAGCTCGGCGGCCAGCAGGCGGCCGGAGCCGGCATCGTGGTCGGCGACATCGACTCGGGCATCGCGCCCGAGAACCCCTCGTTCGCCGGGCCTGCACTCGGCAGCGCGGCAGGCGCCGATCCGTATCTCGCCGACGGCCGGATCGTGTTCGAGAAGTCCGACGGCCAGACCTACTCGGGCATCTGCCAGGCCGGCCTCGACGCCGACCAGCAGTGGACCGGCGAGGAGTGCAACACCAAACTGATCGGCGCGAGCTGGTTCCTGCCCACCGCCCTCTACGACCTCGTGGGCACCCCCGACCGGCCCGAGTACCTCTCGCCCCGCGACGGTGACGGTCACGGTTCGCACACCACCTCGACCGCGGCGGGCAACGCCGACGTCGACGCCACCATCGGCGACTACGACTTCGGCGACATCTCGGGCGTCGCCCCGGCCGCCAAGGTCGCCGAGTACAAGGTGTGCTGGAACGGCAACGGCGTCGAGACCGACGACGGCTGCTACACCGAGTCCATCCTCGCGGCGATCGACCAGGCCGTGGCCGACGGCGTCGACGTGATCAACTACTCGATCGGCGGCGGCTCGGCCACCTCCACCTTCGCCCTCGAAGACCAGGCCTTCTTCGGTGCGGCCGCGGCCGGCGTGTTCGTGTCCGCCTCGGCCGGCAACTCGGGTCCGGATGCCTCCACCCTCGACCACGCCTCGCCGTGGTACACCACGGTGGCCGCCTCCTCCATCCCCACCTACATGGCCACCGCCGAGCTCGGTGACGGCCAGAAGTTCGCCGGGTCCTCGATCACCGTGCACGAGCCGGTGGAAGCCCCGATCGTGCTGAGCGCCGATGTGGCCGGCGACGGGGTCGAGGCGGATGCCGCCACGATCTGCGACGCCGACTCCCTCGACCCCGCGCTCACCGCGGGCAAGGTCGTGGTGTGCGAGGCGGGCGTCACCGCCCGGGTCTCCAAGTCGGCCGAGGTCGCCCGCGCGGGCGGCGCCGGCATGCTGCTGGTCAACCCGTTCCCGAACGCCGACCACGCCGACGACCACTCGGTGCCCTCGATCCAGATCGACTCGGACGCCTACGACGCGATCTACGCCTACGCCGCCACTCCCGGCGCCACGGTCACGCTCGTGCAGGGCAACACCTCCGGCGTCGAGCGCCCCACCCCCCAGGTCGCAGGCTTCTCGTCGCGCGGACCGGCGGAGGCCGACGGCGCCGACGTGCTGAAGCCCGACATCTCGGCGCCCGGCGTCTCGATCCTGGCCGACGGCGCGAACGCCCAGGGCGACGACGCGACCTTCCAGTTCGAGTCGGGCACCTCGATGTCCGCCCCGCACATCGCCGGTCTCGCCGCCCTGTACCTCACCCGGTACCCCACGGCCTCGGTGTCGACGATCAAGTCGTCGATGATGACCTCGGCCTACGACACCGTGAACCAGGACGGCAGCGCGTCGAGCGACGTCTTCGCCCAGGGCGCGGGCCACGTCGACCCGACCCGGATGCTCGACCCGGGTCTGGTCTACGACAGCGGCGTGCCCGACTGGATCGCCTTCCTCGAGGGCGAGGGCTACGTCTTCACCGAGCCGACGGGCATCGACCCGATCGACCCCTCCGACCTCAACCAGGCCTCCATCGCCATCGGCTCCCTGGCCGGCGTGCAGACGGTGACCCGCACGGTCACCTCCACCGCCGCGGGCACCTACACCGCCGACGTCTCGGTCGACGGCGTGGACACCACGGTCACCCCGTCGACGCTGAGCTTCAGCGGCCCCGGTGAGACCGCGAGCTACACGGTGAGCTTCGCGGTGACGGATGCTCCGCTGGACGAGTTCGCGACCGGGTACCTCACCTGGACGAACGAGGCCGGCGGCGAGGTCCGCAGCCCGATCGCGGTGCGCCCGGTGGCCATCGCCGCCCCCTACGAGGTCAGCGGCGAGGGCAACACCGGCAGCGTCACCGTGCCGATCACGCCGGGCATCGACGGCGACCTGCCGCTGTCGGTCACGGGTCTGGCCGAGGGCTCGCTCGTGGAGGACACGAGTGCGGCCGACGGCCACTCGGGCACCCTGCCCGCGGGCAAGCAGTTCACCTCGACGACGACGATCGAGGAGGGCACGAGCTTCGCGCGCTTCGATCTCGACGCGATCGACGACACGGCCGACCTCGACCTCTACGTCGACCTGCTCGACGACGCCGGAAAGCCGTCGAAGTCGTACGTCTCGGCGACCGGATCGGCCGACGAGCGCGTCGACATCGAGAACCCCGAGCCGGGCACCTACCAGGTGAGGGCCGACGTCTACGCGGCGCCCTCGGGTCAGTCGGAGGCGACGTTCGACCTGGTCGAGTACGCGCTCGGCACGGGAGACGCCACCGGCGACCTCACGGTCAGTCCGGCCACGCTCGCCGTGGTCTCGGGCCAGCCGATCGAGTACGCGGCATCCTGGACCGGTCTCGACGGGCCCGCCCGCTTCCTGGGTGCGGTCGCCTACGGCGACACCGGCGCGTACACGCTGGTGTCGGTCGTCACCACGCAGGCCGCTCCGGAGCCGACCCCCACGCCGACGCCGACCGTCGCTCCGACGGACACCCCCGTGCCCACCGACCCCGGCAGCACGCCGGCGCCGGGTGACGGGAGCAGCTCGGCGGCAGGACTCGCGGCCACCGGTTCCGCGGCTCTCGGCATCGGGATCATCGCCGTGATCGTGCTGGCCGCCGGTCTCGGAACGGTGCTGATCATCCGCCGCCGCGCCGCGCGCAACTGATCACCCAGTGAGGGGCCGTCCCGCGAGGGGCGGCCCCTCATCCGTTCGCCCGGGTCGCAGGATCACGTGCAAACCGCCTCGTTTCCATGCGATCCTGCGACCTGACGCGGCCCGAACCGGGGCCGCGGACTCGTAGGGTGGGAGCGGCGGCAGGAACGGACCTCCCGCAGAGAGGGGTCGGACCATGGAGCACCTCGACACGATCGTGGTGGGCGCAGGGATCGCGGGACTGGCCGCCGCCCGGCTGCTGCAGCGGAACGGCCGACGGGTCGTCGTGCTGGAAGCCCGCGACCGCATCGGCGGGCGGGTGTGGACCGATCGCAGCGACGGCGAGGCCACCGACCTCGGCGCCTCCTGGATCCACGGCATCGACGGCAGCCCGGTCGCTGCGGCGGCCGAGGCCTTCGGTCTGCGCACCGTCGAGTTCACCGTCGGCGGCTACCAGCCCGACAGCCGCCCCATCGCGTACTACGCTCCGGATGCGACGCGGCTCCCCGACGAGGACGCCAAGGCCTTCGCCGACGACATCCACACGGTCGATGCCACGCTCGCCACGGTGGTGGCATCGTCGGCCCCGGATGCCTCCTACCGCGACGTCACCGAGGAGGCGATCGCCCGTCAGGGTTGGGACGAGCAGCGCGCTGCCCGCGTGCGCGAGTACCTCGAGCACCGCTCGGAGGAGCAGTACGGCGCCTGGATCGAGGATCTCGCCGCGCACGGCCTCGACGACGACTCGATCGACGGCGACGAAGTCGTGTTCCCCGAGGGGTACGCACAGCTCGCCGACGGCCTCGCGGAGGGCCTCGATGTGCGGCTGGAGCACGTGGTCACCCACGTCGGCTGGTCGGCCGACGGAGTCGTCGTCAGCACACCCGAGGGCGACTTCTCGGCCGCGACCGCCGTGGTCACCGTGCCCGTGAGCGTGCTGAAGTCGGAGGCCTTCCGGATCGAGCCGGCGCTCCCCGATCCGGTCGCCGCCGCCCTCGGCCGGCTGCAGATGAACGCGTTCGAGAAGGTGTTCCTGCGTTTCGACGAGAAATTCTGGGACGACGGCGTCTATGCCATCCGCCAGCAGGGCCCGGAGGCCGCCTGGTGGCATTCCTGGTACGACCTCACCGCCCTGCACGGCACACCGACCCTGCTCACCTTCGCCGCGGGTCCGGCCGCCGTCGCCACGCGCGACTGGAGCGACGAGCAGGTGGCCGCCTCGGTGCTCGAGCAGCTGCGCCGCCTCTACGGCGACGCCGTTCCGGCCCCGGCCCGTGTGCACCGCACGGCCTGGCAGGACGACCCCTTCGCCCACGGCTCCTACGCCTACATGACGGTGGGCTCGACGACGGCCGACCACGACGATCTCGCCACCCCGATCGGCGGCGTGCTGCACCTGGCCGGCGAGGCCACCTGGACCGACGACCCGGCCACGGTGACCGCGGCGCTCTGCTCCGGCCACCGGGCGGCGTCGCGCATCCTGAACCGCGAGCTCCCGATCGACGAGCTGTGGGTGCCGGAAGCGGGTGAGCGTGGCCGAGATCCTCGATGACCTCGACTCACGGCCGGGCAGCGCCACCTCGCTGCTGCGCACCACCGTCGGGGTGTCGCTGCGCGAGCTCGGCGGCTGGATCGCCCTCCCGCACCTGCTCGAGCTGATGGCGGCGCTCGGCGTCTCCGCACCGCGGGCGCGAACGGCGGTGGCCCGGGTGAAGAAGCGCGGGCTGCTGGTGCCGGAAGCCCGGGGCAAGGTGGCCGGCTACGCCCTGGCCCCGGATGCCACGGGCATGCTCGAGCGCGGAGACCGACGCATCTACCACCCCCGCACCATGACCCCGGACAGCGCCTGGTGCGCCCTCTCGTTCTCGATCCCCGAGAACCGGCGCGACCAGCGCCACCAGTTGCGCCGCCGCCTGCACTGGATCGGCTTCGGCACCATCTCACCGGCGCTCTGGATCGGCCCGGAGTACCTCGCCGACGAGGTCGAGGAGATCCTCGGCGACCTGGGCCTGCGCGAATACGCGACCGTGCTGATCAGCGAAGCGCCCCGGGTCGAGGGCTCCCTCGCGGAGGCCGTGGCCCGCTGGTGGGATCTGGACGCCCTGCGCGCCCATCACGAGGAGTTCCTCGCCCAGCACGAGGCCGACATCGCCCCACCGGCGGAGGGACTCGGCCCCCGCGAGGCGTTCGGGCGCTACATCCGGAGCATCGACAGCTGGCGGGTGATCCCGTACGTGGACCCCGGGCTGCCCCCGGAACTCCTCCCCGCCGACTGGCCCGGCGAGCGCAGCAGCAGGCTCTTCCGCACGCTGCACGAGCAGCTCGCCGAACCGAGCGCCGCCTTCGTGCGCCAGGCTTTCATGCATAAGACGCAATCCTGACGCGCGTCACCAAAGTGATCTATGATCGCCTCATGACCGACAACACGCGTGAGATCGAGCCGACCGTCGTCACCGACCTGCACGGCCGCATGAGCTACGGCTCGTACCTGTCGCTCGACACGTTGCTGAGCGCGCAGAACCCGGTGAGCGACCCGGTGCACCACGACGAGCTGCTGTTCATCATCCAGCACCAGACCACCGAGCTGTGGCTGAAGCTCGTGCTGCACGAACTGCGGGCGGCCTGCGCGCTGATCGCGGCCGACGACCTCGCGGCGGCGCTGAAGAAGCTGGCCAGGGTCAAGCACATCCAGAAGACGATGACCGAGCAGTGGTCGGTGCTCGCCACGCTCACGCCGAGCGAGTACGCGCAGTTCCGCGACTCGCTCGCGAACTCCTCGGGCTTCCAGTCGTACCAGTACCGCGCCGTCGAGTTCGCGCTCGGCAACAAGAACGCGGGCATGCTGAAGGTCTTCGATGCCGAGCCCGGGGCCCGGGCCGTGCTCGAGGAGCTGCTGAACGCGCCGAGCGTGTACGACGAGTTCTTGCGCCATCTCGCGCGCAAGGGCTTCGCGATCCCCGCCGAGATCCTCGAGCGCGACGTCACCGTGGCGCACACCATGACCGAGGCGCTGTTGCCGGTGTTCGTCGAGATCTACGAGAATTCCGACAAGCACTGGGCGATATACGAGGCCTGCGAAGAGCTCGTCGACCTCGAGGAGAACTTCCAGTTCTGGCGCTTCCGGCACCTGCGCACGGTGCTGCGCACCATCGGCATGAAGACCGGCACCGGCGGCTCCAGCGGTGTCGACTTCCTGAAGCGCGCCCTCGACCTGACCTTCTTCCCCGAACTGTTCGCGGTTCGCACCGAGATCGGACGCTGAGCATGAGCACGAACCTGACCACCACGACCACCCCGCACGGCGACTCCACCGGTCGCCCCACCGCCGCCGACCTCGACCGCGCCGACCCGCTCCGCCACTACCGCGACGCGTTCATCGGCACCGACGACGCCTCGGTGCGCGGTTACCTCGACGGCAACTCGCTCGGCCGCCCGCTGAAGGCGCTCGTGCCCGTCATGACCGCCTTTCTCGAGCAGCAGTGGGGCGATCGGCTCATCCGGGGCTGGGACGAGGGCTGGATGCGCCTGCCGGAGACGCTCGGCGACCGGATCGCGGCGGCCACCCTCGGCGCCGCCGCGGGCCAGACGGTGGTCGCCGACTCCACCACGGTGTCGCTCTACAAGCTGATCCGCGCGGCGCTGACCGCTCGCCCCGACCGCTCGGAGATCGTGATCGACCGGGGCAACTTCCCCACCGACCGCTTCGTGGTGGAGGGCATCGCCGCCGAGACCGGGGCGAGCATCCGCTGGATCGACACGGATGCCAGCACCGGGGTGCGCCTCGACGACGTCGCCGCCGTTCTCGGCCCGCAGTCCGCGGTGCTCGTGCTGAGCCACGTCGCCTACCGCTCCGGGCACGTCGCCGATGTGCCGGCGATCACCACTCTCGCCCACGATCACGGCGCGCTCGTGCTCTGGGACCTCTGCCACTCGGCGGGCTCCATCCCGATCGAGCTCGACGCCTGGGGTGTCGACCTCGCCACCGGCTGCACCTACAAGTACCTCAACGGCGGGCCGGGCTCGCCCGCCTTCCTCTATGTGTCCTCCGCGCTGCAGGATGCGGCCACCCAGCCGATCTGGGGTTGGATGGGCGACCGGCGCCCGTTCGAGATGGCGCAGGGCTACGAGCCGGCCGCCGGCATCCGGAGCTTCGTCAGCGGCACCCCGCCGATCATGGGGATGCTCGCCATGCAGTCGATGCTCGACCTGATCGAGGAGGTGGGCATCGACGCCATCCGGGCGAAGTCGCTCGCGCTGACCGGGTTCGCGATCGAGCAGTACGACGAGAAGCTCGCGCCGCTCGGCGTGACGCTCTCGACCCCGCGCGACGGTGCGGTGCGTGGCAGCCACATCACCATCGACCACCCGTCCTTCAAGGCGCTCGTCGCCGAGCTCTGGGAGAGCGGTTTGATCCCCGACTTCCGGCCGCCCGCGGGCATCCGCCTCGGTCTCTCGCCCCTGTCGACGAGCTTCGCCGAGGTCGAGACCGTGATCGACGCCATCCGGCAGTCGCTCGCGTCGCCTGCGCCTGCGCGATGACGAACGGCGTGCTGCAGCGGTCGATCGCCGAGCCGGTTCGGGCGCGATGATGACGGATGTGCTGAGCCGCAGCGCCCGCGAACCCGACCACGTGCTGCGCTACGGGCCGGGCCCCTCGCAGGTGGCCGACCTGTTCCTGCCGCCGGACGGGCCGGTCCGGGGGCTCGCGCTCGCGCTGCACGGCGGATTCTGGCGCGCCCGCTACGACCGTGTGCACCTGCGCCCGCTCGCCGAGGCGATCGCCGCGGGCGGGCACGCCGTCGCCCTGCTCGAGTACCGCCGGGTCGGCGAAGGCGGCGGCGGGCATCCCGGAACCTTCGACGACGTGCTGCTCGGCATCCGGACCGTGCCCGGCATCGTCGGCGATCTCCTGGTGCGCGAACGGCGCACCGGGGCCGGCCTCGACGGCGATCCGGTGGAGCGCGACCTGCGCACCCGGGCCGGCCTCGACGGTGATGCCCTCGGACACGAGCTCAGCGCCGCGGACACGACCCTGATCGGCCACTCGGCCGGCGGCCACCTCGCGCTCTGGAGCCAGAGCGTGCCCGAAGCGCGGGTCGCGCACGTGATCGCTCTCGCCGGGGTGCTCGACCTGGTCGAGGCCGGGCGCCTCCGCCTGAGCCAGGATGCGGTGGGCGAGCTCCTGCACCGCGACCGCCCGGGCTTCGCCGAGCGCCTGGCCGCCGCCGACCCGATGCGGCTCCCTCCGCCCACCGAGGCCGGAACCGCGACCACCCTGATGCACGGCACCGCCGACGACGACGTGCCCGTGGACTTCAGCCGCACCTACGCGGCACGGGACCCGCGGATCGACCTCCGGGTGCTCGAGGGCGCCGGTCACTTCGACCTCATCGACCCCCTCCGCCCCGCGGGTGCCCTGCTCCTGCAGCTCATAGCGGCCACCCCAGCCGCGGCGTCCCCGCAGTAGCGCGTCGTCTCCGGCGCCGTCGCCGCGGCTGCGACTGCGACTCAGCGCGCCGTGGTCGCCTCGGCGAGCAGCGCGCCGGCACGGCGCAACCAGCGCGCGGGCTCGGCCATCGACTGCTGCGGGCTGCCGGCGAGCTCGGTCAGCGAGAGCGCGTGCGCGAAGCCCGAGGAGTCGGCGCCCGGAGCGATCCGTCCGGCCACGACGGCGGCGTGCACCCCCGCCTCGCGGGCGATCGCGGCGACCGCGCCGGGAACCTTCCCCGCCAGGGACTGGGTGTCGAACTGACCCTCCCCCGTCACCACCAGGTCGGCGCCGGCGACCGCCTCCCGCAGCCGGATGAGCCCGGCGATCGCCTCGGCCCCGGGCGCGAGCTGCGCACCCCACAGACGCAGAGCGAAGCCCGTACCGCCGGCGGCACCGGCACCGGGCTCGCCCGGATCGCCGCCGAGCAGGTCGGCGAACCGCCGCAGCCCCTCGTCGGCGCGCTGCACGCCGTCGGCATCCAGCCCCTTCTGCGGCCCGAACACCGCGGCGGCGCCCTCCGGCCCGAGCAGCGGATTGGTCACGTCGGTGATCACCGACGCTCCGCCGTCGGGCAGTGGCCGGAGCCCCGACAGGTCGGCCGCCGCGAGCGAGGCGAGTCCGCGCGCCCCCGGGGCCACCGGCGCGCCGGCGGCATCCGTGAACGTCGCGCCCAGGGCTCGCAGAAGCCCGAGCCCGCCGTCGGTCGAGGCGCTCGACCCGATGCCGAGCACGAGTCGCGAGACGCTGTGGTCGAGGGCGGCCTCGATGGCCTGGCCGAAGCATGTGGTGTCGGCGTCGTCGGGCAGGCGCCGCTCGCCCAGCAGCTCGATGCCCGAGGTGTTCGCGAGCTCCACCACGCCGACTCCGCCGGGGTCGCGTTCGCCGCCGGGCAACAGCAGCCACTCGGCCTTTCGGTTCCGGCCATCCGGCCCGCGCACCTCGACGGGCATCCGCCGTGCGGCCGGCTCGGCCAGGGCGAAGCACGCGACCGTGCCCTCTCCGCCGTCGGCCATCGGCCGCAGCACGAGTTCGGCCGCAGGATCGTGCTCCCGCCAGCCCTCGGCGAGCGCCTGCGCCACCGCGAGCGCATCCAGCGAACCCTTGAAGCTGTCGGGAGCGAAGACGATGCGGCTCATCGGAGCGGGGAGGTGGTCACGCCGGCGTCAACAGTCACGACGCCGAGTCTATTCAAGACGGTCAGCCGCGCGTGTCCAGCGCGGCGAGCAGCCGCTTCACCGAGCTCCCCAGGTTCCACTCCTCCGCGCGCTGCTCGAGCGTGGCCCGATCCTCGCCCGAGACGGGTGCCAGCCGGGCCCCGGCCTCCTCGAGCGTCGGCAGTGGGAGATCGCGTACCACCTTCACCACCGTTGGTGCCACGGCCAGATAGTCGGCCGCCGCCTCCAGCTTCGCCCGCACGGATGCCGACACCCCACCCTCGGGATCGGCCGCCGCCGCGAGCAGCCCGTCGAGCGTGCCGTACTCCCCCAGCAGCCCGGCGGCGGTCTTCTCGCCGATACCCGCCACTCCCGGCAGCCCGTCGCTCGTGTCACCGCGCAGCGTGGCGAAGTCGGCGTACTGCTCGGGCAGCACGCGGTATTTGCCCACCACCACCTCGGCGGTCAGCACCTCGAGGTTCTTCATGCCTCTCGCGGTATAGATCACCCGCACGTCGCGCGAGTCATCCACCAGCTGGAAGAGATCGCGATCGCCGGTCACCACATCGACCGGATGCGCGGCCCCGGTCGCGTAGCTGCCGATCACGTCGTCGGCCTCGTGCTCGGCCGCGCCCACCACCGCGATCCCCGCGAGCGCGAGCACCTCGCGGATCATCGGGATCTGCGCCTCGAGGGGGTCGGGCACCACCTCCACGTCGGGAGCATCCGCCACCGTCTCGGCCACCCGGTGCGCCTTGTAGCTGGGGATCAGATCCACCCGCCACTGCGGCCGCCAGTCGTCGTCCCAGCACGCCACGAGCAGCCCGGCGTCGTAGTCCACCACGAGCCGCGCGATCATGTCGAGCAGCCCCCGCACGGCGTTCACCGGCGTACCGTCCGCCCTCCGGATGCTGTCGGGCACCCCGTAGAACGCCCGGAAGTACAGCGAGGCGGTGTCCAGCAGCATCAGTCGATCGGCCATACCCGATCCTGGCACGCCGGTGCAGCGAAGTCCCGCCTGCCGCTCTCAGCCCGCAGCATCCGCTCGTTCGGGGGCGTCAGGATGCCGATGGCGGCGTGTAGACGGCGTTGCGGTCGACCTCGGCGTAGACGGCCGGCCCGATCGGGTTCTCGCGCTCCTCGGCGAGGTGCCCGATGAGGCCCGCGGTGCGCGCCAGCAGGGCGAAGCCGCGCAGCAGGTCGACCGGCAGTCCGGCGTCGGCGAGTGCGGCTCCAGCCACCCCGGCGCCGTTCAGCGGGAGGGTGCGCCCGAGCAGCTCGGGATGCACGCGTCCGATCGCCTCGAACAGCTCCAGGTGCGGGCCCTTGACCCCGCTGTCCTCGGCGATCCGGATGATCACGGGCGTGCGCGGGTCGCCGTTCTTGTGCACCGGATGCCCGAGCCCCGGGATCTTGCCGCCCTGAGATCGGGTTTCGCTCAGGGCGGCGAGCGCGGCGGCGTCCCACCGGTCGGCGGTCCAGCCGGTGGTGTCGCCGAGCCCTTCGACGATGCCGTGCAGGTAGAGCCCCGTGTCCTCGGTCACGCCGAGGAAGCGCGAACCGCCGCCGAGCAGTCCGGCGGCGATGGCCCCCTGCAGCGAATCCGGGGCGCTGTAGTAGGTGAGCCGCGCGGCGATCGCCGTGGGGGTGAACCCGTGGTCGGCGAGCGACACCAGCACCGCCTCGAACACCCGCAGCTGCCCGGGCGTGGGCCGGCGCTTGGTCGCGAGCCAGTAGGCCAGCTCGCCGAACGAGATCTGCCCGAGCAGTTCGCCGGCCAGGTCGTGGCCGAGCAGCGAGATCGACTCGGTGTCGCTCGTGCCGATGCCGGTGGGGTACTCAGCCACGGGGGCCTCCTGAGGTCAGGTCGGGCAGAACGGATGACGGGGCGCTGAGCCAGTCGCGGATCAGCGCGTCGTGCTCTCCCAGCGTCGGCGGCGCCGCCACGTACCGGGCCGGCGTGCGCGAGAAGCGGATGGGATTGCGGATGACGGGCACCGCCCGCTCGCCCTCCCCCACCTGTACCACGGGCTCGAGCCCGAGGCGCTCGGCGAGCGCCACCCCGCCGTCGATGGTGGTGATCGGCCCGCAGGCGATGCCGGCCTCGGTGAGGATGTCGAACCACTCGGCGATCGTGTGCGCCGCGAGCGCCTCGACCAGCAGCGGACGCAGCTCTTCGCGGTTGCGGTTGCGGTCTTCCGTGCGTGCGAACCGGGGGTCGCCGGCCAGTTCCGACCGCCCGAGCGCGTCGGCGAGGCGCGCGAACTGGCCGTCGTTGGCGGCCACCACCACGATCTCGCCGTCGCTCGCGGGCAGTGGTTCGTAGGGGAAGAGACTCGGATGCGCGTTGCCCATGCGAAAAGGCACCGCTCCCCCGGCGACGTACGTCGAGCTGTGGTTGGCCATCGCCGCGAGCGCCGTCGAGAGCAGGTTGACCTCGATGTGCTGCCCCTCGCCTGAGCGGTGCCGGTGCTCGAGGGCGGCGAGGATGCCGATCGTGGCCTGCATGCCGGTCATCACGTCGAACACCGAGACGCCGCTGCGGTAGGCGGGGCCGTCGGGCGATCCGGTGAGGCTCATCAAGCCCGACATCGCCTGCACGATCAGGTCGTAGCCCGGCAGCGCCGCCCCGCCCGCGCTGCCGAAGCCGCTGATCGAGGCGTAGACGACGGCCGGATTGACGGCGGCGACGGAGTCGTAGTCGAGCCCGAACTGCGCCAGGCCGCCGGGTTTGAAGTTCTCGATCACGATGTCGGCCCGCGAGGCCAGTTCCAGAGCGACGGCGCGGTCGGCCTCGTCGCCGAAGTCGAGCACCACGTCGAACTTGTTGCGGTTGATGCCGAGGTAGTAGGTCGAGACCCCGTCGCGCTCGGGCGGGGCCCAGGAGCGGGTCTCGTCGCCGGCCGGACTCTCGACCTTCACGACGGTCGCGCCGAGATCGGCCAGCTGCTGAGTGGCGAACGGACCGGCCAGCACCCGCGAGAAGTCGGCCACGAGCAACCCGTCGAGCGGCCCCGAGACGGGGTCCGGGAGGTCGGCGGGCGTGGCCATGAAGACTCCTCGATCGATTCCGGTCAACTGTCCGCTGTGCGGATAACCACAGCCAATTGCATCCGTATGGACGTGTCAAGAGCCGGTTCGTGTGTTCCCAAGGCAGTATTCATGCGGTAGGAAAGGGTCAGGCGAATAACGGACGAACGGCCGGGAGGGCCATGCGAGACTCGACAGGGCCGGATTTCATCGAGGCCGTGGCCCGTGGGCTCGACGTCATCACGGCGTTCGGGAGCACGGGTCAGAACCGCTCACTCGCCGAGCTCGCGGCGGCCACCGGACTGGCCCGCCCCACCGTGCGCCGCATCCTGCTCACCCTCGACGAGCTCGGCTACGTGCGCTCCGACGCCGGCACGTTCTCGCTCACGGCCCGGGTGCTCGACCTGGGGATGGCCTACGTCTCGGCCAGCAGCATCTGGGAGATCGCCCGCCCCCATCTCAGCGAGCTGAGCGTGCGCACGGGCGAGTCGTGCTCGCTGGCCCAGCTCGACGGCTCCGACATCGTGTACGTCGCCCGCGTGGCCGTGCCCAAGCTGGTGACGCTGTCGGTGTCGATCGGCACCCGCTTCCCGGCCCCCGTCACGTCGCTCGGAAAGGTGCTGCTCGCCGCGCTCGACCCGGCCGAGCTCGACCGGGTGCTCGCGTTGCCCACGCGGTCGACCGTGGTGACGGCCTCGAGCCCGGAGCGCGACGAGACCCTCGCCTCGCTGCGCGAGGTGCGCGCCGCCGGCTGGGCCCTCACCGACCAGCAGCTCGGTCCCGCCATCCGCTCGGTCGCGGCACCGGTGCGCGACGGATCGGGTCGTGTCGTGGCAGCCGTCAACGTGAACGCCCACGCTGCCGAGACGAGTGTGGAGACCCTGATCGACGAGCACCTGCCCGCGCTGCTCACCGCGGCGAGCGCCATCAGCAGCGACTGGGCGCGCTGGGAGAGCCGCCCGCTCGCAGAGCTCTCGGAGCATCCAAAGCTCGCCCGATGAACGGCGTCGTAGCCGAGGTCGTGGGCGGCACGAGGGGTCGACTCGACACCGAAGCTCGTCCTGAGCCCGGCCAGCACGACCTGCGTCACACCGAGTCCGCGGAGGCAGGAGTCGAGCCCGATGCCGCCGAAGGTACTCCAGGCGCGTCGGGTGAGGAGTACATCGTCGGCCTGTGGTCGAGTTCGGGGCTGCGCGGCGGGCACTCGCGCCCACCGCTCTGGTGGACCGTCCTGCCGGCCGGAATGCCGTTGACGGCGGCGAGCACGACCGGCAGGCGGCGGCCTCGGAATACCGAGACCAGATCGACTGCATGGCCGGGGCGACGGAGTCCTCACCGGAGTCACGCCTTCGACTTCGCGAGGCTCTTGTTCTGGCTGCGCAGCATGCTGTCGAGCATCCGGTCGCTGACGATCCGCGGCATGAAGGTGAACATCGCACCGTCCCGCCCGATCGTGTACCGGGTCTTGGGCCGGCGGGCGGCCACGGCCTTCGAGATGACTCCCGCAGCGCGCTCGGGGGTCACGCCGTCGCGGGCGAAGCCCTCGGCCTGGGCGGTGAAGGCACGGCCGAGTTCGTCGTAGCGGAGGCGCTGATCGGCCGTCATCGTGTCGGCGATCCGGGATGCGGCGGCGAGACCGCTCTCGGTGAGATTCGTGCTCACCGCCCCAGGGGTGATCTTGACCACCGAGACACCGAACGGCTCCATCTCCCGGCGGAGCGAGTCCGACAGGGCCTCCATGGCGAACTTCACGGCCGAGTAGGCGCCGAAATTGGCCATCGCCACCCGGCCGCCGACCGAGGTGACGTTCACGATCCGGCCCCGGGTGGACAGGAGCACCGGGAGCAGAGCCCGGATCAGGGCGACCTGGCCGAAGAGGGAGACGTCGAACTGGAACCGCCAGTCCTCGAGCGAGAGCACTTCGATCGGCGCGTTCACGGCGACGCCCGCATTGTTGACGAGCACACGGAGGGTGCGGCCGTCGGGGTCGTGCGTCACCCGGTTCACGAGCGCTCGGATGTGATCGGCGTCCGTGACGTCGAGGATGATCGGCTCGATGCCGGGCGCGGCGAGCGTGCGGGCATCCGACTGCTTACGCACGCCGGCGAGCACGTGGAAACCGTCGGCCGCCAGGCGCTCGGCCGTGGCCTTGCCGATGCCGGAGGACGCTCCGGTGACGATGGCGAGGTGGATGCGTTCATGTGACGATGTCATATGAATACGGTACGACTACTGATGTGACAGTGTCAAGTTAAGTGGCGCCGGCAGCTCCGCCGTTCGGCGCGACCTTCAGAGCAGGGCGATGAGCTGCTCCACGAGCCGGTCCCCCGTGACGCCCCATTTGGCCTCGCCGAGCTGCCCGCTGCTCTCCATGCCCGCTATCCCGTGAGCGCTCGACATCAGCAGAGCACCGCGAGATCGCGCGTCGTCCGAGCCGACGACGTCGGCGACGATGGCGAGGAATGCGTCCTGCGCGCCGGACGCGGCGCCGATCAGGGTCTCCGGATCCCGAGACGGCGTCGTGAACATCAGGGCGTAGAGATGCGGCTCCTCCCGACCGACAGCCAGGAAGACCAAGACCGCCCGGTGGAGCCTGTCCCGGTGGGACGGGGCGGTATCGGCCCGGATCGCCTCGAGGTCAGCGGTGAGCTTCGCCCATCCCGCGATCGCCAGTGCCGTGAGGAGATCCTCTTTGTCGGCGAAGTGGCCATACGGGGCTCCTCGCGAGACGCCGGCCCGTGCGCCGACAGCCCTCAGCGTGACCGCCTCAGGCCCTCCCTCGCCCAGCAGGCCGGAAGCCGCATCCAGCAGCGCCCGTCCCGTAGCCGCAGCGGATTCAGCGCGAGAGGTCATCCCCAGATCCTAGTTGACAGCGTCAGCCAGAACACGACGGCCTGATGCGAGCGAAACCGTCAGGATCACGAGCACCACGAGGGTGACCCCGCTGTCGTACGCGATGTAGGTGAATGCGCCGAACATCCCGCCCTAACCGAAGACCGTCACGGCGAGAGACACCCAGACGCGGCCGGACCGGAAGGTGCGCAGCTCGTCGCGGATCGTCGATCCCGATTCTCCTCGTCCCACCGAGGGGACGAGGACGAGGATGCCGAGGAATGCGATGACACCGATGATCGTGATGGCCCAGAACGTCGAGCGCCAGCCGAAGGCCTGACCAAGCAACGTGCCGAGCGGGATGCCGAGGACGTTCGAGACGGTCAACCCGGTGAACATGGCAGCGATGGCGCTGGCCTTCTTCTCCGGCGCCATCATGCTGCCGGCAACGACGGATCCGATCCCGAAGAATGCACCATGACACAGTGCGGCCACGATGCAGCCACGATGCTCAGCGTTCTCAGCCGCCAACCCGGCTCCTGGCACATGAGGATGCAGCAGGTCAGCCGGGCGACGGCCCTGAGCCCCAGCGCCACCACACGCCTGGTCACCCGCCTGGAGAACCGCGGATACCTCCGGCGCATCCTCTGCGACGACGACCGGCGGGGCATCTACACCGAGCTGACTCGAGCCGGAGCCGACGTCCTGGCCGAGGTGCAGTCCCTCGACGACGCCTCGCTGACCGATGCTCTGCGTGCTGCCCGCGAGATCCCGGAACTCTCCGAGCTCGCAGACGCGGTACCCGGTCTGAGCGAGAATTCGTCCCTCACACCGAGGCCCTGACCCAGGTCAGAGATCGCCCTGCCGATGATCCGATTCGGCCATTCGCCCTCCGGCTACCGTCCGACGGACTGCGCCGCTTCGCTCAGCCGCTGCCGGAGCCACTGGTGCCCCAGATCCTTCTCCCGGGCCTGGCTCCACCAGAACGCGTGGCGCAGAGTCGGCAGCTCGACCGGACAGTCGACCACGGCCATCCGGGGGTTCCGCAGCGCCCGCCCGACCAGGGTCTTCGGCAAGAACGCCACCCGCGACGTTCCCTCGATCACATCGGGCAGGGCGAGGAAGCTGCGGGTGACGACCTGGGTGGCCGGATAGATGCCGATGGAGTGCAGATGCCGCGCGGCCGTCGTCACCGAGGTGCGGCCGCTGTAGGTGGCCGCCCAGGGAAGCGATCCCAAGGTGTCGACCGTCAGCCCCTCGGCCGCCGGGTTCTCGCGATCGAGCAGACACACCCACTCGTCCTCGAACAGATCCAGCGGATCGTTCAGCTGCAGATAGCCGTGCGGCAGAACGATCCCGTCGATGTCGCGGAGGGTGTCGGGCGCGCCGTCGACGTAGTTGTCCGAGACGGTCTCGAAGCTCACCTGGGACGCCGGGGCGGCCTCGGAGATGATGCGCGAGAGCTCGGCACCGATGACGGCCGTGACGTAGTCGGAGCACATGATGCGGAACCGCCGGGTGGTGACATCCGGATCGAAGGACTGCTCCAGCCGGAACAGCCGTGACACGAGCTCGTCGACCGCGGGCAGCTCGGCGAGGAGGTCTTCGGCCAGCGGGCTCAGATGGTACGCGTTGGACGCGCGGATCAGCAGTTCGTCGTCGAAGTAGCGGCGCAGCCGGCTCAGGGAGGCCGACACCGCGGGCTGGCTGAGATGCAGGCGTTCCGCCGCACGGCTGACGCTCTTCTCCTCGAGCAGCGCTCTCAGCGGCACGAGCAGATTGAGGTCGATCGTCGACAACTCCACGGATGAACGCTAGCCGAGTTCCGGGTCGGTCACGAGACCGTGCTCTCGCGCACGATCAGGGTCGGCTCGAGCACGACGGCGCGGTGCTGGTGGGCATCGCCCTCGACGAGTTCCTCCATCGCCAGTCGCGCCCCCCGATAGCCCATCTCCTCGCCGGGCTGGCCGATCGTCGAGATCGGCACGGGCGAGTCCCAGGCGGCCTGGTTGTTGTCGTACCCGACGATGGCCACGTCGTGGGGAACCCGAACCCGGCCGAGTGTCGCGAAGGCCTGCAGCATTCCGGCGGCGAGCAGGTCGGAGGCGGCCACGATGCCGTCGATCCGGCCGGCCGCGATGGCCTCGACCAGGCCCGTTCCCACGCGCCATCCGTCCGAGCGGTTGATCCAATCGGGGGTGACGTCGGCGGCGGCTGTCAGACCGGATTCGGCCAGGGCCGCCGAGAACCCGCGGTGGCGCTCGGAGACCGGCCGCAGTGAATCCGGGCCGCCGACGAACACGAGCCGGCGCCGGCCGATGTCGATCAGGTGCCGGGTCGCGAGGTAGCCTCCACGTTCGTTGTGGCCGTCGACGCTGCAGTACTCCGCGGGATCGACCTGAAAGTTCAGCAGCACCAGAGAGCGCGAATCGGCGACCCGGCCGACGATCTGACGGAAGTGCTGGTCGTCGTTCAGGGTCAGCAGCGTACTGAGCACCCGCGATTCGGCGAACAGGTCGAGGTATCGGTCCTCGCTCTCCAGCCGGCCGTCGCTGTTGGCCAGCAGCAGGCTCATCCCCGCTTCGGCAGCGGCCCGCTCCGCTCCGCGCGCGATGTCGACGAAGAGCGAGTTCTCCAGATCGCTCAGGATGAGCCCGATCGACCGGCTGCCCCCCGCCGCCAGCGAGCGGGCGGCGCCGTTGGGCACGTAGGCGAGAGCGGAGATCGCCTGACGGACCCGATCCCGGGTCGCCGTCGCCACCCGCTCGGGGTGGTTCAGCACGTTCGAGACGGTGCCTTGCGAGACGCCGGCCAACCGGGCCACATCTGAGATGCCCGCCCCGGGCGGCACAGAATTGAAGGTCGACACCCCCACACCATAACGGGCCGCGGACATCCATCGCCCGCTCCTGAGTGAAACGATCCATTTCGTCGATGGCCGGTATTCACAGCAGCGATCGGATGAGCCCCGATCTGCCTTGTCCAGACGGATGACGCCCCCGTAACATCCCGAATTGAAGCGCTCTAATGAAGGCGCGCCGGGCGCACTCCGCCCGCACATTCAAGGAGGAATAGTGACCACAGCAGCCAAGAACGTCCGCCGTCGCGTCGTACCCGTCGCGGCCCTGATCGGAGCAGGCACCCTTCTGCTCACCGCCTGCTCCGGCAGCGGCGACGGCTCCGGCGGCTCCGCGCCGACGGAGTTCTCCTATCTGTCGCTGGCCGAGAACACGGCAGTGCAAGACACCCTCACCGGTCTCAGCACCGGCGCGTGCGCCACCCAGCAGGAGGCACTGCCGCTCTCGATCACGACGCAGCCGCAGGCCGGCATCGACCAGCAGCTGCAGCTGCTCGGCGGGCAGGGCGCCCTCCCGGTGGTCTTCGCCGCGGGCAACTCGCCCCAGGTCATCAAGGACCTCGACTCCGGCGGGCAGGTCCTCGACATCGGATCGACCTTCGACGACCTCGGCATCGCCGACGACATCATCCCGGCCGCCAAGTCGACCATCGAGGCCCTCTACGGCAGCCAGATCGTGCTGCCCACCGAGTTCAACGTCGAGGGCATCTGGTACAACAAGAAGATCTTCGCCGACAACGGCATCCAGGCGCCCGCCACCTGGGACGACCTGCTCGCCGCCTCCGACAGCCTGAAGGCCGCCGGCGTCACCCCCCTGTCGACGGCGGGCAAAGACGGCTGGCCCGTCACGCGCCTGCTCGGCAACTACATCTACCGCACGCTCGGGCCCGACGCGATGCAGAAGGTCGCCGACGGCGAGGCGAAGCTCACCGACCCCGAGTACGTCGCAGCCGCCCAGGCCGTCGCCGATCTGGGTGCCGCCGGTGACTTCGGCCCCTCGGTGGGATCGATCGACTACACCACCGCCGTCAACCAGTTCGTGAACGGCGAGGCCGGCATGTTCTACATGGGCAGCTGGATCCTCTCGGTATTCAACGACCCGGCGCAGAACAAGATCGGCGCCGAGAACATCGGCTTCATCCCGTTCCCCGAGGTCGAGGGCGGCGGCGGCAGCAGCGACCAGCTCGCCGCCAACATCGGTGTGCCGCTGGGCATGTCGGCCTCCGCGTACGACGAGAAGGTCGGCGACTGGCTCACCTGCATCGGCGACAACTTCGGCACCGATTCGCTGAAGAACCAGGGCGTCATCACCGGCTTCACCGTCAACACGCCGGTCGCCGACCTGCCTCCGCTGACCCAGACGATCCAGGATGCCGCCGCGGCCAGCCCCGAGAGCGTGCTCTGGTTCGAGGCGCTCTTCAATGCCAAGGCCACCTCCACCAGCCAGACGAACGGATCGCAGCTGGCGACGGGCGCCCTGTCCCCGGCCGACTTCATGGCCAAGGTGCAGGCCGACCTCGGCAACTGACCCGACCGGGGCGGGCGCGCCGGGGACGCGCCCGCCCCCTCCCCATCTCTCCGGACGACCAAAGAAAGCACTCATGAATCGCGTACTCGGCGACTGGCGCGCCATCACCATCCTCCTGGGGCCGGCCCTGCTGGTGTACACCCTCGTCATGCTCGTCCCGATCCTGTGGTCGCTCGGCTACACGGTGTTCGAGGGCAACCCGATCACCGGGTTCACCTTCGTCGGCTTCGACAACCTGGCGCACCTGTTCACCGATCCCCGAGTGCTCGAGGCGCTCGTCTTCACGCTCAAATACGCCTTCGTGCTCACCGTGCTCCAGGTGGTCTTCGGCTACCTGCTCTCGCTGATGTACGTGTTCTGGCTGCGTCGCGCCTCCGGGCTCGTGCGCACCCTCGTCTTCTTCCCGGTGGTGCTGCCCACCGTGGCCGTGGCCCTGCTGTTCCAGAAGCTGTTCGAGATCGTGCCGCAGAACGGGCTGGTCAACTCTCTGCTGAACACCGTCGGCATCCCCTCGGTCGACTGGTTCAGCAGCCCCGACTCGGCGTTCTGGGTGATCATCATGATGGACGTCTGGCGGTCGATGGGCTTCTACGCCGTGCTGCTCTACGCCGGTCTCGTCGACATCCCCGAAGAGACCCTCGAGTCGGCGCGGCTGGACGGCGCATCGGGCTGGAAGCTGGTGCGTCACATCGTGATCCCGCTGTCGCTCCCGGTGCTGCTCTCGTCGATCATCTTCAGCATCAACGGCACGCTCAAGGTCTTCGACTCGATCCTCGCCTTGACCAACGGCGGGCCGGGCAGCGCGACGACACCGCTGACCCTGTACATGTACCAGACCTCGTTCACCTACGGCGAGTACGGCTACGGGAGCTCGATCGCGCTGCTCCTGACGATCCTCTGCCTGATCGTGACCATCTTCATCTTCCGTTCGTCGCGTCGCGACCTCACCAAGGGCTGATCATGAGCTCCACCGCACTCGCCACTCCGGTCCGAACCCCGACCGACGTCCGTCCCCCGCGCCGCCGGAGCCCCCGGGGGCGCCGCATCCTGAAGGCCCTGCCGAAGATCATCGTCATCGGCGTCCTGCTGATCACGGTGGTGTACCCCTTGTTCTGGCTGCTGATGGGCTCGTTCAAGACCCAGGACGAGTTCCTCAACTCCCCCACTTGGGCGCTGCCGGAGACCTGGACCTTCGACAACTACATCGAGGCCTGGACGACGGGCAACCTCGGTACCTACGTGCGCAACAGCATCCTGGCCACCGCCCCCGCCCTGTTCCTCACCATCGTCTTCGGCGTCGCGGCCGGTTTCGCCCTCGAGGTGATGGTGTGGAAGGGGCGCGGTGTCGTCCTGCTGGCCTTCCTGGCCGGAATCATGGTGCCGGGCCAGATGATCCTGCTGCCCCTGTTCACCATCTACTTCAAGACCGGGCTCACCGGGTCGCTGCTGCCGCTGATCATCACCTACACGGCGATCGGTCTGCCCCTGACGGTGTTCATGATGGCCACCTACTTCCGCAGCGTGCCCCGTGAGATCTTCGAGGCCGCGACCCTCGACGGCGCCAGCATCTTCCGCACCTTCCGGTCGATCGGGTTCCCGCTGGTGAAGAACGCCATCTTCACGGTGGCGCTGGTGCAGTTCTTCTTCATCTGGAACGACCTGCTGATCGCCCTCACCTTCACCACGCGCAGCGACCTGCGCACCATCCAGGTCGGGCTGCTCAACTTCACCGGCCAGTTCGGCCAGGTGCAGTACGGCCCCACCTTCGCCGCCATCTGCATCAACGTCTTCGGCACGCTCGTGCTGTATCTCATCCTCAACCAGCGGGTCATGAAAGGCCTGACCGCCGGAGCGGTCAAGTGACGGGCTCCGCCCGCAGCACCGGCCTGCAGGTGGAGCATCGCTCCGACGGGCTGGGGATCGGCGCGGCCGAGCCGCGACTGAGCTGGGTCGTCGACGGTCGCGGCGACGATCGCCAGCTCGGCGGCGAGGTCGAGATCACGCGCGGTGGCAAGACGACCTGCACCCCCACGGATTCCACCACTCTGGTGCCCTGGCCCGGCCGACCCTTGACGTCTCGCGAATCCGCGACCGTGCGGGTACGATCCCTGCTCGACTCCGGATGGGCGGCGTGGTCGGATCCGCTGCCGGTCGAGGCCGGACTGCTCGAGCGAGGCGATTGGAGCACCGACTTCGTCTCCCCCTCTCTCTCCGCACCCGCCGGAGCCGCGCGCCCGGCCTTCCTGCTCCGCGCATCCTTCACCACCACCGGGCGGGTGCGGCGCGCCCGCGCCTACGCGACCGCCCACGGAGTGTTCGATCTCGAGGTCAACGGAGAGGGCGCGGGAGCTGACGCCCTGCTCTCCCCCGGCTGGAGCAGCTACGCCCACCGGTTGCGCTATCGCACGATCGACCTGACCGCGCAGCTGCGCACCGGCGAGAACGTGATCGGAGCATGGCTGGCCGACGGCTGGTACCGCGGCCGACTCGGCTTCAACGGAGGCCTCTGGAACATCTACGGCGAGGATGTCGCCCTGCTCTGCCAGCTCGAGATCGAAGACGACCTCGGGCCCCGGGTGGTGCCTCTGCAGTGGGACTGGACACTCTCTCCCATCATCTCCACGGGCCTCTACGAGGGCGAGGCGCACGACGAGCGACTCGGCCGGGCTCTCGCCGGATGGTCGGCGCCGGGCTTCGACGCCGACGGCTGGGCGGCGTGCACGACGATCCCGCTCCGTGACGTGCCGGCCGCGCTGGAGGCGCCCACCGGTCCTCCGGTCAGGGTCGTCGAGCGGCTGCGGCCGACCGCGGTCGAGCGCCGGCCCGATGGGAGGGTGCTGCTCGACTTCGGTCAGAACGTCAGCGGCAAGCTGGCCGTCACGGCCCGTGCCGAGGCCGGCCATCTGATCCGCATCCGTCACGCCGAGGTGCTCGAAGACGGCGAGCTCAGCCTGCGCCCCCTGCGCACGGCGGCCTCGGTCGACACCTACCTCTTCGCCACCGACGGCGTCGAATCCTGGACACCGCGCTTCACCGTGCACGGCTTCCGCTACGCGGAGATCGAGGGCTGGCCGGCCGATCAGGATCCGCACCTGATCGAGGCCCGGGTGATGCACTCGGACATGCGGCGCACCGGCGAGTTCTCGTCATCCGACCCGCTGCTGGACCGGTTCCACGAGAACGTCGTCTGGAGCATGCGCGACAACTTCGTCGACCTGCCCACCGACTGCCCGCAGCGCGACGAGCGGCTCGGCTGGAGCGGTGACATCCAGGTCTTCGCGCCTGCAGCGGCCTACCTGTTCGACTCCACCGGTGTGCTGCAGAACTGGCTGCGCGACCTCGCCGCCGAGCAGATCGAGTACGGCTCGGTGATGAACTTCCACCCGTGGGTGGCCTGCGGCTTCCCCAGCGACCCGGCCGCCGCCTGGGGCGATGCGGCCGTCATCGTGCCGTGGGTGCTCTACGAGCGCACGGGCGACCGCCAGATCCTGCACGACCAGTTCGACAGCATGACCCGCTGGATCGACCAGGTCGACGCCCTGACCGTGGGCACCGGGCTCTGGAACCACGGCTTCCAGCTCGGCGACTGGCTCGACCCGGCCGCCCCATCCGACCGGCCCGACCACTCCGCCACCGATCGCTACCTGGTCGCCACGGCGTACCTGGCCCATTCGGCGTCGTTGGTGGCCCGCAGCGCAGCGCTGCTCGGCGACCTCGCGGCCGAACAGCGCTACGGCGCCGTCGCCGCCCGGGCGCGAGCCGCCTTCCGCCGCGAGTACGTCTCCCCCGCCGGCCGGGTGGTCAGCGACACGGTCACGGCCCTGTCGGTGGCGATCGCCTTCGAACTGCTCGAAGGGGAGGAACGCAGCACAGCCGGCAATCGGCTCGCCGAGTTGGTCGCGGCCGGCAACTACCGCATCCAGACCGGCTTCGTGGGCACCCCGCTGGTCTGCGACGCCCTCGCTGCGACCGGGCACATGGATGACGCCTACCACCTCATTCTGCAGCGCGAGGCCCCGTCGTGGCTGTGGCCGGTGTCGATGGGTGCGACGACCGTCTGGGAGCGCTGGGACAGCCTGCTCCCCGATGGGTCTGTGAACCCCGGAGAGATGACCTCGTTCAACCACTACGCGCTCGGCGCCGTGGTCGACTTCCTGCACCGACGCGTCGCCGGCCTGGCTCCCGCCGCCCCCGGCTACGCCGACGTGCGCTTCGCTCCGCAACCGGGCGGCGGGCTCACCCGCGCCTCGGCCGCCCACGACAGCCCGTTCGGCCGGTACGAGATCTCCTGGGTGCGTGATGCGGGCTCGCTGACCGTCGAGCTGACGGTGCCGCCCGCGGGAACCGCCCTGTTCGTGCACCCGGGGATGGATGCGCGCACCGAACGCATCGAGCCCGGCCGGCACGTCATCCGAACCGCGTACCGGGATCCGCTCGACGACGCCCGGCCCGCCCGCGCGTGGAATCTGCACGACCCCGAAGAGCGTCGGCAGATGCTCGAGCAGCAGGAGGTCGGCGCATGATCGAGCACGACTCCCCTGCCGGAGCCCTGGCGGCGGCGACCCTGGCCGAGCAGGCCTCGTTGCTCTCCGGGGCCGACATGGCCGGCACCGTCGCCCTCGAGCGGCTCGGACTGCCCTCCGTCGTGATGACCGACGGCCCGCACGGGCTCGCGATGAACCTCCCCGGCTTCCGGGGCAAGGTCGAAGCCGTCGCGTTCCCCACGGCGGCGAACCTCGCGGCCACCTGGAACACCGAGCTCGTGCAGTCGGTCGGCCGGGCGATCGGCGCCGCAGCGAGCCGCGCCGGCGCCGATGTGCTGCTGGGCCCCGGCCTCAACATCAAACGCTCGCCGCTCGGCGGCCGCAACTTCGAGTACTACTCCGAAGACCCGCTGGTCAGCGGGCAGATGGGCGCTGCGTTCGTGCGCGGCGTGCAGCAGACCGGGGTGGCCGCGTGCCCGAAGCACTTCGCGGTCAACAACCAGGAGACCGACCGGATGCGGGTGAGCGCCGAGGTCTCCGAACGCGCGCTCCGCGAGATCTACCTCAGCGGCTTCGAGCAGGTCGTCGTCCAGGCGCGCCCCCGGGCGATGATGGCTTCGTACAACCGGATCAACGGAGTGTACGCGAGCGAGGATCCCTGGTTGCTGACGCGGGTGCTGCGCGACGAGTGGGGCTTCGACGGCGCCGTCATCTCGGACTGGGGGGCGGTCGACGATCGCCTCGCGGCTCTCGTCGCCGGGCTCGACCTCGAGATGCCGGGAACGGGCGGGGCGTCGGCCGACGCGATCGTCGATGCCGTGCACTCAGGACTCGTCGACGCCGAGACGGTGCGCGCATCCGCCGAACGGGTGGCGGCGCTGGTTCACGGCCCGCGCTCCGAAAGCCGCACCGAGACCGCCGGAGGCGACGACGCACTCGCTCTGGAGGCCGCGCAGCAGTCCATCGTGCTCCTCAGGAACGACGGAGTGCTCCCGCTGGAGCCGCCGGTGCCGGTGGTCGTCATCGGGGCTCTGGCCGAGCATCCGCCCATCCAAGGCGGTGGCAGTTCGCAGGTCAACGACCGCTCGGCGGAGAACCTGCTCGGCGCGCTCTCCCGGCGCGGCATGGCTGTGACGCGATTCGCGGCCGGCTACACGATCGGCGAGTCCGGAACGACCCCGGAGCTGCTGGCCGAGGCGAGCGAGGCCGTCACCGGAGCCGCAGTGGTGATCGCTGTGGTCGGCCTCGACGGCGATGCCGACTCGGAGGGCCGTGACCGCCTCGACCTGCGCCTGCCGCGAGCGCAGCAGGCGATGCTCGACGCCGCGGCCGCGAACTCCTCTGCCCGGGTCGTGACCGTGTGCTTCGGCGGCGGCGTCATGACCGTGGACGATTTCGCCGCTGATTCGGCGGCACTGCTCTGGGCCGGCCTGCCCGGACGGCACGGAGCGACGGCTCTCGCCGACATCATCACGGGTCGGTTCAACCCGTCGGCGAAGCTGACCGAGACGATCCCCTCGACTCTGGCCAGTACGCCGTCGTTCCTCTCCTTTCCCGGCGAAGCCGGCCGCTCGTTCTACGGCGAGGGCGTCTTCGTCGGCTATCGGGGATATGACGCCCGCGACGAGCCGGTCGCCTACCCGTTCGGGCACGGCCTCGGCTACTCCCCCTTCTCGTACGCGCAGCTGGACGTACACACCGATCCGGTTTCGGGCGGCGTCACGGTGGAGTTCGCGGTGACCAATGACGGCCGTCGCCCGGGAACCGAGATCGCCCAGGTCTACGTGGGTCAGCCGGATGCCGGCGTGCCGCGCATCCGTCGCCAGCTCGCCGGTTTCGTGCACAGCACGCTGCAGCCGGGCGAGGCCAGGACGCTCGCCGTCGACCTGCCGCTGCGAGCCTTCCAGCGCTGGGACGAGCGCTCCGGCGGCTGGCGGCGCGACCAGGGTTCGCATCGGATCGAGGTCGGCGCCTCCTCGCGCGATCTCCGCCTGGGCGCGAGCGTGGTCCTGGGCGAGGCAGGTCCGTTTGCCCCGCTGACCGTCCGCTCGACCCTGCGCGAGTGGATGACCCACCCCGTCGCGGCTCCGACCCTGCGCGCCCGGCTGGCGGACCTGCCGGGCGCGGAAGGCACCCTGGGGCTCCTGTCGAACGAGCACGTGCTGGTGATGATCGGCGACCTGCCGATCGAGCGCCTCACCGTCGACCGCGGGAACGCGCTGACAGTGGCGCTGCTCGAGCAGGTGGCCGCCGGCATCCGGTGATCTCACGACCTCGGTGAGACCACCGGAACGGTTGACTGCCGCCGCTCAGCGAGCCGCGACGCCGCCTCGGGGCGACGGCGTGCCGGCATCCGCCGACCCGACCTGGCGCCGGTCGTGCCGGCCCACGCCGGCGATGGCGAGCGCGCCGACGACCATGGGGATGATGAACAGGAAGTAGAGGTCCTCCGGCTTCCAGTCCCGGTCGATCAGGGCGCCCGCGACGATCGGCGACAGGATGGCGCCCACCCGGCCCATGCCGATGATGAAGCCGACCGCGGTCGCCCGCAGCTCCGCGGCGTAGTGGGTAGGGCCGACGATGAACATGCCGGCGATCCCTGCGCTCAGCAGCAGCCCGAGCAGCGCCGCGGCGAGGAAGGCCGTGCTGAGTCCGTTCACCGCGATCGCGTAGCCGGCGAACCCGCCCGCGCCGAGCAGGAACGTCACCAGGAGCGTGCGCACCACCCCCGCCTTCGTGGAGACGATTCCGAACGCGAGGGTGTCGATGATGCCGCCGACGCTGAACATCACGCCGGCGGTGATGCCGTCCTGGGCGGTGAAACCGTTGCTCGCGACGAGTCGGGGCGTCCACGAGTTGGCGAAGTAGAAGCTCCCCATGATCGCGAAGAAGGCGACCGAGAGCAGCACCGTCTTCGTACGGTTCGCTCTCGAGAACAGGGCCGCCCACCGGCCCCGGGCCGTGTTCGCCGCGGCGTCGAGCGGGGGAAGGGCGGGCACCGTGCTGTGACCCAGACGCCGGAGGATGCGGTTCAAGGTGTCGAGGGCGTTCGGCGGCCGCTTCACCAGCAGGAAGTCGATCGACTCCGGGAGCAGCCAGAAGATCAGCGGGATCATCACCGTGGTGGCGATGGCGCCGAAGGCGAAAGCGGAGTGCCAGCCGAGGGGTCCGATCAGTGCCGCGATGACGATGCCGCCCAGGGTACCGCCGATCGGCTGGCCCATCGTGTAGAAGCTGATCGCCAGCGAGCGCCGCCGCTTCGAGGAGTACTCGGAGACGTAGACGTTCAGGCTGGCCTGCATGACGCCGATGCCGAGACCGGTCACAAGCCGCATGGCGAGCAGCACCCCGTAGCTCGGGGCGAGTGCCGACACCAGCATGCCGAGCGCGATCACCACCGCACAGCCGAGGATGGTCGTGCGACGTCCCACCGCGTCGGCGATCGAGCTGAGAGCCGTCGAGCCGATCGCCATACCCAGCAGGGCGGCGCTCAGCAGGATGCCCAGTTCTGCTCCTCCGAGGGCCCAGTCCTCGGCGATCGCCGAGGCGGTGAAGGCCATGGCGAGCACGTCGAACCCGTCGAGCATGTTCAAGACGACGCAGACCGCGATGATGCCGAATTGGGCACCCCTCATCGGCGACTGGTCGAGCCGTTCCCTGATGTCGATGACACTGTTCGGCATGTGCAACTCCTTCTCACGACGTCGATGTCGCGATCGATGCGGTCGACGGGATCGGACGATCTCCGTACGGGATGGCGCCCTGCCCGGTGACGGACACGACGAGTGTTCCGAGGCGCTCGATGGTGAGGCGCACCTCGTCGCCGTCGGCGAGCGGCCCGACGCCGGCGGGAGTGCCGCTTGCGATGACGTCACCGGGGTGGAGGGTCATCACCGAGCTGGCGTAGGCGACCAGCTCCGCCACACCGAAGATCATCTCGGCGGTCGACACGCTCTGGCGGTGCTCGCCGGCGACCCAGCAGTCCAGCTGCAGGTCATCGGCATCGCCCGCTTCATCCGCGGTCACGATCCAGGGGCCCATCGGGGTGAAGGTGTCGAATGACTTGCGCGTCGAGCGGTCCTCGGTCGAGCGCACGCTGATGTCGAGCAATCCCAGGTAGCCCGCCACGTGGTCCAGGGCGTCGCCGACGGGGATGGTGCGTCCCCCCGTTCCGATCACGATGCCGAGTTCCCCCTCCTGATCGATCCGCTTGTCGGAGTAGGGCAGCTCGATCGCGTCACCCGGGCCGATGACCGAGGAGTTCGCCTTGAGGAAGACCCCGTACTCGGCGATCGTCTTCTGCTCGCTCATCTCGATCTTGTGGTCGAGGTAGTTCACGGGTGCGGCGATGATCTTGCCGGGGCGTGGCAGCGGCGCGCACAGCCGCACCGAGTCGAGCGGATGCCGTGGGAGGGCATCCGAGAGCAGGGCCCGTTCGAGGGCGGCGGTCCCCGATCCCGCGGCGAGCCAGACCGCCCAGGCCCCTCCGGCTTCGGCCGGCAGCGGATGGACGATCGAGGAGACGTCGATCAGCTCGTCGCCGAGCACGACGCCCGGCCGGTGATCGTTGAACAGTGCAAGACGCATGGTGAGGCTTTCCGGTCGAGGTCGGGAGTCAGAGGTGGGCCGGGGCGCGATCGGCCCAGAGCCAGTCGGCCACGGTGAAGTCATCACGCGCGCGGGACGCCAGCAGAGCGTTGCGGGCCAGCCGCTGCTCGCCGACGGCGTGGCACAGGTCACCGAACGCGTGGGCGGTCGTCTGCACGCGGGAGGCCCTGGGCTCGCGTTCGGCCACGAATCCGGCGATCGCGCCGTCCCACTCGCTCGCCTTCGAACCGGGGGCCAGTCGCGCCAGCGCATCGGCGTCCTCTAGGGCCTGGCAGGCACCCTGGGCGAGGTACTGCAGCATCGGATGCGCGGCATCGCCGGTCAGTACGATCCGGCCGTCGTTCCAGGTCGGCGCCGGGGCGCGATCGTAGAGCGGCCAGCGACGCTGGCGGCCCACGTGGGCCAGAGCCGCCTGCACCGGCTCGGCGCAGCCGGCGAACACCGTGTCGAGTTCGTCGACTCCGCCGTACTCGACGTCACCGCGTGCGAAGCCGGCCGATTTGAAGACGACCACGTTGTTCAGCAGCGTGCCCTGACGCAGCGGGTATTGCACGAGATGGCAGCCCGGACCCATCCAGACCGTGACGTCGTTCGAGGCCTGGCCGTCAGACGGGATGGTCCCTCGATAGGCGACGTACCCCGACGGGATCGGAGCATCGCCGACCAGGGCATCCCGGGTGCGCGAGCGCAGGCCGTCGGCTCCGATGACCACGGGATAGGTCGCGCGCCGGCCGTCCTCCGCCGTGACCGTCGCGCCCTGCGCTTCCGTCTGCACGTCGATGATCGTGGTGCCCGTCAGAAGCGTGATGCCGGCCGACGCCCTGCAGGCGTCGAGGAGGATCTGATGGAGGTCGGTGCGGTGGATCACCACGTACGGGGCGTCGTAGCGGGCGAGGAATGCCTCGCCCAGGGGCATCACGGTGAGCACCGAGCCGTCGATGGCGTCACGGGCGACGAGGTTCTCCGTCACCACCCCGGCGTGCACCACGGCATCCAGCAGGCCCCAGTCGCGGAGGATGCGGGTCGCGTTCGGAGCCAGTTGCAGACCGGCGCCCACCTCTCCGAACTCGGCGGCCTGCTCGGCCAACGTGACCGTGTGACCGGCGCGGGCGAGGGCGAGAGCAGCGGCCAGGCCGCCGATTCCGCCGCCGATGACGAACACGGTCGAACGAGGAAATACTTCGCTGTATTGCTTCACGCGCCCATCCTGCTGACCGGCGACGGCCATCATGCGTAAGATTCCGTCATGCAGAACACTCCGCTTCCCGCTCCCCCGGCCTACGGGGTCGGCGCGCTCGACCGCGGGCTTCGCCTGCTGCAGATCCTCCGCGACGACGGGAGTCTCCGCGTGGCCGACGCGGCGGTGCACCTCGGAACGTCGAGATCGACGGCGCACCGGCTGCTGTCGACGCTGGTCTACCGCGGCTTCGCGGTGGCCGACGACGACCACATCTACCGGCCCGGTCCGTCGATGGAGGCCGGGCCCGCGCACCTGTCGCGCAACCGGGAACTGCGCCGGATCTGCCACCCGCACCTGGTGCTGCTCTCGCGTCGCAGCAGAGAATCGACGAATCTCATGGTGCGCGTCGGCTCGAAGGTGCGCTTCCTCGAGACGATCGAGGCGGCGGCCCCGGGCCGCACCCGCGACCGGCAAGGCGTGATCATGCCGGCGGCCACCTCGTCGGGGGGCAAGGCGATCCTGGCGACGCTGGATCCGAGCGCGGCACGAGCACTCGTGGATTCGGAGCGCGACGATGACAGCCGGTCGATCGATGAGCTGATGACCGAGCTCGCGGTCGTCCGCGCAAAGGGTTTCGCCGTCAACCACGGGCAGACCGAGCGCGACGTCGCGGCGGTCGGTGCCGCCCTGGTCGATCCGTCCGGCCAGGCCGTGGGGGCGATCAGCGTGTCGGTCCCCACCTCGCGTTTCGGTGTCACGATCCGCGACGGGCTGGCCCCCTTGATCCTCGACACGCGACGGGAGATCGAGCGGGACATCGCCCACGCCGATCTATAAGAATTCCGTATCACGGAATTCTTGTCCACCTCGTCGGCGTGCCCTTTTAGGGTGGGCTCGCGGGCGCCGGAGCCGAGGCGTCCCGATGAAGGAGACCTCGACCATGACTCTCGATGACACGACGAAGCATTCCGATCCGGTGCCGTCGCACGACGGCCAGCCGGTTCCCTCCCCCGAGCTCGATCAGCTCTACCGCGACTTCGCCGCCATCAGCACTGCCCCGCTGTGGACGCAGACGAACGACCTGATGCCGTTCGCCCCGGCCCCGGCGGCCATCCCGTTCGTCTGGCGCTGGAAGACGCTGCTCGACATCGCGCAGCGGTCCGGGGAGCTCGTTCCGGTGGGCCGCGGCGGTGAGCGCAGGGCGATCGGCCTCGCCAATCCCGGGTTGGCACCGACCGCGTACGCCACGCCGACGCTCTGGTGCGCCATCCAGTACCTGGGTGCCCGTGAGACCGCGCCCGAGCACCGGCACGCCCAGAACGCCTTCCGTTTCGTCGTCGAGGGAGAGGGAGTGTGGACCGTCGTCAACGGCGACCCGGTGGCCATGCGCCGCGGCGACCTGCTGCTCACCCCGGGCTGGAACTTCCACGGCCACCACAACGACACCGACCAGCCGATGGCCTGGATCGACGGACTCGACGTGCCCTTCGCCCACGACCTGGACTTCGGCTTCTTCGAACTGGGGTCGGAGCGGGTCACCGACGAATCGTCGCCGGCCATCTCCCGCTCGGAGCAGCTCTGGGCCCACCCGGGACTCACTCCCCTGTCGAGCCAAGGCGCATCGGTGAGCACGCCCCTGGCCGCCTACCGCTGGGAGCACACCGATGCCGCCTTGCGCGCGCAGCTCGACCTCGAGGATCAGGGCTATCCGGCCACGGTCGAGCAGGGCCACGCCGCGATCAAATACACCAACCCCACCAGCGGTGGCGACGTGCTGCCGACCATCCGCTGCGAATTCCACCGGCTCCGCGAGGGCGCGCAGACGCCCGCTCGTCACGAGGTCGGCTCCTCCGTCTGGCAGGTGTTCGAGGGGCGCGGTTCCGTCGTGCTGAATGGTGAGCGGATGGCGCTGGAGACCGGTGACCTCTTCGTCGTGCCCTCGTGGACGGCCTGGAGCCTGGAGGCGGAGACCGAGTTCGATCTGTTCCGCTTCAGCGACGCCCCGATCGTCGAACGGCTGCACTTCTCCCGCACCTACATCCCGTCTCGAGCGTGACGGGCCGGGTGCCGGGCGACACGCTGCTGGCGGCCCGGCGGGCGACCGCCTTGTATTCCCGGGAGCTCGAGCACCTGTCCGACGAGGACCTCCGAGGCGATTCGACCGCGCCGGGGTGGAGCAGGTCGCACGTGGTCGCCTATGTCGCCCTCGAGGCCCGAGCCCTGGCCATCGCCCTGGACGGGCTGGCGTCGATCACCCACCCCGACTACGAACCCGTCGGGGAATGGGGCGCGGCCGTCGACTTCACAGCCACCCTCGGGGCGAGCGCGCTGCGCAACCTGCACCACCACACCGTCGTGCACCTGAACGTGGCCTGCCGTGATCTCCCCGATGCAGCCTGGTCCGTTCCGATCGAGGTCTCAGGGAGGCGGGCCGCGCCGTCGGCCCTGATGGCCCGGCGCGAACTCCAGATCGTGAAAGGTACGCTCGCCCTGCGAACCGGCGCCCGCGTCGGCATCGACTCGACGGGCCTACCGGTCGTCACCCCCAGCGCGCCGCTCTTCGATTCAGCGGATGTGACGACGAAGCCCTGACGAGAAATAGTTTCTCGTCAGGGCTCCTTCTGTCGGGCTGACAGGATTTGAACCTGCGACCCCTTGACCCCCAGGTGCCAGGAACAAAACTCCCGGGCCACCTGATCTGGGGTTTCACCTTTCACGGCATGCTCTGCGCGTCACGTTTTGCATAATTTGCAGACTGTTGGTCACCTGATTGGTCCACTTCACTTCCCGGGCCACAGAACTGCCATATTCGTGATCTCAGTTCCCCGACTTGCGGATGAATTCGAGTTTCATCCCGCCGATTATGTAGTACCCGCTGGTGCTTGAACACGGGGCGGGAAGTCGACCCAAGCCCACGAATCGTTCCGGAACGCGAGGTACCGGTGCCAGTAGTTCGACCAGATCCAAAGCGCATCAACGGAGCCGAAGCCCGCTGGAGCAGAAATGGGCGGCTGGAAATCATCGGTGAAGAATCGGGCCGGCAGCACATCGTCCGTCGGAACCAAGAACAGGTGGCGCTCTGAAACATCTGCCGTGCGCCTCAGCTTCTTGAGATGCGACGCCATGTGGGGTTCTCCATGCAAGGTCTCGACGACCCGAGCGAAATCGGAAGGAGCATTGTCGACGAACTCTGCGTGCATGGACTGGTAAATCACCACGCCAGGATCGAGCTTCGCACGTCGGAGCGTGCCGAGCTCCTCGGCGAGGAACTGCGCCAGTTCTAGCTCGTCTTCAAGTACCGCCAGGGGCAGCTCTTCGGGCCGGTCTGCACCGTGGGCGTCGCAGAGCGCGACTGCCCGCAAAACCGCTCGCCGTACGAACTTGTAGGGAAAATTTGGCCCAGCTGAGCGGAACTCCCACGAGCTGGCCGCCGGCCAACGCCAGCCCTCTTTCATCGCCATGCCTTGCCATGCGATTGACGCTCTATCTATGACGAGCGTTACTTCAAGAGCGCCACGGCGTCCGTCCGGCCAGACAAGTAAATAGTCGACAGCACTTTGTCGACCGTCGATGTCATGAGGAACGACCTTGGCACCGGTTTCGTAGCCGACCAAATGTGCTGCAATCCGCTCGGCTCTCTCTGCGAGGCCTGTCATCGAATTGTCTTTGGTTGGCGTTTCGCGTGGTGCTCCGTGGTCCAGTGATGGTCGTAGAAGCCCGAGCGGTTGAGGCGGTGCATCTCCGGGACGATCGTGGGCGAAGTGAGAATCGAATCGCACAGCGGCGTCAGAGCGTCGACGACGACCTGCCCGAGGTATCCAAGAATCTCGATCTGCCCCGTAGTGTGCCCCAGCAGCACGGGAGCCATACTGCTCATCGCTTCTTGACCGTCTTCGTCCGGGTCACCGAAGTGGACGCCACCCTCGACATGGGCGTAGTAGCGGATGACCTGCTTGACGGACAGGTCCTGACCCTCAATCATCCCAACTCTCGCCGCAAGGAATTGATCCGCCATCAGCGCGTCAGTCGCCGCGTCGCCAACAAGCTCAGGACCGCTCAAGCGAATCAGATAGTTGAGCGACTCGTCTGCGCTACCAGGAACCTGCCACGGTCGAATCCGGAATCCCGGCGTGATTTCGTGTCGTGCCCGCCTGACGGTTACGAGCAAGGGGTCACCGCGATCGGTGAGAAGCTTCCGAAGCAACGGTGCAATGCCAAGCAGCTCGTACCGGCGCCGAGACGCTGGGTCACGGCTGCGGTTGCGCAGATCGGCGACCGTCTCCACGAACAGCCACTCGGCCAGCATCATGTGCGCACCGATTTCTCGAGCCACCGAAGCCTCCTCATCTTCCTACACAGACTGACGTTCCACTTTGTTGGCAGAGTCGCGGAGGATCACCCAGGTCGAGTCGGGCGCGAAATGGCAGAGCCCCGCGCCCGAGCCGCGGTTCCAGCATACGAGCGCGAGGATGAACTCAACTCGTGCGGCAGTCCGGTAACCCCTCGCGATGCCGTAGTCGGGTTTCAGTTCAGACCAGTAACCAATCCGAACCACAACTCGGTATTCTGCTCATCTTTTACATGACTAGGCGGTGTCATGCCGCTAGCGAGGGGCAAGCAAAGCCGTCCGCGCTCCCAGTCAAGCTTGGCCTTGACGACACGCCGCGGCGACTCGTCATCTCGCGCCGCTTCCCGTCCGCGCTGCCGTATGCGGAGCCGACGGCATCCTTAATCCTGGCGAGGAACGCCGGTGCGCTGGCGCGCGAAGTCGATCATCTGGGTCACTGCCTCAAGCGCTTCGGCGACGTCGGTGACCGTCATGTGCAGTGGGCCATCTGCGTAGCGGGCTGCTGCCCGCTGGCCATGCAGGCGGTCGAGTACGTCGTTGTGCGTGGGCGGAACGTTCGCCATGTCGGCCGCGTTCTTCAGCCACTCCGCGCGGACTCGGTGGAAGGTGGTCTTCTGGGACTCGCCGAGCATCTGCGCTTGGACGGTGAGCTCGGCCGCGGAGTACAGGTTATCGATAGCGGGACGAACGGCCGTCGCGTGGGACGCCCGGGCCGTCGTGATGTAGTCGTCGGCGAGATCGAGTAGCTCGCCGACGCGGCTCTTGTTGTAGCGGAAGTCAAACGCAAGGTACGGAGCCCCTGCGAACACGACGTAGACGATCCAACCGCTGTCGGCCCCGACTCCGGCCGGTTGGAAACTTTCGAGGCTTTCGATGTTCTGCTCGGTCAGCGGCGTGCCCGGCGCGATCCCTGCGGAGGGGGCCGCCTTTGCGGCGATCTTGGCTTCACTATTGAGCGTCGTCTTGGAGCCACCACCAGGAAGGAGCTCCACGACGGCTGCCCACACGAAGCTCCGATCGGCGGGCAGTCGACGTCGGGCGAGCTCCGGCTCGACCCACGTCACAAAAAAGTTCTCAAGGACGTTGACACCGAACTCCTGCTCCGGGTCGGGTGCGTGTTGCTCAGCCATTCTGACGTGCTCCGTCCTGAACATCGCTGCTTGCCCTATTGATCTGGGTCATCTCGGTCTTCGTCTGTGGGTACCGCTTCTGCCCGGTACTGATTCCAGTAGGGCATGTAGACCAGCCGCAGCGCTTGCCACCAGGCATACACCGCGTGAGAGGAGGCCGACTCATCGTCGTCGAGCAGACCGTGGGCTACCTGATTGCGCAGATTCGGTCCGACCTGCTCGCAGTAGAGCGCCCGCAACTCAAATACGAGGTCCGGGCCAAAGATTTCGGCCGCCTCAGGACGCTCCAGCAGCGCGTTCAAGCTGTTCTCGGTCTCGAGATTGTCGGCGTCGAAGGTGCTGGTGGAGACCCGCGCTGACTTCAGTACTTGCCGGACAAGGTTCTCCATCTGCGGCGCCAAGATGTACAGAGCCGACGTGAAATCTCGGTTGAACCCGTGGAACAGCGCAAGCGCAAACAGTCCCTCGCGGTCGGCCGGCACCACGGCGGAGGACTGAGCAATGTTTTTAAAGTCTCGAAGTGAGAGACCATGATCGACGTGAAGCTGGGACAAAGCCGGCAAGATCACCCCGTGCGCTATCCGGGTCGCGCGTTCGCTGAACTCTGAGACCATGACATGCCAGATCCGCTCGTTTTGGTTCTCCTCGCCGAGCGTTGGCGTGCTTCGTGCCGCGACTCGGGCGTCCGGGGTGTAGACGACACGGCTTACCAGGTTCAATATGCGTGGCTCGTTCACCGCTGCGGTCGCCTGTTGCCTGCTCTCCGCGTCTGAGGCATACGGTGCGAGAGTCACGAAGTTCTTCAAGGCGGTGATCACGTCGAGTTCTTTGACCCGGGCGCGAGCCTGCTGTGCTGCCTTGGTCAGGTCGATGACCGGTGAGTCGAAGGCAACCATCTGCTGCACCGCGGCGGCGTGTGCGTCTCGGATCTCCCACCTAATCACTTCGATCCTGGGGTCGAGTCCGCGTGGTCCCCGCTGCGCCCGCGGAACCTTCAGCAATGCCTTGAGCGCGCTCTCCAGATAGGTTGCCACTACAAACGCGGGCCTTGCTGCCTCCCCCGACGACGCCATGGCGGCTTCGCGCTGCCATAGGTCCGCTTCGCGAACGTGGATGTCGAGGATTGTGTCGCGCGCCCCGAGCTTGCGATACCAGCGCTCCGCTTCAAGTAGGAAATCTCTCGCGCGCCAGAGGTCGCCGCTTTCCTCCAGCTCGCTGCTTAGGGCGTGCAAGCGATCGGCAACCTTGTGGGTGTCTGCCTCCGGAACCCGCGACCGGAACAGGAGGGTGGCAAGCGCCATGAAGTAGTAGCCGTCGTTGACTGTGGCCTCGTCGAAGAGAGTCAGGAGGTGCTGACAGATCTGGCTTAGCTTCTCTTTCGCGTTACTGCGATAGGCAATTTCGATCGCCCGCGCCCAACAGTCTTCGCCATCACCGGCCCAAGAGTCAGGGGTCAGGTCGACCAGCAGGAAAGCGTCAAGCGCGATCACCCCAAACCTATATCGACTCTCACGCTCGCTCCTTCGCCACAGAATGTCCCCCACCCTTGCACGTAACTTCGGAGGTTCGAGCGTGCTGACCACCGACCCGAGGAACACCAACTCCTCCTGCCCCAAGTCCTCTTCGGCCATGGTCCTGCCCGTGCTCATCACGATTGCTGGGGTGTATGGCTCGGCCGGCTTGTCGGGTTGCAGCATAAGCGATGCAATACTCGCGAACAGTGCAAAGGTCCGCTCTAGCTCGGGGGCCGATTCGCGAGCCGCCTTGGCAGCACTGCCGATAGCCGTCCAGTAGTCGTGGTAGTCACCACCCGCCGCCACCGCCGCGGCGAGCGCCTCGTCCCATGCGCGATCGGCGAGCGCGTCGGGATTCAAGGCTGCAGGAGGATCATCGTCCATCTGCCCATCTTGGCGGAGAGGTGCGTCTTTGCGTGGTTGTACCGCGCGCGTCGAGACGCAGTCTCGGACGCCGTGTCTGGGATCTCTGCACATGAACGTGATTTCGGGGCGGTCATCAGTTCCTGGTCAGCCAGCGTATCTCGATCAGACAATGCGCCTCCCGTATTGTCGCGGCGGCCGACACAATCATGTCGACATGATCATTTATTGCGCGGGTAACCGTCGGTGGACCCAAAGCTCATGACTCGTGCTTCCGTCCTTCTTAGCGCTGATGAACTGGTCGCCCCACGTTGTTCGCAGCGCTATCTGGAGGCCGTCGAGCGGACGGTCGTCTGGGTGATGGACGACCCATCGGTGTGCTTGGTTCGCGATCTGACTATTGACTAGGCGGACGAGTTCATCGCGGCCAGCGGGAGTGGAACACGGAGGAAGGCCCAACTCCTCATGCTCAGCCTCGCGGTCACGCAACTGGAGTATCACGCGCGGACTCAAAGGAAGCCACACGATGCTTGCCGTCAGATAGCCAACTGGCGCATCACCTGGTGACCACCAGCACACTGGTTCATCTGAGGTGAGGACGGGCTCGGTGTCGCTCAGGATCAGTGACCAAGTCATCTGGTGGGCCAGACGTTCTCCGAGTTCGCCCAAAGCGAGCTTGATGCCCTCTTGGATCATCACAGCGTCGGGTGCCACCAACTTGGGCCCGGACGGGCCGAGCATCTCAGCCTTGAAGATGCCCACGTCATCCGCGGAGGCGGGGCGGCCGTTCGCGTGAAGCCAGGTCCGGACGCTGTCGTCTGTGACTGTTTCTCCGAGTTGTAGCCGCATGTGGTGGGTGGCCATCGCGTTGAAGTCCTCACGCCACCGATGTCCGCGGATGGTCTGGAGAGCGATGTGATTGATCAGGTGGTACCAGTCCTCCGTGGTGAAGTCGGCCCAGCCTGTACGGAGCAGCTTGTACACGGCGGGAGCCGCGGCCTGTTCGAACTGGCTCAGGTGGTGCTCGATCGACTCTGGGTCGTGGCCGGCACGATCTTCGTCGCGAGCAAGGACCTCGGTCTCAATCCGGTAGAAGCCGACTTCGGCGCAGGCTTTCCGAACAGCGCTTCGTACGACGCGGTCTGGTCGGTCGCGATCGACCAGTGCCAGTTGCTGGTTGCTATCGGCGAAGTTTCGCAGGTAGAACTGCGGAACGAGGTGGTGGCGAGGACTCACATTCCCATGATGCTCCGCACATCGAGCCAATCCGATCTGACCCCGCCGTACGAGCATGATTTGACCGCATCTTGTACGGGGCGGGCTCCAGCAGGGGGAAGCAGGCATAGACGAGTGCCGCGGATATCGCACCGCGGTCAGGTCGCCTCGGCGAAGCGTGGACGCGCGACCGTCGTGTCGGCATCCGCTCGGGCACGTAGGTCGGTCTGCGCCAGCATCTCTTTGAGCCCGGGCACCGGTGTAATCCGAATGTGGTGCTGGAAGCGATTCTGCGTGCCGAGCGATCTATCAACGTGGGCGACCTGTCCTAGCGTGCTCCGTACGCTGGCTCGCCGAGTCGGGTGCACCTACGAGTCCGGTCCTGCATCTCTGTCAGTGTCCGGGCCTGGTTGTGCCCCAGCTGATTCCCTGGATTCGTGCGCGTCGGCCTGCGGATCTTGTTCGGGGTCTTCGGGGAACTGCATGTACTCGAAGGAGGGGAAGGGCATGTACGTACCAGGATGATCGGCGGGGTGGTTCCAGCTCGCGACAAGGTCGATGAGGTAGAGGTAAGCGGACCGAGTTACTTGGAGTGCGAGCATCGTTGAGTCAACGAGTTCGAAGAGATCAACCCGGCTGCGGGCGTCAACCGTCACACCCGTCGGGTCTAGGAATGCCGCATGGACGATTCGATGGGTGCCGGCGTTGCGAAGAGCCTGCGAGGGGGCATACATGCCTGCATCTTCCATGTCGTATGCAAGTTCGGAAAGCGCGTACGGGGGCAATGCGTGTCGTGGGGCCTTCACCAGCTCAGGCCGCACAGTGCCGTCCTTGGTTGCCCAGAACTTCCGGAAGGAAACTCGACGCGCCTCGTCTCCCACCTCGAAGTGATCGTTGGCGACGACGGCTGTTTTATCCAGAACGTCGAGGGCGGATCGTTGAGCGAGAAGGAGCTTCGAATATTGAAGGCCGTAGAGCGAATAGTCGAGCGTCTCAACGTAGTATCCGGAGTCGTCATCCTTCTGCTCCGGGCCTTCGGCGACTTGCACATACCCCTCGTACGCCAACTGACGCGAGACGAGGAAGTCAGATTTCAAGACATTCATCTCGGCGAGAATCGGCGGAGACATTTCCTCTGGAGAACCGCCGTATAAAACTTCGATCGAGGCGCTGTCCCAGTGTGGGTCCTCGGTGCCGAGTCCTTCAACGGCCGGTGACAGGGCGAGTCTGTACGCGGCGATCCATTTGAGGTACTCGTCCTCGACGCCATCCAAGCCGTGCGAAAGGTGTCCTGGGCTTTCGGTGGGCTCGAGTCCATCCCATCGGTTGGCCGTGTCCGCGCCGGCGAAGCTGATGGTGCCGTCGCGCAGGGACTGGGCCATCTTCACGTACTTGTCGAAGACTGCTGCGATGTGACCGGTCTGTCCGACTCCTGATTGGACTCTGTTCATGAGGAGCTGGGCAAGATTTCCTGCGGCGTTGCCGTTCGATGGATCGGCTTCGAGCGCATGTAGGTAGAAGTCGTAGGCTTCAGCCCATCGCCCGGAGTGGTCGAGACAGTTCGCAAGATTGCAGTATGCAGCCGACCGCGTGTGTGGATCTGCGTACGGCGAAGATCCGACGGTGAGAAACATTTGCCTCGCACGGCGAAGCTCTACTCGGTTGGCGCGACGATTTTCCGCAAGGTCGCTCGCTCGTTCTTCGGAGGTTGCCTGCGTGGGCAAGCCGAGGTCAGATGCTGTGACGATTGCGTTAGCGACGTTGTACATGCACTGAAAGTGCAGCGGCTGCTCGGGAGTAGTGTCGCTGCGCGCGCGTGACGCAAGCTCTTGGCCTTCGGTGAGGAGCCCGACATCGGCAAGGTCGGCCCCCGCGTTGATGACGAGTGACGAGCAAACGTATCTCAGCGCAGCCTTTTCGTCGCCAACGAGTGGTGAGCCGTCGATCTCCCCCGCGATGGACAACACTCTCTGTGAGGCGACACGAAGATCCGCAGATTCGCTGTGGCTGGCAAGAACCCGCTGGTACCACTCTTCGTACGCTGACACGGCACTCCTGCCGCCGGAATCGTGGTCCGTCTCCCGGGTCAACTTTGCACACGCCCGCGGGCACGCTCGCGAATCTGCTGCCGGAGCTGCGCGCGAACCTCATCGTGGATGGTCGTGGAAGTTTCCTCGGCCGTTTCAACGGAGACCACGAGCGCGTACCGGACGGTCTTGCCTGCACGGAGCCGTTGGGCATCGTCCATGCATTCGACGTGGATGGGGAACGCGTCTCCGTCGCCGAAGACCATCGTTCGAGTCCCTTGGACGATCTCGTGCTGGAGACTCCCCCGCCTAACCGCGTTGTGCTCAGCGTCCGTTCGGTCTCCGCCGGCGAGGCTGGTATCGGGTGTCGCGAAGTAGACCTTGGCACCTCGATACCTTGTGAGCTGACCCACGGTCGGAACCATGTATGCGAGGGTGATCGTGAAGCGGTGCCACTCCGCTCGCGCGCGAAGAGACCGCGGCAGCGGCAAGTCGTACGTGTGGCGCTGGTTCCGCGCGATCAGTCCTCCGCCAACGAGTACAGCTCTGTTTGTTGCGGCGGTTCCGAGCCGGCTGGCGTCGAGCCGCCCATATCCGAGAAGCGCTGTCAGGCTCCGGCGGGCCTGCTGATTGCTGAGTCCAAGTTCGCGGCGAAGTCTCGGTTCCCAGTCGCCCCAGTTGCTTGCGTGGGTAAGGAGGGCGCGTACGAGCAGTGGGTGGTATTGCGGATCGGGCAATGCTGCGTCCTGAGCATCGGGTGCGCCTGCTTCCAGGATGTCGAACAGGCGACTCGCCTCGCGCGTCACCAATGCGGTGGCGTTGCTGGTGCCGACCGTAAACACGGTGTTATTGGTCGCGCCCGCTCGTCCGGGAGCGGCTACTTGGAGGCCGGGGCCCGCGATTGCTGTATGGGCCGGCTCGATGGTGACTGTTTCGTCACCGGGCGTGGTGATCGGGCGGGTGTAGAGCGCCCTTCCGCCGGTGTGGTGGAGGTCCGGCTTGACGGATCGATCGACACCGGGACCTGTCGCACCGTAGTGAGCCGGCGCGCGTGGGTGGGTGATGTCCCAGACGGTGTCGGGCACGTCGATGTCTCCGAGTCCGTCTTCGTGAGTAGCGCCAATGGTGAGTGCGTTGAGTGCGTCGCCCGGGGGCAAGATGCCCCGCAGGAGCGCGGCGTCGTAGACGGAACGGGTTGCCGCTGACCGCGCGGCGTCGGAATCCGTAAGGGCCGCGGCGGGGATGATAATCGGGTCGCTGTGGTTGCCTGCGCTGACGATGAAAAGCAGGTTGTAGGAGTGGGCGAGCCAGTCGAGCAGACGTCCGACGGGGCTCATCCTTCTCACGAGGGCTCTCGCTTGGGCACCAATGGAGAGGTTGACGATTCGGACGCTGGGTGCGACTGCTGCCCTTCCCCCTTCGCCCTCGACAATGCGCTTGATGGCCTGGTGTAGGAGGTCGGTGAGGAGTCTGTTGGGGAGGATCTGCTCGTACCCTGCGGCAAACTCGTGGGGCCGCATGATGGGTCGCACGTACAAGGGGCGGTCCAGCGGTTCGCCGCCGATGGAGAGGTCGCCTTGCACGATGAGTGACGCCATCGCAGTGCCGTGGTTGCGTGATGACAGCGGGTAGCGCTCAGCAAGGCCGTCAGGGTCATCGACCACTAGCCGGCCTGCGAGGGCGTCGTGGTTCGGAAACGGAAGCCCGTCAAGGAGTGCGATGCGTGGTAGGCCGTCCACTCGATCTCCGGGTGGGAGTCGAACTTCGGCGACGGGTTCGAGGGTAGGTGGCGCGACACTCATGGGCGTGAACGGGCTGACGAACATGACCTCGTCGGTTGTGAGCAGTCGGATGGATTCCGCGCCATTGTTGAGTACGGAATGAACTTGTTGGATAGGAAGTTCCGCGAGCACTGCGTGATAGCCGATGTCGCCGATCTGCGATTGGTCGATAACCCGTCCACCGCTGGCAGTGATGGTTTGTTCAATGTGGGTCTGGGCGCTGACGCGCTGCACCGCGTCGCGTCGGTACCAGAGTTCGATTTCGACCGTGACCGTGCTGACGGACTGTCCGACGAGGTCGAGGGTTTCCTGCCACTGCTCGCGTAGCCCTGTCTCACGGATGCGGTCCTCTGGGCCCCATCGTCGGATCGCGGTCAACTGTTGGAACGCCGACTTGAACTTGCCAAGGCCGTGCACGAATGAGGCCGATGGATCCTCTTGCCACAGGGTGAACAATCTCAAGAGTTCTTCGATCGCCTTGGCGTTCGACATCACGAGGTAGAGGGAGTGCGTGATGGGTTTGTCCGTGCGCCCAGCTTCCCGTTCGGCCATGTAGAAGTCGTCGTCTGGATCGGATTGGTCCCCCAGCAACTCCGACAGGAACTCAAGGCCGTCGATCTGGTCGATCGCGTTGCGGAAGTCCTTGATGCTGCCTGCGAGGTCGAAAACAACCACCAGCGCCGGATCGACTTCGTCGGGGGTTTCCGCGGAGAGACGCACCCGCTCGGCGTCGAACGCTGCGGTCAGGTCACCGAATTGAGGCGCTAACCGCTCTCCCTGCCTGCCCGCACTGGGTTTGGATAGGCGCGGCATGTCTCGCGGAGTCTGCGTGGGCCGTTCGGCGACGACTGGCGGACCGAATGCCAGGAGCGGTCGGCGCTCCGCGGTCACGCAGTGGCCTGACCGCGCCTGTGCTCAAGACGTTCTTGCACAATCCGCCGTAGGTTGCTGTCCGGCAGTTCCAGCACCGCTCGGCGGCGCACGTCGAGAGCAAACTCTTCCAGTTCGGAGTAGCTGGCGCCAGCGAGTTTGTCTGCCAATGTGCGTGGAGCGAAGCCGAGGTCACCGCCGAGCCGTGCGGCGAGCCGTTCTAGGAACCGCGTTGCTTCGGAGCGGCTCGGGGGTTCGAGTTCGGCCCGAATCTGGAAGCGCCTCCATGCGGCGCGGTCGAGTAGTTCGCTGTGGTTGGTCGCGCCGACGAAGAGTACGTGCGCAGGGAGCCGGTCGATCTGGAGCAGCAGGGTGGACACGACGCGCTTGATCTCGCCCGTCTCGTGCTGATCTGACCGCTCCTTCGCGATGGTGTCGAGTTCGTCGAAGAACAATACGCATCGTCGCGTGCGCGCGAACTCGAAGGCGTTGTCGAGCCTGGCGGCTGTCTCGCCGAGGAAGCTGGACATGACGCCTTCGTAACGAATCACGTAGAAGGGGAGCATCAGTTCGGAAGCAATCGCCTCCGCGACACTGGTCTTACCGTTGCCCGGGGGGCCGGACAGTAGGAGCCGGTTGCGAGGTTCGATCCCGTAGCTGCGGAGCAGCTCAGCGCGCTTCTGCTCCTCAATCAGTTCTGTGACGACCCGCCGTGGAACGGGGGCGAGTTCAAGGTCATCGAGGCGACGACTGGGGACGATTTCGTGAACCAGGTCTCGAATCGCGGTGGCGCGATCATCGCGGACAAGCCCTTGCCCGGTCGTGGTAATCAGCTCAGAGAGACGGTCCGCCACGAGGTGGTGCTGGTTGGCACGCTCTTCGGCGATCACCGCTTCTACGAGGGTGCGGAACCGATCACGGTCCCCGTGACGCTCGGCCTCAACGAGGTCAAGAAGCAGGTCGGCGCGCGCCATCTCTCGCCTCCCTCAGTTGAGTGCTGACATCCTTCGCCAATCCTACCGGTGGCGGTCATTAGGCTACTGAGCCGCGCCGACATCCACGGCACGATGTGAGCGTGAGTCCTCCTTGAGGCGAACACGAATCAGCAGGGCGAGGCTGATGGGCCCGATGAAGGCGAACTTCAGCGCGTTCCAGATGAACAGCATCACGAAGAGGTGCAGCCACCCGGGACCGCCACCTTCAGCGAGCTGTGCGCTGATGCTCGCGGCGTACAGGTACGGGATCGCCAGCGCCATCGCTGGGACTCCCCATCGCAGGCCGCGTCTGGTGCGGATGGCGTCGAGCAGGATGTTGGTGGGCATGTAGCGGCGCAGGAAGTACCGGGTGCGGACGCTGATGGCCCAGATGATTCGGAACATGGACAGTCCTCTTCAAGGGTTCGGCGACAAGAACCTGAAAGGACTGCCCGTTGCCGGGAAGGTCATACTGTCGCGAGGAGCGACAGCGCCAATATAGAGGCCGCCTCGACATCTACGATACGACTTCGCGGCGACACCGGGAAGGGCCGGCGATCAGAACGAACGGCCCAACGGCTCGCGTCCACGTTGCCGCCCCAGCGCCTCTTCTTGGCCGGCTGTGACACTACGTGCCCCGTCGAGCGCCGCCTTCGCACGGGCGGCATCGATCTTCTGCGCGGTCGCCACCGGGGTGGGGCCGAGAGGAGTGTCGTCGGTGATGCCGTATCGGTCGCGGTAGGCGGCCACAGTGCGGGAGTTTCTGAACCAGGCCTGTCGCTTCGCCTGCGGGCGAGGTGGCGAGCCGAGAGCTTTCGTCCACGTGGCCCCATCGTTCAGGGCGCTGTCGAGCACGGCATCGGCTCGCTGTTCGATCAGATCGCGTCGTTCGTCGAGTGCTTGGCGCATGTCGTCGGCCATGGGACCGCTCGCAGCCGGGACAAGTCCGGCAATCAGCCGCGGTGCCTCGCGTACGCGGCCCGAGCGTGCCGGCCGTGCGGTTGCCCGCGCCACCCTGTGGTGGAGGACCGAGGCGATGTCGTCGGCGTCACCGAATCCCCGCGCGGCCACGAGACGCGGGAGCAAGCGGTCGAGGTCGTGATGGTTTGCCTCGGCCCGGCGTAGCTCGGCAGTCAGAGCCCCGAATGCATCGGAGTCGACAGCAGAGCTTGCCTGATCGTCGGTGAGACCAGAGTCGCGGATGAGAGTGGCCCAGCGGTCTCGTTGGGCGGCCGCCGCGATGGTCTCGTACTCCGCGGCGATCTGGGCGATCGAGCCCCACTGTTCATGTTCGTTGGTGATGGTCTCGTTCGCGGACAGCTCGGCACCGACGTGTTGCAGGACGCCGTAGAGCACGGAACGTGCTGTGGCATCGGGGTTGTCGCCCGGGTGCGGGGCGGCGTGGCCGTCGTCGGCTCGGTCGAGGACCACATATGCGTGGTTGGAACGCTTGCCGCGGGTCATCGAGACGTAGAAGTTCTCCCTCGTCGTGGTCGGCTCCACCAAGACATGCGCGGTATCGGTGGTGATGCCCTGTGCACGATGGGCCGTGACTGCGTAGCCGAGGTCAACGTGCTCAGCCACGTAGGCAGCCGGAAGCACGATCGCCCCGCCGAAGCGGCGTCCAGTCCGGCGGATGGTGACCGACCCGTCGTCGCGGACGTCGTTGATGGCCCAGGTGTCGCCGTTGCGGACCCAGTCCTTGCCGTTGCGCAGTCTGCGGTCGTTGCGGCGGGTGATGATCGTGTCCCCCGCGCCGGTCATCGTCCCGTCAGCGAGTTCGACTTCTGGGCCTGGCATCAAGGTGCCGTCGAGAATGAGGTCTGCGCGGGCGCGGGTATTGAGCGCGGTCGCCTGGTCGCGGGTCTCCGCGACCAGCACCGATGCCAGTCCTATATCTCTGTCGGCTCGCCATGCCGAGTAGGCGGCATCGGTCATCAGATCGGCCTCACCGCCTCGGATGCGGTCATGGTCGAGGTAGGTGCCGATTACCTCCGTACGTCCGTGCCGTAAAGCCAGCGATGCTGACTTCTCCCACGCGTTCGTGAAGCGGTGAACGTCAACCAGCTCCGGCGCTTCGTCCCGGTCGGCCACCACGAGATTGAACGCGCCGCCTGCGTCTACGGACTGGAGCTGGGCGAAATCGCCGACCAGCAACACCTTCGCTCCTGCCCGCTCAGCCAGGTGCGTGATCCGATCTAAGGACAGGGTGCCAGCCAGCGACGCCTCGTCGATGATGACGAGCTGACCTGCGTCAAACGAGGTCCCGTGCACAAGGTGGTTCTGCCACCATTTCGCCGTGTTCTCGGTCTGGATGCCAAGATCGTCCGCCAGCACTTGCGCGGCCACCGCGGACGGCGCGAGCCCGACCACGGACCCTGTCCCGTGTTCGACTTCCCACGCGCGGCGCAGGGCATTCATCGCCGTCGTCTTGCCCGCGCCAGCGGGGCCGACCAGTACGTCGAGCATCCGGCCAGAGACAGCAATCTTCATGAGCGCGTCGGCCTGGTCCTCACTCAGAACCCGGCCCTCGGAGTCGGGGCGAGAGGTGATCTTCTCGACCGAGCCCACCGAGACCGCGGGTGCCGTCAGCGTGCGAGAGCGGTCGACCAGTCGGTCTTCGGCGGCCAGCAACAGCTCGGAAGAGAACACGGTCGAGTGCTTGGGCCGAAACACGCTGGTTCCGTCAACACGGCGAAACGCGGCTGGACTGGTGGCAAGATCCGGTGGGGTCAGCCGCAGCGACGCCTGTTCGGCAGCGTCAGCAATCATCCCGACGATCGCCTCTCGATCCCGCATGGACGCGAAGCGCCAGCGCATCGTCTGCCGCGAGGCCTCAGCCATCAGATTCCATCGCCGCCAGGTCGACCGCTTCTCGCCGACAATTTCTACCACCGCGGTACCGAGTTCTTCGATGCTCTCCAGCGGCACGTCGTCGGCGCGCAGCAGGAGCGGGCTGTTGTTGTTTGTGAGGTTGCGTGCCCAGGTCGTGGCGTCCTGACCGAGAACGGCGGTGGCGCGCGACCGCCACTCGGTAGTGAGGTCAGCCAGCGATCGGACCTCCTTGTCGGGCCGTGTGGAGAGGGTTGCTTGGGCGCGCAGCTTCAAGATCGTCGCCGGGGCTGGCCGCCTGCCGTGTTTGCTCACGTAGTCGGCGATGAGGCGGTCGGTCTCGGTATCAATGTGCCGGGCGCGAGTCGAGAACTCGGCCACCAACTCTTCCGGCACGCCGCTGATCGCCCATGCGGGATTGCGGTCACGACCCCTGTCACGGGCTTCCCACTTGACACCGAACGTGCGGGTCATGTGGTCGGCGAACACGGCCTCGTGCAATTCGGATAGCGCGACGACGGCGGCGTGCATCGGCCGTCCATCGAGGCTCCGCCACTTCCCGTCGAGAGCGGTTCGGACCTTGTTGGAGATGACGACATGGGTGTGCAGGTGGGGATCACCGGCACGGGAGTCGAAGTGGTCGAAGGCCGTCGCGACCAGGCCTGTGACATCGACCTGCGCAACGGCCCCGTCGCCGGCGGTCGCGCCGGTGCGAGTGGCTGCAACCTCGCGTTCCATGAATGCAACTACCTCCGCAACCGCCGTGTGGTGCGCCTCCCCTATCAACGCTTGCGTCCCCGCATCCGCGACCGCCCACAACACGGATGCAGACTTCGGAATCGAGAAGGTGAAATCGAAGCCCGCCACCGCCCGTCGCGTCCCGCGCTCGGTCTCCTCGGCCTGGATTTGCGCGACCGCGTCTCCCATTGCACCGGGAGACATCGTTGGGGCGAGGTCTGCGATCCGCGCCTCGATCCGCTCTGAGGTGGATTTGTAGGCCGGGAACGCTAGCCCGAGGGGATCTCCGGTGATCGGGTCACGGCCCATCCCCATGAGGAGCTGGAGCTGCGCCTCGGACACTCGATCACCCACCGCGAGCTGACCGCTCCCGAGGGACGCTACGCCCGACCCGAGCCATTGGCCTGGAGGGGTTCCCGCCTCGGCGTAGTAGCGAGTCAAGGGCGTCGAGAACGACCTGTCGCCGTCTGCGGCGGCGACCGTACGCAGGAGGTACTTGTAGCCGTCACCTGCGGACATCACTCGCATCGAGACCGTCACATGCAGCAGGTGCACCTGCCCGCGCTTGGCGCTGCCGGTCGCGTCAGGCGGGCAGTCTCTTGCAGGCGAACTCCCCGATATGGTCCTCGATGAGGAACTCGTCGCCAACCATGTCCACGTACATGGCCCCGATGCCTTCCGGTTCGCCCGCGGCTCGGAAGCGGATGCGGTCAGAATCCGTATGGATCAGATAGGCACTGCACTCGCACGAAGTCATGAATGCGTAGAACCGCCCCTGCTGCGCTTCTTGCAAAAGCGCCGCGGGGTAGTAGATGTCGTGCTTACGGCACAGCGCCGGAACTTTGACTGCACCATTCTCGAAGGCGCTCTGCGGCAGGTGAGCTGCGTGAGACCAGGGTTGCAGTCGCACCTCCCCACCCGTTGCACGCAACGTCCCCCCATCCGCGAGAGCAAGCAGAGACTTCTCCGTGCACGTCTGCCCCGCCGGCCACATCAACGACGTTTCCGACGGCCACAACGGTGGCATCCCCAGCTCCGTCTTCGAGTCCGCCTGAAGACCTGGAGTGGTGAACCGCACGCCGTGCAGGAGGAGCGCTCCAAGGACGATCGTCATCGCGTAGCCCTGAGGCCGCGGCGGCTCGGGAAAGCCTGGGATGCGAACTGTCAGCGGCGTGACGCGTACAGCCGAGAATCCCTGGACTCCTTCGAATCGGCCGACCCAGAACTGGCTGAAATCCAGCGGTTGCACCAGCTCGCGGCGCTCGTAGAGTGCCCTGTACTCCGACGGGGCGAGCCCGTAGCCGTTTTCCCGCTGCTCCTTGCTGGAGAGGAGCATCGCTGTCAGCGCGGTCTTCTGCACCCACGTTGCGATCGCCGCCTGATCTTCCAGCGCGATCGTCCCGGACTCGTCGAGGATCAACGGGGTGAGCACTCGCTGCGCGACCGTTTCGAGGTTGCTCATCCACCCGTTGTTACAAGAGGCGCAGAAGCTCTTCACTGTCAGCCGGAATGCGGGCTGCTCCCCCATGTCGCGCGGCAGAGCATTCAACGGGCCTGCGTGATGACGCATCGGAGCGAGATCCAAGCCAGTCCTGCTCACCCACTGACCGAAAACGTGCTCGCGGGTCAGGGGCCCCACCGACCCGCAGAAAGCACAAGATTCAGGCATTCACCCATTCTCCGGCACGGGTGCCGCTCCTCGACCTGCAAGAGGCGTGGCAGCTCTGTGAATGGATCTGGCAGCTCTGTGAATGGATCTGGCAGCGCCGGGACAGGACTTGTTCCGGGCGGCTCCGCGCGGGTGCGCCTACGACTCTCGCCGCGCGACGGCTCGTCACTGAACTGCTAGTTGTTGCTGAGCTGGGTGCTGATATGCTGAGGCGTCCGTGCAGGAATTTGAGGAGGTGGTACCCGTGAACGAATTGACGTTGGTGCTCCTCTGGGGAGTCACGGTCGGGCGATAGGTCGTCTGGGAGCGCCGCATATTTGCAGCACTCCCGAAAGGCACGACCATGCACCTCACTTCTGAACAGATTCTCGACGACGGCACCACCGAGCGTGAGTTCACTCTCGGTGATTTCTCCGGCATTTTGTGGACGCCAGCAGCAGCTTCCTCGTCCACGCCAGTTCCACTCATTTTGTTGGGCCAGCCCGGCGGGTTTGGGATTCGACGGATGTATCCCCGCCTCGTTGCACGGGCGCTCAGCGCCGCAGCGCAAGGCTTCGCTGCGGTCTCCATAGAGCTGCCTGGGGCGGGCACCCGCATCCCGCTACCCGGCGTAGAGCAGGCTCGAGCAGACCTCATCCGTGCAATCTCCACGGGCGACCAGCCCGGAGCGGACCTTGTAGACCGACTGATCCTTCCGCTCACCGACCAGGCTGTACCAGAGTGGCAGATCACTCTCGACGAGGTCCTCGACCTCCCCGAGATCGGCGAGAAAGTTGGCTTCTCGGGCGGCGTGATCGCGATTGGCACACGCCTCGCGGCCATCGACTCGCGTATCGCGGCAGCGGGACTCTTCGCTGGCAGCTACGTGCCGCGTGTCACGATGGAAGAGGCGCGCCAGGTCACCATCCCGCTGCACGTTCTCCTCCAGTGGGATGACGAGGGGAATGACCGGGGAATGGCTCTCGATCTTTTCGACGCCTTCTCATCGACTGAGAAGACGCTCTGCGCCAATATGGGTGGTCATACAGGCGTCCCGCGATTCGCAGGTGAGGATGCCGTCCGCTTCTTCGCCCGCCATCTCGGCTGAGTCGTTGACTGAGAGGGCGCCGGCTCCACGGCGTCGCAAGTCGAGCACGCACGCGAACGCTCCGCTCACGGTTGAGGGCCGCCATCGGCTCCTCGAACGCTGCCGATCCCGCCCGATCGCTCAAGTTGCCCGCGAGATGGGAATCTCGCGGGCAACCGCGTCCAAGCGGGTGAATCGATACCGGCAGTTCAGCGCGGCCGGACTTCTCGACAGATCATGCGAGCTCGACCGGAAGCCCCCTGGGACGGGCGGCGATGCGAAGACGCAGATCGAAGGGATGCGCCGTGAACACAAATTGTCGGCATCTCGAACCGCTTTCAAACTCCAACAAGTCCAGGTCCAAATCAGCGCTCGCACCGTGACGCGCCTCCGCGGGCAACTCGGCCTGAATCGTCGACGCGCCTCCGGCAGATAGTTGCCGCACTTGTCCGGATATCACAAACCGCCGCCGTCATGAATCACGCCAACCTTGGTCCGGCGCGTCCGTTCAGTCCGATAGTGGCACGCACCCGGACGATACATCACCCCATGGAGCCGGTGGCCTACGACTGTGTCAAGGTGATCTTCGTTCGTCATGGCTCCGCGATCGTGCGAAGTGAGTTCGGCGAGAAACCCGTAAAAGTCGGTGACGTCATCGCTCTTGCTGCCGACACGCTGTGTGGAAGCGAGCCCGAAGGCTCAATCACTGTCAGCACCCTTTACCTCGACCATGAATACATCATCGACCAGGTGTTTTGGCAGCACGCCGCGCTGCTCGCCGACCGATGGGATGCGCAAGGCTTCGCTAACGAGCTGTACTCCGAACCAGCCCAAATAGTGCGCCTCGGCGAGGAGCGCGCCGGGATGCTCATGCCCTGGCTGGACGAACTAGTGGCACTGAGCATCGACGGCGCAGATTCGGATCGGTTCTTTCGGATGCAAGCCCTACTTTTCGCGGTGCTCGACGTGATTACTCCCTATATGAGGACCACCCCAGTGCGCCGCATTCCTAGCGATCGGAAGACGACCCGCCGGCCTGGCCCTCCGTCGCTTCGCCGGTTTGCACCGTTGCGCGCCGAAGCCCGAGAGGCGCTCGAACTGCTCCACAACCACCCCGAGAAACAGTGGACACTCCAAGTTCTCGCCGCTGCTGTGCACTTGTCGCCGTCGCAACTCGGCCGAGTGTTTGTGGATGCCTACGGTAAGACGCCAATGACCTACCTGTCGACCGTGCGCGCCGAGGGTTTAGCGCGATTGCTGCGAGACACAGACCTACCCGTCGAAGTGGCGATGCGGCAGGTGGGCTGGCAGAGCCGGGGCCATGCCGCAAGGATGTTTCGCCAAGCCGTTGGAGTAACTCCGGTCAGGTACCGACAACTGAGCCGACAAACGTTCACAGTCTGAGTCGCGATACACATGTGCGCATCGGCGGTACATGCATCCGCATCCTCGCCCGATGCTTCGCCCGAGGTGGCTAATTGGCTGGTAATCCGGTGAAGACTCGTTGGGTTCACCGCCGCGCCCGACGGTCACATCGCTCGTTTCGCTGTCCGTCTCATTGCTGGTGGTCCCGGCGTACCTGATGGTCACCGAGCCCGATCGGCCCGGTGCTCAGGGTATCGGGAGGAGACCAGGCCATGGCCAGAACGCGGGAGCAATCCCAGGAGGCGCGGGAGGCAAAGCTCGACGAGCTGCATGAGCGCCTGACCGGCGCTGTGGAACAGCTCGTCTCCGGTGATGACTGGGCTCGGGCGCTCGCGTTCGCGGCACGGTTTCGGGCGCGATCGTTTTCCAACACGTTGCTGATCTGGGCGCAGCATGAGGCCGCCTACGAGGCAGGTCGCGTGCCCGACCCGATGCCGTCCTTTGTCGCGGGTTACAGGCAGTGGCAGGGGTTGGGCCGTCAGGTGGAGAAGGGCCAGTCGGGGTACATGATCTTCGCCCCGGTAACGGGACGCTTCGCCTCATCGAATCCCGCTGCCTCCGATTCATGGCGTCGGCTTGGGAAGGGCGATAGGCCCCGGCCGGGCGAGGTCGTGCGGTCGAAGATGATCGCCGCCCGCCCTGCCTACGTGTGGGATGTCGCGCAGACGGCTGGAGACCCGATCCCGGAACCGCCCTCACCACGCCTGCTGAAAGGCGAGGCACCTGCCGGTCTATGGCGCGGACTGGCAACCGTGGTCGAGGAGCGCGGGTTTGAGGTGCTGCGGGTCCCGCATGAGGGGATGATCCACGGTGCCAACGGGATGACGGACTACACCGCGAAGACGGTGGCGGTGCGAGAAAACATGGACCCGGCCTCGCAGGTGAAGACTCTCGCTCACGAACTCGGTCATGTGCTCATGCACGTCCCTGACGCCGAGAACGCTCGCCAGCATCGTGGAATCGGGGAGGTCGAGGCAGAGTCGGTCGCGCTGATGATCGGCGCTGCCCACGGCATGGACACGTCTGGTTACACGATTCCGTACGTGTCGACGTGGGCGGCCAGGGTCGACGGAAAGGAGCCGGTCGAGATCGTCAAGACCACCGGTGAGCGGGTTCGCAAGACCGCGATGGGAATCCTCGACCAGCTCGATACCACCCAGATCGGGGACGGCACCCCACCGGGTTTGGACCGCGAGACACCGCAACGGACCCAGCCCGGTAGCGAACGGTCAGCGCCCGAACGCGCAGCGTTACTACATGACGCTGGCGCGCGGGTCACGACCGTAGCAACCGCAACGGCGCGAGAGAGAGGCATGTGATGGCCCTTCCAGACGTGTTCGCCCGTGCGCTGACGCGACCATCCGCCCCGCAGTCGTTGCCTGCTGCCGCCGAAGAGCTGGCCCGCGTGGGAGTACCGGTGTTCCCGTGCATACCGGGCGGGAAGCGACCGCTGACCGAGCACGGCTTCCACGACGCCACCACCGACGCCGACCGAGTAGCCGCATGGTGGGGCCGGTCTCCCGGGGCGAACATCGGCGTCCCGACCGGCGCACCCTCGGGAATGGTCGTGGTGGATGTCGATGTCCATGGCCCTATCGATGGGTTTCGTGGTTTCTCGCGCGCCCATCGAGCGGATCTGCTGGACGGGTGGCAGCTCCTGGTATCCACGCCGTCCGGCGGGATGCACGCCTACTACCGATCAACGCCTGGTCAGGTGCAACGGTCCTGGCAGGCGGCGCGCGCGGGGATCGACTTCCGTGGCGACGGCGGATACATCGTCGTCCCACCCTCACGGATGTCCATCGCCGGAGACGTTGTCGGTTATCGGGTGCGGCGGGTCGAGGCCGGAACGTCCTCGGTGCTCGACTCGGATCGGTTGCGAGATTTCCTCGACCCGCGCCCCACAGTTCGCGAGCCCATGAATACAGCTCGGCGGCAAGGTGCGGATGTGTCGCGGTTGGCGGCGTGGGTCGCTGGACGCGCGGAGGGTGAGCGGAACCGCAGCCTGTTCTGGGCCGCGTGCCGGCTTGCGGAGAACGGCCTGCCAACCTCCAATGCCCTCGACGTACTGGGCGCTGCTGCTTCGGATGCGGGTTTGGGTGAACGGGAGATCATCACAACCATCCGTTCTGCCTACCGTGCCGCTCATCCCGACAGGGAGGCGGCCTCGGCCTCGGTGCGAGCCTTGGCACCTTCAGAGGCAGACATCTGGTTTGCCGGAGATCCTGCTGCTGTGGGTCCGTCGAATACGCGGGTCCTGTGATGGCCACCTCCGTTCTCGACAAGCAGGCGGGCCGGCACTGGGCGGTAGTGACGGCTGTGGCCGGGACGGTGTTCATCGCCGCCGGGGCGTTCTGGCTCAGCTTCACGGCGTTGTCGGATCTCGCCGCCCGGTCCGGGATCGGTGAGGAACAAGCGTGGGCTTGGCCGCTGATCGTGGACGGGATCATCGTGGTCGCCACGGTCGCCGTCGTCGCTCTGGCCGGACAGCGGTCGGCCTGGTACCCATGGGCGCTGCTGGTCGGCGGGGCCGCCGTGTCTGTGACCGCGAACGCGATTCACGCCGTCGTCGCCGCCGACGCCGATGTCCCAGGTGTGCTGGCCGCGAGTGTGGCGGCAGTCCCGCCGGTTGTGCTGCTGGCGATCACCCATCTGACCGTCATCCTCACCCGCCCCCTCCCCACCGCTGGGGAGCCGTCAACCGCTGAGGAGACGCCGCAAGTCTCAGGCACCACGACCGCGCAACGAAGCCCCGTCGCACCGCCGCGCGTTGGGAGCACGCTCTTGAAACGACTCCCCGCTGTTGAGGAAGCACCGCTCCGCACGGTTGCTGCCGCGGATCGGCGCGACCATGCCCGGGAGCTCCATGGCCGGGGGTGGTCTAACAAGAAGATTGCCCGCGAGCTCCAGGTGCATCCCTCGACTGTGGGCCGGTGGTTCGCCAGCGCGCACCTTCCCGACGACACCGAAGATGCCGACGTCGAGGAGGCGGAGAACTCATGAGCAGCCATTTCGCCCAGCCAGACGAGCGCCATCAACACGCGCCCGAACCGGATACGACGCCCGCCTCATCGGAGCGTGCCGATAGGACAGAAACCCCGGAGGCGGTGCAGGCCGCAAGAGTCAGCCGTCCGGGCAGCGACACGTCGCCGGCAGGAGCGTCCGTCAGCCGTGTGCGGGGTGTGGAGTGGGTGCGGCCTACCGATTTGATGGCTCGTCACGGTGCCGCGTTGGCGGGTCGGGGTATCGATTTCGAGGTCGAGCTGGCCCGCCGCACCCGTAGCCTCCCGAGACAGGCCGTCCGTGCGGGCAGACGCCGGATCAGCGACGAACAAGCCGTCGAGGCCGAGCGGGCACGGCGTTTACCGCCGGTGTCGGACTTCGGTCGTTCGGGTGGGTCACAGTCGTGGGTGACGCGTTCGGGGATCGGGTTGGGGTGAGCTGACGATGCGCGCCCCCAGCACCAACACGTCGCCGATGACGTCTGCTGGGGACGCGTGCGCACCTGTGTGTCAGGAGGTGCCCTGACCATGACCGAGAACACGCACACCACCACCAAGCGCCCGACCAAGAGCGTCGAGGACTACACAACCAGCGAAGGCCTACGGGTCCTGCTGCACCGGCTCCACGACTCAGGGCCGGGCGGATGGCGACGCGACCCAATGGCAGCGGAGCTGATGGTATTCGTAGCCGAGAAGTACGCGCCCTTGGCGCGCAAGCACGGGTTGGACCCGTGGGAGGCCGCGTCCGCAGCGTTCGACGTGATGCGCACCCGGGCCGCCCGGACCGCGATCGATCCGTGGGCGGTGGTCACTCATGCGGTACGGATCACCTGCATCTTCGAGGAACGTGCCCAAGGCTTGCTGTGCTCAGTGCATCAGGCACGACGCCCGCATGTGTCGGCGTTCCATGACCCGGAACGGTTCAGCGACCGCGACAATCCCCTGATCGACTACGATCCCGCGTTCCACGTCACCGATCCAACGCCAACCGGCGACGGCAAGAGCCAGGATGAGGACGAGCCCTCGGCGGGGGCGTCCACCTCGGCGTCGGCTGCGGTAGAGGATGCCATCGCGTTCTTCACCCTGCTGGACTGGCCGCCGTCGACCGCGCGAGCCGGGATCGAACACGTCTGCGGGGCACTGACCAGGGCTGGCACCCGCCAGGCCACCTACGAGGCGCTGCGACGCGACAAGCACGCTCGCGCCCAGCTCGACATCCCCCGGACCTCTTGGACTGCCCTATTGAAAGCGGCGCTGGGCAATCCCCACCCGGCCTATGCCGCGACCGCTGCCGGGCGGGGCGTGCTGCTACGGCTGCTGATCGGCGAGCCCGTCGCGGTGCTGCTGCGTGATGACGACCTCGTCCTCGCCGTCTCTCTCGCCGCACCTCGCGAACCTGGCGGGGGTGGGTCGCGGTGAGAGCGCCATCGGGGTTCATCGAGTTGGAGCGGACGGTCGCCTCGATTCGGGTCGGACGCCGGCATCGCACCGAGCTGGGCGACATCGATGAACTTGCTGCGTCTATTGAGCGCGACGGGCTCCTGCAACCCATCACGATCACCCCCGATGGGATGCTGGTGTGCGGTGCACGCCGACTGGCGGCAATCACACGTCTCGGATGGAAGAAAGTCAACGTGTGGGTCCGCTCCGGAATATCCGACCGCCTCGGACATCTCCTGGCCGAACAGGACGACAACGCGCTGCACAAGCCACTGACGCAGACCGAGGCCGCCGCCCTCTACCGGGAATTGAAAACCCTGATGGCCGAAGACGCCGAACGGCGACAAGCAGCAACCATGTTCAGCAGCGACCACCAGCCGGGAGCTGACGGTGGTGGAAAATTTCCACCACCGTCACCCGGCCCTCGCGGCAAGACCCGCGAGCAGGCCGCGGCGATGATCCCGGGCGGGGCCTCCTACAAGACCCTCGACAAGATCGGCTACCTGGAGCAGATCGCCGCCGACCCCGCCCAACCGACCGAACTCCGCGCGCACGTCACCGCTGAGTTGGCACGCATCGATGCCGGCGCACCGGTGCATCCCATATACGAATCCGTCCGCGCCACCGCGACCACCGCTCAAGATCAGCGCGAGACTGACCTGCACCAACTCGCCTCCGACGCACTCGCCCGAGCCAAGAACAGCAAGACGAAGAAACACACACCCCGCCCCATCCCGCCCTCCGATGGAGGTGGTGAGCCAGTGCGGTATCCGGTACGGGCGTTCGTGCTCACCTGGGGCGAACTGGTCGACTGGTGGACCCACTACGACGCCGATCATCTCGCCGCCGAACTCAGCGACGAACAGATTGAGTCCTTCCTGGACACTGTCGCCGGGACTGGCCGGTTCGCAGACGAGCTGCGTGCCGCCCACGACAGACAGACCAGCGGCGACCTCGCGCCCGTCGGCGGTCACCTGCGCGCCCTCTGACTACTCCGCGCCGCTGGGTTCCGGTAGTGCACCTACGGGGCATGAAGACACCCGACCTCACTGACCCCCGTATCCGTCGCCGGTGGATCGCCGTGCTCGCCGCAGTCGCGGCGGTTCTCGTGCTGGCCGGTGTCGGCGTCTACGGCCTGATCACCGGACCACCCACGCCAGCAGGCACCGACAGCGGCTCGACCGGTCCTGGGCCAATCGCCACGACACCTACCGCCCCGGCGCCGACTGCGACACCACACCTGCCCGTCGTAGCCGGGTCGGACGATCCGGAGACCTTCGCCCGCAACGTTGCAACCGCCCTGTTCGCCTGGGACACCGCGTCCGGATTCATGCCCCTGGACTACACCTCAGTTCTCCTTGCTGTCGGCGACCCCACTGGCGCCGAGCAAGCCGGGCTTGCCTCCGACATCGCCACCTACCTGCCCACCCGGGAAGCGTGGGTCGAGCTGCGCCAGTACGCCACGACCCAGCACCTCACCATCGACACCCTGTTCGTCCCCGATGCCTGGGACACCGCCATCGGCCAGGCTCACCCGGGACAGCTCGCTGCGGGAACGACCGCCTACACAATCGAGGGCACCCGCCACCGCTCTGGCCTCTGGAACAACGAACCGGTCGCCTCCGAACATCCGGTGACGTTCACGGTGTTCATCGTCTGCGGCCCGACCTACGACACCTGCCATCTGCTGCGGCTCTCCCAGCTCGACAACCCCCTCCGATAGGGCCGGGGGGAATCACTCGTGAAGAAGCTCGTCACTGCCGCTCTCGCTCTAATCCTGCTCGGTCCGTCGTTCGCGTTGGTCGGGATCGGGGCCCTGATGAACCCTGCCTCCACAGCCGCGTGCACCCTGCCCGGGAAGGACATCACGATCGGCGAGATCCCCGAGTCGCTGACCGTGACCACCGCGAACGGAGAGACCTTCACCCTCAACAACCAGCAACTCACCCACGCCGCAACGATCATCGAGACCGGCGCGAGCATCGACGGGGTTACCCGGGACGGGCTCCAGATCGCGCTGATGGCCGCGCTCACCGAATCCACCCTGCGCATGCTCGCCAACACGGGCAGCTACCCCGAGTCCGGGAACTACCCCAACGACGGTGACGGCTCCGACCACGACTCGCTGGGCCTGTTCCAGATGCGGCCACAGTCCGGGTGGGGCACGGTCGCCGACCTCATGGACCCCACCTATCAGGCGCGGGCGTTCTTCGGAGGACCACACGGCCCGAACTACCCCAGTCCCCGAGGGCTGCTGGACATCCCCGGCTGGGAGTCGATGGACAAGGGCGAAGCCGCCCAGGCCGTCGAGGTATCTGCTTACCCCGACCGGTACCGCAACTACGAGCCCGTCGCCGAGACCATCCTGACCACCCTCACCACCACCACGACCACTGCGGGCACTTCGACCGGCGGCACAGTAGCGCCACTAGTGATGACCGCGGCGGAGTCGTCGCGGGTGGTGTTCCCGCTGCCGGAGGGCACCTGGGTTCCCTCCTCGGACTACGGGCCCCGGGTCCACCCGATCAGCGGGGAGAACTCGTTCCATACCGGTGCTGACTTCGCCGCCCCCGACGGCACTCCCATCCTCGCCGCGGCAGACGGAACCGTGACCGTCGCCGAGTTCTCCGGCGGCTACGGCGGACTCGTCGTCATCGAACACCACATCGACGGAGCAGTCGTCGCAACGGCGTATGCGCACATGTGGGAGACCGGCATCCACGTCACCGCCGGCGACACCGTGACCGCCGGACAGCACATCGGCGACGTCGGCTCCGCCGGCAACTCCACCGGCCCACATCTGCACTTCGAGGTCCGTGACGGCGGCACCAACGGCCAGCACACCGACCCGGCAGCCTGGCTCAACGCCCACAACGCCGCCGACCTGCCCGAGCCTGCAACCGGCGCACCCGCCGGCTGCGACCCCGCCACCGGAACACCCGGCGGCGACCCGGAACCGGTCGATGGCGACCCAGACCGAATGGTCGACGACCCCACCACCGGCGGGCAAATCACCGCCCGCCTCCTGAACCTCCACACCCAGGCCACCGCAGCGTTCCCGGAGACCTCGTGGTCCTGCTACTCGCCACGTCCGGGCACCGTTTCCGAACACCCTCTGGGGCGGGCGTGCGATCTCACGTTCGGCAACGCCATCGGCACCCCACCCACTCCCCCGCAGCTCGAGGCCGGATGGCAGGTCACCAACTGGATGAAGGACCACGCCGAAAGCCTCGGCGTCGAGTACCTGATCTGGCAGAACAAGATCTGGTCCCTGGCCCGAGACGCCGAAGGATGGCGCGACTACACCCACGGCACCGATATCACCACCCGTCACATCGACCACCTCCACGTCACCGTCCGGGCCGGAAGCTGACGACCATGGACGTGTTCCCCGACTTCGAGGGCCTGAGCGGCATCGGCGACCTACGCGAAGTAATCGGCGCACTACTGACGTTCGTGCTCATCACCGCCGTGTTGATGCTGATCGTCTCCGCCATCATCTGGGCCATCGCTACCGCCAACGGCAACCACACCGCTGCGTCCAAGGCACGCATCGGCGCGTGGACCGCCCTCGCGACCACAGTCGTGGCCGGCGGCGGGGTCGCGTGGATGAACTGGCTCATCACCCTCGGCCAGCAACTCTGACGACGCCCTGCCGCCCACGTCCCGAACCTGTCGTGTTCGCGGCTTCACGGGTTGGGCCGCGCACCTGACCGACGAACCCATCCATGTTCTCCGCCGAGGGGCGGAGGTCATTCGTCAGGAGGCCCACCGTGTTCGATCTCATCACCGCCCTGCCCGCGCTCATGCCGATGGACATCAACATCGATCCCAACAGCGACGGCCTGCCCGGTATCGCACAGCTCCGCACCATCGTCGGCGCCGTCATGACCGTCGGCCTGATCCTGTCCGTCCTGGCGCTGATCATCTCGGCGATCGTGTGGGGCTTCGGCGCGAACTCCTCCAACCCTCACCTCGCCGGACGGGGAAAGGTCGGCGTCCTCGTCTCCTGCGGTGCGGCAGTGATCTGCGGAGCGTCGGTGACGCTCATCAACTTCTTCTGGAACGTCGGCCAGCAGGTCTGACCCCACCCACCCGACTCGAACCCTATGTGTGAGGAGTGATTGCGGTGGGTGTGTGCGATGTCCCCATCATCTCGTCCGTCTGCGACACGGCCGGCGAAGCCGCCGCGTCCCTCGTGGCTGCACCGTTCGACTGGCTCGCCTCCGCGATGGGCGCCGCCGCGGGCTGGCTGTTCGAGGCCGTCTGGACCGTGTTCGACACCACCACCCTGGTCGATATCACGCGGCCGGAGTATGTGGCGGTCTACAACATCCTGTTCGGCATCGCCGTGTTCGTGATGCTGATCTTCTTCTGCCTCCAACTCATCACCGGCCTCATCCGTCGAGATCCGACCGCCCTGTCCCGGGCGGCACTGGGCCTGGCGAAATCCGTCCTCGGATCGTTCGTCGTCATCACCCTGACCGCGTTGCTCTTGGAGATCGTCGATCAGCTCTGCATCGGCATCGTCCAAGCCGCCGGCGAGACCACCGAGTCGATGGGAGACAAGATCACGCTCTTGGCTGCGGGACTGGTCGGGATCAACATCGCCGCCCCCGGGGTCGGGGCGATCATCACGATCTTCCTCGCCGGCCTCGCCATCGCCGCCGCCGCCATCGTGTGGCTCTCCCTCCTCGTCCGCAAAGCCCTCCTGCTGGTCGCGATCGTTCTCGCGCCGCTGGCGTTCTCCGGTGCGTCATGGGACGCCACGAAGGGGTGGATCAGCAAATGGGCGATGTTCGTCATCGCCCTGATCGTCTCCAAGCTCGTCCTGGTCGTCATGTTCCTCGTCGCCATCACCCAAGTCTCCGCGCCGATCGACGGGGATCTATCTTCCGTCGCCGATCCGATCGCCGGGATCGTGCTGATGGCGATGGCCGCGTTCGCTCCCTACCTGACGTACAAGTTCCTGTCCTTTGTGGGCTTCGACATGTACCACGCGATCGGGTCCGAGCAGGACGCGAAAAACGCCCTCAACCGGCCCATCCCTACACCGTCGAAGCCACAGGGCGGCGACCCAAAGAAGATTCTCGACGGCGGCAACAACTCCAGAGGCGGTGGGGGTGGAAAGACCCCGCCGCCACCGAAGGACACGGCACCCCAGGACCCTGGTGGCGTTGCCGGAGCCGGAGCCGGGAAGGCTGCCGCCGCGGGCGGCAGCTCCGCCGGTGCGGGTGCTGCGGCAGCAGGCCCAGTCGCAGCGGCAGTGATCGGAGCGAAGGTCGCCAAAGATGCAGCTACCGCCGGGCCCAAAGCCGGCGCCGCGCTCGGCGGGCACGGCGAGACCGCCGCCGACTCCGCCTCCCAGGCAGGCAGCACACCCCCACCGTCACAGACACCCCCGCCATCCACCCCGGCGCCCAAGACACCGTCCGCACCGAAACAGACCCCATCTCCGGCTCCGAAGCCGACCGGGAAGGAGTGAGAACCATGACGACCAAGAACGAGCGCGCCATGTCGTCGGAACTGGTACCAGTGAAGTTCTCCCGCCTCACCCGCCGGGGAGTGCTGCTGGGCCTGTCTCTGTCCCAGCTCATCACCTTGGCCACCGGCATCCTGAGCATCGTCGGCGCACTGTACGCCGGCGGCGGCATTCTCCTCGCCTACACCGCACCCGTCTGGGTCCTTGCCGCCGCCCTGACCTGGACACCTATCGCCGGACGCCCCGCTGTCGAATGGCTACCGGTCGCGTTCTGGTGGCTGTGGCGTTCCACCGGCGGGCAGCTCCTCTACCGGCGGCGCGTGGTGACACCACGCCCGGTCGGCACTCTCGCCCTGCCTGGTGACACGGCGCGGCTCCGCGAATACACCGACCCCGACACGAATGCCGGGATGATTCACGACCCCCACCAGCAGACCCTTACCGTCGTCTGCGAAGTCAGCCATCCCGCGTTCGTGCTCCTCGACCCGGGCGAGCAGGAACGCCGCGTCACCTCCTGGGGGCGCGTCCTGGCGACGGTCTGCCGGTCGGGACGGATCGCGACCCTGCAAGTACTCGAACGCACTCTTCCGGACTCCGGGACCGGGCTTGCCGAATGGTGGGCCTCCCACGGGATCTCCAACGACTCCTGGGCCGCGACCACCTACGCCGAACTCATTGACCGCGCCGGGCCCGCCGGAGAACGACACGCCACCACCCTGTCTCTCTCACTGGACATGAAAGCCGCCGCCCGGCAGATCAGGACCGCCGGGGGCGGCATCCGCGGCGGCGCGGCCGTACTCCGCCAGGAGATGTCCACCCTCGTTGCAGCGCTGCGCTCCGCCGACCTCACACCGTCCAGATGGCTCACCCCCGGACAAATCGCCGTCATCCTCCGCGGTGCCTACGACCCGGCGATCGCCGCCACCCTCGAACGTCACGGCGAGCTGGGACAGAACCTCGCCACCGCCGGCCCGGTCGCAGTCAACGAGTCCTGGACACGCTTGCGCACCGACTCCGCCCACCACACGACACTGTGGATCAGTGAGTGGCCCCGCTCGATGGTCTATCCCGGATTCCTGTCGCCGGTGCTGCTGTCCACCGGCATCAAACGCAGCTTCTCACTGATCTGCACTCCGATGCGCTCGGACCAAGCTGCCCGGGACATCCGCAAGAAGAAGGTCGAGCACATCAGCGACGCCGCTCAGCGGGCAAAGATCGGCCAGATCGAGGACGCCGCCCTCACTGCCGAATACCAGGACGTTCTCCAGCAGGAAGCCGACCTCACCGCGGGCCACGGGGTACTGCGCTACACCGGTCTCATCAGCGTCTCGGCCCCCACCGTCGACGAGCTGGAGGCCGCGGTCGCGGCTATTGAACAGGCAGCGATCCAAGCCTCCTGCGAGACCAGACCGCTCGTCGGTCAGCAGGCCGCCGCATTCACGGCCGCCGCACTGCCGCTATGCCGGACCGTGTGAAGCTCAGGCGGGGTCGGTGGGCCTGACGAGGATGGTTGTTGTCGGGTCGACATCGGCTGCCCACGCCAGCGTGGGCAGATCGGCACTGTCCAGTCCGTCGAGTTCGAGACGGACCTGTCCGGCCAGGTGGGCTGAGTTGACCGACTGCCCATTGGCGATAGCGGCGTAGAACTGGGCCGCGTAGTTGATCGCGTCGGCATCGTCGATGCTGTCGGCCATGCCGATCGCGAACGGCACGACCTGGTCCACCAGGTCATCGATCTGGGCTGCGGACTTGCAGGAGTTCAACAGCACCAGCAGCGGCGGCTCATCGGTGGCGCGGATGGCGTTGGCAAACGCGCGGGCCGTGACGATCACGCCGGTGTGCGGCGCGTCCCGCTCGTCCTCGAACACGATGAGGTCCTCGTTGCTATGGCCTGAGAAGTGCACCACGTGGGGGCGGAACTTGGTAATTCCGTCGAGGAGGTCATGGGTGGTCGCCGCCGGACGGACGTCGAGTTCGATCTGATCGCGGTGCAAAGCGGATTCGACGGCCGCCCGGATGCGTTTCTGTTCCCTTCCCACTCGGAGGTCTCCTTCCGAGGATGCCCCGAGAATCAGTACCCGAAGTTTTTCCGGTTTTGGGGAAGGAAGCTGGCGAAGAACCTGGTCGACGGCTGATTCGGTTCCACTGATTCGTGACTCCAGTGTTGCCCGATCGGCGGCAGTCCGCCGGTCCGCCTGCTGCTGTTCGCGTTTACGGCGGCGCTCCGCGGCATCTGCCTCAGACTGCTCGGCTCGCGTCAGCTTGGTCAGCAATGCTGACTCTTCTTTCGAGTACCCGGCGGCCTTCGACTGCAACCGGCCGGGTCCTGTCAGATGGTTTGTGTAAGGGGTGTCATCTCCTTACGTAAGGACGACACTGATGACCATGATGGATAGGGACGCTCGTGAGGAGCGTCGACGAGTGCAGGCCGAGGGTGCTCGACGGCTTACGGAGTCGGGTGTTCTCGATGACCTTTTCGACAAGATCGATGCTGGTGAAGTGGAGCTCGGGGGCTCTGATGGGCTGATCCAGCAGTTGATCAAGACCGGGCTCGAGCGCGGTCTGCAGGCTGAGCTCAGTGACCATCTGGGCTATGAGAAGGGCGATGCCGAAGCGGTGTTACATCCGAATTCACGCAACGGCTCGTATGCCAAGACGGTGGCTTCGCAGGCTGGGGACATCGAGTTGGCGGTCCCTCGAGACCGCGACGGGTCGTTCACCCCGCGGCTGGTGCCGGTTGGATCACGGCGCCTCGGCGGCTTGGACGACATGATCGTCTCGCTCTATGCCGGCGGGATGACGCTGCGCGACATCGAGCATCACCTCGTGACGACGATCGGCACCGAGATCAGTTACGAGACGATCTCCAAGATCGTCGATGAGATCTCCGAGGAGGTCCTCACCTGGCAGCGCCGCCCGCTGGAGGCGTTCTATCCGGTGATCTACCTCGACGCGATCGTGGTCAAGATCCGCGACGGCGGCCACGTCCGCAACAAGGCGGCACACATCGCTGTCGGCGTCGACATGGACGGCGTCAAGCACGTGCTGGGGATCTGGATCCAGGCCACCGAGGGCGCGAAGTTCTGGGCCAGTGTCTGCGCTGAACTCGCCAACCGCGGCATCAAAGACGTGCTGATCGTGTGCTGCGACGGACTGACCGGCTTCCCCGAAGCGATCGAAGCCACCTGGCCCGACTCGCTGGTCCAAACCTGCGTGGTCCACCTCATCCGCACCTCGATGCGGTTCGTGAACTGGGGCCAACGCAAGGCCGTCGCCGCAGCGTTGAAGCCGATCTACCAAGCCGCTGACGCCGAAGCGGCGAAGGCTGCGCTGGAGGCATTCGCCGCCTCGCCGTTGGGCACGACGAACCCACACACCGTTGCGGCGTTCGAGAACGCCTGGGAGCGGTTCACCCCGTTCCTAGGGTTCCCGCCAGCGGTCCGCCGGGTCATCTACACGACCAACAGCATCGAGTCGCTGAACTACCAGCTGCGCAAGGTCACCAAGAACCGTGGGCACTTCCCCAACGACGCCGCCGTGGTGAAACTGCTCTGGCTCGCGATCTGCAACATCGAGGACAAACGCGCCCGCGAGCGAGCCAGAGAACGCGGCAAGCCAGCCTCAGAGCGCAAGGCCCCACCGAAACTGATCGAAGGCCAGATCACCACGAACTGGAAGCAGGCCCTGGCCCAACTCGCCATCGCCTTCCCCGACCGAATCAACCCATACCTCTGATGACCGAGACGACACCCGCTTACACAAACAACTTGACAGGCTCACCGGCCGGCTTCCTTACCGGCGGTTTCGGCTTCCTGGTCCTTGCGATCAGCTTCGCGAAGCTTGCTCTTCGCAGTCGTCTCGCTCTTGGTCTTCGAAGCGGACTGTCGGGCCTTGGCAGCCTCGGCACGTTTCTTGGACTCCTTCGTCCGATACTCACCGGCCTTCTTCTCGGCCTCGATCCGCTGCTTGCGTTTCCGTTCAAGCTGACCCCGGTACTGACTCGCGCTCATCTGACTCCCCCTCGCTCCATTGCGTCCACTCGTAGCCACGCTACGCCCGACCACGGACACCCTTGGCTCATCACCGCGCACCTGCTTGACACGCCACATGCCAAGGAGACTCGCAATGCCGACATTCAACGATCCACTCGCAGATGCCGCCGATGCATCAGAAGCGCTGCGCGGCCTCGCCCACGCCAGCCGGACCTTCGACAACCCCGCCGACACGTACGCCGTTTTCGGTGATGTGATCTCCGGAGTGCGGTCGCTGCGACAGGTCCTCGATCAGCTCGCGGACGCTCATCTGACCCACCGCGAACGCGCCCACGACGACTCCGGCAATCACGCTGCCGGAGCAGAAAGTGCCCTGACCTCTGCGGATGAGCTGCACCAGGCGGGCACTCTGCTGGATCAGGTGCACGACCGGCTCGATGCAGCGTTCGGTCACTCGGGAAAGATCGCCTGGCACCCCGAACCCGCCCTCGAAGGAGCGCCGCTGAGCGAGCCCGCCGCGCGGCGGTGGGTCTCTGTCGTGTTCCTCCAAGGCGAAGACGCCGATGGGGTGCTCGACCTGATCGACCGGGACGGCACGGACGCGGCGATCGAACACCTGAAGAGATTCGACTACGGCGACGAGACCACCTCAGCCGCGATGGAGAACGGGTACGTCTACGAGGAGCCCCCGGCGGGGCCGCTGGACCGTGTGGTTGCCGATGGGGACTACATCCTCACTTCGAACGGAGCGATGGGGCACGTAAGCCTGCTACGCGCGCTCCCGGTTCCGCCTGATCCGCCGCTGGCTGGATCGAGTGCAACGCACCGTCGCGAGGCGACGCGGACGTCGCCGGTGGCGGATCGGGACTGGTTCGCCGGTCCTGCCGGCGGGACCGCCTCTGTTGGGCGGGAGCTGTCGCTGTGAACGAACGCGAGCAATTGCACACCTCCGTACTCGTCGCGCCAGCCTCCGAGCGCCGCCGGCTCCGTAAGCAGCGCCGGCAGGCCGCCGCCCACCTCCAGGCTGAACAGCGCCGTACCGAGATCGCCGAAGTGAAGGCGAAAGCGGAGGCCGAGCGCGCCGAACGACGAGCCACCGCCTACCTGCCTGCCGCGGGTGAGCCCGGCCCGGCAGCGCTGCGCTCCCCTGGCAGGTTCCGTCTGCCTCGGCATCAGGACACCTCTGCGACGTTGGCGGGGGCGTATCCGTTCGTCGCGGAAGGTGGGCTCGGCGCCGACGGGGTGTTCGTCGGGCAAGACCTCTACTCGGGAGGGTCGTTTGTGTACGACCCCTGGGTGCTCTACGCCCGAGGCATCATTACCGCACCGAACGTGGTGCTCGCGGGGATCGTCGGTTCTGGCAAGTCCAGCCTCGCGAAGTCGCTCTACACGCGGAGCATTCCGTTCGGCCGCCGGGTGTACGTTCCGGGCGATCCGAAGGGCGAGCACACCGCGGTCGCGGAGGCCGTCGGTGGTCGGGCGATCGTCCTGGGCCACGGACTCAACACCCGCCTGAACCCGCTCGACGAGGGCCACCGGCCCTCCGGTCTGTCCAATGAGCAATGGGCGATCACCGTTGCGTCCCGCCGCCGCGACTTGATTGGGTCACTGGCTGAGACGGTCCTGGCTCGCGGGTTGACGCCGTTGGAGCACACCGCGATCGACCTGGCACTCACGCAGACGGTGCGGGAGAACACCGTGCCGATCCTGCCCATGGTCGTTGACCGCATCCTCCGCCCTACTGCCGATGTCGACGACCGGTTGGCAGATGACGGACGGCTCGCCGGCCACGCCCTGCGCCGCCTGGTCGCCGGTGACCTCGCCGGCTTGTTCGATGGCCCGTCCACAGTGACATTCGACCCGTCCCTTCCGATGATCAGCCTGGACCTGTCCCGTGTCACCGAGAACAGCACCCTGATCTCCGTGCTGATGACGTGCTCTTCGGCGTGGATGGAATCCGCCTTGTTGGACCCCAACGGCGGGCAACGCTGGGTCATCTACGACGAGGCGTGGCGGCTCATGTCCCATCCGGCACTGTTGCGCAGGATGGACGCGCACTGGCGGCTGGCTAGGCATTACGGAATCGCGAACATGCTGATCTTCCACAAGCTGAGCGACCTCGACAACGTCGGCGATGCCGGCTCCGCGATGCGGTCCTTGGCGAACTCGCTGCTAGCGAATGCCGAGACCAGGATCGTCTACCGGCAGGAATCCGACCAGCTCGGCCCCACGGCACAGGCCCTCGGGCTCACTGGCACCGAGCAGAAGCTTCTCCCCTCGTTAGGTGTCGGGCAAGGACTGTGGCGGATCAAGGACCGGGCCTTCGTGACCCAACACCAACTGCATCCCGCCGAGCTGGAGTTGTTCGACACCAGCTCCAGGCTCACGCAGGGGGTGAAGTGATGCACCGCAAGCCCCTCCGCCGTTCGACCTGGCAGGAACCCGAGCAGACCCCGATCGCGCTTCCGCGCGCGGTCGTCACCGTCACTGACGATGGCGAACTGGACGTCACTGTCGACGGAACCGCATTCCCGCCGCCGACCGACGGGCAGGCGTGGACGCGAAGCAGTTTCGGAACCCTGCTGGATGCCATCAGCGAAGCCCGGGCGACCGCAGTACGCATCGAAGTCCGTGAGACCGACGGGAGCGTGTTCACCGACATCATCCGCACCCGCCGGCGCATCACGCCAGGACCGGCAGCACCCGAGTCGGGGAAACAAGGCGGCAAGCACGCCACGAGGACGCGAACGCCCGAGCTGATCGAGGTGACAGCGGACGGGTACGTGCCGGGCGAGGACGTTGCCGTCGCCGTCATCGCTTCCCACACCGATGCCGCCTGGACCGGCCGCGCCCGCACCCTTCTCGACAAGACTCACCTCGACCCCGTCCTACGCGACGGCACCGGCGAGGTTGTGCTCCTCGGGCGAATCTCCGGCACCGTTCACGTTCGGCGGCTGCCATGAACCCATCCCAGCAACGTCAGGGTGGGTCGGTGGGCGATGAGCTGACCAACGCCGCACTCATCGGGTTGGTGGGGATCTTCGGCGTCGCGCTCATTCTGCGTGCCGCCGGAAGCGTGGCAGCGTTCCTCTCCGGCACGCCGCAACCCGCATCGGGGCTAGCATCCGGATTGGCGGTGCTCGCCAATCCGGGCGACCCGGCCACTGCGCTGGGCGCCCACAGCCTCAGTCCGATCGTGTACTGGGGTACGACCGTAATCCTGCTCGCGAGCCTCGCCACCGCAGGGACCTGGGTGTGGGTCCGGTTTCGACGGCATACCCGAAAGGTCGACGCCGACCCGCGGCGTCTGATCGGCACCGCCACCGCCCACGACGTCACCAAGGCTGCCTCAGCCAAGGCGCTTCTCCGCCGGGCATCTACGCTCCGCCCCTCCCTCGACAGACCCGCCCCTGGCGATGTGGGCTACCGGATCGGCACGTCCAAGGGGCGAGATGTTTGGGCCAGCGTCGAGGACTCAATCCTGCTCATCGGGCCACCCCGCTCTGGCAAAGGCCTCCACCTCGTCATCAATGCCATCCTCGATGCGCCGGGCGCTGTCGTCACCACCAGTACACGCCCAGACAACCTCACCGCCACTCTCCGCGCGCGGGAACGTGACGGACGCCCGATAGCCGTGTTCGACCCCCAGCACCTCGCCGAAGGCATCCCAGCAGGCATGCGTTGGTCACCGATCCGCGGCTGCGACGACCCGCTAACCGCGATGATCCGCGCCACCGGCCTCGCCGCCGCCACCGGACTCTCGTCCGGCGGAGTCGAATCTGGCGGATTCTGGGAAGGCAAAACCCGCACCGCCCTCCAAGCGCTCCTCCACGCCGCAGCCCTCGACCAGCGGCCACCATCAGAACTGTTCCGGTGGACCCTCGACCCCACGGCTGCCGCCGAAGCCGTCGCGATCCTCACGAACAGTGCTCAAGCGGCGACAGGCTGGGCGGACTCCCTCGGGGCGATGATCGACTCCGACCCCAAGACCCGCGATTCGATCTGGCAGGGCGTCGCCCTCGCCCTCGGCGCCCTCGCTGACCCCCGCGTCCTCGACGCCGTCTCACCCGGACCCGGCGAAGGCTTCGACCCCGAGACGTTCATCCGAGAACGCGGCACCCTCTATCTCCTCGCTACCGGCGCCGGAGCCGGCGCATCCGCCGCACTCGTGGCAGCGCTCGTTGAAGACCTCATCGAGACCGCTCGCCGCATCGCCGCGCGGTCACCCGGCGCACGCCTCGACCCACCCTTGCTGCTCGCACTCGATGAGATCGGCAACCTCGCCCCGTTACCGTCCCTGCCCACGCTAATGGCGGAGGGCGGCGGCACTGGCATCACCACTATGCCTGTCCTTCAGTCACTGGCCCAAGCTCGGGACAAATGGTCGGACAACGCCGCCGGTGCGATCTGGGACGCGTCCATCGTGAAGATCATCCTTGGCGGCGCCTCCAACTCTCGTGACCTCCAAGACCTCTCCACGCTCATCGGCGAACGCGACGAATACACCGACAGCGTGACCCTCGGCGACCACGGCAGCCGCTCGAACCAGCGCTCCATCCGCCGAGTGCCGATCCTTCCGCCGGACCGCATACGCACCTTGCCGTTCGGCACCGGCGTCACCCTGCTCCGCTCCGCGCCACCAATCATCACCGACTTGCGGGCCTGGACCTCGCGCCCTGATAGCGCCCAACTCAAAGAGGAGCGGGCCGGCATCGAGGCGCGGCTACGACGCCCAGCCGGCTCCTGACGAAAGCGCGCCTGGGCGTTGCTGTGCACCTGCCTTATACGAGCGACCTCGCACCGGCGGTCGCCACGAACACCAGGAGGAGAGCCCGATGGCTATCCGTACTCAGCAGTCCATCTCGGGCTTCATCGCGTCCGATCCGCAGCTCAACTACACGTCCAAGGGTGAGGCGAGGTTCTACGCACGGATCGGGCAGGAACACTTCCGCCGAGAAGCCGATGGGACATTCACCCGGCTAGAGCCGACGTTCCACGATCTCGTCGCGTTCCGTGCCACCGCCGAGCGAGCCCATGAACGATTCGCCAAGGGCGACAGCTTCGTCGCCGAGGGATACGTCCACCCCTACACGAGCGAGCGCGACGGGCAGAGCACCGACGTTGAAGAGTTCGTCGCCAAGAAGATCGGTCACGACCTCGCCCGCACCACCTACGAAGTCGACCGCACACGACGTGCCCCGACCGCCGTCGAACAAGTCGCTCCTAACCGCGAGCCCGCCGACCGGTCCGCAACTGAACACGCAAACGCTCGACGAACATCCCCGGACAACGCGCCCGCGATCGGGCTGTGAGGAATACAGCCATGGAGGACATCAACGAGGCTCCCGAGTTCGACGAACCAGAGCCGCGCCAACTCAATGAGGACGACTACGACAAGCATCGCCTGGTAGACACCGGCCTGATCGCCGAGCCGCCGCATCCGGTGAACTGGAATCTGCTCACCGCCGACGAAGCCGGCGCCGAATGGATCGAACTCGACCAATGGGTGCACTGGCTCCGTCGCACGTACGGCCTTCCAGCTTCGGTGATCCCACCGTTCTGGTACCGACACCCTGAACTGCTGTGGGAACTGTCGGCTCTGCACCTGCATTGGCTGTGCGCCTACGACCCCGACCAGAACGGGTCTGCGCCTCTCGGGTGGCATCGCGACTTCGCTGACACTCGGCAACGGCTCCGCGATTGGGTTGCCGCTTCTGGGACCCGCCTGGATCGTGATCGCCCCACTCGGCAGACCACCTGGCCCGGCGAGGAACCCGGACCCGCGATCGATGATGTCGTGCTCGCAGACCGCTCGGCAGACTTCGAAGCGTTCGTGACCGCCGACGTCGCAAAACGGCAGGCGGCTGAGGATGAGTTCTACGCGAGTCTCGACGATGAACGTCCAACCGAGGATTGACGACGGCATCGGCAACGTCGAAACGCTGTGGTGTGCCAGGGACGTCGCCGAGTTCTTGAACGTCTCCCAGGCAACGCTCTCGCGTTGGCGCAGGGCGAAGGTCGGGCCGCCGTTTCTCCAGGTCGGCGGCATCTCCCGCTACAACCCGTCATCGGTGCGCGCGTGGGTCAAAGCGAACGAGCAGGCTCATGGCTGATCCACGCAACCGCCGCATGCCGCCGGTTGGAGTGAAACTCACCACCGACGTCGAGCGCCGCGTCGATGGATATCGGGCTCGCGTGCGCTGGACCGATCCCTCAACTCATAAACGAGTCGGCCGTGTCAGCCATGTAAGAACTGCGGAGGAGGTTGAGGAGTTCTTCGAGCAGATGCGGGCGGCGACCGAAACCGGCACCGACACCACCGTGACGCTGGCCGACTATGCGGCCTCGATCGGCGAGAGGTGGCAGCGGGGCCTCGACCCCACCTCCACCGCCGAGCTGTACGACACCGGGCTCCGGCTTCGCGTACTGCCAGCGCTCGGGCACATCCGGGTCGCGAAGATCACCGCCGGAATGATCGACCGCACCATCGACACCTGGGAGACGGAGCACTCCGCCTCGACCATCAAGAACTCCATCGCCCCACTCGTCCGGGTCCTAGACGAAGCCGTCCGCGACGACCTCATCTCCATCAACCCCGCCAAGCACCGCGCCCGCCGGAACCTCGGCAAAAACGTCACCCAGACCACCGGAGCGCTCCGACAGTACGCGCTCCCAGACCTCCAGACGTTGCAGAAGCTCGCGGCAGCCTGCGGGGAAGTGCACCAGTCCTACTCCGATCACGTCATGCTCGCCGCCCTCCTGGCAGCCCGCGGTTCCGAAGTCGCAGGACTGCGGGCAGGTGACGTGGACTGGGAAAACCGCATCGTTTGGATCAGACGCCAGCACTACCCCGGCAGAGGCGGTCTCGTCATCAAACAGACCAAAGGTCGCCGAGACCGCCCCGTCCCGATGCTCGACGCCCTCGAACCGATTCTCGGGCGTCTCACCGCAGACAAGAAGCCCGACGACCCGCTCCTGCGGGGGCCACGCGGCGGAGTCCTCACCACAGCCACCGTCCGCGACGCAACCCACTGGGACGACCTCGTGGCAAAGCTCGGCTTCGACAACCTCACCCGCCACGGGCTCCGCCACACCGGAGCAACCTGGATGGCCGACGCCGGCATCGCCCTCCACGTGCTCCAAGAGATCCTTGGACACCAGTCGATCGAGACCACCAAGGGCTACCTGCACCCCGACCACCGGCACCTCGCCGAAGCCGCCAGACAGGCCAACCAGTTCCTCTCCGCAGCACCCACGAGAAGGGACCCAATCCGCCGCGACGGACCCCACCTATGACCACCGCTGAACAGCCGCTCCGACCCTTCCAGAACGGGCCGGAGCATCGGCCTGCCCGGATTCTGGTCCACCTCATGGGCACCTATTGGTGCACCCCACGGGCGACGAGCTCGAAAGGGATTGGTCCACTTAGTCAGCGGAAGGCTCGAGCAGATCGAGCAAGTGGACCAGCCAGTGACCACATCCAGAAACGACGAAGCCCTGGTGAAAGTTACCTCTCACCAGGGCTTTTTGTCGGGATGACAGGATTTGAACCTGCGACCCCTTGACCCCCAGTCAAGTGCGCTACCAAGCTGCGCCACATCCCGTTGTTTAGTTTTCGAGCCATATTGCCGCTCCAACTCACCTGACCCCCAGTCAAGTGCGCTACCAAGCTGCGCCACAGCCCGTGGCTTGCCATCCCGAACCGGCGAACCGCTCAAGACAACTTGTCCATGATAGCGCCTTCCGGGAGTGCTCGCTGACACGCCTGCTGCGAGTCACGGAGCGATAACGGATTGCTCCGGATGCCCCGGGACGGCGAAAGCGACTAAATGCGCATGCATAGAATCAGTCTCGAGGCGCGCTGCGGGGAAGACCCGGACGGCCCCCGCAGCGCCCTCTCCCACCTCGCGGGAAAAAGTTTAGGACAGACAGTCCCAAACTAGGCGAATCCCGAGTTTCGGCATTGCATAATTAGGCATGCCCCAGTCACCTGCCTTACCCGCACCTACCCGACGACAGGGCGCGTCCGTCAACCTGGCCGAACCCCGAGCGGCCCGAACCCACGAAGCACTGACGACCGCCTTGTTCGATCTGTTGAACGATCGCGATCTCACCGAGATCAGCATCTCCGAGCTGTGCCGCACCGCCGGTGTGCACCGCACCACCTTCTACGGCCACTACGCCGACATCTTCGCCTTCGCGGCGGATTCGTTCGCGCGCATGCTCGACGATCTCGTGGAGGTGTCCGATCAGCCCGATGATTTCGCACAGCCCGAGCCGTCCCTGCCCTCCCCCGAAGAGATCGTGCAGGCCTACGCCGACTCCATCCAGCAGGCCCTCGCGCACATCAGCGACAACCGCGCGTCGTACCGGATGATGTTCGGCACGCGAGTCGACGCCGGCTTCCGCCGCGAGCTGTTTGAACGCTCCCTGTCCCGGGCCTCCGTCGCCGTCACCGTCTGGCAGAGCCAGGGCTACGCCGCCGGGGTCGATCCCCGAATCGCGGCCGCCTGGATCGCCGGTGGCGTCGTCGGAGTGCTCGAGCAGTGGACGGCCGGCGACGACACCGACGCCGAGGCCCGCATCGCCGATGTGATGGCCAGCTGGCCCGCGTGGGGTTCGCTCGACGCCCCGCGCGCACCCGCCCCCGCCGCCTGAGACCGAGGCCGAACGCCCCCACGCATCCCGTGGGGGCCTTCGGCATGCCCTGCGGATGCCCGCACCCCGGCCGCCACGATGCAAGACTGGGTCCGTGGCCCAGAATGACTCCGACCTCACCGCGTCCCACGATCTCGTTCTCGCGGTCGACGTCGGAGGCACCAAGGTCGAAGCGGCTCTCATCGATCACGAGGGGCGGATGCTCGACGGGTCCCGTCACCGTCGGCCCACCGGGGCGGCCAACGACCGGGAGACGGTCGCGCGCTGCGTCGGCGAGGCGATCGAGGCCGCAATGGCCGCCGCGCCCGAGGGCACCCGCGTCCGGGGCGCCGGTGTCGGCAGTGCCGGCCCGATCCACCTCGACCGCGGCACCGTCTCGCCCCTGAACCTCCCGGCCTGGCACGAGTACCCGCTGGCCGATCTCGTGCGGCGCACCTCCGGGCTCGACGAGGTCGTGCTGCGTCTGGACGGCCTCTGCATCCTGCTCGCCGAGCACTGGCTCGGCTCGCTCCGCGGGTACCGCACGGCGATGGGCATGGTGATCTCCACCGGCATCGGCGGCGGCCTGCTGATCGACGGCCGCCTGGCCGGGGGACGTTCGGGCAACGCCGGGCACGTCGGGCAGATCCAGCTGCACACCCGCGAAGGGGAGGGCAGAGACCTGTCTCTCACGTTGGAGGGCATCGCCGCGGGTCCGAGCATCGTCGCCTGGGCACAGGGCCGGGGCTGGCCGGGTGCGACCGGCGAAGACCTCGCCCGCGACTACGCGTCCGGCGATCCGCTCGCCCGCCGGGCCGTGGAACGCTGCGCCCGCGCGGTCGGCGAAGGGATCGCCTCCGTCTGCGCGCTCGTCGACCTCGAGGCGGTCGCGATCGGCGGCGGCTTCTCGCGGGTCACCCCCGACCTCTTCGACCTCATCCGCGCCACGATCGCCGAGGTCGCGCCCCTGGACACCATCCCCGGCGTGCAGGTCTTCCCCTCAGCACTCGCCGACGAGGCCCCCCTCATCGGCGCCGCGGGCCTCCTCCACCGCGCCGACCTCCTCCCCTGACCCAGGCCACATCGAGAAGTCGCAAATGGCCGCTACTCCGAAGGAATAGCGGCCATGTGCGACGTCTCGACAGACGCCCGGGCTAGCGCTTGCGCTTCTCGCGCACGCGCATGTTCACCACGATGGGCGAACCCTCGAAGCCGTAGATCTCGCGTAGGCGCCGCTGCACGTAGCGACGGTAGCCCGGGTCGAGGAACCCGGTCGTGAACAGCACGAAGGTCGGCGGGCGCGATGCGGCCTGCGTTCCGAACAGGATGCGCGGCTGCTTGCCACCGCGCACGGGGTGCGGATGCGCTGCCGTGAGCTCGGCCAGGAACGCGTTGAACTTGCCGGTCGGGATGCGGGTGTCCCACGACTCGAGCGCGAGCTCGAGCGCCGGAACCAGCTTCTCCAGGTGCCGACCGGTGCGCGCCGAGATGTTCACGCGCGGAGCCCAGGTGACGTGCGCCAGATCCTGTTCGATCTCGCGCTCGAGGTAGCGGCGGCGGTCGTCGTCGAGCAGGTCCCACTTGTTGAAGGCCAGCACGAGAGCGCGCCCGGATTCGAGCACGAGGTCGATGATGCGCAGATCCTGAACCGAGATCGGCTCGGTCACATCCAGCACCACCACGGCCACTTCGGCCTTCTCGAGCGCGGCCGAGGTGCGCAGCGACGCGTAGAAGTCGGCGCCCTGCTGCAGGTGCACGCGCTTGCGGATGCCGGCGGTGTCGACGAAGGTCCACACCTTGCCGCCGAGCTCGATCTGCTCGTCGACCGGGTCGCGGGTGGTGCCCGCGAGCTCGTTCACGACGACCCGCTCTTCGCCGGCGGCCTTGTTCAGCAGCGAGCTCTTGCCCACGTTCGGCCGGCCCAGGATGGCGACGCGCCGAGGCCCGCCCACCTCCTGCTTGGCGACGTTGGAGACCTCGGGCATGTCCTTCATGATGAGGTCGAGAAGGTCGGCCACACCGCGGCCGTGCAGGGCCGAGACGGGGTACGGCTCGCCGAGTCCGAGCGACCAGAGAGCCGATGCCGCGGGCTCCTGCCGCACGTCGTCGACCTTGTTCGCCGCGAGGAACACGGGCCGGTTCGCTCGGCGCAGCAGCTTCACGACGTGCTCGTCGGTAGCCGTGGCGCCCACGTTGGAGTCGACCACGAACAGCACCACGTCGGCGAGGTCGATGGCCACCTCGGCCTGAGCGGCCACGGCGGCGTTGATGCCGGAGGCGTCCGGCTCCCAGCCGCCGGTGTCCACCAGCGTGAAGCGGCGCCCGGCCCACTCGGCCTTGTAGGCCACGCGGTCGCGGGTCACGCCCGGCTTGTCCTCCACCACGGCCTCGCGACGGCCCAGGATGCGGTTGACGAGCGCGGACTTGCCCACGTTCGGCCGGCCCACGATCGCGAGCACCGGCAGGGCGGGCATGTAGAACACGCCGTCGGGGTACTCCTCGGCGAGCTCGAGCAGGTCGAGGTCTCCGTCGTCGAGCTCGTAGTCGGCGAGGCCGGAGCGCAGCGTCTCCGCGCGCTGCTCGGCCAGGTCTTCGTCGACGTTCGCGAGACGGTCCGCGAGGTCGTCGGCGGGCGCGTCGAACTCTTCTTCCGGCTCGCCTCCGCCCGCCCGCTGCGAATTGGGGATGTTCGGGGAATCAGGGGTGTTCTGGCTATCGGCCATGCGAGGTCCTCGCTGTTTGTACGACGTCCACCACCGCGGCAACGGTCTGGTCGAAGTCGAGCTCCGTGGAATCGACGGTGGTGACACCGTCTGCGGCGTTCATGAAGTCGACCACCCGGGAATCCGCCTTGTCACGAGAGCGAAGCGCCTCGCCGACTTCGGCTGCCGATTCGCTGGTCAGTTCCTTCGAACGCCTGCCCATTCTAGCCTCTTCCGAGGCGGTGAGCAGGATGCGCACCGGAGCATCCGGGGCGACCACGGTCGTGATGTCCCGGCCCTCGGCCACGATGCCCTCGAACGGGGTCGTCAGCATGAGCATCCGGAACCGTGCGTTCAGCCATTCGCGCACCTCGGGGATACGCGCGACCAGGCTCACCACGGCCGTGACGCGCGGCTCGCGGATGGCGGTGGTGACGTCGGTCTCGCCCACCCCCACGTAGCCGTCGTCGGGGTCGGTGCCGATCACGAGGTCGAAGTCGTCGACGGCGCCGAGCACGGCGGCCGCGTCGGCCGGGTCGATGCCGCGGTCCAGCAGATCCCAGGAGAGCGCGCGGTAGGAGGCGCCCGTATCGAGGTAGCCGAAGCCGAGCTCACGGGCGACGGCCCGCGACACGCTCGACTTGCCGCTGCCGGCCGGGCCGTCCACGGCCACCACGATCGGGCCGATGGTGCGGGAGGCCCCGGCGGTCGATCCTGCGTCTTTCGATGCCGTCATCCGGCGATCCTCCATCCCCGGGCCTGCAGGGCCGCGGTCAGTCGTTCGGCCGCCTCGGGCAGCACGGCGATCTCGGCCAGGCCGATCTGGGCGCCCGGAGAGTGCTCCAGGCGCAGGTCTTCGAGGTTCACGCCCTCCTCGCCGATCTCGGCGAACAGCCGCGCCAGCTCGCCCGGGGCGTCGTCCACCATCACGACGAACTGCGTGTAGCGCTTGTCCTGACCGTGCTTGCCGGGCAGTCGTGCCACGCCGGCGTTGCCGCCGACGAGCATCTCGGCGAGGCTGCGCCGCCACGACGAATCCGAGGTGGCACTCTCGTCCAGCGCCGCGATCACGGCGTCGAGGTCGTCGCGCACCCCGCGCAGAACAGCGGCGGTCGGGGCCGCATTGGCGCCGAGGATCTGCACCCAGAGCGCCGGGTCGCTCGCCGCCACCCGGGTCACGTCGCGCACGCCGCCTCCGGCCAGTCCCACGGCCGCTTCCGAGGCATCCGTCAGCCGGCGTGCCATCAGCGTCGAGATCACCTGCGGTGCGTGCGACACCAGGGCCACGCTCGAGTCGTGCTCCGCGGCGGTCATCTCCACCAGCACGGCGCCGAGGTCGAGGATCAGGTCGTCGACGGCCGAGGCGGTCTGGTACGAGATGTCCGGATGCCCGGCCACCACCCAGGGGCGCCCCAGAAACAGGTCGGCGCGGCCCGACATGGGCCCGCCCTTCTCCCGTCCGGCGAGCGGATGCGATCCCACGTAGCGCGACAGATCGCCACCCGCCGCGCGCACGGCGTCGAGGATCGGCTGCTTCACGCTCGCCACATCCGTCACCACGGCGCGCGGGTAGGCCGAGAGCTCGCGCACGATCACCGAGGCGGTCACGTCCGGCGGCACGCACACCACCACGATCTGCGGTTCGTCGGCGTCGCCCGCGTGTCGCCCGGCGCCGTAGTCCACGGCGATGCTCACGTTGGTCGGTGACGAATCCGAGAGGATGACGTCGACCCCGCGCGCCCGCAGCCCCAGCGCGATGCTGGTGCCGAGCAGTCCCACGCCCACGATCCGCACGGGGCCGGTCAGACGGCTCTCCACCACACTCACTCCTCGGGATCGGCGACCGCGGAATCGGCGCCGGCGGTCTCGTCCCCGGCCCGGCCCTCCCCCTTCGCGTCGCGCGAGAGGGTCAGCAGCTGGCCGAGTTCCACCTTAGTCAACTCGCGCATCCCGCCCGCCTTGAGCGTGCCGAGGTTCAGCGGCCCGAACGAGCGGCGCACCAGGTCGACCACCGGATGCCCCACGGCGTCCAGCATCCGGCGCACGATGCGGTTGCGCCCCGAGTGCAGGGTCACCTCCACGATCGAGTGCTCGCTCTCCACGTCGAGCAGTCGCGCCTTGTCGGCGGCGATCGGCCCGTCTTCGAGATCGACGCCCTTGCTCAAGGTGGCGAGGGTCTGCGGGGTCACCCGCCCCTCGACCTTCGCGATGTAGGTCTTCAGCACGCCGAACGACGGATGCGCGAGCACGTGTGCGAGGTCGCCGTCGTTGGTGAGGATGAGCAGCCCGCTGGTCTCGGCATCCAGCCGGCCCACGTTGAACAGCCGCTCCTCGAACTGCTTCGTGTAGCGCTGCAGGTCGGGCCGGCCGTGCTGGTCGGCGAGCGAGCTCACGATGCCGACGGGCTTGTTGAGCATCACGTAGCGCTTCGTCGGGTCCAGCTGCACGGCGCCGCCGTCAACGGAGACGAGGTCGTTCTCGGGGTCGATGCGGCGGCCGAGCTCGGTCACGATCTCGCCGTTCACCGACACCCGGCCGGCCTCGATCAGCTGCTCGGAGACGCGGCGCGAGGCCACCCCGGCCGCGGCCATCACCTTCTGCAGGCGCACACCATCGGGCAGGGCCGTCTCGGCGGGGGCGTTGTCGTCCCACGGGGGAATCTCGAAGGGGGTCATCAGGTCAGTCCGATCTCATCGAATCCCTCGCTGCCGTCGTCCAGCAGCGGAGAGATCTTGGGTAGTTCGTCGAGCGAGTTGATACCGAGTTGCAGAAGCAGCAGCTCGGTCGTGCCGTACAGGATGGCGCCGGTCTCGGCCTGCGTGGAGACCTCGGTGATCAGGCCCCGGCTGAGCAGCGTGCGCACCACGGAGTCGACGTTGACGGCACGGATGCTCGCCACGGCCCCCCGGCTGATCGGCTGCTTGTAGGCGATCACCGAGAGCGTCTCGAGGGCGGCCTGCGAGAGCTTGGAGGGGTTCTGGGTGAGCACGAAGTCGCGCACCAGCTGGTCCCACTCGCCTCGCACGTAGAGCCGCCATCCGCCGGCCACCTCGCGCAGCTCGAAGCCGCGCCGCACGCTGCCCGGCGCGATCCCGTCGTAGTCCTCGACCAGGCGCTCGATGCCCTGACGCACCACGGGCACGGGCCGCGACAGCGCGGTGGCGAGCGACACGAGGCTCTGCGGTTCGTCGGCCACCATGAAGATCGCTTCCAGCGCCCGGTCGACGTCGATCGCCGCCGGAGCGTGCACCTCGGGCTCGATCCCGTCGAGCTGATCCGTCACATCCGGCTGTTCCGTCACATCCGCCTCAGTTGTCATAATCAGCTCCCAGGTTGGCGAGGTCGTCTTCGCTCCAGTTCTCGGCGGTCCAGCTCAGCGTCAGCTCCCCGAGCGGCTCGAGCTGCTCGAACGAGATCGCGGCGCGCCGATACAGCTCGAGCACGGCGAGAAAACGCGCGATCACCACGCCCTTCTCGTCGATGCCGGCGATCAGGTGCCGGAACGACACGATCGTCCCTGCCGCCCCCGCCGAGCGAAGCAGCGTCACCACGTGCGCGGCCTGCTCCCGGATGCTGACCAGCGGGGCGTGCAGATGCTCCAGCCCCACCGTGGGAACCTCGCGCGGCGCCAGCGCGAATGCGGCGAGCGCCGCGAAGTCGTCGGCCGTCAGCGTCCACACGAGCTCCGGCGTGTGCTGCCGGTACTTCTCCTCGAGCCGCACCGAGCGAGGCCGCCGCGTCGACTCCGCGTCGAAGTGCTCGGCGAGCCACGACGACACGATCTTGAACGCCCGATACTGCAGCAGCCGCGCGAACAGCAGGTCGCGCGCCTCGAGCAGCGCCACGTCTTCGGCGTCGACGAGCTCACCCTGCGGCAGCAGCCCCACGATCTTGAGGTCGAGCAGCGTCGCCGCCACCACCAGGAATTCGGATGCCCGGTCCAGCTCCTCGGCCGAGTCCAGGCCCTTGAGGTACGAGATGAACTCGTCCGTCACCCGGCTGAGCGAGATGTCGGTGATGTCGAGCTCGTGCTTCGTGATCAGCGAGAGCAGCAGGTCGAAGGGGCCCTCGAAGTTGTCCAGGCTCAGCGAAAAGCCCGGCGCCGCCTCCCCCGGAGGCTCCGCCACCACGGCGGCGAGGCCCGGCCCCGCCGTCATCCGCTCAGGCGATCGCGCCACGGGCGACCAGTTCTCTGGCCAGCTGCTTGTAGGCCTTCGCCGAGGAGTGCTCGGGCGCGAACTGGGTGATGGGCTTGCCCGCCACCGTCGCGTCCGGGAACTTCACGGTGCGGCCGATCACGGTCTCGAACACCTTGTCGCCGAAGGTCTCCACCACGCGCTCGAGCACCTCGCGCGAGTGCAGGGTGCGCGGGTCGTACATCGTGGCGAGGATGCCGTCGAGCTGGATGGCGGGGTTCAGCCGGTCGCGCACCTTGTCGATGGTCTCCACCAGCAGGGCCACGCCGCGCAGCGCGAAGTACTCGCACTCCAGCGGGATGAGCACGCCGTGGCTCGCGGTGAGCGCGTTCACGGTCAGCAGCCCGAGCGAGGGCTGGCAGTCGATCAGGATGACGTCGTACTGGTCGCTGACCTTGCGCAGCACACGAGCCAGGATCGACTCGCGCGCCACCTCGCTCACCAGGTGCACCTCGGCGGCCGAGAGGTCGATGTTGGCCGGGATGATGTCCAGCCCCGGAACGCTCGTGTGCTGGATGGCCTCGGCCGGGTCTTTGATCGAACCGAGGAGCAGGTCGTAGATGGTCGGGGCGTCGTGGGTCAGCACGCCGAGCCCGGCGGAGAGCGCGCCCTGCGGGTCGAAGTCGATGGCCAGAACGCGCCGGCCGTACTCGGCGAGCGCCGCCCCCACGTTGACGCTCGTGGTGGTCTTGCCCACGCCGCCCTTCTGGTTGCAGAGCGAGATGATGCGCGCCGGACCGTGCGACGACAACGGTGCGGGTACCGGGAACTCGGTCACAGGCCGCCCGGTGGGGCCCATCTTCGGCAGGTCGAGGCCGGTCAGCTCGTCCACCTGGGTGTTCTTCTTAGCCGTTCTGGTGTTCCTGGTCGGCACCGAAGCTCTCCTCGTTCCTGTCCGCCATCCCGGCGGGCTTGATCGATTGTACCGGCCGTCCGGCTGGCTCACAGCGTTGTCACACGGTGATTCAGCGGGCGCGGGGGTGCGAGGACTGGTACACGTCGATCAGGGTGTCGGCGGTGACGTGGGTGTAGAGCTGGGTGGTGGCCACCGAGGAGTGGCCGAGCAGGTCTTGCACCACCCGCACATCCGCCCCGCCCTGCAGCAGGTGGGTGGCGAAGGAGTGCCGGAAGGTGTGCGGCGAGATGTGCGTGGTGAGCCCCGCCCGGGAAGCCGCGGCCTGGATCACAAGCCATGCTCCCTGCCGGCTCAATCGCTGCCCCCGGATGCCCAGGAACAGCGCCGGGGTCGCCTTCCCCCGCGGCGAGAACAGCGGGCGCACTCGCACGAGGTACGCGTCGAGTGCCACACGTGCGAAGCTGCCCACGGGCACGATCCGCTGTTTGCTGCCCTTGCCGGTCACCCGCAGCATGTCGCCGTCCTGCACGTCGTCGACGTTGAGGTCGACGACCTCCGAGATCCGTGCCCCGGTCGCGTAGAGCAGCTCGAGCAGCGCGCGATCCCGCAGCGCCACCGGGTCGTCTCCCCCGGTCGCCGTCAGCAGCCGCTCCATTTCGGCGATCGTGATCGCCTTGGGCAGCCGCAGCGCGAGCTTCGGCGGCTTCACCTCATGGGCGACATCCACCTCCACGATCCCCTCTTCGGCGAGGTACCGGTGAAAGCTCCGCACCGTCGACAGGATGCGCGCCACCGACGCCGCGCTCAGCGAAGCCCCGCCCTCCCCGCGGGTGTCCTGGGTGAACGCGCTCACATCGCGCTCGGCCACAGCGGCGGCGTCCCGGATGCCGTGCTCGCGAAGCCATTCCGAGTACCGCCCGAGATCGCGCCGGTACGCCGCCACGGTGTTCGCCGCGAGTCCCCGTTCCACCGTCACGTGCCGGAGGAATCCGTCGACCGCCCGCTCCAGCGCATCCCGATCCGCCGCCTCCCGGGCAGAAGCCTCGGCGACCATGTCGGCGCCGACCGCGTCGGCCCCGGCCACCCCGTCGGAGTCGCCGCCCCCGGCGAGGGCGTCGGCGTCGCTCACCGTGCTATCCGGCGTCGCCGCGGTGCAGCGGATGCGCGGTCCACGGCGAATCCGCCGGCCGCAACGTCGCCCAGCCCCGCGAACGCGACGCCTCGGCCGCGAGCGCCCCGATCACCAGCGACGGGTTCTGCACCCGGCTCGCCAGCACGGCATCCACGACCTCGCCGAGCGGCACCCAGCGCAGCTCCATGTCGGCCTCTTCGCCCTCGCGCTCGAACACCGAGCCGGTGGCGCGCACGCCCCGGGCCAAGAAGATCCGGATCGCCTCGTTGTTGCCCCCGGGCGTCGTCAGGTAATCGCTCAGCACATGCCACGACGACGCCTCGAGATCGGCCTCCTCGGCCAGCTCCCGCTTGGCGGCCTCCAGCGGTGACTCGTTCTCCATGTCGAGCAGCCCCGCCGGCGGCTCCCATTCGCGCCGGCGCACCGGATGCCGGTACTGCTTGATCAGCAGCACCCGGTCCTCGTCGTCCAGCGCGAAGATCGCGACGGCGCCCGGATGATCCACGAAGTCGCGCCGCAGCGTCTCCTCGCCGTACGCGAAGGTCTCCCGGCGCACGTCCCACACGTACCCGTCGAACATCACCTCGCTCGAGGAGACCTCCACGGGCGCAGGCGAGTCGGCGAGCAGCTCGGGCTCACCGGGCACAGAGGCAGAAGTCATCCGGATCCTCAGGCGTCCGCGTCCTGCACCGGGAACAGCCGGGTCGCCTCCTGGCGTTCCAGCGAGGCTCCGACGAGGCCGGCGAACAGCGGATGCGGCCGGCTGGGCCGCGAGCGCAGCTCCGGGTGCGCCTGGGTGGCGATGTAGTACGGGTGCACCTCGCGCGGCAGCTCGACGTACTCGACGAGGTGCCCGTTCGGCGACAGCCCCGAGAACCACAGGCCCGACTCGGCGATCTGCTCGCGGTAGCGGTTGTTCACCTCGTAGCGGTGGCGGTGACGCTCGGAGGCGACGGATGCGCCGTACACCTCGGCCGCGATCGACCCGTCGGCGAGCACGGCCTCGTAGAGCCCCAGTCGCATGGTGCCGCCGAGGTCTCCCCCGGCGATGATGTCGACCTGCTCGGCCATGGTGGCGATCACGGGGAACTCGGTGTCGGGGTCGAACTCGCTCGAGGAGGCGCCGGGCAGCCCGGTCACGTTGCGGGCGTATTCCACCACCATGCACTGCAGGCCGAGGCAGAGGCCGAGCGCGGGGATCTTGTTCTCGCGGGCGAAGCGCAGCGCGCCGAGCTTGCCCTCGATGCCGCGCACGCCGAATCCGCCGGGAACGCAGATGCCGTCCACGTCGCCGAGTTCGCGCGCGGCGCCCTCGGGCGTCTCGCACTCGTCGGACGGGATCCACTTGATCGTCACCTTCGACCGGTGCGCGAACCCGCCGGCGCGCAGCGCCTCGGTCACCGAGAGGTAGGCGTCGGGCAGATCGATGTACTTGCCCACCAGCCCGATGGTCACCTCATGCTTGGGCTCGTGCACGGCGTCCAGAAGCGGCTGCCAGCCCGACCAGTCCACGTCGCCGGCCTTCTCGCGCAGCTCGAGGTGGTCGACGATGTAGTCGTCGAGCCCCTGCTCGTGCAGCATGGTCGGGATGTCGTAGATCGAGGGCACGTCGATGGCGTTCACGACGGCCTGCTCGTCGACGTCGCACATCAGCGCGATCTTGCGCTTGTTGCCCTCGGAGACGGGCCGGTCGCTGCGCAGCACCAGAGCATCCGGCTGGATGCCAATGGAGCGGAGCGCGGCCACGGAGTGCTGCGTGGGCTTGGTCTTCTGCTCGCCCGAGGCGTTCATGAAGGGCACCAGCGAGACGTGCACGAAGAACACGTTCTTGCGCCCCAGCTCGTGGCGCACCTGGCGAGCCGACTCGATGAACGGCTGCGACTCGATGTCGCCGACGGTGCCGCCGATCTCGGTGATGATGACGTCGGGGCGCGAGGCGTCGTGCGCCTGCAGCCGCATCCGGCGCTTGATCTCGTCGGTGATGTGCGGGATGACCTGCACGGTGTCGCCGAGGTACTCGCCGCGGCGCTCCTTGGCGATCACGCTGGAGTAGATCTGCCCCGTGGTCACGTTCGCGGCCTGGTTCAGGTTGATGTCGAGGAAGCGCTCGTAGTGCCCGATGTCGAGGTCTGTCTCGGCGCCGTCGTCGGTCACGAACACCTCGCCGTGCTGGAACGGGTTCATCGTTCCCGGGTCGACGTTCAGGTAGGGATCGAGCTTCTGCATGACCACCTTGAGGCCGCGCGCCGTCAGCAGATTTCCCAGGCTGGCGGCGGTGAGGCCCTTGCCGAGAGAGGAGACGACACCCCCCGTGACGAAGATGTGCTTCGTCATTGTCGTGTCGTTCGTCTTGTCCGTGTAATCAGCGTCATCCACGGAGTTCCACCCTATCAGCCGTATCGGGATGCTCGTCATCGGACGAGCCGGAGAGTTCGTCGTCGAGCGCGACGATCGCCGGCAGCGGAGGCCGTTGCAGCACCTCGACCACCAGCAGGAGCAGCAGCGCTACCACCGCGGTCCAGATGATCTGCGCGGTGCTCAGCGGCCGGATGAACACGATCAGCGCCGCCGCACCGAGCCCGATCAGCACCTGGATCAGCACCCGCTGCCGCCCGAGGAACCGCCCGAACGACCCGGTGGAGATCCCCCGCTGGTCCCCCGCCCGCCGCAGCCGGTTGGCTCCCTCGACGAAGGCCGAGCGCACGGCCGGCGCCGGCCGCCACGGCCCGAGCGCCCAGCTGATCAGCATCACGGTGAACCCGAGCACGGCCAGCGCCACGATCGACGAGGCGATCAGTGAGGTGACCCCGTCGTAGATCGCCGCCATGGCGGGCCCCGGCACGTACTGCGCCGTCGAGGCCACCACGATCACCTGCCCGACCCGCAGAGCGATCCCCATCAGCACCATCACCACGCCGAGCGCGAGTCCCGTCCAGAACAGCGTCACGGTGCGGCGCTTGGCCACCACCACGCCCGCCACCAGGAACAGCAGCGCCACCAGCGGCAGCCACTGCCCGATGCTCACCGAGAGCCCGTAGATCAGCGTCAGCTGACTGAGGCTCGACGACTTCGCCACGGTCACTCCGATGTCGACCGACGGGATCGCTTCGGCGAACCCGAGCCCCTGCGCCACCATCGCGCCCTTCACGGCGTCGATCACCGGCCCGAGCTGGATGGTCAGCTCCCCTGTCGAGGAGATCCGCAGCGCGCTGCCCGGGTCGTTCGTCATCGCGGCGATCAGCTGCTGATGGGTCAGCCGCAGGGTCTGCGCCCAGATGTCTTCGAAGGCCTGCGAATCGATGAATTGCGTCACCACCGAGGTCGCGAGCGATTGGAGGCCGAGGGCGGCAGGCTGCTTGAGGGCGTTCAGTGCCGCGGCGGCCGTCGGCGGCAGACCCAGCTCGTTCACGGCGTCGAACACGTCGCTGGTCGACTGCTGGAAGTCGACCTGCTCGTTCACCACGGTCATCACTTCGTCGACGAGAAAAGCCTTCACCGCGGGATCCTGTGCCAGCGGCCCGTAGGTCGCCACGAACGTGTCCGTGTCGGCGAGCTGACCCTGCGCCCAGTTCCCGGCAAGCGCCACCGGTGCGAGCACGAGCCCGATCACGACGAGGGCGACGGATGCCACGGTGCGGCCCCGCTGCCGGCCGCGCCGCCGCTTCACTCGCGGTGCGGAGTCGTCAGCCGACTCGATCTCGACGGTGTCGGCCTCCGCGCGGGCCGCCGCGCGCAGCTGCTCGTTCTCGGCCTGGAGCTGCTCGACCAGCTCGGCCAGCTCCTTGTTCGTCAACCGTGCCACGCTCGAACCCGCCCCTCAGCCCCCGAATTCGTATCAGTGTGACACAGCGAGACTCTGGGCTGTAGCGAGCAGTTCGGCCGCGTGGGCGAGACCGGATTCGGAGTCGGGCAGACCCGAGAGCAGGCGTGCCATCTCGGCCAGCCGGTGCTCCCCGTCGAGCTTGACGACATTGGATGCCGTCACCGGACCGTCCTGGTCTTTCTCGACCCGCAGATGGTTGGTCGCGAAGGCCGCCACCTGGGCCAGGTGGGTCACCACGACCACCTGGGAGGTGCGGGCGAGCACTGCAAGCCGGCGCCCGATCTCGATGGCCGAGGCGCCGCCCACACCCGCATCCACCTCGTCGAACACGAACGTGGGCACCGGGTCGGCGCTGGCCAGCACGACTTCGATCGCGAGCATCACCCGCGAGAGCTCACCACCGGAGGCGCCCTTGTTGAGGGGCCGCGGTTCGCTGCCCTCGTGCGGGCGCAGCAAGAACTGCACCAGGTCGCGCCCGGTCGTGCCCAGCTCGTCTCGCGGCTGCACGTCGACCACGAGCTTCGCGTTCGGCATCGCAAGCGCGCCGAGTTCCTCGGTCACCGCGTCGGCGAGGGTGCCGGCGGCCGCACGCCGCAGAGCGCTGACGTCGTCGGCCAGGCGGTTCAGTTCGGCGAGCTCGTCGTCGACCAACGAGGTGAGCTGCTCGATCCGGTCGGAGTCCGAGTCGAGCTCCAGCAGCCGCGGCTCGGCATCGGCCGCGTAGGCGATCACCTCGGCGAGAGTCGTGCCGTACTTGCGCATCAGCGCGGTGAGGTCGGCGCGGCGATCCTGCACCTGGTCGAGCCGGCCCACCTCGTCGGTCTCGAGTGCCGCCGAGTAGCTCGAAAGCTGCGTCGAGATGTCCGAGACGATGAAGCTCGCGTTCGCGAGCGCCTCCACGATCGGTGCGAGAGCGGTGTCATGGTGGGCCACGCGCTCGAGGCTGCGCCGGGCGGCGTCGATCAGCCCGATGGTGTCGGGCAGCTCGCCGGTCTCGCTCGAGATGTTCTCGCGCGCCTCGGCCGAGGCCAGTCGCAGGTCTTCGAGGTTCGTGAGGCGGCCGGCGAGCTCCGCCAGCTCCTCGTCTTCCCCGTCGACGGGCGCCACCGCGCTGATCTCGTCGATCGCGGCCCGCAGCTGCTCGGCCTCGCGGATGCGCGCGGCTCGCTCGGTGACGAGCACCTCGATCTCGGAGGCGTGCGCCTGCCACGACTCGTACAGGCTGCGGTACTCGCTCAGCCGGGCCGCGAGTTCGGCGCCGGCGAAGCTGTCGAGGGCTCCGCGCTGGGCCGACTGCCCCTTCAGGCGCAGCTGATCCGACTGCCCGTGCACCACGATCAGTGACGCGCCGAGTTCCGACAACACGCTGATCGGTGCCGAGCGGCCACCCACGACGGCGCGGCTGCGTCCCTCCACCGCCACCGAGCGCGAGAGGATGAGCTCCCCCGTTCCGCCGGCCGATCCGTCGGCGTCGAGGTCTCCCCCGGCCTCGCGCACGCGCTCGGCCACGTCGCCCCCGGCGTCGACCAGCAGGCGTCCTTCGACCCAGGCCTGAGCCGCACCCGAACGGATCGACCCCGAGTCGCCTCGCTCACCGAACAGCAGGCCGAGCGCGGAGACGACCATGGTCTTGCCCGCGCCGGTCTCGCCGGTCACGGCGGTGAAGCCGGGGCCGAGCGGCAGCACGGCCTCGCCGATCACCCCGAGGTCGCGGATGGAGAGTTCCTCAATCACGGTCGCTCGGCCCTCTCCACCCGTTCACGGGCAGGTTGAATTTGCGCACCAGGCGATCGGTGAACGGCGCCCGATGCAGTCGCGCCAGCCGCACGGGGGTCGGCGAACGCCGCACCACTACTCGGGCACCCTTAGGCAGGTCCCACATCCGCCGGCCGTCGCTCCAGAGCACGGCGCCGCCCTGGGTACGGTCGAGCACCTCCACCGCGAGGGCGGATTCCGGCCCCACCACCAGCGGGCGGGCGAACAGCGCGTGCGGGCTGAGCGGCACCATCAGCAGTGCGTCCAGACTCGGCCACACCACCGGTCCCCCGGCTGAGAACGAGTAGGCGGTCGACCCGGTGGGCGTCGACATCACCACTCCGTCGCAGCCGAAGCTGGAGAGCGGCCGGCCGTCGACCTCCACCACCACTTCGAGCATCCGCTCGCGGCTGGCCTTCTCGACCGTGGCCTCGTTCAGCGCCCAGCTCTCGTAGACGACCTCGTCGCCCACCTTCACCCGCACCGAAAGCGTCATCCGCTCTTCCACCTCGTAGTCCCGTGCCAGCGCGCGGTTCACGGTCTCGGCCAGGTCTTCCCGGTCGCTCTCGGCGAGGAAGCCGACATGCCCGAGATTCACCCCGAGCAGCGGAACGGCGGATCCGCGCACGATCTCGGCGGCGCGCAAGATGGTTCCGTCGCCTCCCAGCACGATCACGAGCTCGAGGTCGAACATCGACACACCCTCGCCGAGCAACACGATCTCGCCCAGCTCGGCCAGCACCTCGGCATTGTCGTCGTCGTCGAAGGGCGCCACGACGGGCGTCACCCCGGCGTCGCGCAGCTGCCGGCAGACGCTCTGGGCGGCGAGCACGGAGTCGCGGCGGCCGGTGTGCAGCACCACCAGCATGTATCGCTCAGACGGCACGCGTCACGCTCCTGTCATCTCGGCCACTCGGTCCAACCATTCTGTCGGATGCGATCCGGCTTCCCGATTGAACCAGACCAGGTACTCGAGATTGCCCGCGTTCCCCGCAATGGGGGACGGGATGATCCCGCCTGTGGACAACCCCAGATCGTACGCCGCCCACAAGACGTTCGTCACCGCATCGGAGCGGAGGTCGGCGTTGCGCACGATGCCCTCTTTGATGCCCGTGCGCCCCACCTCGAACTGCGGCTTGATCAGCAGCACGAAGTCGGCTTCGGGTTTCGCCACGGTCTGCAGCGGTGCGAGCACCAGCCCGAGCGAGATGAACGACAGGTCGGCCACCACCAGATCGACCGGATCCGCGACTCCGGATGCCCCGGCCAACGTCTGGGCGGTCGCGTAGCGCAGGTTGAACCCCTCCACCGCCACAACCCGCGGGTCGCGCTCGATGATCGGATCGAGCTGACCGTGCCCCACGTCGGCGGCGATCACCCGGCGCGCGCCGCGCTCCAGCAGCACCTGGGTGAAGCCGCCGGTGGAGGCCCCCGCGTCGAGCGCGAGCGCATCGGTCACCCGCACCTGCGGAAAGGCGTCGAGCGCGGCGATCAGCTTGTGCGCGCCACGGCTCACGTACCGGTCGACCGAGTCGACCGTCACCTCTTGCGCCTCCTCGACGGGGAACGAGGCCTTCACGACGTTCACGCCGTCCACACGCACGTAGCCGTTGGCGATCAGCCGGGCCGCGTGCGTGCGCGACCGCGCCAAACCGCGCGCCGCCACGACGGCGTCGAGCCGGGTGCTACCCATCGGCGCTACCCATCCGACGGCGAGGTGTCTCCGCCCTCGAGGCGGGCCTTCAGCTCGTCGTGCACCTGGGCGTAGGCCGTCGCGCGCTGGTCCAGGGGCTGCTGTTCGATCACGCGGAGCCGCGGGAGCAGGGCGTCGTCGGCACCGGCCCCCTCCGTCTCGATCGCATCCGTGTCCACTGTTCCAGCGTACCCCGGACACCCGGCGCGACCGTCGGCCGGCACCGCATCCCGCTCAGCTGTAGAGCGCCGGATCGACGTCGAGCGCGTGGATCGACAGACCCGAGTCCCAGATGGCCGCCGAGCCGGCGCGCAGCAGATCGGTCGACGAGTCGCCGGCCTTCACCACCCGCACGACGTAGCCGCTCATCCGCACCACCGAGGCGCCCACCGAGGTCTCCGAGCCGTCCTTCGACCGCTGGGTCGCCGGGTACGGTTCGAACAGCTGCCGCAGGTCTTCGAGGATGAAGTCGGGCCGAGAGTCCTTCGGGGCGGCCAGCACCTGCTTCGCCCGGTCGATGCCGGTCAGCACGTGGATGGCGCGCAGTCCCGCGCGCTTGGCCCCCATGGTGTCGGTATCGAGCCGGTCGCCGATGAACGCCGGATTCGACGCACCGAAGCGCGCGGTCGCGACCTCGAAGATCGTCTTCTCGGGCTTGCCGGCGACCACCGGGAGCCGCCCCACCGCGGTATGCACAGCCGAGACCAGCGTGCCGTTGCCCGGGGCGATGCCGCGGGCAACCGGGATGGTCCAGTCGGTGTTCGTGGCCACCCAGTGCACGGCGGGGTCACTCAGGGCGAACGCGGCCTCGGCGAGCTGGGTCCAGCCCACGTCGGGTGCGAAGCCCTGCGACACGGCGGCCGGCTTGTCGTCGGCGGATCGGGTCACCACGTACCCGGCCTTCTCCAGTTCGCTCACGAGCCCGATGCCGCCGACCACGAGAACGGTGGAGCCGGGCTCGACGAGCGTGCCGAGCACGCGCATGGCCGCCTGCGGCGAGGTCACCACGTCTTCCGGCGCCACGGTCAGGCCGAAGCTGCTGAGGTGTTCCGCCACCTGAGCGTCGGTACGCGAGGCGTTGTTCGTGATGTACCCGGTGCGCAACCCCTGGGCGCGAACCTGCGACAAAGCCTCCACGGCGTGCGGAATCGGGTTCGGGCCGGCGTAGACCACCCCGTCGAGATCCGCGAGAACGGCGTCGATCCCCTCGAGCGGATCCACGGTGTCAGTCTTCTTCGCTCGGAACAGGCCCACCGGCTGCGTTCTCCTCGTCATCATCGTCGATCTCGAGACCCTCGTCTTCCAGGTCCTCCACCTCGAACACTTCGATCTCGTCGTCGGCCTCGCCGTTCAGGGCCGCGTCCGCACGCTGGGCGCGCTCGCGCCAGGTCGCGGCCTCGGCGTCGTGACCGAGCTCCTCGAGCACCTCGGCGTAGGCGTCGAACAGATCTGGGCTGTACGAATAGGCCACGTCCGGGTTCAGCTGCGGGATCTCCAGCTCCGTGAGGGCCGCCTCCGTCTGGCCGAGGTCGAGCCGGGCGCCCGACATGGCGATCGCCACCGATACCTGCGTGGGCACGGAGAGAGTCGAGCGCTCCACCGAACGGCCGGCCTCGAGCGCGCGTTCGGGCCGCTCCATCCCCCGCTCGCTGTCGATCATCAGTGCCAGCTGCTCGTTGGAGCCGGTGATCCGGCGGTAGGTGCGAAGCTCCCGCAGCGCGAGAGCGAAGTCTCCCGTGCGGTACGCCGTGATGGCGAGCGTCTCGCGCACCACCCCGATTCGTCCCGCCCTGCGCGAGGCCGACACCGCATGCTGGTGAGCGAGCTCGGGATCCTCGTCGATCAATCGAGCGGTCATCACCAGGTGCCGCGCGACCTCGTCGGCGTTCTCCTTGTTGAGCGTCTTCAGTTCGTTGCGCGCGACCTTGTCCAGGTCGCGCGGCGTCACGTCATCTGGAATCAGCGGATCGTCGTGCCGAGTCCGCACCGAACGCAGCTCGCGGGCGCGCAGCTCCTCTTCGGTCATCGGCGGCCGCTCCGGGCGCTGAGCGCCCTTGTCGTTGCGGGCCGGCTTGCCGTCCTTGGTCCAGAGCCGACGCTCCCCCGGTCCCCCGGACGACGGCCGTCCGCCGCGATCGGGGCGCTGCCCACCGGATCGCTCCGGACGGGAACCGCGGTCCGGCCGCGAGCTCTTGTCGCGTCGTGGCTCGAAGGGTCGCTTGTCGCCACCCTGTCGAGGCGTGTGCGGCGTCTTGCCGCCCTGGCGCTTCTCGTCGTCCGGCTCCGTCATGGCAGCTCCTCTGTTGGTGATGTTAAAGCAAAATGGCCACCCATTGCTGGGTGGCCATTTTGTGAAGTAAGTCCGGCGGTGTCCTACTCTCCCACAAGGTCCCCCTTGCAGTACCATCGGCGCTGAGAGTCTTAGCTTCCGGGTTCGGAATGTGACCGGGCGTTTCCCTCTCGCTATGGCCGCC
>NZ_JAHFUW010000009.1 GCF_023264855.1 Herbiconiux sp. | reverse complement strand
AGGGGGAGCGTACTGCCGCGCCGCGCCCTGCTGCGCCCCGAGCACCGGACGCACCGGACGCGCCGGATGCCACGGCGCGCTACGTGCGGATGGCGGCGGGCATCCCCGGCAACGACCCGCACGCGCTGCTGCGCGTGGCCGAGGCGCAGCAGCGGCACGCGTTCCGGCCGCTCGCGCGCATCCCGTCGCAGCCGCTGCTCTTCGCGGCCGGCACCGACGACGAGCTCGCCGGCCCGATCGAGCAGCTCGCGTCCCGCATCGGGCACGCCTCCTTCGTGCCCCTGCCCGGCCGCGATCACATCACCGCGGTCACCTCGCGCGTCTTCAAAGACGAGACCGTGGCCTTCCTCCGCGCCGTGGAGTCCTCAGCCCGCTGACTCTGCGCTAGCTGACCCTCACACTCCCCACCCGCGCGCCGCAGCTCCCGGGGAGCCGTTCGGTCGCAAAAAAGTGTCTTCGGGGCCGGATGAAGGCACGAAATCGCGACCGAACGAGCCGCGACGAGGGGTGAGGGTGCTCAGTTCGCGCGGGTGGGGCGTGCGGGAGCGCCGTCGACGATCGAGAGGCCGTGACCGCGCAGGCGGCGGCGCTCGGCGGTGAGGAAGTGCACCAGGCGCTCATTGGTGTCGCGGATGTGCGCCGCCACGAGGGCGGCCGCCCGGTCGGCGTCGCGCGCGCGGAGGGCGTCGACGATCGCCTGGTGCTCGTCGCGCGCCTGCGCCCGCGACGCGGCCGTGCGCACCTCGAGCCAGCGGGTGCGCGCCAGCCGGGTCATCGCGCCGCGCACCGCGTCGGCCAGCAGCGGGTTGCCCGAGAGCGTCGCGAGTTCCACGTGGAAGTCGCTGCCGGCGCGCAGGCCCTCGTCTTCGTCGGCGGCCGGACCGCCCGCCGTCAGCAGCTCGGCCACCGCATCCAGGTCGGCATCCACGGCCCGCTCCACGGCGAGCCGCACGGCCATCGACTCCACCGCCTCGCGCAGCTCGGCCAGCGACCGGATCTCGGCCACATCGATCGGCGCCACCACCCAGCCACGCCCCGCGTGCCCCTCGCGCAGCACGAGTCCCTCGTTCTCGAGCCGCATCAGAGCGGCCCGCACCGGCGTGCGCGATCCCGCGAAGGCGGCCTCGAGCCCGCGCTCGGTGAGGCGCTCGCCGGGGGCGAGCTCGAGGGTCAGGATGGCGGACCGCATCCGTTCGAAGAGTCCGGATGCCTGCGACGGCACGGTATCGGGCATGACGCTCTCCCCGGTTCGATTTGGGATACCAAATTGGTGTACCGTCATCGTACCGGACCCGGGCCCGGACTCGTACCGGAAGGAGACCTCATGAGCACCTCGACGACGCAGCTGCGACGCGGCGCGAAGCCGCCGCGCGAGCCCATGCCCCACGCCGCCCGCGCCTGGACGGCACTCGGCCTCGGCCTCGGCGCCCAGATCTCGGGCACCGTGTTCGTGAGCGCCCCCGCCTTCCTCATCCCCCTACTGCACACCGAGCGCGGCCTGAGCCTGGCCGAAGCCGGCCTGCTGGCCTCCACGCCGACCATCGGCATGGTGCTCACCCTGATCGCCTGGGGCGCCCTGGCCGACCGCATCGGCGAGCGCTGGGTGATTGCCGGCGGGCTCGCGCTCACGGCCATAGCGGCCTTCGCCGCCGTCCAGGCGCAGGGATACGTGGCGCTGGGGCTGTTCTTCCTGCTCGGCGGCGCGGCCTCGGCCAGCACGAATGCGGCCAGCGGCCGGGTGGTGGTGGGCTGGTTCCCGAAAGACCGCCGGGGCCTCGCGATGGGCATCCGTCAGATGGCGCAGCCGCTCGGGGTGACGATCGCCGCGCTGTGCGTTCCGCAGCTCGCCTCCGGTGTGGGGGTCGGCGCAGCACTGGCCGTGCCGGCCGTGCTGACCGCGGTGTTCGCGGTGGCCTGCGCGATCGGCATCCGGAACCCGCCACGGGCTCCGCGGGCGGCCGCCCCCGACGTGGCGCGCGCCGCCAACCCCTATCGGTCGAGCGGATTCCTCTGGCGCATCCACGCCGTCTCGGTGCTGCTGGTCGTGCCGCAGTTCACCCTCTCGACCTTCGGCCTGGTCTGGCTGATCGCCGAGATCGGCATGGATCCGGTGATCGCCGGCGTGCTGGTGGGCGTCGCCCAGTTCGTCGGGGCGATCGGCCGCATCGGCGTGGGCGTGCTGAGCGACCGCGTCGGCAGCCGGGTGCGCCCGCTCGCCTGGGTGGCCGTGGCGGCCGCGGCGATGATGCTGCTGCTCGCCGGGCTCGACGCCGTTCTGCGGGCGACCGGTGCGGTTCCGGATGCGACGACGGGGGCGGTTCCGGATGCCGCGGCGCCGGCATCCTCAGGCCCGACCGTCCTGGCCGCCCTGATCGCCGCGGGTGTGCTGTTCGTGATCGCCACGAGTGTAGTGGTGGCCGACAACGGCCTCGCCTTCACCTCGGTGGCCGAGGTGGCCGGATCGGCGTGGGCCGGCCGCGCCCTCGGCGCCCAGAACACGGCTCAGTTCGTGGCGGCCTCGGCGGTGGGCCCGGCGGTCGGCGCGCTGATCGGAGTACTCGGCTTTCCGCTGGCCTTCGCGGCGGTGGCGCTGTGCCCGGTGGTGGCCGTCCCCCTCATTCCGAGGGCGTCGGCCGAGCACGACCGGCTCTGAGCGCCCGCCGTTTCTCGACCCGGTTCAGCACCGCCAGCACCGGGCCGGTGAACAGGAGCAGCAGCAGGGGCAGCAGCCCCAGATCGGGCAGGGCGAGCGCCACGAGCAGCACGACGAGCATCATCACCGAGGTGGCCAGGCTCGGCAGCACGGTGAGCGTGCCGCGCACCTCCGGCGCCTGCAGATCGGGGCTGCGCACGATCACCCACTGCTGCGCGGCGCTCGAGACGCTCGTGGCCAGCATCGTGCCGACGTAGAGCAGGGTCGTGTCGGGGTTGGCCGATCCGGTGGTCGCGATCAGCTCCGTGGGGAAGGGCAGGAAGACGATCGTGAGCAACCAGAACATGTTCACCCAGATCAGGGTCGTGTTGTAGCTGACGATGCGCTCGTAGATGCGGTGGTGGGCCAGCCAGAACCGGCCGATCACCACGAAGCTGATCACGAACACCAGCAGCTTCTGGCCGTCCTTCTCGAACAGCTCCGAGAGGGTCATCCCGTCGAGCTCGGTGGCCGTGTCGACCAGCGGCAGGATCAGCAGCGTGATCGCGATCGCCACCACCGCGTCGCTGAAGTTGACCAGCCGATCGAATCCCCGCTCCGTGCGCATGACCTCGCTCATGACCTCATTATCGGGCCGAACGGAATATCCGCCCCGGTCGCCCGGTTGACACCCCGAGTAAAGTAGTTCACCAGGGGCAATTATTTTGCTGCCCCATCGGGCCGCAGCGTCGCCTCCCGCATCGCTCCCCGAAGGGAATCCTGTGACCAGATTCGACGACCGCACCGACACCGGCGCCATCCGCGCTGCCGGTGCCGGTGCCGCGGCTGCCGCTGACGGTGCGCCCGGGGCCACCGGCGGCGCCTGGCTGACGGATGCCGAGCGCGCACGCCTGCAGCAGCCCGTGAACTCGCGGGCGGTCGTGTTCGCGCTCGCCTTCACCGGCCTCGTGGCCGCGTTCATGATGACCCTGCTCACTCCGCTGGTGCCCTCGCTGCCCGGCATCCTGGGCGTCACGCCCGAAGACTCGCAGTGGGCCGTGACGGTCACCCTGCTCGCCGCCTCGGTGGCGACGCCGATCACCGGGCGACTCGGCGACCTCTACGGCAAGCGCCGCATCATGCTGATCGTTCTCGGTCTCGTGGTGCTCGGCTCGCTCGTCGCCCTGTTCGCGAACTCGCTGCTGCTCTTGATCGTGGGCCGGGCCCTGCAGGGCGTCGGCATCGGCGTGATCCCGCTGGGCATCAGCATCCTGCGCGACGTGCTGCACCGCGACCGTCTCGGCGGCGCGATCGCGCTGGTGAGCGCCACGCTCGGCGTCGGCGGTGCCGTGGGCCTGCCGCTGGCCGCCGTGATCTCGCAGTACCTCGACTGGCACTTCCTCTTCATCGTGTCGGGCCTGCTGGCCGTGATCGCCCTGGCGCTGGTGTGGCGGCTGATCCCGGTGAGCACGCTCCGCAGCGAAGGCCGGTTCGACTTCCTCGGCGCGGCCGGCCTCGCGGTGGGGCTCACCGGCATCCTGCTGGCCGTCTCGAAGGGCGGAACCTGGGGCTGGGGCAGCCCGGTCACCCTCGGCGTGCTCGCGGCCGGCGTGGTCGTTCTCGTGCTCTGGGGCGTGTTCGAACTGCGTACCGAGAGCCCGCTGGTCGACCTGCGCATCGCCGGGCGGCGCACCGTGCTGCTCACCAACCTCGCCTCGGTGATGGTCGGCTTCGCCTTCTTCGCCAGCACCGTGGCACTGCCGCAGCTGCTCGAGGCTCCCGTGGGAACCGGTGTCGGGCTCGGCCAGACCATGCTGGTCGCGAGCCTCTGCCTGATGCCCAGCGGCCTCGTGATGTGGGCCATGTCCCCGGTGGCCGCGCGCCTCATCCGGGCCAGAGGCGCCCGTGTGAGCCTGTTGCTCGGCCTCGCGATCATCGCCGTCGCCTACGTGGGCGGCCTGTTCTTCATGACCGAGATCTGGCACATGATCCTGGTGGCCACCGTGGTGGGCCTCGGCGTCGGATTCGCCTACTCGTCGATGCCGACGCTCATCATGGCGGCGGTGCCGGCCACCGAGACGGCCTCCTCCAACGGGCTCAACTCGGTGATGCGCTCGCTCGGGTCGACCGTGGCCAGCGCCGTGCTCGGCGTGGTGCTCTCGGCCAGCCTGATCAGCTCGAACGGGGTCACCACCCCGAGTGCGGGCGGGTTCCAGATCACGTTCATCATCTCGGCGGCGGCCGCGGTGGTCGGTGTGGTGCTGACCGTGTTCATCCCTCGGCACCACCGGGCGTACCAGCGCGCGAGCCTTCCCGACGCCGACGACCTCGCGGGGGAGCGTTCGGCCGCCTGACCTCGAGCATCGCGTGAGCGGACGCCGCGGGTGATCAGATCGTGATGACCTTCGGTGTCGCGACGGCCTTCAACCCCTGAACGCCGAACTCCTGGCCGTATCCCGAGGACTTCGTGCCCCCGAAAGGCACGGAGGGGTTCAAGGTGCCGTGCTGGTTGATCCACACCGTACCGGCCTGAAGACGTTGCGCGACCGCGAGCGCCTTATCGACGTCGTTCGACCAGACGGAGGCTCCCAAACCTTGTTCGGAGGCGTTCGCCCGCCAGATAGCGTCGTCGATCTCGGTGTAGCGGATGACGGGAATCGCGGGGCCGAACTGCTCTTCGTCCACCAACGCCGCACCGTCCTGGATATCGGCCACGACCGTCGGCCGGTAGAACAGCGGCCCGAGATCGGTGGCGGCTTCGCCTCCGGTGACGATTCGAGCACCGCGACTGCGTGCATCCTCGACGAGTCGCTCGACGACATCGAACTGAGCCTGATTCTGCAGCGGGCCGAGGACCATGCCCGGGTCGGTACCCCGCCCCATCGGCATCGACTCGGCGATCCGGGCGAGTGAATCGACGACCTCGTCGTAGACCGAGTCATGGACGTACAGGCGCTTGAGAGCAGCGCAGGTCTGCCCGGTGTTGATGAAGCATCCCCAGAACAGATTCTCCGCGAGGCCGCTGATATCGGTGTCGGGAAGGACGATCCCGGGGTCGTTGCCGCCGAGCTCGAGAGTGAGCCGGGCGAGATTGTGGGCGGAGGACTCCACGATCTTCCGCCCGGTAGCGGTTGAGCCGGTGAACATGATCTTGTCGAACTCCGGGTGGGCCGCCATCGCCGAGCCGATCTCCCGGTCGCCGGTGACGGCGGCGAGAACGCCGTCCGGCAGGTGGCGGTTGAAAACCTCGACGAGGGCCAGTACCGACAGCGGAGTGAAACCACTGGGCTTCACGACGACGCTGTTGCCCATCCGGAGCGATGGGGCGATCTGCCAGACGGAGATCATCATCGGCCAGTTCCAGGGGCCGATCGCGCCGACGACGCCGAGAGATTCGTAGTGGAGGATCGAGCGGGATGCGCCGCTCTCGAAAATCAGCTCTGGCTCCAAGACCGTGTCGGCGGCACTTCTCGTCCACACCGCGCAGGCGCCGACTTCGAAGCGCGCATTCGGCCCATCGAGCGGCTTTCCCTGCTCTCGGGAAAGCAGGTGCGCCAACTCTTCGGAGTTGGCCTCGATCTCATCCGCGATCGCGTTCAGGATCCGGCTTCGCTCGCTGTGGCCCAGGGCCTGCCAGGCCGGCTGTGCGGCACGCGCGCCGGCGATGCGTTCCTCCAGGTCGGCGAGAGTGTGCACGGGGGCGTAGCCGATCACTTCTCGGGTGGCGGCGTCGGGGATGGGGCGGCCTTCGTCTGCGCTGACGCAGACGAAGTCCAAGAGTGCGGTCGTGTCGGTCATGGGCGCTGTCCTTTCGGGGTGGTGCGGTTTCTCTCGCTGATGAAGCCGATCGAGAACACGATCGGGACGACGATCAGCAGGAGTGAGGCGGTGAGAAGCTCGCCGCCGATGAGCGAGGTGAAATTGACGATGATCACGGCCAGTACGCCGAGGAGGCAGAGAGTAGCCAGCACGGGTGCGACCACCATCTTCAGAACGCTGGAGTCAGCGCGGTGTCGGAGCGCGTAGACGACGATCGCGATGGAACACAGAGAGTAGAGGGTGACGAGAGCTGCGACGCTCAAACCACTGAACCACGAGAACAGGGTCAGGACGGGGTCCAGTCCCAAGAGCGCGAACGGAGCGATCAGGATCACGGCGATGACGCTCTGGGCCCAGGCAGCTGCAGAGGGTGACTGATGCGAGTTCGTGCGGGCGAGGCGAGACGGGAGTGAGCCCTGACTTCCCAGCGCATGGAGGTACCGGTTGATTCCGTTGTGGAAGGCGAGGATCCCGGCGAACAGGGAGGTGACGAGCAGGATGCTGCCCACCGGCCCGGACCAAGGGCCGAGCATCCCGTCGAGCGCGGCGAAGACGAATGACGTCGAGTCACCCGATTCCACGGCTGCTCCCGCCGCGTCCACGACCTCGCTCGCTCCGTAGAACGAGATGAACATCCAGGAGACGAAGCTGAAGAAGAGTGCGATCACTGCGACGGAGAGGAAGGTCGCCCGCGCCACCGTCCGCTTCGGATCCTTGGCCTCCCCGGAATAGATCGCCGTGGACTCGAAGCCGAACATCGAGGCGACGGCGAACATGAGGGCGACACCGGGTGCCCCGGAAAGAACGGCAGAAGGAGAGAAGCTGGCGGCGACATCGATGCTGCCGCCTTCCGGGCCGCCGCCGGTGAACAGGATCCCGAGCGAGAAGGCGAGCAGGATTGCTATTTCGAGCCCGACGAGGATGGCGAGCACCTTCGCCCCGAGTTCGATGTTCAGCGATCCGAGAAGCTGCACCAGGGCGATGGTGATCAGCACCGGAAGCCACCACGGGATGATCATCCCCAGCGAGGCGAAGAGCGCTGCGACGCTCGCGCCGAACAAACCGTACATCGCCGCCTGAACGGTCGCGTAGGCCAGCAAGGCCAGCCACGCGGATCCGGTGCCGGCCCTGCGGCCCATTCCGGCGCCGACGTAGGCATAGAAGGCTCCCTTCGCGACGACTCGGCGACTCATCGCGATGAAGCCCACTGCGAAGAGCGCGATGACGGCGCCGATGAGCAGGTAGGCGCCAGGCGCGCCGGCCCCGTTGCCGAGCAGGACGGTCAACGGCAGTGCGCCGGCGATGCCGGTGAGCGGGGCCTGCGCGGAGAGCACGAAGAAGAGGATGCCGAAGACGCCCACGGCGCCTTCACGAAGCGACGTCCTGTCTCTCGGATCTGCTGACGTGGTCGTCGGCACGGGGATTGGGGCAGCTGTTCGGTCGGTCACGTCGATCTCCCTTGATCTCGGTTCGGTGGGGGCTTCGGTCAGGCCCGCGTGTCTGAGGGCCTGCGGGCATCGATGAGAGTTCGCGACGCACTGAGTGCGCTTTCTATGGCGCCGTCGATGAACCCGCCCCACCCGTCAGCCAGATCGGAACCAGCGAAGTGAATCGCCCCGTGGGGTTCACGCAGAGCAGCGAGGGACCTCGTCAGAAAGCCGGTGCGGTGCATCGGCCAGGTCTCACCCGAGTACTCATCGTGCACCCAGTCATGACCGGCCGACTCCAGCACGCGAAGATCGGGACGCAGCTTCGACAGCTGTTCTTGAATCGCCAGGACATTGAATGGATCGATGGCGCCGGCATCCGGGCCGAACCCGATGACGTAGGTCTTTCCGTCGTGGACGTACTCCGACTGGAAGAACGTGAGCGGCCAGTCGGCGGCTCCCATCGCCACGAACGCACGATGTTCCCCCTCGACTGTGAACCAGGTCTTGGTTCCCAGGCCTAACTGGCCTCGATCGAGAGCGTCTCGCTTCGACGCGCTGAGTTCCGGGGTGAACGCAATACGATCCTGTGCGTGCAGGGGAACGGTCACCAGCGCCGCGTCCGCTGTGAAACGCCGGCCGTCCCGTGCGACGACGATCGCCTCGCCCGGTGACGTATCAATACTCGCCACATCGACGCCGAGGGCGTAGGTCGCCGAACTGTCGGAGGCGATCGCTGAGGCGAGGGCTTTGGTTCCTCCGGCGATCTTGTACGTGGCGCATGCCTCGAAGTTCAGCTTCCAGTCACCGTTGGTCAGCGCCACCCAGCGAAGCGCCTGGGTGAACGCCGCGTCATCGAGCCTGCCGTTGAAATTCAGCGTCCAGAAAGCCTCAAGCACGGATGCCTGCTCGCTGGTGAGGCCGAGCGACCGGATTCGCTCAAGGAGACGGTCACCGTCGATCTCGTCGACGATGGTGGAACTGAGGGGCGAATACGGGAGAGGGAAAACGGTCATGGCATCTGCCAGGAGTGGAGTGTTGCCTTCATCGAGCAGGTCGAGAAGCTGATCCGGTGTCCCGGCAACGGCTTGCTCGCCGTTCCACCAGGCCGCGGTCTCGGGTAGGGGACTGGGCGCCAGCCCGATGCCGTACCGGCGCAACTCGGCCCAGACGTGAGGCTGAACCCAATGGACCCACGTACCGCCGATTTCGAGCTCCATCCCCATTCGCTCGTCGAGCCACGTCCTACCGCCGATACGGTCGCGGGCTTCGACCACGAGCACGTCCAACCCGGCGTGAGAGAGTTCCCTCGCGGCCACGAGTCCGGCGAACCCGGCACCCACGACGATGACGTCGTGGTGCCCTGGCCGTGCAGGCGTGCGGTTCACGAGTACACGAAGAACTCGACGGTGGGCTCGAGCACGGTCCACGTCGCGACCGTCCCGCGGTTGAGCGAGGCGCTGGAGCCGGCACGGAGATCGAGGGTCGGCCCGTTCTCCACGGCCACCGTGACGTGACCTTCCAGGATGTGCACGGTTTCATCGGCGTGCCCGGTGATGGTCATCGGTCCGGGCGTCTGCTCCGGAGTGATGAACCAATAGCCCGCGGAGAGTTCGCTCCGGTTCCCGTCCCCGGGCCGGCGCACCCACTGAACCGTGCCGACCTCGAACGGTACGGCGTCGGTGCGATCGATCGTGGCGGAGCTCGCGTACGCGGCTTCAGACATCTTCGTCCCCTCTCGACATCGAGATGCACCCGAGTGGTGCGGGAGCAATCTAAGCACATGCTTAGTTTTGAGCGCAATGCGCAGTCATGCGTTGTTAGCATGAGGTCATGGTTCGACAGGTGCGATACGGCGGCGGTCGCGAGGCGCTGGTCGAGGCCGCAGTCGAGATCGTTGCGGCGAAGGGCTTGCGCGGGCTGACCTTCCGGGCGGTCGCCGCCCAAGCCGGAGTCAACAACTCACTCGTCGCGCATCACTTCGGAACGCGGGATGCTCTCCTTGCGGCCGCTCTCGAGTGGGCGGTCGAGAGGTCGATCGACACGACGCTGCTGCTAGACTTCGAGTCGGAGCAACGATTCACGAACGCGCTGCTGGAGTCACTGGTCGTGGCACCGGGTATCCAGGTCTTCCAGTACGAGATGATTTTGGAGGCCCGGAGGAATCCGCTCTTCGCGCTGCCGGTGAAGCGCCTTTACGAGCGCTACTTCGATGTCACTCGAGAAAGCCTGCGACGACATGTCCCTGACGGCGATCTCGACGCCGTCGCCCGCCATGTGTTCTCGGCGCTCGAGGGCTTCGTCCTTCAGTACCTCGCCGGAGTGGAGGAAGACTCCATCCGTGCCGGCCTGCACGCGTTGTGGGCCGTGATCGTCGACCGCTCGTCGACCACCAAAGCCTGACGCGACAAGACGGGCTCAGGAAGTCAGGGCGGAAATGCTCCAGGATGCCGTCGTCGACGTCCCCGGGTCGAGCACCAGCAGATCGGTGCCCGAGTTGAAAGCGTCCGGCGGGCAGGTCATCGGCTCGACCGCGAGCCCACGGCGGTGCGCCTCGGCGTCGAGGGGGTCGTCGGCGGTGCAGACCTGGATCCACGGGCACGACTCGTCGAAGCGCATGGCGACCCCGGATCCGTCGGCTGCGGTGAGCGAGACCGTGGCGACGCCCGATCCGTCGCGCGCGATACCGGTGAAGGCGTGGTCGATCACGGTCGCGGCGATCGCGCGGGCTTCGCGGAAGTCGAACGTCCCCGCCCGGCCGGCCGCAGCATCCGTGACGGCGTCGACCGACGCGAGGCCCTGCGGGATGAGCCGATCGGGAGTCACCGTCAGAACCTCGGATGCGGGCAGCTCGAACACCCAGTCGTCGACCCGGCCGGGCCCGGCCACGAGGTACGGATGCGGCCCGGTTCCGAAGGGGGCCGCGTCGTCGCCGGCGTTCGTGGCGGTGACGCTCTGGTGCAGGCCCTCGTCGTCGAGCCGGTAGGTGACCTCGAGGTCGAGGCGGTGCGGGTAGCCCGCCTGGGCCTGCACGGTGGCGGTGAGCGTGACGGCGTCGACCGAGCGCTCGGTCACCGTGAACGCGAGCCAGAGGGCGAGGCCGTGCAGGGCGTGCCCGCGCGCCGGTTCGCTGAGGGGCAGCTGCTGCTCGGTGCCGGCGAAGCGGTAGCGGCCGTCGGTCACCCGGTTGGGCCACGGCGCGAGGGTGGCGCCGCTGTAGCCGGGGCGCAGCTCGTTCACGCCGTAGGGCGCCACGAGATCGCGGCCCTCGAACTGCAGCACGCGCAGGCTGGCTCCGAGGCCCGCGATGGAGGCGCGGTACGAGCCGTGCTCGAGGTCGATGCGGGTGCCGGAGAGCGGGCGGACTGCAGACACGGGGGACTCCTCGCGGTGGGGTGCGGACGGCCGGCAGATGGATCGGACGGCGCGAAGGATCCAGGGTACCGCGGCCGGGCATCCGGAGCCCGTGCGACTGCTCACGGGAACGTTCTGCCCAACCGCCCCGCGAAATAGGGCCAACGGGAGCCCATCGCGGTAACCTTCGAAGCACCTTGGAGTATCCAGAGCGGATTGACAGCCCCATAGCGAAAGGGAACAGCACCATGACCGACGAGAACCAGCCTCCCGTCCCTCCTCAGCAGCCCGCCCCGCAGTACCAGGCCGCCCCGCCGGTCACGCCCGGGGGCTACAACGCTGCTCCGGCGACGCAGCCGGGCAAGACGCTCGGCATCGTGGGCCTCATCCTGGCCATCCTCGCCCCGGTGATCGGCCTGATCATCAGCATCATCGCGAAGGTGCAGTCCCGCAAGGCGGGCGTGCCCAACGGCATCGCCACCGCGGGCATCATCATCGGCGCGCTCCTGACGGTGGTCTACATCATCATCGTGATCGTCGCCATCGCGGGTGCGGTCGCGCTGGTGGGCCAGTGCGCCGACCTCGGCCCGGGCATCCACGAGATCAACGGCGTCACCTACACCTGCAGCTGATCGCACGCGATCACCGCTGACCGGCGCCCGCCGAACCGCTGACGGTTCTGCGGGCGCCGCGTCATTTTCGGCCGGGTGCCGGATGCGAGAACTAGAGTTGTGAGCGACGCTCCACGACCCCGTCCGCTCGCAGAAAGCCGCACCCACATGCCCGCTCGCATCCACAACGACGTCACCGAACTCGTCGGGCGCACCCCGCTCGTGCGCATCAACCGCCTCGCCGAGGGCATCGACGCCACCGTGCTCGGCAAGCTCGAGTTCTACAACCCCGCCAACAGCGTGAAAGACCGCATCGGCGTGGCCATCATCGACGCGGCCGAGAAGTCGGGTGCGCTGAAGCCCGGCGGCACCGTGGTCGAGGGCACCAGCGGCAACACCGGCATCGCGCTGGCCATGGTGGGCGCCGCCCGCGGCTACAAGGTGATCCTCACGATGCCCGAGACGGCATCGGCCGAGCGCCGCGTCGTCATGCGCGCCTACGGCGCCGAGCTCGTGCTCACCCCCGGGCCCGAGGGCATCAAGGGCGCCCTGGCGAAGGCGCAGGAGATCGTCGACTCCACGCCGAACGCCATCCTGGCCCGCCAGTTCGAGAACGAGGCCAACCCGGCCGTGCACCGCGCCACCACGGCCGAGGAGATCTGGGCCGACACCGACGGCGCCGTCGACATCTTCGTGGCCGGCATCGGCACGGGCGGCACCATCACGGGCGTCGGCCAGGTGCTGAAGGAGCGGAAGCCCGGCGTGCAGATCGTCGGCGTCGAGCCGCTCGACTCGCCGCTGCTCACGCAGGGCGTGGCCGGGCCGCACAAGATCCAGGGCATCGGCGCGAACATCGTGCCGCCCATCCTCGACCGCGAGGTCTACGACGAGATCATCGACGTGACCCTCGACGACTCGCTCGAGGTGGCGCGTGCGCTGGCCAGCGAGGAGGGCATCATGGCGGGCATCTCGTCGGGCGCCATCATGTGGGCGGCCCTCGAGGTCGCGAAGCGCCCCGAGAACGCCGGCAAGACCGTGGTCGCCGTGGTCTGCGACCTGGGCGAGCGCTACATCTCCACGCCCCTCTGGGCCGGCCTCGCCGACTGAGCGGGTGAGTGTCAGGTCCCGTCTGCGGGAAGACGTGGCGGCCGCGCGGTCGCACGACCCGGCGGCGCGCAGCACGCTCGAGGTGGTGCTCGGCTACCCCGGCGTGCACGCCGTCTGGGCGTATCGGGTGGCGCACCGGTGGTGGCGGAGTCCGGGGCTGCGCCTGCCGGCGCGCCTGCTCTCGCAGTGGGCGCGCTTCCTCACGGGGGTCGAGATCCATCCGGGGGCCCGGATCGGCCGCCGCCTGTTCATCGACCACGGGATGGGCGTGGTGATCGGCGAGACCACCGTGATCGGCGACGACGTGATGCTCTACCACGGCGTCACCCTCGGCGGCCGGAGCACCCGGCGCGAGAAGCGGCATCCGACCCTCGGCGACCGCGTGGTCGTGGGCGCGGGTGCCACCGTGCTCGGACCGGTGCGGATCGGCGCCGACTCGAGCATCGGCGCGGGCGCCGTGGTGGTGAAGGACGCCCCGCCCGGCTCGGTGCTCGTCGGCATCCCCGCCCGCGACGTCTCCGCCGCCGCCCCGGGCGCTTCCGCGCCGCAGGCCTCCCTCACCGACCCGGCCTTCTACCTCGACCCCGCCATCTACATCTGACGCAACCTGAATCTGAACCCCCGCCGCCGGGTCTCGGTTCAAAAAGCTGCAAATAGCGACGACCGAGGCCGTATACGCCTCCACTCGGCGTATTTTGCAGCCTTTTGAGCCGACACCCACCCCCGTCCGGCTCGACCGGACGGTGTCGGTGGCCATGTGTACGCTGTGAACATGTCCGAGATCAGCCCTGGAGCGACCGCGAGCACGCCCGCGCACTGGCGACGCAACGTGGGGCTGTTCCTCGGCGGGCAGACGGTGTCGCTGTTCGGGTCGATGATCGTGCAGTACGCGGTGATGTGGTACGTCACCTTCGAAACCCGGTCGGGTCTGATGGTGGCGCTGTACGCCGTCGCCGCCTTCCTTCCGCAGGGGATCGTGTCGATCTTCGGCGGGGTGCTGGCCGACCGCATGAACCGGCGTGTGCTCGTGATGCTCTCCGACGGCACGATCGCCGCCGTCACGCTGGTACTCGCCCTGCTGATGCTGAACGGCGTCACCGATCTGTGGATCATCCTGCTCGCCGTGGGCGTGCGCTCGGTGGGTGCCGGGTTCCAGACGCCGGCGGTGCAGGCGATGATCCCGCAGATCGCGCCGCCGGAGCAGCTGATGCGGGTGAACGGCGTCTTCCAGACCATCCAGTCGGCGATGGCGTTGCTCGCGCCCGCCGCAGCCGGTGTGGTGTTCGGCGCCTTCGGCATCGTGCCGGTGTTCTTCATCGACGTGGTGACGGCCGGCATCGGCATCCTGATGCTCGCCTTCGTGGCGGTGCCGACGCTCACGCGCGTCGCCGAGAAGGCCACCAGCTATCGCGAAGACCTCGTGGAGGGCATGCGCTACATCGCCCGCCAGCAGGTGGTGCGCTGGCTGCTGCTGGTGTTCGCCATCCTGTTCCTGCTCACCGTGGCGCCCTCGTTCATCACACCGTTGATGGTGGCGCGCACCTTCGGGCCCGAGGTGTGGATGGTGACGGTGCTCGAGATCGCGTTCAGCGTGGGCATGCTTCTCGGTGGCGTGCTGGTGTCGACCGTGCTGGCCAAGCGCAGCCGCATCGGGCTCATCCTGGTGGCCAGCTTCGGCTTCGCGGTGTTCACGATCGGGCTCGGGCTCAGCACGAATCTCGTGGTGTTCTACGCGTTCATGTTCGCGTTCGGGATGCTCGTGCCGCTGTTCTCGGCGCCTTTCATGACCCTGGTGCAGGAGACCGTGCAGCCCGAGATGCAGGGGCGCGTGTTCAGCTACGTCAGCATCGTGATGGCGCTGGCCACCCCGGTGGGGATGCTGGTGTTCGGCCCGCTCGCCGATGTGGTGACGGTGCAGACGCTGCTCGTGCTGGCCGGCATCGCGACGGTGCTCGTGATCGTCGTGGCCGTGCTGCTGCCCTCCGGGCGCGCCGCGATCCGGGCGGCGCAAGAGGCGCAGACGGCCCAGGCAGCGCAGCAGCCCTCACCCGGCACGATGGGTGACGGCCCCGCCACGCCGGGTGCCGCTCCCATGGTTCCCTGAGGTCGGCCTACTCCTCGTAGCCGAGGTTGTCGTTCAGCACCTCTTCGTCGTCGTCGAAGACGGGGTCGACCTTCACATCGACGCCCTCGGCGTCTTCGAGGAGATCGATGTCCTCAGCACCCTCGGGGTCGACGGATTCGAGGTCGTCGGCCGTGCGGGCGAAGTCGTCCGCCTCGCCGGGCTCGTCGATCCGGTCGCTCAGCTCGCTCATGCTCGCCCTCTTTCTCGATTGTGTGCGGGGCATCCTAGATCAGGATGCCCGCCTCCTACCGTAGGCATGTTCCGGTCGAGATGGCGACCCGCTGAGCATCCCTCCCGCTGGGGTGCGGGCGGGTGTCTACTGAGCCCATGTCCTCGCTCGGTTCTGCTGGTTCTCCCGGTTCTCCCGGTTCTCGTGGTTCGCTGTGGCTCGACGGGCGTCCGCCCCTGCTCACCCAGCCCTTTCTCGCCGATCGGCTCTACGACGTCGTGGTGGTCGGCGCCGGCATCACGGGCCTCAGCACCGCGCTGATGCTCGCCGAGACCGGTCACAAGGTCGTCGTGCTCGAGGCGCGCGGCATCGGCGCACTTGCCACCGGCAACACCACCGGCAAGATCTCACTGCTGCAGGGATCGCGGCTGTCGAGCATCCGTTCGCACCATTCGCGGCGCCTGCTGCGCGCCTATGTCGACTCGAATCGCGACGGTCAGGAATGGCTGCTCGCGTTCTGCGAGCAGGCGGGCGTACCGGTGCAGCGGCACACGGCCTACAGCTACGCGCAGCATCCGGATGCCGCCGTCGCCGTGGAGGACGAGTACAGTGCCGCCCGTGAGGCGGGGCTGCCGGTGACGCTCGTCGACGGCGATCAGGTCGACGTGCCCTTTCCGTTCGCCTTCGGGGTGGCCCTGGCCGAGCAGGCGCAGTTCGACCCGATGGACGCCCTGGATGCGCTGGCGCGCGCCTTCCTCGCGGCGGGCGGGGTCATCCACACGGGTGCCCGGGTGACCGGGGTGAAGGCCTCGGACCCCGCTCGGGTGCGCACCGCCCTGGGAGACGTGCGCGGGCACGCCGTCGTGCTCGCGACCGCCACGCCGATCCTCGATCGGGGGCTGACGTTCGCCAAGACCCACGCGATGCGGTCGTACGCGCTGTCGTTCGAGGTTCCGGATGCTGCGCCGCTGCACGGCGGGATGTTCCTCTCGATCGGCGACGGCGAGCACTCGCGCTCGGTGCGCACGGCGCCGCGCGGTGACACGGAGCTGCTCGTCGTGGGCGGCAACGGGCACGAAGTGGGGCGGCCGGGTTCGCGCTCCGAGAGGCAGCGCGTGCTCGAGCTCGAGGAGTGGACGGGGGCGCTGTATCCCGGGGCGCGGGTCACCCACAGCTGGTCGGCCCAGGACTACGAGTCGCACAACCTGATCCCCTTCGTCGGAGCGCTGCCGCGGGGCCGCGGACGCGTCTACCTCGCCACCGGCTTCGCCAAGTGGGGGCTCACCAACGGCGTGGCCGCGGCCATCCGGCTCACCTCGGAGATCTCGGGGGAGCCGCGGCAGGAGCGCCGTCGCTGGCACCAGGTGATCGGCACGCGCGTGACCATCCCGGCCGACATCGGCCGCGGGGCCGTCGCCGGAACTGCGGTGGGTCGCGAGGCCGTGGCGGGCTGGGCGGCCGCCGAGCGCACCGACGTGCCCGTGCCGCGCCCCGCGGAGGGCTGCGGCGTGGTCGCGAACCGCGCCGGCGCGCCCGTCGGCATCTCGACGGTCGACGGTGAGACCCGCGCGGTCTCGGCGGTCTGCCCCCACCTCGGCGGAGTGCTGCGCTGGAACGACGACGCCCTCAGCTGGGACTGCCCCCTGCACGCCTCCCGCTTCGCCGCCGAAGGCACCCGCCTCGAAGGCCCCGCCGTCACCGACCTCTCCGCCCTGCCGCGCACGCCGGGCTCCGAGCCCTCGTGAACGAGCCCACGCTGGGCGAAGGTGCAGGATGCCCGGGTAGCATTTCGGCATGACGACGGGCGGCGGAGCAGACTCCCTCATCCGCCAGACCACCGCGGGGGCGGTGCGCGGCGCTCGCGAGGGCGAGGTGCTGAGCTGGAAGGGCGTGCCCTTCGCGGCGCCCCCGGTCGGCGAGCGGCGGTTCCGGCGGCCGGCTCCGGCCGAGCCCTGGCACGAGTTGCGCGACGCGACGCACTTCGGGCCGATGGCCCCGCAGCGGGTACTGAAGTCGATGGAGGTCGTGCCCGGCGTCTCGATCGCCGAAGACTGCCTCACCCTCAACATCTGGTCTCCGCGCGGAACGGCTGCGGGCACCGGCACTCCCGATGGTCGGGATCCGGATGTCACGACCGCCGCCCCGCCTCACCGCGGCAAGCCCGTGCTCGTGTGGATCCACGGCGGCGGTTACTTCCAGGGCTCCACCGCCCAGCGCTACTACGACGGCCGCCACCTGGCCGCGAACGGCGACGTCGTCGTCGTCACCGTGAACTACCGCCTCGGCGTGCTCGGCTTCGTCGACTTCTCGAGCCTCGCGGATGACGTCACCACCGGCGCCACCACCGGCGCCGGCTTCACCCACGGCTTCGACTCCAACCTCGGCCTCCGCGACCAGATCTTCGCCCTGCAGTGGGTGCGTGAGAACATCGCGGCGTTCGGCGGCGACCCCGACGACGTGACGCTGTTCGGCGAGTCGGCGGGAGGAGCATCCGTCGTCGCCCTGATGGCCTCGCCGCTGACGACCGGGCTGTTCCACCGGGCCATCGCCCAGAGCGCCCCGGTCACCTCGATCTACGGCCGGCAGCGCGCCCGGGCCGTGGCCGAGCGCTTTCTCGAGATCGTCGGCATCGCTCCCGGCGAATCGCACCGCCTGCGCGAGCTCGACGTCTTCGACCTGGTGGATGCCGGTGCCGAGCTCGTGCACGAGGTCTCGGGCAAGGTGCCCGGCACCCTCGCCATGGCGCCGATGCAGGGCGACGACGTGCTGCCCGAGTTCCCGCTCACGGTGTTCCGCGAGGGGCGGGCCCCGCGCATCCCGCTGATCATCGGCACCAACCACGACGAGTCGTCGTTCTTCAAGCTGATGCGCTCGCCGCTCTTGCCCATCACGGGCGAGAAGGTCGAGCAGATGTTCGCCGAGATCGCGGCAGACCGCCCCGAGTTCGAAGGGGCCGGAGCGCGCATCACCGGCGCCTACCCGGCCTATCCGCGGCGCCGCACGCCCGCCGAGGTGTCGCGCGACGCGGGCTTCCGGATGCCCTCCGTCTGGCTCGCCGAGGCGCACAGCCGTTTCGCCCCCACCTGGATGTACCGCTTCGACCACGCCACCCCGCTGCTGCGCGTCTCGGGCATCGGTGCCACCCACGCGGCCGAGCTCGCCTACGTGTTCGGCTCGTTCGCGCCCCGCGGCAAGGACATCGTGTTCGGCCTCGGCGGCCGCTCCGAGGCGCTGCGGGTGTCGGAGCGCATGCAGGCGCGCTGGCTCGCCTTCGCGCGAACGGGCGACCCGGATGCCGCGCTGGTGGTGGATGAGGCCGGCGTGCCCGATGCGGAAGTCGTCCCGGATGCGGAAGTAGGCCGGGATGCGGCTGGCGCCCCGGATGCGGCGTCCCCGGATGCGGCAGGCGCCCCGGCATCGCCCCTCGCCGACGCCCCGTCCTGGCCCCGCTACGACGAGTCGAGCCGCAGCACTCTCATCATCGACCGCGACGACCGCGTCGAGCACGACCCCGACGCCGACATCCGCGAGGCCTGGGGCCCCGAGATCCTCGCCTTCCGCTGAGGGCGCCGGCCGGGGACCGTCAGCGGATGCAGATATTCCGGTGACCGACCCCGAACAGGCCACCACTCCCCGGGGTTCCTGCATCCGCTGACCGCAATCGACGCGCGGCGCGCGGCAGCCGGCGGAGCGGGAGCTTGGGATGATGGAGTCATGGACGCGCTGACCTACCTGTTCGACTACCCGACGCACGAGGCCGGGAGCCCGTCCGGTGGGACAGGGTCATCGGCGGCCGACCGAGGCGCAGCGGCACTCGCCGGCCTGCGCGCGGTGCCGGTGGCCGACCCGATCGTGTCGGCGCTGGACAGCTCGGCCGAGCGCGGCGACGGCGTGTTCGAGACCTTCGGCGTGGTCGGCGGCCGCGCCCAGGCGGTGCGCCCGCACCTCGACCGCCTCGCCGGCTCCCTCGCCCAGCTCGACATCGCCCCCGCCGACCTCGGCGCCCTCGAGCGGATCGTCACCGAGGTCGCCGCCCAGGCGCCGCACGACGCCGAGCACTTCCTGAAGCTCGTCGTCACGCGCGGCCGGGCGGCGGATGCGGGGCACCCGCGATCCTGGATCGTGCTGTCCCCGAGCGCCGACGCCGGGAAGCTCCGCCGTGACGGGATGCGTTTGGCAACCCTCGATCGCGGCTTCTCGAGCACGGCCGCTCAGGATGCCCCGTGGCTGCTGCTCGGGGCCAAGACGCTGTCGTACGCCACGAACCTCGCCGCGGTGCGCGAGGCCCACCGGCGCGGCGCCGACGACGCCCTCTTCGTCACGAGTGACGGCTACGCCCTCGAGGGGCCCACCTCGAGCCTGATCGTGCGGATCGGCGACACCCTCGTCACCCCGGATCCCGCGATCGGCGTGCTGCACGGCACCACCCAGCGCGCCGTCTTCGACTTCGCGACCGGTGCCGGTGCCGGGGCAGGTGTGGGGGCGCCCGACGGCGCAGACAGCGCCGCACCCGGCGGTGCCGGGGCGGGCGCCCGTCGCTTCGAGACGCTCTACCGTGCCCTCACGCTCGACGAGGTGCGCGCTTCCGACGGCGCCTGGTTCGTCTCCAGCGTGCGCCTCGCGGTGGGCATCACGCACCTCGACGCGCATCCGCTCCCCTTCGACGCCGCCCTCACCGCCGAGCTCAACCACTACCTCCTCTCCCGTCGCGCCTGACCGGCGCCCGCCGCGCCGCCCGCACCCCACCACCGACGACTTCTGCCAAGTCGCCGCTTCTGGGGCCGACTTGCCAGAACTTGTGGCATGTCGTGGTGCTGCCGCAGCGTGCACCTGGGATGCGGAGAGGGCGGATGCCGCCAGCGGCACGCCTCGTGATAAGACTTGAGGCATGGTCGCCGAACAGTTCGTCACGCCGTTCTGGCTCGACCTCGCGGCGACCGGCCTCGGCAGCGTGCAGGGAGCCATGTTCGCGGCCCAGTTCAAAGACCGGCGGCTCGACCTGCTGGGCGTCGGACTGATCGGCGTCGTCACCGGAATGGGTGGCGGTCTGCTGCGCGACGTGCTGCTGAACCAGGTGCCCGCCGCACTGGAGACCAACTGGTTCATCCCGATCGCCATCGTCGCGGCCCTGCTCGGCATGCTGCTCGAGCGACTGCTGAGCCGCCTGAACGTCACCATCACCGTTCTCGACGCCGTGAGCCTCGGGCTGTTCTGCGCCATCGGGGCGAGCAAGGCGCTCTCCCTCGGGCTCCCGGTGGTTCCGGCGGTGATGATCGGCATCGTGGCGGCGGTCGGCGGTGGCATGCTGCGCGACATCCTGCTCGGGATGCCGATCGGCGTGATGCACGTCGGCTCGCTCTACGCGGTGGCGGCCGGCGCCGGCGCGGTGTTCCTGGTGGGCGCGACGGCGAGCGGATCGAGCATCACGGTCGCCGGCATCGGCTGCGTGATCGTCACCACGCTCATCCGCCTGCTGGCCGTGCGCTTCGGCTGGAGCCTGCCCGAGCAGCGCACCATCAGCACGCTCCGCCGGTTGCGCTGGCAGCGGTCCGCGGGGCGCACGGGCGGTCGCTCGGCGCACCACGAGCATCCGGATCCCGAATCCGATTGAACGTTTCGGCGCCGCGGCCCGTTGACCCCAGATGAGGCGACCGGGCCGCCGTGAGGCGTCTCGGGCAGCTCATAGGGAGCGCATCGGCGGTTCATAGCAGCCTGCCAGTGTCGATCAATACGTTCGTATCAGTCGCCCCACACCGCACACGATGCCCGCGGGACCACCACAACGACAGGGAAAATCATGATCACTCGCCAGAAGAAGCTCGCCCTCGCCACGATGTCCGGACTGTCGATCACCGTCGCGCTCGCCGGGTGCGCCAGCGACTCCAGCGCCACCACCACCGGCAGCGACGACACGACCACTCCCAGCACGTCTGCCACGAGCACCCCCTCCGCGAGCAGCAGCGCCGCGGCGACCGACGACAGCGCGAGCGGCACCAGCGACAGCGCCAGCACCTACACCGACGGCACCTACGAGGCCACCGGCACCTACACCTCGCCCAACGGTAAAGAGGAGATCGACGTCTCGCTCACCCTCGCGGGCGACGTCATCACGGCCGTCACCGTCACGCCCGAGGCCACCAACCCCAACTCCGTCAACTACCAGAACCAGTTCGCCGACGGCATCGCCGCGGTCGTCGTGGGCAAGGACATCGACGAGATCGACGTCTCCCGCGTGGCCGGGTCCAGCCTCACCAGCGGCGGTTTCAACGAGGCCGTCGAGACGATCAAGTCCGAAGCGGCCTGAGGCCCGCGATGACCGCGACGACCCAGGATCCGGTCGTGCGCGAGCCCTCCCGCGTCGATTTGACCGGCGTCGATCCGGCCCGCGTCGATCCGGCTCGTGTCGACCGGGCCCGCGTCGATCCGGCCCGCTTCGATTTCGAGGCCATCGGCACGCACTGGCAGATCGAGACCCCGGATGCGCTGGAGCCCTCCCTCCGCGAGGCCGTGCTCGAGCGGATCGCGGCGTTCGACGCCGTGTACTCGCGTTTCCGCGCGGACTCTCTGGTCACCCGGATCGCCCAGCAGCCCGGGCAGCACTCGTTCCCGCCCGATTCGGCGGCGCTGTTCGAGCTCTACGACCGCCTGGTGGCCGCGACCGGCGGCGCGCTCGACCCGCTCGTCGGGCGCGAGCTCGAGCTGCTCGGCTACGACCCCTCCTACACTCTGCAGCCGGTCGCGCCCGGTGATCGCCGGGCGACGGATGCGCTCCCGCGGCCCGCCTGGCCGGTCGATGTGCACCGCAACGGCCTCGAGGTCGTCACCGAGCGACCGCTCGTGATCGACGTCGGCGCCGCCGGCAAGGGCTATCTCGTCGACATCGTCGCCGCGCTCCTGCGCGAGCACGGTCTCGCCGAGTTCGTCGTGGATGCCAGCGGCGATCTGGTGCACCGGGGTGCCGAGCCGATCCGGGTCGGCCTGGAGCATCCGCTGCACCCCGGTCAGGCGATCGGCGTGGCGGAGTTCGCGAGCGCCTCGCTCTGCGCCTCGGCGAGCAACCGCCGCACCTGGGGCGACGGGCTGCACCACATCCTCGACCACCGCACGGGCAACCCGGCCCGCGAGGTGATCGCGACCTGGGTGGTGGCCGCCGACACGGCCCTCGCCGACGGGCTGGCCACCGCCCTGTTCTTCACCGGCGCGCACCAGCTCGCGAACACATTCCATTTCAGCTATATCCGCATGTACGCCGACGGCCGAGCCGAACGCTCGCGCGACTTCCCCGGGGAGCTCTTCTCATGAAAGCACGACTGGACACGCTGATCGGCCGCATCACGATGTACAACCTGATGGTGCTCGTGCTCGGCGTGATCGCCGTCGTGGCGCTGATCGCCAGCGCGGTCGGGCAGATCTTCTACACCCCGCTGCAGCTTGTTCTGAGCCTCGCCGTGGCACTCGTGGCCACGCTCGTTTCCAGCTGGGTGCTGGCGCTCGCCTTCCGCACCCGGGCGCACCTGCAGTCGGCCGCCATCACCGGTCTGCTGATCTTCTTCGTGTTCATCCCCACGGGTGAGGTCGTGAGCCTCCTGCTGCTGGCGGTCACGGGCATCGTGGCCTCCGCCTCGAAGTTCCTGCTCGCCATCCGGGGCCGCCACATCTTCAACCCCGTCGCCATCGCGGCCGTGGTGATGTCGGTGAGCACGCTCTACCCGTCCGCCTGGTGGGTCGCTACGCCCGTGCTGCTGCCCTTCGTCGCCGTCGGCGCATTCCTCGTGCTCTACCGCACCCGCAAGCTCGCGCTCGGCCTCACCTTCGTGCTGCTGGCCACGGCCATCTCGACCGCGCGGATGATGACGCTGGGCACCGGATTCGGCGACGCCCTGTGGCTGGCCGTCGGTTCGTTCCCGATCGTCTTCCTGGCCGGCTTCATGCTGAGCGAGCCGCTCACGCTGCCGCCGCGGCGCTGGCAGCAGCTGGGGGTGGCGGCGCTCGTCGCCGTGCTGTTCTCGATCCCGTTCCAGATCGGTCCGGTGTACTCCTCGCCCGAGATCGCCCTGGTGATCGGCAATGCCGTGGCCTTCGCCTTCGGGCAGCGGCGCAGCATCCGTCTGCGCTATCAGGGGGTGCGCGACCTCACGCCCACCGCGGCGTCGTTCGACTTCGTGCCGCTCGCGCCGCTGCGCTTCCGGGCCGGTCAGTACCTCGAGCTGACGCTGCCGCACAAGGGCGCCGACTCGCGTGGAACCCGCCGGGTGTTCAGCATCGCCTCGTCGCCCGACGAGGGGGCGCAGGCCGAGCGCGTGAGCGTGGGCATCAAGCTCTCGCAGCCGTCGAGCTCGTTCAAGACGGCGCTGGCCGGCCTCGAGCCCGGATCCGTGGTGCGCGCCACCGGCGTCTCGGGCGACTTCCTGCTGCCGACGGATGCCTCGGTGCCCCTGGTGCTCGCGGCCGGCGGCATCGGCGTCACGCCGTTCGTCGCGCAGCTGGCCGATCGGGCCCGCGGCGGCTCCCGCCCCGCCGACGTGGTGCTCGTCTACGCGGTCTCGGCCGCCGACGAGCTGGCGTACCAGCCCGAACTCCTGGCCGCCGGCATCCGCGTGCTCGTCACGGCCCCCACCGAGCCCTCCGACCTCCCGCCGGAGTGGGTCTACCTCGGCTCCGGCCGTCTGACCTCGGATACCCTGAAAGCGGCGATCCCGGATGTCGCCGCTCGCCGCGCCTACGTCTCAGGCCCTCCCGGCTTCGTCGACCACGTCTCCGCCGAGTTCCGTCACGCCGGCGCCCGCCGCATCCACCGCGACGCCTTCAGCGGATACTGACTTGTTTGGTTCGCCGCCGCCCCTGCGGCGAACCGTGCGAGTCGTGTTCGGCGCGGTGGCTTTGGGCGCCCTACCGGCGGAAAAGCGACGTACACGCCGCCGCTTTTCCGCTGGCTCGGGGTAGGCGGCGAGATCAGCGGATGGTGGCGTAGGCGTCGAGCGCTGCTTTGCGCGACTCCTTGAGGTCGACGAGGGGGTCGGGGTACGCCTCGGGGTCATCCACCTCGGGCACCCAGTGCGCGATGTACTGGCGCTGCGGATCGAACTTCGTGGCCTGCAGTTCGGGGTTGAAGACCCGGAAGTAGGGGGCCGCATCCGGCCCCGAGCCGGCCACCCACTGCCAGTTCAGCGCGTTCGACGCCGGGTCGGCATCCACCAGCGTGTCCCAGAACCAGGCCTCGCCCACCCGCCAGTCCACGCGCAGGTTCTTCACCAGGAACGACGCCACCACCATCCGCACCCGGTTGTGCATCACGCCGGTGTGCCAGAGCTCGCGCATCCCCGCGTCGACCAGGGGGATGCCCGTTCGCCCTTGCTGCCAGGCCGCGAGCGTCGTCGGCGAGGGCTTCTCCCACGGAAAGCGGTCGAACTCGGGCCGCATGTTCTCGGTGGTGATCGAGGGCAGGTGGTACAGCAGGTGGTACGCGAACTCCCGCCACACCAGCTGGCGGAGGAATGCGGATGCCCCGACCGCATCCTGGGGCGCCCGCGAACGATGCCGCTCCACCGCGTGCCACACCTCGAACGGGCTGATCTCGCCGAAGCGCAGGTGCGGCGAGAGCCCGGAGGTGGCGTCTTCGGCCGGGAAGTCCTGTTCGTCGACGTACGCGCCGACGCCGGAGCGCAGGAACGAACCGAGGCGATCGTGCGCGCCCTGCGAGCCGGGCTGCCAGCGCTCGCGCAGGCCCGCGGCCCAGTCGGGGCGGGTGGGCAGCAGCGCCCAGGCATCGAGCTCGTCCGACGCGACCTGACGATGGTGCAGCTCGTCCGAGACGGTCGGAGCCGGCACCGGATGCCGCGGCGTCGGCCGCGAGGTCACCGCCCGCCAGAACGGCGTGAAGACCTTGTACCAGCCGCCCTGGCCGGTGAGGATCGTCCACGGTTCGACGAGCACCGAGCCGTGGAAGCTCTCGACCTCAAGGCCGGCCTCGCGCAGCGACGACTTCAGGCCGGTGTCGACGGCGCGCTCGGCCTCGCCGTAGCGCCGGTTCCACAGGGCCGCGGTGGCGCCGACCTCGGAGACGACCGCCGGAACCACGTCAGCGGCCTTCCCGCGTCGCAGCGTGAGCTCGAGGCCCACCGCCCGCAGCTCCTCGCCGAGGGCCTCGAGCGAGCCGTGCAGCCACCAGCGCGACGCCGCGCCCAGCGGGCGGATGCCGTCGGACTCGTCGTCGAGCACGTACAGGCAGACGATCGGGTCGCCGCGCCGGACGGCGTCGTGCAGGGCGGGGTTGTCGCGGATCCGCAGATCGTCGCGCAACCAGACCAGGGTCGTGCCGGAGGGGGTCGGGCCGGAGGGGGTCGTGCCGGAGTCGCTCACCCTCTCATCCAACTCGGGGCCGGGCGCATCCGCACCCCGTCGCAGCGGCACCGTCGCATCCGCACCCCGTCGCATCCGCACGCCGGCGGCGAACCCGGAGCGGTCATTTCCCGGCGACGCCGGTGCGCAGCTTGTCGCAGAGCCGGGCAAGCTCGTCGAGCTCGTCGGGGGTGAGGTGCCCGCTCATGTGCGCGCTGATCGACTCGGCGTGCAGCACGGCCGCCTTGCGGTAGGTCTGCACGCCCTCGTCGGTGAGGTGCACGAGCGTGCCGCGACCGTCGGTGGGGTCGTCGCACTTCGCGAGGATGCCGCGGGCCACCAGCCGGTCGACCAGCCGGCTGATGCTGGGCTGGGTGAGCAGCACCTTCTCGCCGAGGTCGCGGATGCGCAGGGTCTTCTGCGGCTGGATGAAGAGGTTGAACATCACGTCGTACTCGTTCAGAGACACGATGTCGGTGGGGAACTCGGTCGCGAGCTGGCGCATCACTGTCACCTGCGCGCGGAAGAGCGATTCCCAGGCCGCCACGGGAGAGACGTCGGGCATGCCACCTCCAGGCAGTCGTGGGTCGAAACGTGAGAATCATTCTGACACGGGCGGGTGCGGGATGTGCTCTCCGTGCGCGTCGGCCTGCCGCTGGTAGACCTGCTCGCCCGCCAGCCAGGTCTGCTCGACCGTCAGTGAGGGCAGCTCATCCGGGGTCACGGAGGACGGATCGGCCGAGAGCACCACCAGATCGGCGAACTTGCCCACCTCCAGGCTCCCCACCTCGTGCTCGGAGAACAGCTGCCACGCGGCATCCAGGGTCTGCGCGCGGATGGCCTCGTCGAGCGTGATGCCGTCGGCGCCCTCGATGTGCCGTCCCGAGCGCGTGGTGCGGGTCATCGCCACGCTCATGTTGCGCAGCGGTTCGGCGGGGGTGACGGTGCCGTCGTTGTGCAGCGAGATCTTCAGCCCGGCATCCAGGGCCGCGCGCGCGTTCGCCCAGGGCCCGCCGTGTTCGGGACCGAAGAGCTGGTCGACGAGCACCTCGCCCCAGTAGTACACGTGGTCGATCAGCAGGCTCGCCGTGACGCCCAGCGCGGCCGCCTGCTCGAACTGGGCGGGACTCATGGCGCCGACGTGCTCCATCCGCAGCCGGTGGTCGGCCCGTGGATGCCGTGCGAGCAGGGCCTCCCACGTGTCGAGCACCCGGTCCACCGCGAGGTCGCCGTGCACGTGGCAGGCGAGCTGCCAGCCCTCGGGGAAGTACTGCTCGACCACCTCGTCGAGCTGTTCGCGGCTGTAGTTGGCCGAGCCGTGCGACCCCGGCTCGACGCCGATCGAGCGGGTGCCCTCGGTGTCGAGATAGGGGAAGGAGATGAGGATGTTGCCGACCCACGGCGATCCGTCGGCCCACGTCTTCACGCCCACCTGCCGCACCAGCTCGTCGCCGTTGTCCGGCTGCACCGAGGCCTTCTTGCCCGGTGCCGACATCTCGTAGAGGCGCAGGCGCGCGCTCAGGCCGCCGGCGGCGCGGGCCGCGTCGAGGGCGGGCTGCTTGGCGTGATCCCAGCTCATGTCGCTCACGGTCGTGATGCCGACGGCGTTGAGGGTTCCGAGGTAGCCCGCCAGCAGCGCGGGCAGCTCGTGGGCGGCCGCGCCGAGCGTCGATCCCATCAGGGCGAACACCGTGCCCACCTCGAAGCCCTTGCCGGTGAGCTCGCCGTCGGCGTCCTTCTCCCAGTGCGAGCCCACCGGATCGGGCGTGTCTTTGTCGATCCCCGCCTTCTTCGCCGCCGCCGTGTTGAAGTACACGACGTGCCCGGAGTTGTGCAGGATCACGAGCGGCGTCGCGCCGCCGATGCGGTCGAGCTCGTGGATGCCCGGGTCGCTCAGCCCGGTCTGCAGCAGGCCGTCCCACCCGTTGAAGTAGGCGCCCTCCGGATGCTCCGCGACACCCTCGTGGATGGCCTGCATCACCTCCTCGGCGGTCGCGAGCGTGACGGGCCGGATGTCGACCATGAAGTGGCTGAGCACCACGGCGGTGTCGCTCGGATGCCCGTGCGCCTCCACGAACCCGGGCAGCAGGGCGCGGTCGCCGAGTTCGATGAGCTCGAGTTCGTCGCCGGACGCTGTCACGGCGGCCCGCACTTCTTCCATCGTCCCCACAGCGGCGATCCGGCCGTCACGCACGAGAAGAGCCTCGGCTCGTGGCCGTGCCGTATCAACGGTGATGACGGTGCCGACGAACAGCGTCTCAGTGCTCATGCGGCAACCGTATCGCCGCAGCGATCCCGGTGGAGAGCTCGTGAGTGGAGTGCTCGTGGGTGGAGTGCTCGGTTAAATGATTGAGGGCCCGTCGTAGAGGCTAACGACGGGCCCTCTCCCTTGCACCAAGAGTGTCCTGCAATCACATTCCGTCTCAGTTGCCACAGCAAACAACTTCGACTCCTTGAATATATAACGGTCCGGTAACGGACCGCTAGTTACCAAAACGTTATTTTCCTGGGAATCGGCTGTGTGCCTCATTCGGGGGGCGGATGCAAGCCTTCGGCGCCAGTCTTTGCGCGCCGATATCCCCCCTTGATCTCTCATCAATCTGTGTTTGACTCTTGCATTCGAAGATAAACGGATCTAATCTCACACGAACACAGAAATGTGCAGATTCAGAGCCGAGTCCTCGGGAAGGTCGAACCGACATGTACGCCGTCGAACGCCACGAACAGATCAGCGACCTGCTCGCCACCAGCGGCCGCGTTACCGTCGCCGACCTGGCCGTCTCGCTCGGCGTCACGCCCGAGACGGTGCGCCGCGACCTCGACCTGCTCGAGCGGGAAGGCGTCTTGCGCCGCGTGCACGGCGGAGCCGTCGCGAGCACCAAGACCAGCATCGCCGAGCCGAGCGTCGCCGACCGGACGGATCGGGCGCGCGAGGCGAAGCTCGCCATCGCCGACGCCGCGCTCACCCTGCTCGGTGAGGGCTTCAGCGGCTCCATCCTGCTCGACGGCGGCACCACCACCGGCGCGCTGGCCGAGCGTCTGGCCGACTGGACCTCCTCCGACGGCCGCCAGCTGATCGTCATCACCAACTCCGTGCCGATCGCCGCACTGCTCCACCTCAATCCCGCGATCGACCTGCACCTGCTCGGCGGCAGCGTGCGCGGCGTCACGAGCGCGGCCGTCGGTGCCGCCGCCATCGACCAGCTCGCCCATCTGCGACCCGACATCGCCTTCCTCGGTGCCAACGGCATCAGCGCCTCGTTCGGTCTCAGCACCCCCGAGGAGCGGGAGGCCTCGGTGAAGGCGGCGATGATCCGCAGCGCCCGCCGCACCGTCGCGCTCGTCGATGCGAGCAAGCTCGGCGACGAGGCGCTCTACCGCTTCGCCGAGCTGCGCGATCTCGACACCCTCATCTCCGACGCCGACCCGGCCGGAACGCTCTCCGCCGCGCTCGACGCCGACGGGGTCGAGGTGATCGTCGCGTGATCGTCACCGTCACGGTCAACCCCTCCTTCGACCGCACCATCGATCTCACCGCCCCGCTGCAGCGCGGCCAGGTGCAGCGCGCGTTCCGCTCCACCCAGGAGCCGGGCGGCAAAGGCGTCAACGTCTCGCGAGCGCTGCACGCCGCCGGATGCCCGACTCTCGCCCTGCTGCCCGGCGCGCCGGACGATCCGCTGATCCTCGCCCTCGGTGCGGCCCGCATCCCGGCCGAGAGCGTGCCCGTCGAGGCGCCGATCCGCTCGAACACGACCGTCACCGAGCCCGACGGCACCACCACCAAGCTCAACGAGCCCGGTGCGCCGGTCGACGAGGCCACGACGGATGCGCTGATCGCGCTCATCGTGCAGCGCTCGGCCGCCGCCTCCTGGCTCGTGCTCGCCGGGTCATTGCCGCCCGGAGCCCCCGACGACTTCTACGCGCGGATCGTTGCGGCGGTCCAGTCGGAGGCTGCGCTGTCCGGGCGCAGCGCGCCGGCGATCGCCGTCGACAGCTCGGGCTCGCCCCTGGCCGCCGCCGTGGCATCCGGGGCCTCGATCGCCCTGATCAAGCCGAACGGCGACGAGCTGCTCGAACTCGCCGCCGCGTCCGGCATCGCGGTCCCCGCCCTCGCCTCCGACGACTTCGAGGCGGATGACGACGCCGTGATCGCCGTGGCCCACGACCTGCTCGACCGCGCGCCCGCGCTCGGATCGCTGCTCGTGACGCTCGGCGCCCGCGGCGCCCTGCTGGTGAGCCGCGACGAGGTGCTCGCCGCCCGCGCCCCCGTCATCGTGGCCCGCAGCACGGTCGGTGCGGGCGACTGCTCGCTCGCCGGCTACCTGCTCGCCGCCGAACGCGGTGACGACGTGGCCGGTCGCCTCGCCCAGGCCGTCGCCCACGGTGCGGCCGCCGCCTCCCTGCCCGGCTCCCGGGTTCCGTCCCTCGAGCTCACCCATCCCGACGAGATCCTCGTCAGCCAGCGCCCGCGCATCGCCGCCGGGCGGAGATAACGAAGGAGTTCCCTCCCATGTCCCTCATCACCACGGAACTGGTCCTGCTCGACCAGGATCTCGGCGCCGAGAAGTCCGGCGTCATCCGCCGCCTGGCCGAACTCGTCACCGCCACCGGCCGCGCCACCGACGCCGAGGCGCTCTACGCCGATGCGTGGGATCGCGAGAGCAAGACCGACACCGGCATCCCCGGCGGCCTCGCCATCCCGCACTGCCGCTCGGCGGCCGTGCTCGAGCCGACGCTCGCCATGGCCCGGCCGCGCCCCGCGGTCGACTTCGGCGCGGGCGACGGCCCGGCCGACCTGATCTTCTTCATCGCCGCTCCCGACGGCGCCGACCAGGAGCACCTCGTGCTGCTGTCGACGCTCGCCCGCTCGCTCATCAAGCCCGAGTTCGTGGCGGCCCTCCGCGAGGCGCCGACGGCGGAGGCCATCGTGGCGCTCGTCGACGGGGCGCTGGCGGGAGGGGCGTCCGCGAAGGCGGCGGCTGCTCCTTCGGCGACGGCGACGGCGGCGGATGGTGCTGCGGCGCCGGTCGCGGAGACCGTGGCACCGGTCGCGGCGGCTGCTCCGTCGGCGCCGGCGGTCGCCGTTGCAGCCGAGAAGCCGATCCTCGTGGCGGTCACCGCCTGCCCCACGGGCATCGCGCACACCTACATGGCCGCCGACTCGCTGGTGGCCGCGGCCGCCCGCGCGGGGGCCGAGCTGCACGTCGAGACGCAGGGATCCTCCGGAGCCGACCCGCTGGATCCGTCGCTCATCGCCCGCGCCGTCGCCGTGGTGTTCGCGGTCGACGTCGACGTGCGCGACAAGGGCCGGTTCGCCGGCAAGCCCGTCATCCAGTCGCCTGTGAAGCGCGGAATCGACGAGCCCGACGCCATGATCGCGGAGGCGCTGGCCGCTGCGACCGACCCCTCGGCCCGCCGGGTGGCGGGGGAGAGCGGATCGGGCGAGGCCGCGGGCGCGGGCCGCTCCGGCAACGGAGCCCCGAACGAGCACATCGGCGCCAAGCTCAAGCGCTACCTGCTCACGGGCGTCAGCTACATGATCCCGTTCGTGGCGGGCGGCGGCCTGCTGATCGCGCTCGGCTTCTTGCTGGCCGGCTACCAGATCAACTCCAGCGCCACCGACATCGTGCTGGGCAACTCGCTCTGGAACCTGCCGGAGGGCGGCCTGGCCACCTATCTCGGTGCGGTCTCGTTCGTGATCGGTGCCGCCTCGATGGGCTTCCTCGTGCCCGCTCTCGCCGGTTACATCGCCTACGCGATCGCCGACCGGCCGGGTATCGCGGTCGGCTTCACGGCCGGTGCCGTGGCCCTGGTGATGAACGCCGGATTCCTCGGCGGTCTGGTCGGCGGTCTGCTGGCCGGCTTCATCGCCTGGGCGATCGGCCGCCTGCGCGTGCCGCGCGTCATCCGGGGCCTGATGCCCGTCGTGATCATCCCGCTGTTCGGCTCGATCTTCGCCTCCGGCCTCATGCTGCTCGTGCTCGGCGGCCCGATCGCACTGCTGATGACGGGGCTGAACGACTGGCTGTCGTCGCTCACGGGCGCCTCCGCGATTCTGCTGGGCATCATCCTGGGCTCCATGATGGCGATCGATCTGGGCGGCCCGATCAACAAGGTGGCGTACGCCTTCGCCGTGGCCGGTCTCGCGGCCGGCACCGTCGAGAACCAGGCGCCGTGGCAGATCATGGCGGCCGTGATGGCCGCGGGCATGGTTCCGCCGCTGGCCCTGGCGCTCGCCACCGTGATCGACCGGCGCCTGTTCAGCGCGGCGGAGCGCGAGAACGGCAAGGCGGCGTGGTTCCTCGGGGCGGCGTTCATCTCGGAGGGCGCGATCCCGTTCGCGGCGGCCGACCCGCTGCGTGTGATCCCCGCCGGCATCGTGGGCAGTGCGCTCACCGGTGCGATCGTGATGGGAACCGGCGTCACCTCGCAGGCCCCGCACGGCGGCATCTTCGTGTTCTTCGCGATCGGCAACATCGGCATGTTCCTGCTGGCGATCGTCGCCGGCATGGTGGTGTCGGCCGTACTCGTGGTGCTGCTGAAGCGCTTCGTGCGGCGCCGCCCGCTGGCCGATGACGCTTCGACCGCCGCCGGGGACGTGGCTGCGGTCTCCGCCGGTGCCGGTGCCGGTGCTGGTGCTGGTGCCGCGGATGCTGGGCTCACTGCTCCGGTGCCCGCTGCGGCCGGTGCGTCGCAGCCCGCGCCCCCTCGCACCGCGGTGCCGACCCGCTGACGACGGCCCCACACCCCACTTCCCCGATCTTTCGAACCGAAAGGCAGAACCTCATGCCCGAACGCACCGCCATCATCGCCAGCCGGGTGGGCCTGCACGCCCGTCCCGCCTCGATCTTCATCGACGCGGTCAAGAAGCAGCCCCTGCGCATCACGATCGCCAAGCCCGGAGGCACCCCGATGGACGCCTCCAGCATCCTCTCGATCATGAGCCTCGGCGCCGCCAACGGCGACACGGTCACCCTGGCCGCCGAGGGCCCCGAAGCCGAAGAGTCCCTCGAGACCCTGGCCGCCCTCCTGGAGACGGACCTAGACGCCTCCTAACCCGCACCCGCGCCGCGCGCGCACCGGCCTGTTGCGCCCGCGTGGCGTCGCAGCACACGAGCAACAGGCCGGTGCCGTAGAAAAGCGGCGGCGTGTACGTCGCTTTTCTGCGTGAGAGCGCACGACCCGCTCGAGCCCTTCACCTCACCGCAAGGTGCGCCGCAGCGGCGGCGGCGCACCCGGAGCCCAACGGGCTCCGGCAACCAGCACAGCGGCGCACCCGGAGCCCAGCGGGCTCCGGCATCCAGCACGTTCAGACCGGCACGCCGGTGCGGCCCCAGCCTCAGAACAGGTCAGGCGAGGGAGTGCTCGTGTGGCGAACACTGACATCGGCATGACGGTCGAACCGGTACCCCACACCCCGCACCGTGCGCACGATGTCTTCGTAGTCGCCGAGCTTGGAGCGCAGGCGCCGTACGTGCACGTCGATGGTGCGTTCGTTGGGGGCTTCTTCGTCGCCGGCGCTCCAGAGCGAGGAGATCAGTTCGGCGCGTTCGATGGTGCGGCCTTCGCGCAGCACGAGGTACTGCAGCAGCTCGAACTCCTTGTAGGTGAGGTTCGCGGCGGCGTTGTCCAACAGCACGCGCTTGCGGGAGAGGTCGACGACGACGCCGTCGCGGGCGCGGTCGGCGGCATCCGGGATCTCCTGGCGCTGGCGGGCCAGAGCCGAGGGGTCTTGCAGGGCGAGACGCACCACGTCGACATCGCGGCCACCGGCGCCGCGGGGAGCGAGCGCCACGGCGGCGTAGGTGTCGGAGGACGGGGCGATCTGCTGGGCGAGAGCCTTGAGGGCCTCGACGATGCGGCCGAGGTCGGTGCCGTCGGCGGCGGCCTTGTCTTCGTCGATGCCGACGTAGAGCACGAAGCCGCGGGCTTCGGTTCCTTCGGGCACGGCGCGGATGCGCGGGGCTTCGGAGAGGCCGTCGGCACGCTTGGTCGGCGAGACAGGCGAGACGGTGGTGGGGCGGGTATCGAGGTGAGCGATCGACATGGGAGTTGTCCTTGCGGCAGTGGCCCGGCTGGGGCGGACCCGAGAAGTATCAGGCTGCGGACTGGGATGAGAGTCCGGGACTGCACCGGCTGATCCGGTGCGGGAACGCCGTCACTCTGCAATCAGCGGGATGAAGCTGAGAGGGTGAGGGGCGCTCGGCGAGATGGTCTCGTTAGCGACACATTCGACAACACATGACGACACTGCCGGTCATCATCATGCCGGCATCCCCGATGGCCTCACTGGAGGTCAGGGCGTGCACGTTGTCAGTCATGTAAGGAATTCAACCGGACCGGCTGTGCCCCTGTCAAGTGCACGAGGGAGATCAGCGAGTGGGCGGATAGTTAGCACCGGTATAGATTTCGAGCATGACCTCTCCTTGTTCCGCGTCGACCGGTCGCGGGGGAACCCGCTGGCAGGCCTACTGGGTGGCCGTGGGTGTGGCCGCCCTGACCATCCTCGATCTGTCGAAGGTCAACGTGGGGCTCCCCTCGATCGAGAAGTCGCTGGGCGCGGACTCCACCTCGCTGCAGATCATCGTGGCCGGCTACGCGCTGGCCTTCGGTCTGGCCCTCGTCCCCTCCGGCCGGCTCGGCGATCTCTACTCGCGCAAGACGATGTTCATCGTCGGACTCAGCGCGTTCACCCTCTCCAGCGCGCTCTGCGCCCTCGCGCCGAGCATCGAGATCCTGCTGATCGCGCGGATCATCCAGGGCGTCGCCGCGGGCATCCAGATGCCGCAGGTGCTCGGACTCGTGCAGCAGTTGTTCCAGGGTGAAGAGCGCGGTCGCGCCTTCGGGATCTTCGGCGCCACGATCGGCGTCGCCACGGCGTTCGGGCCCACGCTCGGCGGCCTGCTGATCGCCATCGGCGGCGAGACCGACGGCTGGCGGCTGCTGTTCTGGATGAACGTGCCGCTCGGGCTCGTGGCGCTCGGCTTCGCGATCCGCCTGCTGCCGCGCACCCAGGCGCACCAGCCCGGGGCGCGCAACCTCGACCTGGTCGGGATCGTGCTGCTCGGGGCATCCGTGTTCAGCTTCATGCTGCCGTTCGTGCTCACCACGGGCGGGCCGGACGACAGTGCGTGGCGGTGGCTGTGGCTGGTCGGATGCGCCGTCGCCGTCGTGCTCTTCATCTGGTGGGAGCGGCGCTACGAGGCCTCGGGCAAGTCTCCCGCCATCCGGTTCGCGCTGTTCCGCATCAGCTCCTATCGCAACGGGTTGCTGCTGGCGGCCACCTGGTTCGCGGCGGGGCCGGCGATCTTCCTGCTGACGACGTTGTATCTGCAGCAGGGGCTCGGCTTCGCGCCGGTGTTCGCGGGCATGGTGAGCATCTCGTTCGCCCTGACGTCGGCCGTGTCGGCGCTCATCGGTGGGCGGCTGGTGGCGCGCTACGGCCGATCGCTGGTGGTGCTGGGCGTGGTGGTGGCGATCGTCGGGTTCGTCTTGGTGCTGCTGGCGGCCGTGCTGCCGCCGGCCGATTGGTCGATCTGGCTGATGGCCGCGGCGATGGCGGTCGCGGGGGCGGGTGGCGGGCTCGTGATCTCACCGAACCAGACCCTCACTCTGGCGGAGATCCCCGTCACCGAGGGCGGGACCGCCGGTTCGATGGCCCAGGTCGGTCAGCGCGTCGGCACCGCGGTCGGTGTGGCCGCGGCGTCAGCCTTGTTCTTCGCCACGATCTACCGCGAGAGCGCCGGCCCCGCCACCGACCTGCAGTTCTACCACGACGCCTACCGCAACGGCATGTTCGTGGCCCTGGGCCTGCTCGTGGTGGCCCTCGTCATCGGCCTCTTCGACCTGCGAGCCCGAGCCCGCCCCGCCGCCGACGCGGCCTGAGCCGCCGGCGCGCCGGTAGGACCCGCGCAGACCGGAAAAGGCGGCGGCGTGTACGTCGCCTTTTCCGGAGAGAGCGCCCATAAGCCTCGCGCCGCGCTACCTCACCGCAAGGTGCGCCGCAGAGGCGGCCGCGCACCGGTCTGAGCTATGGCTCAGACCGTTCCATACAGCCGGTCGCCGGCGTCGCCGAGACCGGGGACGATGTAGCCCTTTTCGTTGAGACGCTCGTCGAGGGCGCCCAGGACGAGCGTGACGTCTCGGCCCTCGGTGGCCTTCTCGAGGGCTGCTACGCCCTCGGGGGCGGCGAGGAGACAGACGGCCGTGACATCCTGAGCCCCGCGCGCGAAGAGGAACTCGATCGCGGCGCCGAGCGAACCGCCGGTGGCGAGCATCGGGTCGAGCACGAAGCACTGGCGGTCGGAGAGGTCGTCGGGAAGGCGCTCGGCGTAGGTGGTGGGCTCGAGGGTCTCCTCGTTGCGCACCATGCCGAGGAAACCGACCTCGGCGCTCGGGATGAGCTTCACCATGCCCTCGAGCATCCCGAGTCCGGCGCGCAGGATGGGCACGACCAGCGGACGCGGGTCGCTGATGGCCACACCGGTGGTCTCGGCCACCGGGGTCTGGATGGTGACGGGCTGCACGCGCACGGTGCGGGTGGCCTCGTAGGCGAGCAGGGTGACCAGCTCTTCGGTCAGCGAGCGGAACGTCGGCGACGGTGTCGCGCGATCGCGCAGGATCGTGAGTTTGTGGGTGATGAGCGGGTGGTCGGCAACGTGAACGCGCATGCCGCCAATCTACTGGACTCCGCCGACCGGCACAGGGCCGGCCGCGGGAACGACCGCGCCGGGCCGACTGGACGGGAGCGGTCGAGGGCGCGACGATAGAGGCTGCTGCCGGGCGAACCCGGTGACGTGGCGGAGACGGGGGATGCAGCGTGGCCGACCCGATTCCGGATGACCAGCCCGAGCCGGGCACGCTCTCCCTGCCGGCCCTGCCTGCCCTGCCGGAGACCGCTCGACTCGCCGAGTGGATGGGGCTGGCGCTGGACGAGGCACGGGCGGCTCTGGAGAGCGACGACGTGCCGGTCGGGGCGGTGGTCGTGGATCGCGACGGCACGGTCATCGGGGTGGGCCGCAACGAGCGCGAGCTGCGCGAGGATCCGACGGCGCACGCCGAGGTGGTGGCGATCCGGCAGGCGGCCTGGAAGCTCGGCGACTGGCATCTCACCGGAGCGACCCTGATCGTGACCCTGGAGCCGTGCGTGATGTGCGCCGGCGCCATCCTGGCCGCCCGCATCCCGCGCGTGGTCTACGGTGCCTGGGACGACAAAGCGGGGGCGGCGGGCTCGGTCTACGACGTGCTGCGCGACCGGCGCCTGAATCACCGGGTGGAGGTCGTCGCCGGAGTCGAGGCGGAGGCCTGTGGCGAGCTGCTGACCACGTTCTTCCGCGACAGGCCGTCGAGGGAGGGGCCGTCGAGGGAGAGCCCGTCGAGGTAGGCGCCGAGCATCCGGGCGGAGGCCGCCTGCATGCCGGCGCCGAAACGCTCGCGGTCGGCGCGGAGCGCTTCGGCGTCGTAGCCCGCGCGCTCGACGTAGGGCGCGTCGGCGACCAGCCACTCCTCGTGCATCGCATCCGTGAGCTCGGGATGGAACTGCACGGCCAGCAGCCAGTCGCCGGCCCCGTAGGCCTCGTTCTCGTATGCGGTGGAGGAGGCGAGCCGGGTGACGCCTTCCGGCAGGTCGAACGTGTCACCGTGCCATTCCGCGACCGGCACCTCGAGGATGTGCCGTACGGGGGAGTCGAGCCCCGCATCCGTGGGCCGCACGTCGCGGTACCCGACCTCGACGCTGCCGCCCCGGCGCACCTCGGAGCCGAGTGCGGCCGCGATCAGCTGGGCGCCGAAGCACACGCCGAGCGTGGGGCGTTCGCTCGCCAGTCGGTCGCGCACGAAGGCGATCTCGGTGCCGATGAACGGATGCTCGTGCGCCTCGTACACGCCCCGCGCCGAACCGAGCACCACCAGCAGCTCCGCATCCGCGACCGCCGCGAGATCGGCGGCGAAGGTCGGCGACCAGGCGTCGACGAACACGATCCGGTAGCCGCGCTCGCGCAGCACCGGCCCGAAGTTGCCGAGCGCCACCATCGGCTCGTGCCGCACCACGACGGCGGTCGGGCTCGCCTCCGCGCTCATCACCCGCCGCCCGTCAGTCCGCGCTCTTGATGATGATGGCGGAGGTGTTGAGCTCGACATCGACCGGAGGCACGTACACGTCGGGCTCGAGGTAGATCACCCGGGCCAGCGGAACGGCGGCCCGGATGTTCGCCTCCGTCTCGTCGATCGTGGCGGCGACATCGCGCAGCTCCGAGTCGGGCGACAGGGCGATCTTCGCGCCGACCAACAGCTCGTCGGGCCCGAGGTAGAGCGTCTTGATGTGGATCAGGCGGTCGACCTTGGGGGTGCCCTCGATCGCCGCGACGATCGCCGCGGCATCCGCGTCGTTGGCGCCCTCGCCCACCAGCAGGCTCTTCGTCTCGATGCCGAGGATCACGGCGACCACCACGAGCAGGGCGCCGATGAACAGGGTTCCGATGCCGTCCCAGATGCCGTCACCCGTGACCACCGACAGGCTCACGCCCACCAGCGCGAAGGCGAGGCCGGTGAGGGCCGCGGTGTCTTCGAGCAGCACCACGGGCAGCTCGGGCGCCTTGGCCCGGCGGATGAACTGCACCCAGCTCTGCTTGCCGCGGGTATGGTTCGACTCCTTGATCGCGGTGCGCAGCGAGAAGCTCTCGAGCCCGATCGCGATCACCAGCACGGCGATCGGGATCCACGGCAGCTCGATCTCGTGCGGGTTGCTGACCTTCTCGATGCCCTCGTAGATGGCGAACACGCCACCGACCGAGAACAGGATGATCGACACCACGAAGGCGTACACGTAGCGCTCGCGGCCGTAGCCGAACGGATGCTCCTTGTCGGCCTTCTTCTTCGCCTTGCGACCGCCCAGGAGCAGCAGCAACTGGTTGCCGGAGTCGGCGAGCGAGTGCACGCCCTCGGCGAGCATCGAGGAGGAACCGGAGAGGAAGAACGCCACGAACTTCGCCACCGCGATACCCACGTTCGCCAGCAATGCCGCGATGATGGCCCTGGTGCCGCCCGATGTGCTCACGTGTCTCGTCTCCTCCGGCAGGCGCATGCGCTCGATCGACCTCCGGTCGGCGCTGCGGGCTGCTCGGCCCAATCCTAGGATGGCCCGATCCTAGGATGGACCGATGAGCACCGCTGAGAGCACCCGCCTCCCGTCCATCGCCCTCCTCGGCGCCGGTTCGATGGGTCGCGCCATCCTGAGCGGTCTGCTCGCGCCGGGGGTCGAGGTGCAGGGCGGCATCCGGGTCACGAACCGTTCGGCCGAGAAGGCCGCCTCGTTCGACGGCACCCCGGGGGTGACGGCGTTCGCGACCGACGACGACCCCGAGGCGAACCGCCGGGCGGTGGCCGGAGCATCCGTGGTTCTGGTGGCGGTGAAGCCGGCGATGGTGCCCGACCTGCTCGACGAGATTGCGGATGCGCTCGAGCCGGGCGCGGTGGTCGTCAGCGTGGCGGCCGGCGTGACCGTCGCGACGTTCGAGAAGCACCTTCCGCACGGCGTCGCCGTCATCCGCTCGATGCCGAACACGCCGGCGGTGGTCGGCCGGGCCGTGACCGGTATCTCGGCCGGCACGCGCTCGAGCGACGACGACCTGGCGCTCGTGCGTGCGCTGTTCGAGACGGTGGGGACGGTGGTCGAGGTTCCGGAATCACAGCTCGATGCTCTCAGCACCATCTCGGGCTCGGGCCCCGCCTACGTGTATCTGTTGATAGAAGCGATGACGGCCGCGGCTGTGGAAAAAGGTTTCACCGCCGAGCAGGCGGCCGAGCTCGTGAACGGCACGTTCGCGGGCGCATCCGAACTCCTGGTGGCCAGCGGCACGACCCCCACCGAGTTGCGCATCCAGGTCACGAGCCCCAAGGGCACCACCGAGCGGGCCATCGCCGTGCTGCAGGACGCCGACCTCCCCGGGCTCTTCACGCGAGCCACCGACGCCGCCCTCGCCCGCGCGAAGGAACTCGCCGCCGGCTGATCCACCCACGACTTGCCACAAGTAATGGCAAGTGGCCGCGAAAAGCGGCGACTTCTGCCAAGTGGCGGTGGCCGGGGACTCAGTTACCGAGGGCGGCGAAGGCCTCGATGTCGGAGGACTTGCCCGAGACGATGATCAGGTCGTGGTTCGAGACCACGGTCGACTCCGTCGCATACGTGAACGGCTTGCCGGGGCTCTTCACGCCCACCACGGTGATGTGGTACTTCGTGCGCACGCCCGACTCGGTGAGGTTGAGCCCCCGGATCGGCTTCGGCGGATACATCTTCACCAGCGCGAAGTCGTCGTCGAACTCGATGAAGTCGAGCATCCGCCCCGACACCAGGTGCGCCACCCGCTCGCCGGCCTCGGCCTCGGGGTAGATGACGTGGTTGGCGCCGATCCGTTCGAGGATCTTGCCGTGCGAGCGCGAGATCGCCTTCGCCCAGATCTGCGGCACCTTGAGGTCGACGAGGTTCGCGGTGATCAGCACCGAGGCCTCGATCGAGGAGCCCACCGCCACGACGGCGATCTGGAACTCCTGCGCGCCGATCTGCCGCAGCGCCTCGACGTTCTTCGCATCCGCCTGCACGGTGTGCGTGACCCGCTCCGACCACTTCTGCACGAGCCGCTCGTCTTCGTCGATGGCGAGCACCTCGCGGCCGAGCCGGTCGAGCTCGCCGGCGGTGGCGGCGCCGAAGCGGCCGAGGCCGATGACGAGCACGGGAGCGTCGTGTCTGATCCGGTCAACCAACGATGGGCCTCTCTTCCGGGCGTTTGTAGAGCTGCTGTCGCTGGCTCGCGGCCAGGGCGGCGGCCAAGGTCACAGTACCAACGCGGCCCATGAACATGGTGGCCGCCATGATGTAGACCCCGGCATCCGGCAACGACGCCGTCAGACCGGTGGTCAGGCCCGAGGTCGCGAAGGCCGAGATCACGTCGAACAGCACGAAGTCCAGCGGCGCCTTGGAGATCTGCAGGATCAGGATGCTCGACACGGCTACCGTCGTCGCCCCCCAGAGCACGACCGAGACACCCAGGCGCAGCACGTCGCCCGGGATGCGTCGGCCGAACGACTCCATGTCCTGCACACCGCGCGCCTCGGCGAACGCGGCCAGGAACAGCACGGCGAGCGTGGTCACCTTGATGCCGCCGGCCGTCGAGGCCGAACCGCCCCCGATGAACATCAGCATGTCGGTGACCAGCAGGCTCGAGCCGTTGAGGTCGGGGATGGAGATGGTGGAGAAGCCGCCGGAGCGCGTCATCACCGAGAGGAAGAAGCTCTGGAAGACGGTGTCGGCGGCGTTCAGGCCGCCGAAGGTCTTCGGATTGTCGAACTCCAGCACGATGTAGAGCACGGCTCCCGCCACGATCAGGATCGCGCTGGTGACCAGGGTCAGCTTCACGTGCACCGACCAGCGCACGCGGTGCTCGCGGCGGTAGTCCTTCGACTTGTGGCGGGACCGCCAGGCGCCCAGGCTGCGCGACAGTGTGTAGATCACGGGAAAGCCGATGCTGCCGAGGAACACCCCCACCATCAGGATGCCGAGGAAGAAGTAGTCGTTCTCGAACGCGGCGAGTCCTTCGGCGTTCGGAGCGAAGCCGGTGTTCGTGAACGCCATCGCCGAGTAGTAGAAACTGTTCCACACGGCCTCGCCCACCGGGATGCCGTCCAGCAGCATCCGGGGGAACAGCAGGCCGGCGATCACCACCTCGATCACGAAGGCGCTGATCGCGACCGTGGCCAGCAGGTTGCCGATCTCGCCGAGCCGCACCGCCTGCCCCTCGGCGACCGGGCCGTGGTGCATCCGGAGCGGGTTGGTGTCGCTCGCGGCGATCAGCCGGGCGCGCAGCCCCAGCTTGCGCGAGACCGCGAGGCCCAGGATGCTCGCCAGGGTCAGCACGCCGAGCGCGCCGATCTGCACGCCGATGAAGATCAGGATGTGGCCGAACACCGACCAGTGCGTGGCCATGTCGACGGTGGCGAGGCCGGTCACGCAGATCACCGAGACGGCGGTGAAGAGCGAGTCGGCCAGACCGGTCGCCTTGCCGGTGGCGCTGGAGATCGGCAGCGAGAACAGCACCGTGAACAGCACGATCAGGCCCGCGAAGATGAGGATCGCGAAGCGCGAGGGCGAGTTCTCGGAGAACTCGCGGAAACCGCTGCGCGCCCGGCCCACCCAGGTGCGGCCCCGGTTCAGAGGGTTGCGGCTGGTGACGGTGCTGCCGATGCCCATCCTGCTGATCCTCGCCTCGGTCGGTCGGCCGGTGCCGCGCTCCGGGCTTCGCTGAACGCTGCCATGCTACCCCGGGGTGGCGCGGATCCGGGGCGGCACCACTACCCTTGACGCATGGCCGACATCTTCTCCGTGATCGCTGACCCCACCCGGCGCCAGTTGCTGTCGCTGCTGCTCGAACGGTACGTCTCGGCCGACCCGGTGAGCGCATCCGGTGCCGCGGAGGGCGAGTTCAGCGTGTCGGAGCTCGTGTCGCAACTCGAACTGAGCCAGCCCACCGTCTCCAAGCACCTCAAGGTGCTGCGGGATGCCGGCCTCGTCGTCGTTCGCGAAGAGGGGCAGCACCGCTTCTACCGCATCGACGTGTCGCCGCTGGAGGAGGTGGAGGACTGGATCATCCCGTTCCTCTCGGCCGACTTCGACACCGCCGAAGAAGACGAGCTGTGGGAGAACGCCTCCGACGCCGTGAAGTCGGCCGCGGCCGCTTTCGGCCAGAACGTGGGGCGTCGCGCGGCGGCCACCACGCACGCCGTCAAGTCGGTCACCGACGACCTGGTGTCCAAGCTGCGGCGTTGACGACGACCGGTTTCTTGCCGGTGGGCCACGCGTGCCCCTATAGTTTCGAATTATCACTCCCGTCACACGACAGGTGTGCGGGGGTTCTCGAGAGGGTGATGGTCGACCAGATGGCCGCAGAGCTTGACGACGTGCGCTTCCTGACGGTCGCCGAGGTCGCCGAGATGATGCGGGTGTCGAAGATGACCGTCTACCGCCTGGTGCACTCCGGCGAACTGCCGGCGATCCGCTTCGGCCGCTCGTTCCGGGTGCCCGAATCGGCCGTCGCCTCGGCGGTCAGCAACCACATCGCCGATTCGGCCTAGCGGTAGCTGGTACACTTCTCCGAGGCTCTTTTGCCCCTGACCGCCGATCGGTGCGGTCATCCCCAATACGTGTGAGGTCTCAGTGGGTTCCGTAATCAAGAAGCGTCGCAAGCGCATGGCGAAGAAGAAGCACCGCAAGCTGCTTCGCAAGACCCGCCACCAGCGTCGCAACAAGAAGTAGACGAGTCTTCTCGTCTCGCTTCTGCGAGCAGGGCGCCAGGCTTCGGCTTGGCGCTTTTTGCTGTGCGGGCGTGTGATGGACTCATGACGCCCGTGCCGCCCGCCGCTGTGCCCGAGTATTGCGCCACGCTGGTCGTGCGCGACGCCGTCACCAAGCTCGACGCGCTGGCCGTGATCGCTCTGGCGGTCGACCGGCCGGTGTCGGATGCGCGGGGCGTGCATCCCTACGTCGAACTCGAGGGCGGGGCGCGCGCCGAGATCGAGATCCCCAAGTTCGGCGAGCCGCCGCCGCTGGCCATCGACGTGTACTCGACGCTGAGCCACGACCACGCGGCGATGAGCGCGCTCGCGCTGCTCGGGGTGCTGGAGACGGCCACCGCGTGGACCGTGAAGCCCGACTTCGTCCTCTAGCCCGACTTCGTTCTCCTATCCGACTTCGCTCCCTGAGCCTCGTTAGGCTTGGGGTGTGGCATCCGTCTCTCTCACGCTCATCGGCAAGCCCGGCTGTCATCTCTGCGATGACGCCCGGGACGTCGTGAACGGAGTGCTCGCCGAGTTGCCCGAGATCGAGGCGTCGGTCACCGAGCTGTCGATCCTCGACGACCCGGCGCTGCTCGACGAGTTCGCCGAGGAGATCCCCGTGCTGAAGATCGACGGGCGCGTGCACACCATCTGGCGGGTCGAACCGGCCCGTCTTCGAACCGCCCTGTTGGAGGCATCCGCATGATCCGTCACGTCGTCGCTTGGAAGGTCACGGCCGAAGACGCCGAGCAGAAGGCGGCCGATGTCGCCACCATCGTGCGACTGCTCTCGGCCCTGCCCGCGGTCATCCCATCGATCTCGACACTCACGGTCGGCGGCAACATGGCCTATTTCGACGCGAACTGGGACGTCGTGCTGGTGGCCGACTACGAGACCCTCGCCGATCTCGACGCGTACCAGACGCATCCGGAGCACCTGGCCGCGGGGCCGCAGATCAAGGCCCTCGTCTCGGCTCGGGCCTCGGTCGACTTCGAGTTCTGAACGAGGCGCGGGAAGCGAGGTGCCGGGTGCGGGTGCGGGCGCGGGAGTGCCTGAGCTGCTGACCGAGCGCCTCGTGCTGCGGCGGTGGCGGGCCGAGGATCGGGGGCCCTTCGCGGCGATGAACGGGAACGCGGCCGTGATGGAGTTCTTCCCTGCGCCGCTCTCGCGCGCGCAGAGCGACGACCTGGCGGAGCGCGCGGACGGCCTCTTCGAAACGCTCGGCTACGGGCTGTGGGCGCTCGAGCTGCGCGAGACCGGCGAGTTCGCCGGCTTCACGGGGCTGGCCCCGATGCCGGAGGGCGTGCCGGGGGCCGGGGGAGTCGAGGTGGGCTGGCGTTTGGCGCAGCCGTTCTGGGGTCGCGGGCTCGCGACGGAGGCCGCCCGGGCCGCCCTGCGGTTCGGGTTCGAGAACGCCGGGCTGAGCGAGGTGAACTCGATCACCGCCGTGATCAACGTGCGCTCGCGGGCCGTGATGGAACGGCTCGGGATGCGCGAGGCCGACCGCTTCGAGCATCCGCGGGTGCCGGAGGGCTCTCCGCTGCGGCTTCACGTGCGGTACACGATCCGGCCTGAAGGGGAGTTCGGTTCACAAATGCAGAAATAACGAAGAGCGACCCCGTATAGGGCGTCGCTCTTCGTTATTTCTGCAGATTCGAACCGACTACGGGGTGAGGCGGGTCGGGCCGCGGAACAGGTACACGACCTCGCGCAGGTTCGTCTGGTGCAGCATCAGCATCAGCACGCGCGAGAGGCCCATGCCGAAACCGCCGTGCGGCGGCACGCCGTAGCGGAAGAAGTCGAGGTAGAAGCCGAGCTCCTCGGGGTCGAGGCCCTTCTCCTTGGCCTGCTCGATCAGCACCTCGACGCGGTGCTCGCGCTGGGCGCCGGTGGAGATCTCGACCCCGTTGTAGATGAGGTCGTAGCTGTTGGTGAGGCCCGCGTCGCCCTCGTGGCGCATGTGGTAGAACGGCCGGATGCTCGAGGCGTAGTCGGTGAGGAACACGAAGTCGTGCCCGTAGGTCTCCTTGACGTAGGCCGCGATCTGGCGCTCGCCCTCCGGGTCCATGTCGTCGTCCTCGCGGGGCACGACGTAGCCGCGGTCGGCCACGATCTGCTTCGCCTCGGCGAGCGGGATGCGCGGGAACGGCTGCGTGGGAACCTCGATGTCGACGTCGAACAGCGCCTTGATCTCCTCGCCGTGCTTCTCCTTCACCGCTCGGAGACCGGCGACCATCAGGTCTTCGTGCAGCTGCATGACGTCTTCGTGCGAGTCGATCCAGCTGATCTCGGCGTCGACCGAGGTGAACTCGGTGGCGTGACGGGAGGTGAACGAGGGGTCGGCGCGGAACGCGGGCCCCACCTCGAACACCTTGCCGAAGCCGGCCGGCTGCGCCATCTGCTTGAAGAACTGGGGGCTCTGCGAGAGGTACGCCTTGGTCTCGAAGTACTCCACCTCGAACAGCTCGGCGCGCGACTCGCTGGCCGAGGCCATCAGCTTCGGGGTGTGGATCTCGATGAAGTCGTGCTCGACCCAGTAGGTGCGCCACGCGTGCTCGAGCGTGGTCTGCACGCGGAAGACGAGGTTCTGCTCGGGGCGGCGCAGGTCGAGGAAGCGCCAGTCCATGCGCTTGTCGATGCCCGAGTCGGCGGCGATCGGCGTCTCGGGGATGGCGGCGGTGACGAGCTCGAGGGTGGCGAGCTTCACCTCGATGCCGCCGAGCTTCACCCGCTCGTCGTGCTTGAGCTCACCGGTGACGGTGATGAAGGAGCCCTGCGCGAGGCCGGAGATGGTCTCGGCCACGGCCTCGGTCTCCTCGGTGCGCGGGTTCACCAGCTGCACGGCGCCGGACTCGTCGCGGAGCACGACGAACTGCACCTTCTTCTGATCGCGCACCGTGTCGACCCATCCGGACACGGTGACGGGGCCGTCTTCGAGGGCGGCGAGGTTCTTGACGAGGGTGCGGGAGCTGGTGGTCACGATCGGCAAGTCTACCCGCCGGTCACGCGTCGGCCGGAGCGTAGGCCCCGAGCAGGTACACCTTGCGCAGCGTCTCGGTGACGGTCCAGGTGGTGTGCAGGCCCTCGCCGAGGCGGCCGATGGTGCCGGGCTCGAGCACGAGGGTGTGCGCTCCGTCGCCGTCGCTGTACTCGACCGTCGCTCGGCCCGAGAGCACGACGAACACCTCATCGGTCTCCACATCCGTGGAGACGCCCGGGGTGATCTCCCACAGCCCGAACTCGACCTCGCCCACGGTGCCCAGTTCGGCCGCGGCGGTGGTCGGGCGACCCGAGACGACCTGCTCATCGGCAAGGGCCTCGTGCGGGAGCGGGACGGTCAGAGCCGTGGCCTGCAGGATCGCGGCGGGTGCGACAGGTGCGGCGGGTACGGCGGATGCGTCGGTCATGAGGCGATGCTACTCAGGGCGTGCGACATCACAGGGCGGCGTCGAGCGAGCCGAGGGCCGCGTCGATGATCGCGAGTCCGCGCTCGGCCTCGGCGGGGCTGATCACGGCCGGCGGCACCACGTGGATGCGGTTCTCGGCGAGGAACGGCAGCAGCCCGCGCGCCATCAGGTCGGCCTTCAGGCGGCCCATCGCGGCGGCGGAGAGCGGCGTTCGCGCCGAGCGGTCGGAGACGAGCTCGATCGCCCAGAACACGCCGGTGCCGCGCACCTCGCCGACCACCTCGTGCGTGGCGGCGAACCGCTCGAGCGCGGGCCCGATCGTCGATCGCCCGATCTCGCGGGCGTTCTCGACCACGCCCTCCTCGGCCATCGCGGTCAGCGCGCCGACGATGCTGGCGGCGGCCAGCGGATGCCCGGAGTACGTCAGTCCGCCCGGGAAGACCCGCTCGTCGAAGTGGTGCGCGATCGGGCTCGAGATGAGCACGCCGCCCACCGGCACGTAGCCGGAATTGACGCCCTTCGCGAAGGAGATCAGATCGGGCACCACGTCGAAGGCGTCGAAGGCGAACCACTCCCCGGTGCGTGCGAAGCCCGCCATCACCTCGTCGAGGATGAGCAGGATGCCGTAGCGGTCGGCGATCGCGCGCACGCCGGCCAGGTAGCCGGGCGGCGGCACCAGCACGCCGGCGGTGCCCGGGATGGTCTCGATCAGGAACGCCGCGATGGTGTCGGCCCCCTCGGACTGCACCACGCGCTCGAGGTGCTGGAGAGCGCGCTCGGTCTCCTGCTCGGGGGTGGTCGCCCAGAAGTCGGAGCGGTAGAGGTAGGGGCCGAAGGCGTGCACGTGCCCGCGCGCGTACTCGTTGGGCATCCGCCGCCAGTCGCCGGTGGCGACGACCGCGGCACCGGTGTTGCCGTGGTACGAGCGGTAGTGCGAGACGATCTTGTCGCGGCCGGTGTACAGGCGCGCCATCCGCATGGCGTTCTCGTTGGCATCCGCCCCGCCGTTGGTGAAGAACACCTTCTCGAAGCCCTCCGGGGCGCGGTCGAGGATGAGCTGTGCAGCGCGGGCACGCGTCTCGTTGGCGTGCGCCGGGGCCACGGTCGAGAGAAGGGCGGCCTGCTCCTGGATGGCGGCGACGACCTTCGGATGCTGGTGCCCGATGTTCACGTTCACGAGCTGCGACGAGAAGTCGAGGTACTCGCGGCCGTCGGCGTCCCAGACGGTGCAGCCGAGGCCGCCCGCGATCGGCAGCGGGGCGAGGGCGCCCTGCGCCGACCAGGAGTGGAACACGGTGGAGGTGTCGAGCGCGCGGATGGAGTCGTTGGTGGCCATGCCTTCAGTGTGAGCGCGGCGAGGCGATCGCCGTGGTGCCAGAACGTCGAAGGCTAAGCTGGAAGTTGGACGAATTGAAGCGCGGCAGACGGTGCTGCGCGAGTCGAACGGATGGCGGGCCCGTGCCCGCGAAGGAGGACGGATGCCCGCGACGTTGCGCAGCATCCTGGCCCGCCGCGAGTTCCGGATGGAGCTGGTGGCCGGCGGCACCCTGCTCGACCCGGTACTGGATCAGCCGCTCACCTGGGCGCACAGCTCCGACCTCGACGACCCGACGCCGTGGCTGGAGGCCGGGCAGCTGCTGCTGACGGATGGCGCGCAGTTCGAGCGCACACCCGGCGAGGCCTTCGCCGCCGCGTACGTCGGCCGCCTGCGCGACAGGGGAGTGCTCGCGCTGGGTTTCGCGCGCGGGATCTGGCACGACGACATCCCGCCGGCGCTCGTGCGAGCCTCTGACGAGGCCGGGCTGCCGCTGTTCGCGGTGGCGACGGCGACGCCGTTCATCGGCATCATCCGCTTCGTCGCCGACGTGATCGCCGAGGAGCGGCGTGAGCGCCTGGAGTGGTCGCTGGAGGCGCAGCGGGCGATCGCGCGGGCGGCGCTGCGCGTCGACGGGCTCGGTGCCATCCTGCTCGAACTCGCCGAACGGCTGGAGAGCTGGGTGGCGCTCTACGACTCGGCGGGCACGGCGGTGCGGGTGCCCGGGCTCGCGCCGGTGCCGAGCGAACTGCAGCCGGTCGTCGAGCAGGCCGTCGCGCAGGCGCTCGGGCGCGGATCGCGGGCGGGGCTGCGCATCATCGAGGAGGGCGGCGGCATCTCGCTGCAGACGCTCGGGCAGCGCGGGCACCTGCGGGGAGTGCTGGCGGTGGGGGCGTCGACGCCGCTGGATCCGGCCGGCAGCGACCTCGTGGCGAGCGTGATCGGCCTCGCCAGCATCGCGCTCGAGCAGCGCAGAACACTGGATGCGGCGCGGCGGCGACTGCGCACGGGCCTGTTCGAGCTGCTGCAGTCGGGGGTCGTCGACGTGGCCGACCGCACGGCGGGAAGCCTCTGGGGGCCGTTGCCGACCGAGCCCGTGCGGGTGGCTCTCGTGGTGGGAGAGGTGCCCGGGCAGTCGCTGTTCGACGAGCTGGAGCTGCTCGCCGACCGCAATGCGGGGCGGATGTTCTTCGCCGAACACGGCGACGAGACGCTCGTCATCACGCGCTACGACGAGCGCGACGAGGCGCATCCGCTGCTGCGGCGGCACGGATTGGGCGCCGGGTCGTCGGGGCCCGTGGGCTGGAGCGAGCTGCCGAGGGCGCTCGCCGAAGCGCGGCACGCGGCGGCCGCCACCACCCGCGAGCGGCCCTTCGTCGACTTCGAGAACCTGGCCGAGCAGGGCCTGCACGGCCTGCTCGCGGCCTCGGGCGGCGCCGAGGTGGCACGGCGCGTGCTGCGGCCGGTGCTCGAGCTGCCCGAGGCCGAGCGCGAGACGATGCTCGCGACCTTGCGGGTGTGGCTGGCGCAGAACGGGGCGTGGGATCCGGCCGCGCGCGAGCTCGGCGTGCACCGTCATACCGTGCGCAACCGGGTGGATGCGGCCGGCGCCCTCCTGGGCGTCGACCTCGAGCGCTTCGCGGCCCGCGCCGAGCTCTGGGCGGCTCTGCAGCTCGTCTGAGCCGCAGAGCCGCCATCCGCTCGGTTACCGGAGCGGCGTCAGTTCTGGGCTGCCCGTCAGTTCTGCGCTGGCGTCAGTTCTGGGGGAAGCCCAGGTTGATGCCGCCGTGCGAGGGGTCGAGCCAGCGCGAGGTGATGGCTTTCTGCTGGGTGAAGAAGCGCACACCCTCGGCGCCGTGCGCCTTGGTGTCGCCGAAGAGGGAGGCCTTCCAGCCGCCGAACGAGAAGGTCGCGGCCGGAACCGGGATCGGCACGTTGATGCCGATCATGCCCACCTGGATCTCGTTCTGGAAGCGGCGGGCTGCCCCACCGTCGTTCGTGAAGATGGCGGTGCCGTTGCCGAAGGCACCCGAGTTGATCAGGGCGACGCCCTCGTCATAGGAGGAGACGCGCACGATCGACAGCACCGGCCCGAAGATCTCCTCGGTGTACACCCGCGAAGTGGTGGGCACGTTGTCGATCAGCGTCGGGCCGAACCAGAAGCCGTTCGGGTCGCCGTCGGGCTGCACGTCGCGGCCGTCGACCACCACGGTGGCCCCGTCCTGCTCGGCGATCTGCACGTAGGAGGCCACCTTGTCGCGGTGCGCCTCGGTGACCAGCGGCCCCATGTCGCAGCCGCGTCGGCCGTCGCCGATCCGGAGTCCGGCCATCCGGGAGCGGATCTTCTCGATCAGCGGATCGGCCACGGGCTCGACCGCCACCACGACCGAGACGGCCATGCAGCGCTCGCCGGCGGATCCGAAGCCCGCATTGATGGCGGAATCGGCGACCAGGTCGAGGTCGGCGTCCGGCAGCGCCAGCATGTGGTTCTTGGCCCCGCCGAGAGCCTGCACGCGCTTGCCGTGCTTGGTGCCGGTCTCGTAGACGTACCGCGCGATGGGGGTGGAGCCGACGAAGGAGATGCTCGCGACGTCGGGCGAGGTGAGCAGGCCGTCGACGGCCTCCTTGTCGCCGTTCAGCACGGTGAAGACGCCGTCGGGGAGTCCGGCCTCCTTCCACAGCTGGGCGAGCCAGATGGCGGCCGATGGGTCTTTCTCGCTGGGCTTCAGGATGACGGTGTTGCCGGCCGCAATGGCGATCGGGAAGAACCACATCGGCACCATGGCCGGGAAGTTGAAGGGGCTGATGATGCCCACGACGCCGAGCGGCTGCTTGGTGGAGTACACGTCGATGCCGGTCGAGACCTGCTCGGAGTACTCGCCCTTGAGGTGGTGCGCGAGGCCGGTGGCGAACTCCACGACCTCCTGGCCGCGGGCGATCTCGCCCATCGCGTCGGACAGCTCCTTGCCGTGCTCGGCGGTGATGATGGCGGCGAGTTCGCCCTTGCGGGAGTTCAGCAGCTCGCGGAACGCGAACAGCACCGACTGGCGCTTGGTGAGCGAGAGGTCGCGCCAGGCGGGGAACGCGGCCTTGGCCGAGGCGATCGCGGCGGCGATCTCGTTCTGGTCGGCCAGGGCGACCTGCTTGGTCACGACGCCGAGGGCGGGGTCGTAGACGGGAGCGGTGCGGCCGGAGGTCGAGGGGTGCTCGGCGCCGTCGATCCAGTGCGGGACGACGGGGACGGGGGAGTCGATCGGTGCGGACATGGGATACCTCGGCGTCTCGTTCTCGAAAGGGGCGGTCGAGAGCGAGCGTAGGGGGGTGATCCGGTCAGGGTCCGTACCGGAATGTCGATCGAGCGGATGCCTGTTGGACGGAAGGTCCAAGTGGGCCGGCCGCCCGATCGATCCGGGTCAGCGGTGGCTGGGAACGGCGCGGTAGCCGTCGACGCGGAGCGTCTTGACGGTGGCGACGATTCCGGCGACGGAGACGAGAGCGAATGCGGTGAGGGTGATGAGGGTCATGATTAAGCCTTTCTGCCTACAATTATTCGCGCGACAACCGTTGAGCACAATCGCATAGTTCTACAAGTCTCGTGTAGCGGATCTACATTGTCGTGGCGAGCATCCGGCTCTCGGCGGATACACGGCAACACCGCTCGTAGACTGGATGCCGTGCCCGCCAGCCAGATCCATCTCGTCCGCCACGGCGAAGTCTTCAATCCCGATCACGTGCTCTACGGGCGCATCCCGGGGTTCGGCCTCTCCGAGCTCGGCCGGCGGATGGCGCAGGCGGCCGCCGACGACCTGATCGCGCGCGACCGGCCGATCGCGCGGCTCTACACCTCTCCTCTGCAGCGGGCTCGCGAGTCCGGCGAGCCGATCGCTCTGGGGCTCGGCCTCGATCCGGTCGTCGAAGAGCGCATCATCGAGCCCACCAACGCCTTCGAGGGGCGCCGGATGTCGGGCCCCGGCGGAGCGCTGCGCGACCCGCGGATGTGGCGCTACTTCTACAACCCCTGGCGGCCGTCGTGGGGCGAGTCGTTCAGGAGCCTCTCGACCCGGATGCTCGCGGCGATGACGGATGCGCACGCCTCGGTCGAATCGGGCGACGTCGTGATGGTCAGCCACCAGTCGCCGATCTGGATCGCGCACCGCACCATCGTGGGCGAGTCGCTGCCGCACGACCCGCGCAAGCGCCGCTGCGCGCTGTCGAGCGTCACGAGCTTCGAACGCCGGGGCGACCGCTTCGTGGAGGTCGGGTACACCGATCCCGCGGCGCCGCTGGCCGCGACCGCGACCGATGTGGGGGCGGTGTGAAGCTCCGTCTCGCGCTCGCCGCCGTGGTGGCCGCCGGCGCCCTGGCGCTGACCGGGTGCACGAACGATCCGCTGGCGCAGCAGTACCTGGATGGCAGCAACAAGGGCTACATCTCCGGTGACGGCACCGTCACCGAGGTGAACGAGGCCGATCGCGGCGAGCCGGTCGAGTTCACCGGCACCGACGAACAGGGCGAGACGGTCAGCTCGGCCGACTACGCCGGCCAGGTGCTCGTGCTCAACTTCTGGTACGCCGGCTGCGCGCCCTGCCGCGCCGAGGCCCCCGACCTCGAGAAGCTGAACCAGCAGTTCGAAGGCTCGGGAGCATCCTTCCTCGGCGTGAACGTGCGCGACCAGGCCGACACCGCAGCGGCCTTCTCGAAGACCTTCGGCATCAGCTATCCCTCGATCGTCGACACCGACGGGGCGATGCAGTTCGCCTTCTCCGGCACGGTGGCCCCCAATGCGGTGCCGACCACCCTGGTACTCGACACCGAGGGCCGCGTTGCGGCGCGCATCCTGGGCCGGGTGAGCGATCCGTCGATCTTGGAGACCCTCATCAAGTCGAGCCTCGGCGACACCTCGACGCCGGCCGCCACGCCGACGCCGGCCGCCGTCGGGGCGGACTGAGCCCGTGGGCAATCCCTTCGCCGAGATCGTGCTCAGCGGGCAGCTGCTGCTTGCCATCCCGATCGCCCTGCTGGCCGGGCTCGTGTCGTTCGCGTCGCCGTGCGTGCTGCCGCTCGTTCCGGGCTACCTCGCCTACGTGGGCGGCATCTCGGATGCCGGCGCGCGCGCCGAGGGCGGCTCCCGCAAGGCGGGCCGGCGGCGGATGTTCCTCGGCATCGCCCTGTTCATCCTCGGGTTCTCGGTGATCTTCCTGGCCTACTCGGCCGCGTTCGGCGCCCTCGGCACCTGGCTCGTCGTCTGGCAGGACGCCATCACCCGCATCATGGGCGTGGTCGTCATCGTGCTCGGGCTCGTGTTCATCGGGCAGTTCAGCTTTCTGCAGCGCACCTTCAAGCCCTCGTGGCGGCCGGCGACCGGCCTCGCGGGCGCGCCCGTCCTGGGCATCGTGTTCGGTCTCGGCTGGACGCCGTGCATCGGCCCGACCCTCGGCGCGATCCAGGCGCTCAGCCTCACCAGCGGCTCGGCGTGGAGTGGCGTGCTGCTCGGCCTGTTCTACTGCATCGGCCTCGGCGTGCCGTTCCTCCTGGTGGCCCTCGGGCTCGACTGGGTGACCGGATCGGTGTCGTTCCTGAAGCGGCACATCCGCACCATCAACATCGTCGGCGGCGCGCTGCTGGTCGCGATCGGCGTGCTCATGGTGAGCGGCCTCTGGACGATCTGGATCTACCAGCTGCAGGCGGTGATCAACGGTTTTGTCTCGCCCATCTGATCACTACGACTCCGCGGAGCCCGGCGCCGGCAAGCGCGGCGGCTTCGGCGGCGGCACCGGATCCGGCTCGGGTTCTGGCGCCGATTCCGGTTCCGACGACATCACGCAGCCCAAGCTCGGGTTCGTGGGCTGGCTGCGGTTCTTCTGGCGGCAGTTGACGAGCATGCGCACGGCGCTGTTCCTGCTGCTGCTGCTCGCCCTCGCGGCGGTGCCCGGATCGCTCGTGCCGCAACGCGCGGCCGACCCGAACGGCGTCACGCAGTACTTCGTCGACAATCCCGATCTCGCACCGGTGCTCGACAAGGTGCAGGCGTTCGACGTGTACACCTCGGTGTGGTTCTCGTCGATCTACCTGCTGCTGTTCATCTCGTTGATCGGCTGCGTGGTGCCGCGCACGAAGCACCACTTCGACGCACTGCGGGCGAAGCCGCCGCGCACCCCCGCGCGGCTGTCGCGGCTCGCGGGGTTCACGACGCGCGACATCGCGGGTACCGCGGAGGGGGCATCCGGATCGGGCGTCTCGGCGGCGGCCCCCACCGTCTCGGCCGCCTCGGTGGTCGACTCGGCGCGCGCTCTGCTGAAGCGCCAGCGCTACCGCACGGTCGTGTTCACGGGCGTCGACAAGAAGACCGGGCTGGAGACCGCCTCGGTGTCGGCCGAGCGGGGCTACCTGCGCGAGACCGGCAACCTGGTGTTCCACTCGGCGCTGGTCGGCATCCTGCTCACCGTCGGAGTCGGCGGCGGTTTCGGGTACAGCGGCCAGCGCGTGGTGGTGGAGGGCCAGACCTTCGTGAACACGCTGCTCGCCTACGACTCGTTCAACCCCGGCCGGTTCTTCAGCGACGACCAGCTCTCGCCGTACTCGCTCACGCTCGACTCCTTCTCGGCGACCTATGAGACCGAGTCCCTGAAGGCCTTCGGCCAGCCGCTCGACTACACGGCGGCGGTCACCACCACGCAGGCCGACGGCACGGCCTCCTCCGAAGACATCAAGGTGAACAGCCCGCTGAAGATCGGCGGCACGGACGTGTACCTGCTGGGCAACGGCTACGCGCCTACCATCACGGTGCGCGATCCTTCGGGGAACGTGGTGTTCACCGACTCGGTGCCCTTCCTGCCCCAGGATGCGAGCCTCACCTCGCTCGGCGTGGTCAAGGTGCCCGACGGGCTGGCCGACCAGCTCGGCATGATCGGATTCTTCTACCCCACCCAGTCGCAGTCCTCGTCGGGGGCGTACTTCTCCAGTTTCCCCGACCTCGAGTACCCGGTGCTGACGCTCAACGTCTACGACGGCGACCTGGGCCTGGACGGCGGCGTGCCCGCATCCGTCTACTCGCTGGACACCGACAAGATGAACCAGCTCACCGGCGGCGCCACGGGTGTGGACTCGATCGAGCTGAAGCCGGGCGAGACCGCGTCGCTGCCGAACGGTCTCGGCACGGTGTCGCTGGACGGCGTGAAGCGCTTCGCCTCGTTCGACGTGCATCACGACGCCACCCAGACCTGGATGCTGCTGTTCGCCATCCTGGTGCTCGGCGGCCTGCTGACCTCGCTGTTCATCCCGCGCCGGCGGGTGTGGGTGAAGGCGACCGCCCGGGCCGACGGGAGTGTGCACCTCGAGTACGCCGGGCTCGCGCGAGGCGACGACCCGCGGTTGGTGGAGGCCGTGGCGGCGCTCGCCGATCGGCACGCGGGGGCGTACGTCCCCTTCTCCACAACCCCCGGTGACGAGGGGGTTTCTCCCCAGGCGTCATCCTCTTCTCCGTCATCCGATCCGAAGGCTTAGGCTCTAGCTGTGACACAAACCCTCGACGAGATCTCGATCATCCTCATCTACTCGGCCATGGCCGTGTACGCGCTCGCGTTCATCGCGTTCGCGCTCGATCTCGCGCGCCGTTCGTCCACCGTCAAGAGGGCCGTAGCGGCCGAGTCGAAGGTGCCGGCAGCCGTCGGGGCCGGGGGCGGGGGCGCATCGTCGGGCGCACCTGGCGCATCTGCCGACGACGCGGAGCTGGTATCCCTGGCGGGTGTGGATTCCGCGGGCAAGCGGTCGATCGCGCTGCGCCTGGGCGTCTCGTTCACCATCCTCGGGTTCGTCATCCAGCTGGGCGGCGTCATCCTGCGCGGCATCGCGGCCTCGCGAGTGCCGTGGGCCAACATGTACGAGTTCTCCATCACGGGCACGCTGCTGATCGTGGCGGTGTTCCTGGTGGTGCTGATCCGTCAAGACATGCGCTTCCTCGGAACCTTCGTCACCGGGCTGGTGCTCATCCTGCTCGGCATCTCCACGCTCCAGTACTACGTCACGGTGGCGCCGCTGCCGCCGGCGCTGCAGTCGGCCTGGCTCGTCATCCACGTGCTCGTGGCCATCCTCGGCACGGCGTTCTTCGCGCTCGGCGGTGCCCTGTCGGTCATCCAGCTGCTGCAGACGAAGGGCGACTCGGTCTCGCGCCTGGCCACCGTGCTGCGCCTGCGGTTCCTCAAGACGCTGCCGGATGCCGAGACGCTCGAGCGCCAGGCCTACCGGGTGAACATCGTCGGCTTCGTGTTCTGGACCTTCACGCTCATCGCCGGCGCCATCTGGGCCGAGCGCGCCTGGGGCCGCTACTGGGGCTGGGACACCAAAGAGGTCTGGACCTTCATCATCTGGGTCATCTACGCCGGGTACATCCACGCTCGCGCCACCCGTGGCTGGCGCGGTTCGCGGTCGGCGTGGCTCGCGATCGTCGGCTTCGCCGCGGTGCTGTTCAACTTCGGCGTCGTCAACGTCTTCTTCAAGGGCCTGCACGCGTACTCGGGCCTCTGAGCCTGCGCTCACCCCACCCCACCCCACCCCACTCCCGTCGACCCGTCACTCGGTCCCGCTTTGGGGCCGCGATAACGGCACCAACTGACGGGTCGGTGTGGTTGGGGGGGCGTCTGGCGCGCGCGCGGCGTGGCGTGGCGCTCAGGTGTGGGGCACGAGGAGGGCGTGGCAGCGGGTGATGCGTTCGCGCCACCACTGCTCGCGGGCGGCGGGCGCGCGGTACCGTTCCAGCAGGGCGGGGTCGACCTCGGGGCGAGTGACCGGGATGCGGCCGTCGTGCGGAACGAGGCTCTCGCGCACGATGTCGCCCTCGAAGAGGTCGACGGTCGCCAGGCCGCAGTCGTAGTCGAGTTCGGGCAGGGCGGCGGCGAGGTGCGCGCCCATCGCGATGCCCACCGAGCTCTCCAAGGCTGATGACACCACCGCAGGCAGCCCGGCGGAGGCCACGATCTCGAGGGCCCGGGCCACGCCGCCGAGCGGCTGGGCCTTCACGATCACGAGGTCGGCGGCGCCGGCGCGGGCGACGGCGAGCGGATCCTCCGCCTTGCGCACGCTCTCGTCCGCGGCGATCGGGATGTCGAGATACGCGATCCGCTCGCGCAGCTCGGCGAGCTCGGGCACGCTCGCGCACGGCTGCTCGACGTACTCGAGGTCGAACTCGGCGAGCCGGTGCACGGCGTGCTCGGCCTCGTCGACGTTCCAGCCGCCGTTGGCGTCGATCCGGATGCGCCCCTCGGGCCCGACCGCCGCGCGGGCGGCGCGCACCCGGGCCACGTCGTCGTCGAGCACCTGGCCGCGCTCGGCCACCTTCACCTTCACGGTGCGGCAGCCGTCGTAGTGCGCTAGCACCCGGGCCACCTCGGCGGCGGGCACGGCGGGCAGGGTCGCGTTGACCATGATCTCGGGACGGATCGCGGCCGGCGTCGCGCTCCAGCCGAACTCCACCGCCGCTCGCAGCCAGTTCGCGGCCTCCTCGTCGGGGTACTCGAGGAACGGCGAGAACTCCGTCCACCCCTCCGGCCCCTCGAGCACGGCGAGCTCGCGCACGCTCTGCCCCCGGAACCGCGTGTGCAGCGGGATCGCCACCACGTGCATCCGCTCGAGCAGTTCGGGGAGGTCGGGCACGTGCAGCTCTGAGGTCACTCTCGCAGTCTCCCATCAGTTGCCCCGAGCCCGTTGTGCACAGGCTGCCGAGATCGGGGATCCGTCCACAGCTTCGGCCGCGCCGCGGGCGGGCGCGCGCCGGAGCGTAGGCTTTCGGGTATGAGCGAACGCACCACCGTCAGCGACATCTTCGACCCCGATGAGTGGGTCGTCGCCCCCGGCTCCGAGGGCTTCACCGACATCACGTACCACCTCGACATCGAGGGGCGCGTGGCGCGCATCGCGTTCGACCGGCCGGAGGTGCGCAACGCGTTCCGGCCCAAGACGGTCGACGAGCTCTACGCGGCGCTCGACGACGCCCGGCAGAACCCGCGGGTGGGCGTGGTGCTCATCACCGGCAACGGGCCGAGCCCGCGCGACGGCGGCTGGGCGTTCTGCAGCGGGGGAGACCAGCGCATCCGGGGCCGTGACGGCTACAAGTACTCCGAAGAGGAGACGGCGGCGGGTATCGACACGGCGCGCTCGGGGCGGCTGCACATCCTCGAGGTGCAGCGGCTCATCCGCTTCATGCCCAAGGTGGTCATCGCGGTGGTTCCCGGCTGGGCGGCCGGCGGCGGCCACTCCCTGCACGTGGTCTGCGACCTCACCCTCGCCAGCGAAGAGCACGGCAGGTTCAAGCAGACGGATGCCGACGTCGGGTCCTTCGACGCCGGCTACGGCAGCGCATACTTCGCTCGGCAGATCGGGCAGAAGTTCGCGCGCGAGGTGTTCTTCCTCGCCGAGGAGTACAGCGCCCGGCGCGCCTACGAGATGGGTGCCGTCAACGCCGTCGTGCCGCACGCCGAGCTCGAGACCGAGGCGTTGCGCTGGGCGCGCGTCATCCTGGGCAAGTCGCCGACCGCCATCCGGATGCTGAAGTACGCCTTCAACGCCGTCGACGACGGGCTGGTGGGCCAGCAGGTCTTCGCCGGTGAGGCCACCCGTCTGGCCTACGCCAGCGACGAGGCGGTCGAGGGTCGCGATTCCTTCCTGGAGAAGCGGGATCCGGACTGGTCCGCGTTCCCGTACCACTTCTGATGCGCCCGCTCGAGGGTCCGATCCCTCCGTTCGTAGGCGTCTGATGCATCCGCTCGAGGTCGTCGACGGCGGTGATCCGCGGGCGGTGGCGGTGGCGCTGCGCCGAGCGCTCGCGCATGAGGGGCCGGCGGTGCTGCCGCGTGACCCTCAGGCCGACGACCTCTTCGGCGCCGAGCTCCCCCACGAGGTGCCGACGGCCGTGTCGCTCGTGATCGAGACCTCGGGGTCGTCCGGTGCGGCGAAGCGTGTCGCCCTCAGCGCCGACGCGCTGCTGGCGTCGGCGGCGGCCTCCGAGGGGGTGCTCGGCGGGCCCGGCCAGTGGCTGCTGGCTCTGCCCACGCACTACATCGCGGGGGTGCAGGTGCTGGTGCGGTCCATCGCGGCCGGAACCGAGCCCGTCATCCAGCCGCTCGGGCACTTCACGCCCGAGCTGTTCGCCGCCCTCGCCGGGCGCCTCGAGGCGCCCCTTCGCTTCAGCTCGCTGGTGCCGGCCCAGCTCGCCCGGCTGGTCGAGGCCGGGGAGCAGGATGCCGGCATCCGCCGGGCCGTGGCCCGGTTCGACAAGCTGCTGGTCGGGGGGCAGGCCCTGCCCGACCCGCTGCACGAGCGAGCCACGGCGCTCGGCTACACCGTGGTGCGCACCTATGGTGCCAGTGAGACGGCCGGGGGCTGCGTCTACGACGGGCGGCCGATCGGGCGCACGGTCGCGCGGATCACCGATGGCGAGATCGAGCTCTCCGGGCCGAGCCTGGCCGAGGGCTACCTCGACGACGACGAACTCAGCCTGAGGTCGTTCCGCACCGAGGGCGGCGTGCGCTGGTACCGCACCGCGGATGCGGGAACGGTGATCGACGGGGTGCTGCGCGTCACCGGCCGCGTCGACAACGTGATCATCTCCGGCGGCGTGAAGGTGTCGCTGGATCGGGTGGAACGGATCGTGCAGGGCGTGCCGGGCTACGAGGAGGCCGTGGTCGTGGGGCGCGACGACGAGCGCTGGGGGCAGGTGGCCGTGGTGGTCGTGGCGGATGCGGGAACGGCGTCCGAGGTGCACGCCGCAGAACTCCGCCACCTGCGAACGATCGTGGCCGAGGCTGCGGGGCGGCCGGCGGCGCCGGCCGGCATCCTGCGCCTGGCCGAACTCCCGCGGCTGTCGTCGGGCAAACCCGATCGCCGTGCGATCGCCGGCTCGCTCGTCGTTCCCACTGCCGACTCCAAGCTCCCGCCGATCAGAAGCTGACTAGAATCAGCCCCGATGTCAGCTACGAAATCGAAGAAGCGCCGCTCCGGCCACCCCGCCCGCGCGCACGACCGCGGCCGCGCCGCCTCCGGCCGACCGGCCCGTCCCGCCGGCCCGAAGACAGCCGCCGGTGCCTGGATCGCGGGGGCCCGCCTGCGCACGCTCCCGCTGTCGATCGCTCCCGTCGCGCTCGGCACCGGAGCCGCCATGGTGATGACCGACATCTCCAAGCTGCTGATGGTGCTCTGCTTCTTGGTGGCGGTGTTCCTGCAGATCGCGGTGAACTACTCCAACGACTACTCCGACGGGGTGCGGGGTACCGACGACGTGCGGGTGGGGCCGCCGCGTCTCACCGGCTCGGGTCTCGTGCCGGCGAAGCGTGTTCTCGCGGCCGCCATCGTCTTCTTCGCTCTCGCGGGCGCGGCGGGTCTGGCGATCACGATCATCACGGGGCACTACTGGCTGCTGGCCGTGGGCGCGGCGGCGATCGCGGCGGGCTGGTTCTATACCGGCGGCAAGCATCCGTACGGCTACTACGCTCTCGGCGAGCTGTTCGTGTTCGTGTTCTTCGGGCTGGTGGCCACCGCGGGCACGACCTTCATCCTCGCGGGCGACGTGAACACCGAGAGCTGGGCGGGCGGCGTGGCCGTGGGGGCCATCGCCTGCGCGGTGCTGATGGCCAACAACATCCGCGACATCGAGCAGGACAAGCTGGTGAAGAAGCGCACCCTCGCAGTGCTGATCGGCCGCACCGCGTCACGCGTGGTCTACGTGTTCTGGTTGCTGGTGGCCTACGCGGTGCTGGCGTTCTTCGCGCTGCTCTACCCGCTCGCGCCGCTGGTGTTCTTCACCCTGCTGGCCGCGGTGCCGGCGACGATCATCATGCTGACCGCCACGAAGCCGCGCGAGTTCGTGACCGCGCTTCAGCTCACCAGCCTGGTGGGCCTGGCGTACGGGATCGGGCTGGGGCTGGCTTTCGCCTACTGAGCGGAGTCGGTGGGGCGGGACGGGGCGGCTTCGGCCGAATCCACGGCCTGGTCTTCGACGTCTTCGTCTTCCGAGACCTTGGTGGCCGGCTCGGTGCGGGCCTGGCCGCGGTTCAGCCGAGCCTCGTGAAGCGTGCGGGAGGCGTCGTCGCGGGGCTTCCGCAGCGCGATGATCGAGATGCACAGCGCGATGACGGCGGCCACGATCGCGGCGATCCAGCCCGGGATCTGCAGCAGCAGCAACACCCCGAGCACCGCGGCGAAGATGCCGACGCGGATGAGGGTGTACACGAGCCACGTTCGTCCAGGTTTCACGGCTTCGAGTCTAGGCCGGGCATCCTGACCGTGCGCTCGAAGCCGCATCCATCCGCCCGCGCATCCGGCCGTCCGGGGGCCCGCGAGCCCACGCCCGGGACGGGTCGAACCACCCGGTGAGCGCACGGCCGACGCGCAGTCGGCTCACGGATGCCGGGAGTACAGTTACTGCATGGCTCGCGTACTCCTTGCCCTCGTCATCGTGGTGGTGGCGTTCACCGTGTACGCGCTCGTCGACTGTCTCATGCTGCCGAAGTCGCGCGTGAAGGCTCTGCCCCGAGTGGCGTGGGTGTTCATCATCATTCTGTTCACCCCCATCGGTGGCATCCTGTGGCTGCTGATCGGTCGCGGCCGGCGCATCACGACTCCGCCGCGACGGGCGATGGGGCCCGACGACGACCCCGACTTCCTAGGCACCATCCGCCCTGTGCACGATCCCCTCGAAGACGAGCGGATCCGTGAGCTGGAGCGGCGTCTCGCCGAGACGGACGACGAGGACAACGGCAGAACCGAACGGTGACGTCGAGTCCGGCCGCCACGAGCGCCACCCGGCTCGTGCGCGCGTTCGCCGCGCTCGGGGTGCAGCACGCCGTGGTGTCTCCCGGCTCGCGCTCGCAGGCACTCGCGCTGGCGCTCGCCGAACTCGAGCTCGAGGGCCGCATCGCCCTGCACGTGCGCATCGACGAGCGGGTCGCGGCCTTCACGGCGCTGGGGCTCGCGCGCGAGAGCGGACGGCCGGCGCTGGTGGTCACCACCTCGGGCACCGCCGCCGCCAACCTCTTGCCCGGTGTGGTGGAGGCGAGCCACTCGGGGGTGCCGCTGATCGTGCTGACGGCGGATCGGCCGGCGCGGCTGCGGGGTACGGGCTCGAACCAGACGACCTGGCAGCCCGGGCTGTTCGGCCGCTTCGTGCGACTCGAGCTCGACGTGCCTCCTCCTTTGCCCGACGAGATCCCGGATGCGCGCGCACTGGCGGCGCAGGCGTTCGGCGCGGCGACCGACGGGCTCGCCTCCGGGCCTGTGCACCTCAATCTGCAGTTCGTGGAACCGCTCTCGGGCGACGTGGAACCGGAGGAGCCGGCATCCGTCGACTCGTCCGGCTCACGCCCCTTCGACGAGCCGGTCGATTCTGCGGGAGGCACCGTGGGGCGGCGCTCGGTGCACCTCGCCGCCGGTCCGCGCACCGTCGTGATCGCGGGTGCCGACGCGGGCGAGCGGGCCAACGCCTTCGCTCTGGCGGCGGGCTGGCCGCTGATCGCCGAGGTCTCCAGCGGGGCGCGCTTCGGCCCCTGCCTGGTGTCGGGCTACCGCACCCTGCTCGACCACCCCGAGTTCGGCGGGCGCGTCGAGCGCGCCGTGGTGTTCGGGCATCCCACGCTCAGCCGTCAGGTGCCGGCGCTGCTCGGGCGGGACGACGTGGAGGTCGTGGTGGTTCGTGGGGCCGGCGAACCGTTCGTGCCGCATCCGGATGCCGTGCTGGTCGACGAGGCGACGGCCGATCCCGACGATCGCAGCGACCGTGCGGCGCGCGCCTGGACGGGGCAGTGGGTGTTCGCCGGGCGCGAGCTGCTCGAGCAGGAATCGCAGGCCGACGAGGTGGCGCCACCGCTGCTCGGGGGAGCCGATGCCGGTCCCGGCGACGTGGCGGCCGCGCGCGCGTTCGCCAAGGCCGAGCTCACGGCGCTGCGCGCACCGGTGACCCGGCGTGCGCTCGCGCTCGCGGTGTGGCGCGCGACCTGGCCGCACGACCGGCTGGTGCTCGGGGCGTCGCGGCTGATCCGCGAGCTCGATTCGGCAGCGGGCGGAAAGAAGATCCCGGTGCACTCGAACCGCGGGCTCGCAGGCATCGACGGAACGGTGTCGACCGCGCTCGGCGTGGCGCTGGCCAGTCAGTCGGAGTTCCGGGATGCCGGGTCGGCCGGTGCCGGTGCCGGTGCCGGTGCCGGTGCTGCGGGCGCCTCGCGGCGCGGCACGGCGGGCACGACCCGCGTGCTGCTCGGCGATCTCACCCTGCTGCACGACGTCGGCGCTCTGCTGCTTGCGCCCGGCGAGACGCGGCCCCGCATCCAGCTGATCGTCGGCAACGACGGCGGCGGCACGATCTTCGACGGGCTCGAAGTGGCGGGCACTGCGGCACCGGCGCAGTTCGACCGGGTCATGTTCACGCCGCAGCAGGCGGACATCGCGGCGCTGTCCGCCGCCTACGGTTGGCCGCACCGGGCGATCGCCACCCGCGGCGACCTCGACTCGGCGCTGGCCTCGCCTCCGGCCGGGCCGAGCATCCTCGAGGTGCGCCTCGACCGCTGAGGGCCCGTGACGTGCCCGGTTTCGAAGACTCCTCCACAGGCGGCCCCGAACGGGTGCGATTCGGGAGAGCCTGTGGACAACTCTCCGATGTCGCCACCGCGAACTAGGCTCGACTCGTGACCCAGACATCAGCATCCGTAGCGCTCGACACCCTCAGCCGGGTGTTCGGCTACGACTCGTTCCGCGGCGACCAGGCCGAGGTGATCGACCACGTCATCGCCGGCGGCGACGCGGTCGTGCTGATGCCCACGGGTGCCGGTAAGTCCCTCTGCTACCAGGTGCCCTCGCTCGTGCGGCCCGGCACCGGCGTGGTCATCTCGCCCCTGATCGCGCTGATGCACGACCAGGTCGAGGCGATGAAGGCGGTCGGCGTGCGCGCCGCGTTCCTCAACTCCACGCAGGATGCCCGGGAGCGCGCCGAGGTCGAGCAGGCGTACCTCGACGGTGAGCTCGATCTGCTCTACGTGGCGCCCGAGCGGCTGTCGGCCGAGAGCACGAAGCGCTTTCTCGAGAACGGGCAGATCGCGCTGTTCGCCATCGACGAGGCGCACTGCGTGTCGCAGTGGGGGCACGACTTCCGGCCCGACTACCTCGCGCTCGCCGAACTGGCCGAGCGCTGGCCCACCGTGCCGCGCATCGCGCTCACGGCCACGGCCACCGAGGCCACCCATAAAGAGATCACCGAGCGGCTCTCGATGGGCCGGGCTCGGCACTTCGTGGCCAGCTTCGACCGGCCGAACATCCAGTACCGCATCGACCCGAAGGGCGAGGTGCGCAAGCAGCTGCTCTCGTTCGTGCGCAACGAGCACGGCGGCGAGGCGGGAATCGTCTACGGCCTCTCGCGCAACACGGTCGAGAAGACGGCGCAGTTCCTGGCCGAGAACGGCGTCGACGCGATGCCCTATCACGCGGGTCTGGATGCCCGGGTGCGGGCGCGCACGCAGGCCCGGTTCCTGCGCGACGAGGGTGTGGTGATCGTCGCCACCATCGCGTTCGGCATGGGGATCGACAAGCCCGACGTGCGGTTCGTGGCGCACATCGACCTTCCGAAGTCGGTGGAGGGCTACTACCAGGAGACCGGGCGCGCCGGGCGCGACGGGCTGCCGTCGACGGCATGGATGGCCTACGGGCTGAACGACGTGGTGCAGCAGCGGCGGATGATCGACGACTCTCCCGGCGACCTCGCGCACCGCCGACGGCTCTCGGCGCACCTCGACGCGATGCTCGCGCTCTGCGAGACCGTCAGCTGCCGCCGGGTGAATCTGCTCGCGTACTTCGGGCAGAAGAGCGAGCCCTGCGGCAACTGCGACACCTGCATCACGCCGCCGGAGTCGTGGGACGGCACGGTGCCGGCGCAGAAGCTGCTCTCCACGGTGGTTCGGCTGGAGCGCGAGCGCAACCAGCGGTTCGGGGCCGGGCACTTGATCGACATCCTGCGCGGCAAGCGCACCGAGCGGGTCGGCCAGTGGAAGCACGACGAACTCACCGTGTGGGGCATCGGCGCCGACCTGAGCGAACAGCAGTGGCGCGGGGTCGTGCGGCAGCTGCTGGCCCAGGGGCTGCTGGCCGTGCACGACGACGGGTACGGCACGCTGGTCATCACCCCGGAGAGCGCTGAGGTGCTCTCGGGTGCGCGCGCGGTGCAGCTGCGGCGCGAGCCCGAGCGGGTAGCGTCGTCGCGGGGGAGCGGATCGGGGTCGAGCGGATCGGGCGGCTCCCGCAGCGGCTCGGCCGCGAAGGCCGAGCTGTCGACCGAAGACGCCGAGCTGTTCGAGGTGCTGCGGGCCTGGCGGGCGGCGACCGCGCGTGAGCAGGGTGTTCCGGCGTACGTGGTGTTCCACGACGCGACGCTGGCCGCGGTCGCGGCCCAGCGGCCCAGCAGCGTCGAGGCGCTGGCGGGCATCGCCGGCATCGGAGAGCGCAAGCGCGAAGCCTATGGCGAGGGCCTGATCGCGGCGGTCTCGTCGGGGGAGTTCATCGCGCCGGCGGGTGCGGCGGCGCCGACGGGCAGCGGGTCGGGCGGCGCCGCAGGAGGTGGCTCACGGCGATCGAATGCGCGTGGTGCGTCGCCCACGCGTCCCCGTCCGGGGTTCACGCAAGCGGAGGAGCCTCCGTTCGACGACGTCCCGCCCGACGAAGAGCCGCCGCCCTACGACGACATCCCGCCGTACGACGACCACGAGGCGCCGCCGCTGTACCCCTGATGCGCCCGCCGGCCGTGTGATGGGCCCGCCGGCCGTGGCGCGGGGGTCACTCGCGGGCGGCGAGCAGCTCCTGCATGTACTGGATCTCGCCGTTCTGGGCGAAGACGATCGCGTTCGCCAGGGCCAGCACCACGGGGTTGGTGGTGCGGGCGATCACGGCCTCCGCCATCTCGACACCGCCCTTGTGGTGGGCGATCATCAGCTGCAGGAAGAGCTTCTCGGCCTCCACGCCCGTGAGCGTCGAGAGACGCGCGATGTCCTCGGCGCTCGCCATGCCGGGCATCGGATCACCGGGAGCCATCTCCGCGCCGGTCACCGTATTCGTCATCGTGCCGTCACCGCCGTGCGCGTGGTCGTCGGATCCGTCGAGGGTCGGCTGCAGCATCCACGTCATGGTGGGCTGCGAGGAGGCCTGGGGGAGCTGCCAGAGGTTCAGCCAGCCGTACATCTGACCCGACTGCTGGGCCTGCGAGGTGGCGATGTCGTAGGCGAGCGAGCTCACCTCGGGGTCGTCGGTCTGCTGGCGGACGATCATCGCCATCTGCACCGCCTGGTCGTGGTGCTCCTGCATGTCCCGCGCGAACCCGGCCTCGACACTGGTGTCGGAGGGGGTCGCGATGCGAGGCGCCGCCAGCCAGCCGGCCGAGAACGCGGCGATGCCGATCACCGCTGCGGCCACGACGGCGGCGAGGACGATCCGGCCCCGCGACGCGCGAGGCGCTGCGGAGCCGGCCGCGGTCACCGATCCGGAGTCGCTCAAGCGACCTTCCCGGGAGCGTCGAGTCCGCCGGTGCAGGCCGCGCCGGGCTCGGGAGCGTCGTTCGAGCGCCAGAACTTGGTGACGAAGTCGCTGAGACGCTCGTCGTCGACGCCGTCCAGGTACACCTGGTTGCCCCACGCCGACGCCACGACGGGAGCGCTGAGGCCCGGGAAGGGCGAGAGCACGACATAGGTGTCGGGCAGCTCCGAGCGCAGCGTCTCGACACCGGCCTCGTCGACGACGGTGGGATCGTAGGTCACCCACACGGCGCCGTGCTCGAGGGCGTGCACGGCGTTCTCGTTCGGAACGGCCTCGGAGTAGACACCGCAGTTCAGCCAGACGGCTGCGTGGTCGCCGCCGGCGGGAGGGGTCTGCGCGTAGTCGACCTTCGTGCTGACGTGGTTCGAGGTGAGGTCGGGGTAGGTCTGCAGCTCGCCGATCGCGATCGACGCGGGGTCGACCTTCGGCTCGGCGCTGGTGACCACGAAGCCGATGACCAGGGCCACCACGGCCACGCCTGCGACGCTGCCGCCGATCCAGGCGAAGCGGCGGTTGCGCTGCTGGCGCTTCTGCTCCGCCACCATCGCCGCGACCTTCTCGGCGCGGCGGGCATCGCGTTCCTGCTTGACGGTGAGCTTCTTCGCCTGCTCCTTCGCCTTCGGCAGGAGGGACGAGGAGGAATCGGAACGCGAGGGCACAGTGCTCATTTCGATCAGGGAGGAAAGGAGTTGACGCTACAACTATTCCCGAGGATGCCTGGAAAATCCATGTACACCCAACGACCCGCCCTGCATAGCCGTGGCGGCATGCGATCCGTGTGAGGATCGGGGGATGTTCAAGTCGGTGGCGAGGGGCGTCGTGCGCCCGGTCGCCCGGGTGCTCTACCGGCCGACGGTGGAGGGTCGCGAGAGGGTTCCGCGGTCGGGTCCCGTGCTGTTCGCGAGCAATCATCTGAGCTTCATCGACAGCGTCGTGATCACCCTGATCGCCCCGCGGGACGTGCGTTTTCTGGCCAAGGCGGAGTACTTCACCGGCGAGGGTGCCAAGGGGCGGCTCTCGAAGACCTTCTTCGAGTCGATCGGTGCCATCCCGGTCGACCGCGCGAGCAATTCTGCCGCTCAGGATTCGCTCGAGAGCGGCCGTGAGGTGCTCGACGGCGGCGGTGCCTTCGCGATCTATCCCGAGGGCACCCGCTCGCGCGACGGCCGGCTCTACCGAGGCCGCACCGGCGTCGCCTGGCTGGCGCTGACCACGGGCTGCCCGGTCGTGCCCGTGGCGCTCACCGGCACCGAGGAGCTCTTGCCCGTGGATGCCAAGGTTCCGCGCATCCGGCCCGTCACCATCCGATTCGGGGAGCCGATCGATCCCGCCGCGTACGGCGAGGCGTCGTCCGCGCGCGCCCGCCGCAAACTCACCGACGACGTGATGGCCGCCATCGGGGAGATGTCGGGCCAGGAACTCGCCGGCGCCTACAACGAGCCGCCGGCGGCGAACGTCGTGGAGCGGGTGCGCCGCGCCCTGCACCGCAACGACCCGAGCTGAGCGGCACGCGCCCGATCGGATCGCACCCGTTGGGTCGCAAATACGCGTCTATAACGTGGAAGATAGACGCATTTTTGCGACCCAACGAGGTGGGCGGGGGCTCGTGACTACCAGCGCTCGCGCGCTGCGGGGCCGGGGGTGAAGGCGACGCGGTCGTCGGCGACGGGGTGGCCCTCGGGGTCGACGAACTGCAGGGAGAGGGCCGATCCGTCGGCTGCGTCGACCACGAGGGAGGCCGCACCCCCGGTGTAGGGGGCGTAGGCGTCACCCCACTGCACGAGGGCGCCGAGCACCAGCGAGAGGCCCCGGCCCTTCTCGGTGAGGTGGTAGCTGGAGCGCTCGCGGGAGCCGGCCTCGCGGTAGGCGCGCTTCTCGAGAACGCCGGCGTCGACGAGCTTGCCGAGGCGCTGGGTGAGGATGTCGCTGGGGGCGCCGAGCGCGGTGCGGAACTCGGTGAATCGCGTGCGGCCCCGGAACGCCTCGCGAATGATCAGCAGCGACCACTTCTCGCCGATCACGTCGAGCGACCGCGCGATCTGGCACCGCAGCTCCTCCTGGGCGTCGGCCGGGGCGCTGGTGGTGGTGTCGCCCGTGCCCGTGCCCGTGCCCGTGCCCGTGCCCGTGGCCGGGGTCGTGGTCGGGGCCGGGGCTGAGGCGTGGGGTGGGGCCGAGGTCAGCGCCTGGGCCGTGGCGCTGGTGGCGGCGGCGATCGCACCGTGCGTGGCATCCGGAACCGACTCGCTCATGCCATCAGAGTACGCTTTTGGGTGCTGGATTGGAAATTCCAACTGAGAGGCGTACAGTCGCCGCATGACGAATTCGTGGCGCTTCGCCCGCCGGGGCACCTTCTGGTCGGCGGCGGCCGTTCTCGCACTCTGCCTGTGGTCCAGCGGGGCTCCGAGCGTGCTCTACCCCGTGTACGCCGCCGAGTGGGAGTTGCCGGCCGTGGTCACGACCTCGGTTTTCGCGGCCTACCCGCTCGCGCTGCTGCTGGTGCTGCTGGTGTTCGGCGGGCTGTCGGATGCCATCGGCCGCCGCCGCGCCATGCTGCTCGGTGTCGGGCTGATCGCCGTGGCCGCCGCCGTGTTCGCGCTCGCTCCTAACGTCGGCTGGCTCTTCGCCGGGCGGGTGCTGCAGGGTGTCGGCACCGGATTCGCCTTGGGCGCCGCCAGCGCGGCCCTGGTCGAGAACAACCCGGGGAAGAACCCTCGCACCCCGAGCATCCTCACCACGGTGTCGACCGCGGCCGGGCTCACCCTGGCGCTGGTGCTGAGCGGGGTGCTCGCCCAGTTCGCGCCGTTGCCGCTGGTGCTCTCGTTCGCCGTCCTGTTCGTGCTGTCGACCGTGGCCTTCGTGGCGGTCTGGCGCACGCCCGACGACGCGCCCGGGCGGGCGGCTCCGGATGCGGTGGCGAATGCGGTGGCGGGAGTGCCGACTCCGGATGCGGTGGCGGGAGTGGCGGCTCCGGCTCAGGATACGGTCGAGGGAGTGGCGGGAGTGGCGGTTCCGGATGCGGCGGCGGGAGTGCCGACTCCGGGTGTGGCGGCTCCGGGTGTGGTGGCGGGAGAGGCGGCCCGGGTTCCGGATGCGGCGGCGGGAGTGGCGGCCCCGGCTCCGGATGCGGTGGCGGCGGTGCCGGAACCGGCTCCGGATGCGGCATCCGAGGTCTCCGGGACCGTCGACGACGGGCGGCCCGGGCGTCTCTCCGTGCCGCGTGGCATCCGGCTTGCCTTCGCGGCGGCGGCCGCCTCGGTGGCCACGGCCTACAGCGTGGGTGCGATCTTCCTCTCGCTCGGCGCCCAGATGGCGCGCGATCTCACCGGGACCAGCGACTTCGTGGTGATCGGCGGCCTGCTTGGCATCTCCTCGATCGCGATCGGGGTGACCGCGCTGTTCCTCGGCCGGCTGCCCTCGCACACGGCCATCCTGATCGGCGCGGTGCTCTCGCTGGCCAGCCTCGCGGTGATGGCACTCGCGGCGGCGGCCGGCTCGATCGTGCTGCTCCTGGTGTGGTGCGTGGTGGGCGGGATCGCCTACTCCTTCGCCTTCACCGGGGGCCTGGGGCTGGTGAACCGCACCGCGCCCGCCCGGCATCGCGGGGCGACGCTGTCGCTGCTGTACCTGTGCTCGTACCTCTTCCAGGCGCTGACCGCCGTGGGGGCCGGAGCGCTGGCAACGGCGATCGGCCTCGGGGCCGCGGTCGATCTGGCCGCACCTCTGGTGGGCGTCCTGGCCGTGCTCGCGGGGGCGTTCGCCGCAGCCGATCTCCTCACCGCTCGGCGTGTCCGGTCGCGGGAGGCGGCGATCGCCGTGGAGGTGCCGGTCGCGGGATAGCGCCGGGCGGAGCATCCGCTGGTCGGGGTCGGGGTCGTCGTCGTCCCGCCGCCGCCGTCGTCGTCGTGCGCCGACCGGCATCTTTGTCTGGCTCGGTAGACGAATGCGGTGTCGGACTGTGGGATGTCCACAGTCGTCCGTCGCTCCGTTCGCCCCCTCTTTGTAGGCGCAGGACGGGGGATTCACGGGTGTCGGCGGTGGCTCGTACCGTGGAGGAGTCCCGTCACCGCGGCCTGCGGCGGCGAGCGACGGCACGACTTCGGCACGACGATGAGGACTGCACATGACGCACACGGTCGACACGACTCCCCGCGACGAGAGCCGCGCCCCCGACTCGAGCCGGCAGGATGCGGGCCACGAACTCGAGACGGAGGCCACCGAGCCCGAGGCGATCGACAGCGTGCTCGACGCGCCGGTGCGCGGCGGCAAGCGCAGCGACGTGGTGGTGGCCCGCACCGACGTGGAGTGGCTCGGCCGCTACCTGCTCGGCAGCTGGGCCGAGGTGCGCCTGGGCGCCCGTGAGCTCACCGCTCGACCCGAGCTGCAGCGCATCGAGGGCCTGGGCGTCGACGAGCACCGCGCCCGGGTGTTCGAGCAGTTGAAGCTGCTGGTCGAGAACGGCCAGGTGCACCGCGCGTTCCCGAAGTCGGTCGGCGGCGAAGACGACCACGGCGGCAACATCGCGGGCTTCGAAGAGCTGGTGACGGCCGATCCGAGCCTGCAGATCAAGTCGGGTGTGCAATGGGGCCTGTTCGGCGCCGCGGTGCTGCACCTCGGCACCGCCTACCACCACGAAACCTTCCTGCCCGGCATCATGAGCCTCGAGGTGCCCGGCGCCTTCGCCATGACCGAGACCGGCCACGGGTCGGATGTCGCGGCCATCGGCACCACGGCCACCTACGACGAGGCCACTCAGGAGTTCGTCATCCACACCCCGTTCCGCGGGGCCTGGAAGGACTACCTCGGCAACGCGGCCGTGCACGGCACCGCCGCCGTGCTGTTCGCACAGCTGATCACCAAGGGCGTCGACCACGGCGTGCACGCCTTCTACGTGCCGCTGCGGGATGCCGCCACGAACGAGTTCCTGCCCGGCATCGGCGGGGAGGACGACGGGCTGAAGGGCGGCCTGAACGGCATCGACAACGGCCGGCTGCACTTCGACCAGGTGCGCATCCCGCGCGCCAACCTGCTGAACCGCTATGGCGACGTGGCCGAAGACGGCACCTACTCCAGCCCGATCCAGAGCCCCGGCCGCCGGTTCTTCACCATGCTCGGCACGCTCGTGCAGGGCCGGGTGTCGCTCGACGGCGCATCCGTCGCCGCGGCGAAGATCGCGCTCACCATCGCGATCACCTACGGCAACGAGCGCCGTCAGTTCACCGCCGGCAGCGATACCGACGAAGAGGTGCTGCTCGACTACCAGCTGCACCAGAAGCGGCTCATCCCGAAGCTGGCCACCACGTACGCGGCGAGCTTCGCGCACGAGCAGCTGCTCACCAAGTTCGACCAGGTGTTCTCCGGCGCGGCCGACACGGATGCAGACCGCCAAGACCTCGAAACCCTCGCCGCCGCACTCAAGCCGCTCAGCACCTGGCACGCGCTCGAGACACTGCAGGAGGCCCGCGAAGCCTGCGGCGGCGCCGGGTTCCTGGCCGAGAACCGCCTGGTGGGCCTGCGCGCCGACCTCGACGTCTACGCCACCTTCGAGGGTGACAACCACGTGCTGCTGCAGCTCGTGGCCAAGCGCCTGCTCTCCGACTACAGCCGGCGCTTCGCCAAAGCCGACTTCGGCGTGCTCGCCCGCTACGTGGTGGAGCAGGCCGCCGACAAGACGGTGAACGGATCGGGTCTGCGCTCGCTCGCGCAGACCGTGGCCGACTTCGGTTCGACCGCGCGTTCCGTGGGGCAGCTGCGCGACGCATCCGCTCAGCGCCAGCTGCTCACCGACCGGGTGGAGACGATGGTGGCCGAGGTCGCCGGTGCGCTGCGACCGGCGTCGAAGCTCTCGCAGAAGGCCGCCGCCGACCTGTTCAACGCCCACCAGGCTCAGATCATCGAGGCTGCCCGTGCGCACGCCGAGCTGCTGCAGTGGGAGGCGTTCACCGAGGCCGTCGACGGTGCGACCGGATCGGCCTCCGGGATGGACGACGGCACGCGCGTGGTGCTCACCTGGCTCCGCGACCTGTTCGGGCTCGGCCTGGTGGAGAAGCACCTCGCTTGGTACCTGATGAACGGGCGCCTCTCGCCTAAGCGTGCCCAGGCCGTCGGTCGCTACACCGAACGGCTCGCCGCCCGCCTGCGCCCCCACGCGCAAGACCTGGTGTCGGCCTTCGGGTACGGGCCCGAGCACATCCGTGCCGCCATCGCGACGGGCGCCGAGAAGGCCCGCCAGACCGAAGCGCGCGACTACTACCGTGCCCAGCGTGCCTCCGGCACGGCGCCTACCCCCGAGAAGAAGCCCAAGCCCGCCAAGTCCCGCTGACGCGCCGCGCGCGCTACGCGCGCTGCGGGTGAGGGGCGGGGCTGGGGGTCACCGGGGGAGGCGCTGGCGGTCCCAGGGGGACGCGCTGAGGCGCGCCGAGGGAGCGGAGGATCGCGGCGACCGCGTCTCGGCCGGCACGGTTGGCGCCGACGGTGGACTGGGACGGGCCGAAGCCGATCAGGTGCACGCGCGGTTCGGCCAGGGGCTGCGTGCCGCGGAGGGTGATTCCGCCGAGGTCGTTGCGCAGGTGCAGCGGATCGAGATGCGCGAGCGAGGCCCGGAAGCCGGTGGCCCACAGGATGACGTCGACCGACGTGAAGCTGCCGTCGGCCTCGCGCACGCCGTGCGGCTCGACGACGGTGAACATCGGGCGCCGCTCGAGCACGCCGCGGTCGCGAGCGGCGCGGGCGTAGGAGGTCCAGCCGAGGCCCGTGTAGGAGACGACGCTGCCGGTGGGCCGGCCGGCCTCGACATCGGCGGTGACCTTCTCGATCGTGGCCCGGCCGGTCTCCTGGTCGAACTCGCCGGGCGAGAACACCGGCTCCCGGCGGGTGTACCAGGCGGTGAAGGCCACGCGCGAGATCTCCTCCAGCTGCTGCAGCGCCGAGATGCCGCCGCCGACCACGGCGACCCGGTGGCCCGCGAAGTCGTCCAGGCTCACGTAGTCGCGCGTGTGCAGCTGGCGGCCGAGGAAGCGGTCGCGGCCGGGCACGTCGGGCAGCACGGGGTTGTCCCAGGTGCCGGTGGCGTTGATCACGAAGCGCGCGCGCCACGTGGTGGTTCCGGATGCGGCGCCTGCGTCGGGGCCGGAGGCGGTGCGCGACGCGGTTCCGGACTCGGGGCGGGAGGCGGTGCGCGACCCGGGGCCGGATGCTGCACCCGACTCGGGGCCGGAGGCGCCGCGGGAAGCCGTGTGCACGAGCAGCTCGCCATCCGGAGCGTCGTCGGCCCGCTCCACCGCGAGCACACGCACGGGGCGCAGGATCGGGAAGCCGAAGCGCTCCTCGTAGGCCGCGAAGTAGCGCGGCACCGCGTTGCGGCTGGGCTCGTCGGCGTCCAGCGGCGGCTTCGCGAAGCCCGGCAGGTCGAAGATGCCGTTGACCGTCGCCATGTGCAGCGACTCCCAGCGGTGCTGCCACGCCCCGCCCGGTGCCTCGGCCGCATCGAGCACGACGAACGTGCGCGAGGCATCCGGATGCTCGATCGCGCTCAGGAAACCGTGCCGCTGCAGGTGGAACGCGGCCGAGAGCCCGGCCTGCCCCGCACCGATCACCACGACCGTCGCCGACGCCGCGCGCAGCCGCTCGGCCCGGGAATCGTCGCGGAACCGGTGGCGGAACTCGCTGCGCATGCTGTCGTCCACGTCGGATGCAACGCCCCGCACCGCCGAATGTTCCCGTGCCGCGTAGTACCTGGGGACTACGCCGGCCGAGCCGAGATCACCCCCCGGGCGGATGAGCCCGGGCCGTCGCATCCGTACCGTGAGAGGGGTGGCGCGAGGGGCGCCCACCATGACACACGAGGAGCTGCTGAGAATGATCGAAGCGACCGCACTGACCAAGCGCTACGGCGACAAGAAGGCCGTCGACGGGGTGAGCTTCACCGTGCGTCCCGGCCAGGTGACCGGATTCCTCGGTCCGAACGGCGCCGGCAAGAGCACCACGATGCGGATGATCGTGGGGCTGGACCGCCCCACGTCGGGCCGCGTCACCGTGAACGGCATGCCCTACGCCGAGCACCGCTCGCCGCTGCACGAGGTGGGCGCCCTGCTCGAGGCGAAGGCGGTGCACACCGGCCGCAGCGCCCGCAACCACCTGCGTGCCATCGCCGCGACCCACGGCATCCCTCGTCGTCGCGTCGACGAGGTGATCGACCTCACCGGTCTGCACGCCGTCGCCGGCAAGCGCGTGGGAGGCTTCTCGCTCGGCATGGGCCAGCGCCTCGGCCTCGCCGCCGCCCTGCTCGGCGACCCGGCCACCCTCATCCTCGACGAGCCGGTGAACGGACTCGACCCCGAGGGCGTGCTCTGGGTGCGCGGGTTCGTGCGCTCGCTCGCCGCCGAGGGCCGCACCGTGCTGCTCTCCAGCCACCTGATGAGCGAGATGGCGCTGACCGCCGACCACATCATCGTGATCGGCAAGGGGCGGGTGATTGCGGATGCTCCGGTGGGTGACATCGTCGGCTCCACCCAGACCTACATCCGGGTGCGCAGTCCCCGCATCGGGGAACTCGCCCGGCGGCTCGGCCAGCCCGACGTGGTGGTGACCGACGTGGCCGCCGACACCGTCGAGGTGCGCGGCCTCGCCCCCGAGGTGATCGGAGACGCGGCGCTCGCCGCCGGCGTGCCGCTGTACGAGCTGAGCGTGGTGAGCGGATCGCTCGAAGACGCCTACATGGAACTCACCCGCGACGAGGTGGAGTACCGCACCGCGGTGCCCGCCGGCACCACCAACCCGACCGCTACGAACCCGACCACGAGCAACCAGGAGGTGGCCCGATGACCGCCGCAGTCACCGCCCCGTCCCACGCCCGGGCCTCGCACCAGCCGCTGCCGGAGGCGCGCCTGCGCTTCACCGGCGTGCTGGCGAGCGAGTGGATCAAGCTCACCACGCTGCGTTCCACCGTCTGGGCCTACGCCGTGCTCATCCTGCTGCAGGTGGGCATGGGAATGGTGCTGGCGCTGAACATCACCACCGGTTCGCCCCAGTCCGATGCCTCCACCGCGGTGTTCGCCGCCTCGATCGGCGTCATGCTCAACCAGCTGGTGATCTCGGTGCTCGGCGTGCTGGTGATCAGCGGCGAGTACAGCACCGGGCAGATCCGCTCCAGCCTCACCGCGGTGCCCAAGCGGCTGCCGGTGCTCTGGGCCAAGGCGATCGTGTTCTCGGTGACGAGCTTCGTGGTGTCGCTGGTCGGCATCCTCGCCGCCTACGCCGTGACCTCCCCGATCCTGAGCGGCGCCGGCGTGAGCTCGTCGCTCGCCGACCCGGAGGTGTGGGCGCACCTCGTGGGCGCCGCCGGCTACCTAGCGCTGATCGGGCTGTTCGCCTTCTTCGTGGGTGCGCTGCTGCGCAACACCCCGGGCGGCATCGCGGCGGTGCTCGGTCTGGTGCTGGTCGTGCCGGCGGTGCTGTCGTTCATCTCGGCCGAGTGGGTGACCGTGCTCACGCAGTGGCTGCCGGCGAGCGCCGGTCAGACGCTGTTCTTCGGCGGCGGCGTGTTCGAGCCGTGGCAGGCGGTGCTCGTTATGCTCGGGTGGATCGCCGTGGTCGCCATCCCGGCGGCGGTGCTGCTGAGACGGAGAGACGCCTGACCTCGACACCCGGCCCCGCACGGGGCTCCGGAACCCCCTTCGCGTCCTCGGCGCCGCCGGCTCAGCCCGCCGGCGCCGAGGACCTTCGGCTGCCCAAGCCGCCGGGGTTCATCCGGGCGTACCTCTCGCGGCACCCGTGGCTGCTGGACGGGTTCATCGCGGGCGGCTACGGCCTGCCGGCGCTGGCGTTCGCGTTGTTCAGCTTCGTCACCGGCGTCTTCGGGCTCTCGCCCTTCGGCGACGACACCATCCGCAACACTCCGGTGTTCGCCGTGCTGCTGCTGTACATCACGGCCGCCGTGGTGTTGGCGCTGCTGTTCCGGCGGCACGTACCGGTGATCACCGCGGCGATCTGCGCGGCCGCCCTGCTGCTGCCCACCACGCCCACGCAGCAGCTGGACGCCATCCCGATGATGTTCGCGCTCTACGCGCTCGCCGTCTACCGCTCCTCGCGCTCGGCCTGGCTCTGGACGGCGGTCGCCGCGGTGGCCGGCGGCGTCGCGACCTTCCTCTACGACCCCACGGCCGTCATCTCCAACATCGCGTTCACGGTGCTCTTCGTGCTGCTGATGCTCGTGGCCACCCTGGTGGGGATCACCTTCGGCAACCGGCGCCGCTACATCCAGGCCCTCCTGGACCGCGCCGAGCAGCTGGCGCGGGAACGCGACCAGCGGGCGAAGCTCGCCACCGCCGACGAGCGTGCCCGCATCACCCGCGAGATGCACGACATCGTGGCCCACAGCCTGACCGTGATCGTGTCGCTCTCGGATGGCGCGGCCGCCAGCGTGGAGCGCTCTCCCGCCGCCGCAGCGGAGGCCATGCGGCAGACCGGCGCGACGGCCCGGCGCGCGCTCACCGACATGCGCCGCTCGCTCGGCCTCCTCGACCCCGCCGCTCCGCTCGCGCCGCAGCCGGGGCTCGCCGAGCTGCCCGAGCTGATCGCCTCGTACCGGGCGGCGGGCCTCACCGTGCGGTACACCGCCGCGGGCACGCCTCCGGCCGATCCGCTCGTTCAACTCACCGTCTACCGGGTGCTGCAGGAGGCGCTCACCAACGCCCTGCGCTACGCCGTGCAGTCGACGGCGGTGGATGTGGTGGTGGCGTACTCGGCGACGGGGATCGACATCACGGTGACGGATGACGGGGTCGACCCCGGGCGGGGGGCCGTCTCCACCGGCTCAGGCCAGGGCCTGATCGGCATGCGCGAGCGGGTGGCCGCGTACGGCGGCACGGTGGCCGCGGGCCCCGTCGGCCCGCCCGGCAGTCGCGGCTGGCGCGTGGCCGCGACCTTGGGCGCGTCTGCGGTCGCCCCCGCCGCCGAAGCTCACCGAGTTGCGAGTTCTGGCTCCGAGAGTGCCGATTCAGCAGCCGAAAGTCGCAAGTCAACGGAGGGGGAGGCGCGGGATGAGTGACGTGAGCGGGAACGGGAGCGGGGGCATCCGGTTGCTGCTGGTGGACGACCAGCAGCTGATCAGGATGGGGATGCGGCTCGTGCTCGAGTCGCACGAGGGGCTCGAGGTGGTCGGCGAGGCCGGCGACGGGTACGAGGCGATCGCGGCCGTCGGCCGGCTGCAGCCCGACGTGGTTTTGATGGACGTGCGGATGCCGGGGCTCGACGGGATCGAGGCGACCCGGGCGATCGTGGCGGCGAACCCGGCCAGCCGCATCCTGATTCTGACGACCTTCGATCTCGACGAGTACGCCTTCGCCGGGCTGAACGCCGGGGCGAGCGGATTCCTGCTGAAGGACGCGCAGCCGGCCGAACTGGTGGCGGCGGTGCGGGCGGTGGCCTCGGGCGATGCCGCCGTGTCGCCGCGGGTGACGCGCAAGCTGCTCGAGCTGTTCGGGCCGCAGCTGCCGGCCGGTGCAGCGGCAGGCGAGGGCGCAGCGGCTGGTGCAGCCCCGGCGACCTCGGGCGTATCCGCTCCCTCACCCGAAGCGGCCCGCCTCGCCACCCTCACCGAGCGCGAGCGCGAGGTGCTCGTGGCGATGGCGGAGGGGCTGACGAACACCGAGATCGCGAGCCGGTTGTTCCTCTCCGAGTCCACCGTGAAGACGCACGTGGGCCGCGTGCTGATGAAGCTCGAGCTGCGCGACCGCGTGCAGGCGGTGATCTTCGCCTATTCGGTGGGCCTGGTGTGAGCGACGCTGGCCGATCGCGTTCAGTCCAGCGAGTTTCAGGCCGAGCTCATGCACTATGGCGGAGCTTGCCCTGAGACTCGCTGGAGTGAACGCCTAGGCTCGGGGCATGCGCACTTTCTACCCCGAGATCGAGCCCTACGCGAGCGGGATGCTCGACGTCGGCGACGGGCAGTCGCTGTACTGGGAGCAGAGCGGCAATCCCGAGGGCAAGCCGGTCGTGTTCCTGCACGGCGGCCCGGGCGGCGGTACCAGCCCGCAGCACCGGCGGCTGTTCGACCCGGCGCTGTACCGGATCGTGCTGTTCGACCAGCGCGGCTGCGGCCGGAGCGTGCCGCACGCGAGCACGCCCGGCATCGATCTCGAGACCAACACCACCTGGCATCTCGTGGCCGACATCGAGCGGCTGCGTGAGTCGCTCGGCATCGACCGCTGGCAGGTGCTCGGCGGATCCTGGGGCAGCACCCTCGCGCTCGCCTACGCCCAGACGCATCCCGAGCACGTGACCGAACTGATCGTTCGCGGTGTCTTCATGCTGCGCAAGAGCGAGCTCGACTGGTTCTACGAGGGCGGGGCGTCGGCCATCCTGCCCGACCGCTGGGAAGGCTTCGTCGCGCCGGTGCCCGAGACCGAGCGCGGCTCGTTCATCCAGGCCTACCATCGGCTGCTGCACGATCCGGATCCGGCCGTGCACGGCCCCGCGGGCGTCGCCTGGTCGACCTGGGAGGCCTCGGCGCTCACCCTGCTGCCGCGCGACGACCTCGTCGCCAGCTTCGGCCGGCCCGACTACGCACTCGCCTTCGCGCGCATCGAGAACCACTACTTCGTGAACCAGGGCTGGCTCGAGCCCGACCAGCTGCTGCGCGACGCGCACCGGCTGCGCGACATCCCGGGCGTGATCGTGCACGGCCGCTACGACCTGTGCACCCCGGTGTACAACGCCTTCGACCTGCACAAGGCCTGGCCCGAGGCCGATCTGCAGGTGATCCCGGATGCCGGGCACGCCTTCGACGAGCCCGGGATCCTCGACGCGCTGATCACCGCGACCGACCGCTTCGCGGGGGAGAAGGAATGACCCGTGGTCCGGTTGCGAGGATGAGGCGCGGCGCCGGCACGATCGCTGTCGCGACGGCTCTGCTGGTGGGGGTGGCCGGGCTGGCGGGCTGCGCCACCGGGAACGGCGGGGTGGGCGGCCGCACGGGCGAGTTCGAATCCGCCGAGGCCACGCCCGGAACCGAGGCCGGCGCATCTTCCACGCCCGGAACCACTTCCGGTGGCGCCGCCGTACCGCTGCTCCCCGACAACGCCGTCGTCGACTACCAGCTCGGCGGCGGCTACCCGCCCTCCGACGGCGTCACCGTCGTGGCGCGCGACAGCACCGACGAGCCCGCCGAGGGCCTCTACTCGATCTGCTACCTCAACGGGTTCCAGACCCAGCCCGGCGCCGACTGGCCGGATGAGCTCGTGCTGCACGACGCATCCGGAGCCGAGGTGTTCGACCCCGGATGGCCCGACGAGCGACTGCTCGACATCTCGACGGCCGACAAGCGCGAGGCCATCGCCGAGCGGTTCCAGCCGGCGATCGCGGGCTGCCGTGCCGACGGGTTCCAGGCGGTGGAGTTCGACAACCTCGACTCGTACACGCGGTCGGACGGCGCGTTCGGCGTCGACGACGCCGTCGGCCTGGCGACCCTTCTGGTGGCGTCGGCGCACACCGAGGGCCTCGCCGCCGGGCAGAAGAACACGGCCGAGCTCGCCGATCGCGGCCGCACCGAGATCGGCTTCGACTTCGCCGTGACCGAGGAGTGCCGCCGCTTCGACGAGTGCGCGACCTATACCGACGTGTACGGGGCGCAGGTGATCGACATCGAGTACACCGACGATCTCGGGGGCACGGTTGCCGAGGTGTGCGCCGATCCGCAGCTGCCTCCGGCCAGCGTCATCCGGGATCGCGACCTCGTTCCGGCGGGTGCGAAGGGGCACGTCGAAGAGCGCTGCTGACGTTCTGCCGGCGCATCCGGCGGCAGCTCTTCACCCGCCGTTCATGTGCCCGTCGGCGAGCGGTCGCGGCCCACGCCCTGCGCACCCCCCAGGATGAACGGAACCCGGTGCGGATCGGGTCGGGTGCAAGGCGATCGAGGGTGGTTCCAGGTGCGGACGGACGGAGCGCTGCGCGGCACGATGGTGCTGTTCGACTGGAACGGCAGCGTGGTGGCCGACGCGGATCGCGCCCGCGCCGCACTGAACGAGGTGCTGGCGCGTCGAGCCCTGCCCATGCTCGGCGAGGCCGAGTTCTCACTGCGGTTCCGGCTGCCGCTGTCGGAGCTGTTCGCGCGGCTCGGCCTGCCCGCCGGCGATCTCGCGGCGGCCGAGCAGGAGTGGGCCGAGGGGATGGCGCACCCGCACGCCCGGCTGCGCGACGGCGCCGCGAGTTGTCTCACGACGCTCTCGGCGGAGGGCGCCTGGCTCGGCGTGCTGTCGGCCGCCTCGGCCGCCGCGGTGCGCTTCGACCAGCGCGCGCTCTCCGTGCCCACGGTGTGGAACGCGGTCGACGCCTCGGTCACCGACAAGTACGCGGCGCTGATGCGGCATCGACCCACCCGCAGCCGCGCGTTCTACGTGGGCGACACCGCCGACGACCTGCGCTGTGCGTCGGCCGCGGGCTACATCGCGGTAGGGCTCGCCGACGCCCAAGGCAGCGGCGGCGCGGATGCGGACGCCCTGCGCGTAGCGGGTGCCGCGTACGTGCTGCACACCCTCGAGGAACTCCCGCCGATCGTGGCCCACGCCGCGGTACCGCTCACGGTGTAGCGAGGTACTTGTCCAAAGCATCGCGAACAGTATCCGAGATGGTGTTCGTGCCGCCGAGGACGACGATGCGATACGGCTTCAGCCGTTGCAGCTGAGCGACGACCGAAGCGGGAATGGAGTCCCGGGTCACGAGCAGCACGGGTGCTTTGTCAGCGATAGCTCCAGCGGATCCCGAGAGGGCGTCGGGGAACACCGCGCCAGAGGCGACGTAGACCACGGACTAGCCGTTCGGAAAAAGGTCTTGGGACACCCCCGCTGAGACCTCGAATCGGTCCGCACCGCCGATCCTCCGAACGAGCGAGGCCCTCTTCCCTAGGTCGGATGCGACCGTGTCCGAGATGGTGTTCCGGCCCCCCAGAACGACGATCTCGTTCGGGGCTAGTCGGGCCAGTTCTGCCGACACGGAGGCGGGTATCGAATCCTTCGTGACTAGCAGCACGGGGCCTGCGAGGAGCCCAGCCGCGGCCGAACCGGACAGGGCGTCGGGGAACACCTCGCCGGAGGCGACGAACACGATGGGTGTGCCCTTCGGAAAGCGAGCGGCCGAGATCGCCGCGGAGACGGCGAACCTGTCGGAGCCTGCGACGCGCGAGACCGAAGCGCCGAAGGCGCCGAGCGCAGTCTCGACGCGAGAGCTGATGGTGTCAGCGCCACCGAGAATGACGATCGAGGCGGGATGGAGACGCCGGAGTTCGTCGGCGATGGAGTCGGGCACCGCGTCTTCGCTGACGAGCAGCACAGGAGAGCCCTGCGCGCCTGCGGCCGCCGACCCCGAGAGGGCGTCGCTGAAGATCGCGCCCGATGCCACGTAAGCCACGGGGACGCCCGGAGGGAACGTGGCGGCTGAGACCGCAGCCGAGACCGCGTATCGGTCGGCTCCGCCGATCCGGTCGACGCTGGGGCCCTTGAGTCCGTGCAGGTAGACCTGAGCGGGGCCGGGACTCCCCGCACCGAGCAGGTTTGCGGCGGCACTGAAAGCGATCTGCTGCCCATTGGACGACATCCGGGGTGTGGTCGGGGACGAGACGCCGGAGTCGTCGCTTCCCCGAGTTGGATCTGCAGTGGAAGAGCTGGCGAGCATCGTGACCCTCGAGGGGACGTCGCGCCAGTAGACCTGCCAGGTTCCCCGAGTGTCTGCGCGCGTGATGTCACGTGCGTTGGAGGTGAATCCCACTCGCAGTCCGTCTCCCGAGATCGAGGCCTGCAGCGATCTCCCGGCAGCGACCTCACCTTCGCCGGTCACACTCAACAGCTCGGATGTGCTCTGCGACAGGTCCCGTAGGTAGACCTGTTCGGTCCCTGTGCTCGGCGAGTTCGGAGCGAGGTTCGTCGCATTGGAGATGAACGCCACCCGTCGTCCGTCGGAGGAGATCGACGCTCCACTTGCGATCGAGTCGGCGCCTCCGAGGCCACTCGCTGCGAGACTCACGAGCCTCGTGCGCGAGGTTTCCAGCGAATGCACGAAAATCTGATCGGCGGAGGGCGGAAATGTGTCCGCGGTCAGGTTGGAGGACCTGGAGGTGAAGGCGACGACGGTTCCGTCGTGGGAGAGGGAGGGCTCATAGGAGAAGCCGTTCCCTGCTTCTCCCGGGGATGGCGCTCCCGTGTCGGCGGTACTGACGATACCGGTCACCTTCATGGACCCCGCGACGACCTCCGCTCTGAAGATCTGGCCCTTGCCGGGGTCCACGCCCGAAAGGAGATCACGTGCGACCGAGCCGAATACCAGCCTTGTGCCGTCGCCGGAAAGCGACGGACTGTACGAGTTGTACTGTCCTCCGGCTGTCGCCGTCGTGTTTCGCGTGACCAGCCGGGTGGAACCCGCCGCGAGGTCTCGGATGTAGATCTGTGTATGGTCGTCGGCGAGGGGCAACGACGCATCGAGATTCTTCGCCCCGGAGGTGAAGGCGATGAATCTCCCGTCGCCGGAGATGGACGGATCATACGAGGGACCGTCGCCTCCCGCCGTTCCTGCCGAGTTGACACTGACCATCTGGGTGAGCCCGGTGGACATGTCCCGTACGAAGACTTGGGTCATGAATCCTGTGGGAATGCTGGTCAGATTGTTCGCGTCGGAGGAGAAGGCCACGAAGCGGCCATCATCCGAAATCGACGAGACGAAGGACGCATAGTTGGCGGCGCCTGAACTCGAGGCGCTGACAAGTGCGGTTGCACCCGGGGACGGTAGTGGCGTGTTCGCCGCGTGTGCCGGAGTGACCCCGGTGAAGGAGCCAAGTGATGAGGCGACGACGATCGAGGTCGAGGCCAGCACTGCAAGGCGGTGGCGCAGAGAACGCATCGGACGGTTCCTCCATGAACGAGGCGGCGTGCTCTCACCGCTCACATGAAGATGAATTTACCTCACTGGTATCCCGAAAGCCATCACTGGCCGATATCTCAGGTGCCGGTGTAGCCGAGCGAGGGGTCGATCGAGCCCATCATGCCGAACATCAGGTTCATCACCCAGATGAACACGGCGATGCCGATGATGAACGAGAGCGCGAACAGGCCGATCGCGACCCACATCGGGGCGATGCCGCGACCGCTGCGGCGGCGCACTTGGAGCGAGCGGCCGATCGGGTAGACCGGGGCTGGGATGAAGGCGAACGCCCAGTGGAACGCGGGCACGATGCCGCGGCGGATCAGCCAGCGGCGGTCGAAGAAGGCCAGCACCACCCCGGCCGCGTAGATCAGCAGGCTCGCGATGTTCATCGCGGCCTCGGTGAGCTGCAGCTGCAGAGACGTGCTGCCGTAGCCGCTCGAACCGCTGTAGGCATCCACGAAGGCGGAGTTCATCGCGCTCTGCACGCCCGAGAGCGAGAGCGGCAGCAGGAGCAGCGAGATCGCCGGGAGCAGGGTGATGATCCAGATGAAGGGGCCGTACACCGGGGCGTCGGCAGGGATCGGCGCCAGGGGCTGCGCTGCCTGCGCGGCGAAGGGGGCCGGGGAGGTGTAGCCGGGCTGGGCGGCGTGACCGGGCTGGGCGGCGTACTGCTGCTGGCCGTACTGCTGCTGGCCGTACTGCGGCTGGGCGGCGGGCTGCGCAGCGAGGGGCGCGGCCGGCGCGTGCGCCTGCGTGTGTTCGGTCCAGCGCGCGCCGTCCCACCAGCGGAGGCCGGCGGCTCCGCTCGGGTCGGGGTACCAGCCGGCGGCGACGGCGGAGGGGGTGTTCGGATCGACGTTGCTCACAGGAGGCCCTTCGTGCGTGACACCGCCACTATACGGGTCGGGAGCCGGTATTCTCGTGGGGGGAAATCGACGGGATGAGCATGACCACCAGCAGCGGCACACCACCCGTACTCGACGACTCCGTGCGGGTCGAAGGCGGGGTCGTGCGCATCCTCGACCGGAGGGCCTTCCCCGAGCGCGTCGAGTGGGTGACGGCGCACGACGCCGAAGAGGTGGCCGCCGCCATCGCGACCATGGTCACGCAGAGTTCGGGCCCGCTGTTCGCGGCCTACGCGGGGATGGAGATCACCGCCCTGCAGGTCGCGGGGCTCGAGCTGGGCGCCGCCCACAACCGGATGCGGATCGCCGGCCACACGCTCGAGACCGCCCGGCCCACCAACAACCACCCGCGCGAAGCCGTGCACGGTGTGCTGGGTGCGATCGCCCCGGCCGTCGACACCGCCGAGCTCGTCGCGCTCGCGATCGAGGCGGCCCGGGCCGGCGCCCTGTCGTACCGTGCCCGCAGCCACCGTCTCGGTGCCGAGACCGTCGCCCTTCTGCCCGACGGCGCGCGCATCCTCACCCACTGCTGGATGGACACCTACCTGATCGAGCTCGTGCGCGCCGGCCGGCTGGCCGGCAAGCGCTTCGACTGGGTGGCCACCGAGACCCGCCCCTATCTTCAGGGCGCGCGCCTCACCGCGCACACCCTGGCCGAGCTGGGCGAGCACGTGACCCTGATCACCGACGGCATGGGGGCCGCGGCGCTCGCGCCGGGTTCGCGCATCGGTCCGATCGACGCCCTGGTCACGGCCGCCGACCGGGTCTCGCTCGACGGCAGCGTGGTGAACAAGGTCGGTACGCTCGGACTCGCGGTGGCGGCCTCGGCCTTCGACGTGCCGTTCTACGCCCTGGTGCAGGCCCCGGATGCCGAGGCGCCGACGGCGGCCGACATCGTGGTGGAGGAGCGCGACCCGAGCGAGGTGCTGCACACGCTCGGCCGTCGCACGGCCTCGTCGCTGCTGACGGATGCCTGGTACCCGGCCTTCGACGTGACCCCCGCCCGCTTCGTGACGAAGATCGTCACCGACCGCGGAGCCTTCGACCCCGCGCGCATCGGCGAGGCATATGCCGCCGCGGGAATGCACGGCGCGGGAATGCTCGAACCGGAGGCCGCCCGATGACCGAGCCGTACGAGCTGCTGGTGACCTCGGCCGACGTCGTCGACTACCTCGCCGGGCAGGGGCTGCTCGCCGGTCTCGCCGGGCGGCCCGACGAGGTGCGGGTGGTCGAGGTGACCGCCGGCAACATGAACCGGGTGTTCGTGGCATCCGGCCCGCTCGGCAGTCTCGCGGTGAAGCAGGCTCCCCCGTGGGTGCAGGTGGTGGGGCCGGAGTGGCCCGTCGACCCCGGGCGCATCGCCTCGGAGGCCCGCACGTACGAGCAGCTGGCGGCGCGGGTGCCGGACTCGATCCCCGAGATCCTGCTGTTCGACCCCGAGCGGTACGTGCTGGTGATGGAAGACCTCTCGGGGCTCGACGTGCTGCGCGACGCCCTCGTGCGGCAGGTCGCCACACCGGCGGATGCCGCCGAGATCGACTTCGGCACGCTCGGCGCCGTGGTGGGGCGCTTCGTCGGGGAACTCGGATCGGCGACCTCGCTCGGCACGCTGGGGGCCGAGGCGCACGCCGCCCTGGTCGACCTCGCCGCCAACCCCGAGCTGTGCGCGATGACGCTCGACGTGGTGCTCGACGAGCCCTACCGCGAGCACGAGCACAACCACTGGCATCCTGCGCTCGAGTCGCGGGTGCGCGCGCTCTACGCCGACGCAGAGGTGGCGGCGGCCGTCGACCGCATCCGCGAGAGCTTCCTGACCCGCGCCGAAGGGCTCATCCACGGCGACCTGCACACCGGGTCGGTGATGGTGGGCCGGCGTGACGGGCAGCAGCTCGTGAAGGTCTTCGACCCGGAGTTCAGCTTCGTGGGGCCGATCGGGATGGACCTCGGGCTGTTCTGGGCCAACCTCGAGATCGCCGCGATCGCGGCCGATGCGGTGGGCGACCACGCGCTGGCCCGGGCCCGTGAGAGTGCGATCCCGGCGAGCCTGGACGCCTTCGCGGCCGCCTGGGGGGACGACAACGGCCTGCCCCAGATCGTCGCCGACGCCTGGCGCTTCGCCGGCGTCGAGCAGATGCGCCGTGCCGCCGGGTTCTCGCACGCGGCCGACATCGAGTCGCTGCCCGGCCGCGCGCTCGGCCCCGCATCCGTTCGCCTGTTCGACACCGCGCGACACCACATCCTCACCGGTACGGCCGTGACCGCCGCCCCGGCCGTCTGACCTCGATCCCGCACCACTAGGAGCCACCCGTGACCGACACCGTTCCCACCCCCGCCCCCACGCCCGATCCGCTGATCGTCGACGCGCGCTACCTCGTGGTCGACCTCGAAGGCACCACGAGCGCGGCCGGCTTCATCCTCGGCGACCTCTACGACTACGCCCGCCCCCGGCTGGCCGCCTGGCTCGACGAGCACGCCGTCGACCCGGTGATCGCCGAGGCGCGCCAGCAGGTCATCCACGACGCCTCGCTGCCGACGGATGCCTCGACCGAGCAGGTCGTGGCCGTGATGCACGAGTGGATGGAGCGCGACGTCAAGGCGACGCCGCTCAAGACCGTGCAGGGGCAGATCTGGGCCGAGGGCTTCGCGCGCGACGAGATCTCGTCGCACTTCTTCGACGACGTCATCCCGAAGCTGCGCGCCTGGCACGCCCAGGGCGTGGGGCTCGCCGTGTTCTCGTCGGGCTCGGTGGCCTCGCAGGTGCCGTGGTTCCGGCACTCGCCCGACGGTGACCTCACCGCGCTCATCACCGACTACTTCGACACGATCAAGGCGGGCCCGAAGAAGGAGTCCGGTTCGTACGACCGGATCGCCGAAGCGCTCGGCGTTCCCGCCGCCGAGATCGTGTTCTTCACCGACAACCCCGGAGAGGTCGAGGCCGCGATCGAGGCCGGCTGGCAGGTCGTCGCGTTCTCGCGCGAGGGCGAGCCGTTCTTCGAGGCCGACTTCGGGGCGGCCGCGGTCGTGAACTCCTTCGACGACGTCGAGGTCGTCGCCCCGGCCGGTGTCACCGGCGCTCCCGGCACGGAGGCCTGATGAGCGTCGGATCGGGTCCCTGGGCGCCGAACGTCTTCTCGCCCCAGGGCCTGACCGCCGAGACGGTGACGGATGCGGGGGCCGCGCTGGCCGCCGAGTCGGCTCGCTTCGCTGCGATGGGGTGGATGCCCGGAACCGCGGGCAACCTCTCGATCACCCTCGGTCGCGACCCGCTGCGCCTGGCCGTCACGGCATCCGGACTCGACAAAGGCGAGCTCACCGCGAGTGACATCGTGCTCGTCGACGGCGAGGGGGAGTGGGCTCCGGATGGCGCGTCCGGCGCGCTCACGGAATCCCTCGGTCTGGCGCGCAAGCCCTCCGCCGAGGCCGGCCTGCACGCGCGGATCGCCGCGGTGACCGGCGCCGGAGCGGGCATCCACGTGCACGCGCTGGCGGCGGTGCGGGCCGGCCGCGCCTGGCCGCAGGGTGTGGAGCTGCACGATCTCGAGATGCTGAAGGGCATCGGCCACAGCGCCCACGGCGAGCAGGTCGTCATCCCGGTCGTGCAGAACCACCAAGACATGCGGGTGCTGGGCGACGACTTCGAGCGCGTCTACCGCCGCGCCACCGAGGAGGTCGCCGAGGTGCCGGCGCTCATCGTTGCCGACCACGGCATCTACGCCTGGGGCCCCACCCTGCGCCAGGCCCGCTGGCACCTCGAGCTCACCGAGGCGCTGCTGCAGATCGCGCTGTCGCGCTGACGATCCGCTGATCCTTTACCGCCGCCCGCTGCGGGTGTAGCTTCGCGCTCGTGGATGCTGTCATCACGACCGAATCGCTGCGCAAGCAGTACGGACGGGCCGCCGCGCTCGACGGGCTCGACCTCGAGGTGGCGCCCGGCGAGATCCACGGTTTCCTCGGGCCGAACGGGGCGGGGAAGTCGACGACGATCCGCATCCTGCTCGGCCTGGTCAGGGCGAGCGCCGGCCGGGCGACCGTTCTGGGCGGCGACCCCTGGAAGGATGCCGCGCGGCTGCATCGCCGGATCGCGTCGGTGCCGGGCGACGTGAGTGTGTGGCCGAACCTCTCCGGCGGCGAGACGATCGACCTGCTCGCCCGTCTGCGCCAGGGCCGGGACTCCGACCGCGTCGCCTACCGGCGCGAACGGGAGCGTCTGCTCGAGGTGTTCGAACTCGACCCGCGCAAGAAGGGCCGCGCCTACTCCAAGGGCAACCGGCAGAAGGTGGCGCTGGTGGCCGCCTTCGCCGTGCCGGCCGAACTCTACATCCTCGACGAGCCGACGAGCGGGCTCGATCCGTTGATGGAACTCGTCTTCCAGCGCGAACTGGCCCGGGTGCGCGAGACCGGGGCGGCGGTGCTGCTGTCCAGCCACATCCTGTCGGAGGTGGAGCAGCTCTGCGACCGGATGAGCATCATCCGCTCGGGCCGGGTGGTCGAGACCGGCACCCTCGCCGAACTCCGGCACCTGACCCGCACCGAGGTGTCGTTCGAGGTGCCGCACGGCGCCGTGCTCCCCGCGTTCCCGGATGCTCACGACCTTGTGGTGACGCAAGGCCGGGCTCGATTCACCGTCGACAGCGATGCGGTGGCGGCCGTGCTGCCCGAACTCGCCCGGTTCGGGGCTCCCGGGCTGCGGGTGGAGCCGCCGTCGCTCGAAGAGCTCTTTCTGCGCCACTACGGCGGCGACGGGGCCGGGCACCCGGACTCGAGCGGGCGATGAGCCGCTTCGGCGCGCTGCTCGGCGTGCGGCTGAGGCGTGACGCCGCCCAGCTCGCTCTCTGGATCCTCGGCACGGCCGCACTGGCGGGGCTCACCTACGTGGGGGTGACCGGCTCGTACGGCACCGAGCAGGAGCGGGCGGCGCTGCTCGCGACGGCGGTCGCGAACCCCGTCATCCTGCTCTTCCGCGGGCTGCCGTCCGGCGCCGGGGAGGGGGCGTTCCTCGGCTTCCTCATCCTGCCGTTCCTGGTGATGCTCGCGGCGTTCATGAGCAGCTTCCTCGCGGTGCGCCACACCCGCGCCGACGAGGAGGAGGGCCGGGCCGAGCTCGTCTCGGCGACGCCGGCGGCACGGCTGCTGCCGCTCGCCGCCACCGTCGTGCACGCGGTGATCGCGAACACGGTGCTCGCCCTGCTCTGTGCGGCGGCCGTCGCCGCGACCGGGCTCGGTGTGCGCGGGGCCGCGGTTCTGGGGCTCGCGACCGGTGCAGCGGGCCTGACCTTCTTCGCGCTGAGCCTCGTGGCGGCGCAGCTCGTGCGCACGTCCCGGGCCGCGAACGCGGTGGGGGTCTGGATCATCATGGCGAGCTTCGTGCTGTGCGGCGTCGGAAACGCGGCCGGCACGCCGAGCGCGGATGCGCAGCGCGTCGAGAGCGGCTGGCTCGCCTGGCTCACCCCCTTCGGCTGGGCCGAGAACACCCGCCCCTACGACCGCGACGACCTCGCACCTTTGCTGCTGTGCGCTCTGGCCGTGGTCGTGCTGGTCGGCGCCGCCCTGGCACTGCAGGGCTCACGCGACCTCGGGGCGAGCCTGCTGCCGGAGCGCTCGGGCCGGGCGCGGGCCCGCGCGTCGCTCGCGGGCCCCTTCGGCCTGGCGTGGCGGCTGAGCCGCGGCGCCCTGCTCGGCTGGGCGGCGGGCGGTCTCGTCACCGGCGTGCTCGCCACCCGGCTGTCGGCGGTGCTCGACCAGGTGAGCACCCAGGTTCCCGCGGTGCAGGTGTTGACCCAGGCCCTCGCTCGCGACGGTTCGCTCGCTCAGGCGGCCGTGGTGATCTTCTTCACGATGCTCGGGGTGCTCGCCTCCTGCTGCGCCGTGCAGTCGATCTGCCGTGCCCGCCAGGAGGAGGCGCGTGGTACGGCCGAGCCGGTGCTCTCCGCCTCCGTCGGCCGCCTGCACTGGTTCGCGGGCCACGCAGCGGTCGCCGGTCTCGGCATCCTCGCCACGGTCGTCGGGGGGATTCTCGGGGCGGCCGTCGGCATCGCCTCGCTGGCGGATGCGGACTGGTCGCTGCTGGAGACCGTTCTGGTCACCGGCGCGGGCCAGGCCGTCGCGGCCGCGGTCTTCCTGGTGCTCACGGCCCTGGTCTTCGTGGTCGCGCCCCGCCTCACGATCCCGGCGGGCTGGGCGCTCGTGGTGGTGGGGATGATGCTCGGACTGTTCGGCCCGCTCTTCGGATTCCCGCAGTGGCTCACCGAGGTGTCTCCGATCGCCGTCGCGCCCACTGTCGCGGGGCCGGACGTCGACCTGCGGGGGCTGGTCTGGCTGCTGCTCGCGATCGTGCTGGGCGGCGGGGCGTCCGCTCTGCTCATGCGGCGTCGCGAACTGGCTCCCGCGGGCTGAGCGCCGGCGTCACCCCCGGCTGGGGAGGGAGCCGCGATCCGAGGTGCACGCCGGATGCTCCGCGAACACCGCCCCCAGCGCGAGCGCCGCGGGCTTCGGGCGGCCCCACCAGTCGAGGAGGGCGAGGCTGACGGCGCAGGGGAAGGAGTCGTGGCCGAGCCACACGACGAAGCCGGCGCACCGGGGGAAGCGCGCGAGGGTGGCGCGCGCGGCACGGGCCAGCAGGTCGGCCTGGCGGTCGGCGCTCTCGGCGACCCACTGCTCGATCGGCTGGGCGGCATCCGCGGCGTCGAAGCGGGTGAGCCACCAGCCCGAGGAGTGCGTCCAGCGCTGGCGCAGGGCCGCGCGGTCGGGGGCGTCGAGCAGGCCGAAGTGGGCGAGCAGGTCGAGCGGGCTCGCACCGGCGACGCCCACTTCGGAGCGCATCACCGAGTCGTCGCCGTCCCAGTAGGCCTGCCACTCGGCGTCGGTGCCGGTGAACTCCCACGGGCCGTGCACGTCGTGGTGCAGTCCCAGGCCGTACTCACGGGCATCCGCCTCGAAGCGAGGGCCGGTGGGCGAGGTGGCCACGTAGCGGCGACCCGGGTCGGTGGCGGCCAGTGCCCGTCCGGCGGCGGCGAGGGCCGGATGCGCCAGGCTCAGCGGCGGGCCCGGCACAGCCGGGGCGGGCACCCGGGTGAGCTCGTTGCCGCCTCCCCAGAGCACGAGCGAGGGGTGGTGCCCGAGCCGGAGCGCGTAGGAGCGCGCGATGCCGGCGAGCTCGGCAGCGTAGGCGTCGTCGGCGGGCGGCTCGTTGTCGAGTCCCGACGAACTGAGCGGCAGCTCCTGCCACACCAGCAGCCCGAGCTCGTCGCACAGGTCGTAGAACACCGGCCGCTCGGCGGCGGCCCCGCCCCACACCCGCACGAGCGTGAAGCCGAGGTCGCGATAGCTCGTGAGGCGGGTGCGGTACTCCTCGTCGGCGAGGTCGGCGTAGTCGGGCCGGATCGGCACCCAGTTCACCCCCGCGAGGAACACCTCGGCCCCGTTCACCACGCAGCGCCAGGCATCCGCCCCCTCGGGAGCGCCCTCGGTGGGTGTCCAGCGCAGCTCCCGGAAGCCGAGCCGCCGCTCCGCGCGATCGAGCTCCGCGCCCTCGGAGGTGCGCAGGGTGACCGTCACCGGGTACAGAGGCTGTTCGCCACGCGGCCGCACGTGCCAGAGGGCGGGATCGTCGACGGCGAGCGTGACCGTGCCGGCAGCGCCGGCACCAGCAGCGTCGGCGCCGGCGGCACCAGCATCCATCTCCCCGATCCTGATCGAGCCACGGATGCCGGCTACCTCGACCTCGAGGCTCGCGTCCCGGGCCTCCGGAGCATCGAGCCGGCATCCGGAGACGTCGACTGTCACGAGGCCGCGGCGGGTGGCCGCATCGTAGGAAGAACGCACGACGAGCCCCTCGAGTGACGCGCCCGCCGGCCCGAACTCGAGCACGGGCGCCTCGGTGATGGCCGTCTGCACGATACGCGGCGTCCAGTCCCAGCCGTAGTAGAAGCGGGGCTTCCAGTCGCGGATGCGCGAGGTCCAGCCGTTCTGCCCCAGACCGTCGGGCACGGTCGTGAACATGACGGTGAGGGCCTGCCCGCCCGCGCGGACCGCGTCGGTGAGGTCGAACTCGTGCGGCGTGAACGATCCTGCGAACTCGCCCACGACCGTCTCGTCGACCAGCACGGTTCCGGCGTAGTCGAGGCCGGGGCCGCGCAGCACGATCCGGTCCTCCGGATGCGCCTCCAGCCACGCGGCGGCCTCACGAGGCAGCGGCCGGCTGAACGACCAGTGCCGGTTCTCGATCCACTCGCTGACGCGCGACTGCTCGCCGCGAGCCGGGTCCTCGGCGATTCCGGCGGCCACGAGGGCACCGCGAACAGACCCCGGCACCGTTGCGGGCACCGGCCCGACATCCGGATTCTGCACCTTCGCGCGTTCGGGGGTGAGCGCCAGCTCCCAGTCGTTCTGCCGCCAGCCGCGCAGGGTCCATTCGCCGTCGAGGGCGAGGCTCTGCCGCCGCGAGGCGCCCCGCTCACTCATCGTCGCCCGCCACGGCCCGGTAGAAGTAGAGCTCGCGGCTGCCCTCGGCGGCGTCCCAGCCCTGGGCGAAGTACACGCCGCCGTCGAAGCCGGCCAGTCCGCCCCAGGCCAGCGAGCCGCCGCGGTGCAGCTCCCGCTGGGTGAATGGGGCGTCGACGCTGTAGAGCGCCTGGGCCGCGGCGAGCTCGCCGTCGGCATCCTGGTAGAAGAAGTCGAGCACCAGGTCGCCCGAGTCGTCGTGCCCGGTGACCGCGCAGGCCACCTCGAACAGGGTGCCGCCGTACTCGCCGAGATCGAGGTAGTCCTGCTGCTCGAAGCGCCAGGTCACGAGGTCGTCCGAGTGCCCGACGTAGCGCACGCCGTTGCAGCCCTCGGAGAGGTACATCAGGTATTCGCCGCCGATCCGCACCGCCTCGCCCCGGGTGTTGCGGGGGATGACGGCGCCCTTCACCCAGAGCCGGGAGATCTCGTAGGGCACCACGATGCCGCGCTTCTCCCAGTGCACGAGGTCGTCGGAGACGGCCACCATGATGTCGCAGCCGATGTTCTCGAGCGGATGCCCGAACGACGGGTACTGCTCGGCCTCCGAGGTGCCCTCGAAGTCCCAGATGCCGTTGTAGAAGAGCACGTAGCGGCCGTCGTCGGCCTTGTAGATCTTCGGGTCCTCCACACTCAGCACCTCGTTGTCGAGGGTGGGGAAGAGGATGGGGTTCGCCGGGTCGTCGACCCAGCCCGTCTCGCGCGTGTAGTGCGCGAGCCCGATGCGGCTGCACATCGACTCCTTGCGGGGCGAGGCCCGGTAGAACAGGTGCAGGGTGTCGTCCTCCACCAGCAGCGAGGGGTTGAAGATGAAGCCGTCGGTCCAGCCGATGCCGGTGGGGTCGTTCCAGGTGGCCGGCTGGGTGAAGGTGAGCGAGTCGTCGCGGCGGAACGGCCCGATGGCCCAGTCCGGCCGCTCGGGGTACTCGGCCGAGAACTGGTCGGTGGTGATGTACGAGATCAGCGGGTGGTCGAACCGGGTCGCGGTCTCGTAGGCGGCGCGGAGCCGCTCGGGGGTGATCGGATGCATGGTTCCTTATCCTTTGACGGCGGATCCGACGTCGGTCGAGACGAAGTACCGCTGGAAGACGATGAAGAGGATGACGACGGGCGCGGCCAGCACCACGGCGCCCGCCAGAACGGCGCCGTAGGGGTTGGCGGTGGACGCGGCCACGTTGGTGACGTAGTTCGCCAGCGACACGGCGAGCGGCTGCATCGAGGCGTCCTTCGTGATCAGGAAGGGCCAGAGGAACTCGTTCCAGGGCCCGATGAAGGTCAGCAGCAGCGCCGTCACCACGGCGGGCCGCACGAGCGGAAGCGCCACCCGCCAGAGCAGCATGAACTCGCCGGCCCCGTCGATCCGCGCCGCCTCGAACAGCTCGCGCGGGAGCTGCAGGAAGTACTGGCGGAAGATGATGACCGCCGTGGAGTTGATGGCGAACGGCAGGATCATCCCGAGGTAGTTGTCGGAGAGTCCGTAGTTGCGCGCGATCAGCACGTAGAGCGGGATCATCAGCAGCTGGAACGGCACCACCTGCACCAGCAGCACCAGCGCGAAGGTGGCGCTGCGCCCGCGCCAGCGCAGGATGGCGAGCGCGTAGCCGGCCAGCACACCGAACACCACGGTGCACAGCACCACGCCGCCGGTGAAGATCCCTGAGTTGATGAGCCCCTGGAACAGGTCGATGCGGCTGTTGATGGCTTCGTAGTTGGAGGTGGTGAGGTTCGAGGGGTCGGGGAACGCGCCCGACACGGAGGTGTCGGGAGAGCTCTGCAGCGATCCGATGATCATGTAGTAGAAGGGGAACAGGAACACCAGCGCCCCCGCTCCGAGCACGACGCCCCTCAGCACGGCCTGGCCGCGGCTGAGCGGGGCCGATCCGGCACGGGCGAACCGGCGGGTTCTGCGAGTCATGCGGCTCATTCCTCTTTCCCTCCCGCGAAGCGGCGTTGCAGCAGCGCCACGATCAGCACGGCGATGGTGAGCAGGATGCCGAGGGCTGCAGCGAACCCCGGATGCCCCTGCTGGATGCCGCGCTGGTACATGATGAGCACCGGCGACGCGGATGCCCCGTTCGGGCCGCCCCCGCCGGTGAGCAGGTAGGGCTCGGTGAAGAGGTTGGCGCCGATGATGGTGGAGAGCATCAGCACGAGCACGGTGGCCTGGCGCACGCCCGGCACGGTCACCGAGAAGAAGCTCCGGATGACGCCGGCGCCGTCGGTGGACGCCGATTCGTAGAGCTCCTTCGGCACGTTCTGCAGCGCGGCCAGGTACAGCAGGATGTAGAAGCCCAGCTGCTTCCAGGTGACGAACAGGGCGATGGTGGGCATCGCGAGCGCCGGGTTCACCAGCCAGGACGGGGTGGGAGCGAGCGGCCCCAGGATGTTGTTCACCAGTCCGTTGCCGCTGAACAGGAACAGCCACACGCCCACGAGCGCGACGCTCGCCGTGACGTAAGGCACGTAGTAGCTCACCCGCAGGAAGGTGCGCAGGTGCACCACCTTGTTCAGGGCGCTGGCCAGCACGATCGAGAGCACCACTGTGAGCGGCACGTTGATCACGAGGAAGACCAGCACGTTGCCGAGCGACTGCAGCACGGCGGGGTCGGTCACCACGGCGACGTAGTTGTCGAAGCCCACGAAGGGCTTGTCGACCTCCACGCCCGGCGCCGAGAAGAAGTAGTCGAAGAACGACATGTAGATCGCGAAGGCCAGCGGGTAGGCGAACACGATGATCGCGAACACGAGGTAGGGGGCGCCGAACAGCCAGCCGATCGGCTGTGCGCCGAGGAGGCGCGACAGCAGGGAGCGGCGGCCGGAGGGCCCGGGGCCCCGCCGGGAGGACCGCGCGGTGCGATCCTCCTGGCGGGTCGTGGTGCCGGACATCAGGGTCAGCCCTGCGTGGCCAGCGAGTCGATCTTCTTCGCCGCCTCGTCCAGAGCGCTCTTCACGTCACCGTCGCCGGTGACCACGGCCTTGGTGTACGCGTCGCGCAGCGCCTGCATCATCGCGACCGCCTCCGGGTCGCTCGGATCCTCGACCGTGCGGTTGGCCTGGTCGCCGAACACCTCGTAGTCGGGGTTGGCCGTGAAGTAGTCGGAGTAGGTGGTGGCGAGGTCGGTGCGGATGGGCATCTGGCCGGTGAGCTCGAGCAGCTGTCCGTCCTGCTCCTCGCCGGTCGCGAACTTCAGCACGTCCCAGGCGGTTCCCTGGTTCTCGCAGGAGCTGTACATGCCCACCGACTTGGCGTCGGAGAAGGTGTACGTCTCGTCTGCCGGGGTGCCGTTCTCGGTGGGAACCGGTACCGCGCCCCAGTTGGCGATCTTGTCGCCGTAGTAGGCGATCGCCCACGGGCCCACGATGGCCATGGCCGCCTTGCCGTCGGCGAAGGCGTCGCCCTCGTACTTCTCCTTGCCGGCGAGGTCGTCGCTGTAGACGCTGGCCCAGAAGTCGGCGACCGCGTATCCGTCGTCGTCGGCGAAGGTGGCCTTGCCGTCTTCGACGATCTGCTGGCCACCGGTCTGCGCGGCGAACAGCGGGATGAAGTCGAAGTTGGGCTGGAAGAACTCGCTGGTGGGCGAGGGGTTGATGGCGAAGTCGGCGGCCCCGCTGGAGACGATCGCCTTGGCCGAGGTGAGGAAGTCGTCGTAGGTCGACAGCTTCGGGTTCTCGGGGTCGAGGCCGGCGGCGGTGAAGAGGTCCTTGTTGTAGAAGATCATCACCGGGTTCGACTTCCACGGCAGCTGGTAGAAGTCGCCGTCGGAGGAGCGGTACTGCTCGGCGATGTCGCCGCTGCGCGCCTGGATGTAGGAGTCGCCGTCTTCGAAGCTCGACAGGTCGACCAGGCCGCCCTGCTTCTGGAACTGGCCGGTCGCGGCCGGCAGGTTGTTGAAGACCAGGCACGGGGTGGTGCCGGCCGTGATGGCGGCGGTGATCACTTCTTCGCTGCTCTTGCCGGCGGGGATCTCCTGCGCGGTGATCTCCTCATCCGGGTGGTCGGCGTTCCAGGCCTCCACCATTCCCTTGCCCCACTCCACCTCGGAGGCGTTGTTGGAGTACCAGATGGTGATCGGGCCTCGGGCGGTGGCGGCGTCGGAGGCGCTGCCGCCCCCTCCGCCGCTGCAGGCGGCCAGGGACAGCGCCGCCACGGTGCTGGCGGCCAGCACGGCGATTCGAGTGCGTCTTTGCACGGGGTTCTCCTATCTCGTCGACGGCGTGGCCGTCTGCTGTGGGGTGTCGACGGCGGAGCCGTCGGGTGTGGGGGGTGGTGCGATGGAACCGCGCGGGATGAACTCCGCGGCGGGGAGCGTGACATCCTCGGATGCTCCGGTCTCGATCAGCGCCAGCAGCGAGTGAGCTGCGGTGCGGCCCCATTCGGCGGGGTCGTTGCCGACCGTCGCCAGCGGGGGGAAGAGGTACTGCGACATCTCCGAACCGTCCATGCCGGTGATCGACAGCTGCTCGGGCAGCCGGTATCCGAGTTGCTGGGCCACGGCCATGCCGGCGATCGCCATCGGGTCGTTCGCGAACACGATGGCGGTGGGAGCCTCGTCGCGCGCGAGCAGTGCCCGCGTCGCCTGGGCGCCGGCATCGGGTGAGAAGTCGGCGCCCACGACGATCGGCTCACCGCCGGAGGCCCGCACGGCCTCCGCGAACTGGTCGCGACGGCGGGTGCCGTGCAGCATCCGGTCGTCGCCGGCCACATGGGCGATGCGGGTGTGGCCGAGTTCGCGCAGCCGGGAGACGACCGCGGTGATGCCGTGGCCGTAGTCGCGGTCGATCACGGGGAACCCGCTCGGAACATCCGGCCGCCCCAGGGTGACGGCAGGGATGCCGAGCTCGGCCAGCAGGGCGATGCGCGGGTCGTGGTGGCGCAGGTCGGTGAGGAAGACGCCGTCGACCCGGCTCTCGGCCGCCAGCTTGCGGTAGGTCTCGAGCTCGCGCTCCTCGTCGGGCACGACGCTCAGCAGCATCACCCGGCCGCGGTCGGAGAGCACCGCCTCGACGCCGGAGATGAAGGCGGGGAAGAACGGGTCGGAGCCCAGGATGGCCGGGTCGCGCAGCACCACGAGCCCCAGGGCGTACGCCGTCTGGGTGGTGAGCGAACGGGCGTTGGGGTTCGGCCGCCAGCCGAGCTCCGCGGCGGCGGCGAGGATGCGGTCGCGGGTGGCGGGCGAGACGCCGGGCCGGCCGTTGAAGACGAACGACACCAGGCCCTTCGAGACGCCGGCCTCGTGGGCGACGTCGCTGATCGTCGGTCTCCTGCTCACGCGGACTCCTCGTCGAGATGGGCGCCATCCGGTGGACCCTGTGGCCTATACCGGTTTAGCACTGTGAAGGTTATACCGGTTTAGGAAAGCCCGTCAACCCCTCGGATCGACCTTCCCTCGAGCCCTTGACTTCGTCGCGATTCGTCACGGATCATGTTCCGCGACGGTCGGACAACGATGTCTCCGGCCCGGTCCGACGAGGAGTTCCCATGATCCAGTTCCGAACCAGCGCCCGCGCGTCCGGCGGGAGGCCCCGTCGTCCGCGCTCGTGGAGCGCCCTCTCCGCCGGGCTGGCCGCCGTGCTCGCCGGGGTCGTGGTGGTGGCCGTGCCCGCGGGCGCACCGGCCTCCGCCCTGCCGCAGCCCGTGGCCTACGAGCTGCCGAACGCCGACTTCGGCAGCCCGCTGGAGACCGGCTGGTCGGTGCAGGGAGATGCCCGTCAGGAGCGCACCCTCGAGCTCGCACCCGGCGGAGTCGCCTACCAGGGCATCGCGGTCGGCGCGGATCCCTCCGGTGTCGCTGCGGGCGATCTGATCAGGGCCGAGGTCGACGTCACCCTGCACGGCGACGTCACCGTCGACTCCACCGTGCTGGTGCGGGTGACCGACGGCAGTGCGATCCTCGGGGAGTGGAGCGACCTCACGTCGCTCGCCCGCGGCCAGCGCGTCACCGTCGGCAGCCAGCCCGTCGGCACGGGACGCGTCGGCGCCACGGCCGGCACGGTCTACGTCGAGCTGCACAACGACACCGGCGGCACGATCGAGTTCCACCAGGTGCGGCTGTGGGCCGACAGCGGCGCGGGTGAGCGGCCGGTCGCCGTGCCGAACGCGGCGTTCGCCGACGACCTCGACGGGGAGTCAAACTGGTCGAGCTCGGGGGCGCGGATCGCCTCCGGCGTCGTGCTCGAACCCGGAGCCACCGTCTCGCGCGCCGTGCCCGTGGGAACCGATCCGGCGCTGCCGCAGGTCGGCGACGTGTTGTCACTGGCCGTCGACGCCTTCATCGACCCGCGCACGCCGGCGGATGCCGGAACGGTCGCCGCGGTCCAGTTAGGTGGCGCCGACATCCTGAGCGCCACGGAGGCGCCGGGGCAGGACCGCGCGCTCTGGCAGGAGCTCGCGGCGACGGCTGCCGACGCGGCATCCGGAGCCCCGGTCGTGCCGGCCTCGGCCACCGCCCTCGACCTCGAACTGCGCAACACCTCGGCCTACCCGCTGCGGCTGCGCGACGTGCGCCTCTCGGGCGAGCGGGAGCAGGGGAACGACGACCTCGACGGCAACGGCGTCGTGGATGCGGCGGATGCCGCCTGGTTCGAGCAGCAGATCGCCGCCGGGGCATCCGACCCCGCCCTCGACTACGACGGCGACGGCCAGGTGACCACCAAGGATCTCTCGTACTACGTGCGCTTCGTGCTCGGCGACACCTCCGAGGTGTACGCCAACCTCCGCCACCTCGACTTCTTGAGCGAGCACGTGGAGCTCGACGGCGAGCCGGCGATGATCGTGCACCTCTACGCCGAGCCGCTGGACCGCGACGACCTCGCCGCAGGCTACGAGTGGGTCGGCGACCCGCAGGAGGGCGTCTCGGCGCTGGACGACGTGGCCCGGGCCGTGATCGTCTACGCCGAGCACTACACGACCTACGGAGACGCCCACAGCTACGACCAGATGAAGCGCGGCCTCGAGTTCGCGATGTGGATGCAGGCGCCCAACGGCGACTTCGACAACTTCGTGGCGCGCGACGCCGACGGCACCCTGTTCAAGAAGGACAGCGCCTCCTCGCAGACCGCGTTCAGCTACTGGGCGGCCCGGGCCTATGAGGCCATGGCCACCGCTCTGCCGCTGATCACGGATGCCGACGCCGAGCTGGCCGGCCGCCTCCAGAGCCGGCTGCAGCTGTGCCTGGACCGCGTCGGCGAGCTCGTCTCCGCCGAGTACGGGCAGACCCAGCCCGACGGATCTCCCGCCTGGCTGCTGTTCGACGACAGCTGGCTCTCGGCCACGGCCGTCGCGGCGCTCGTGAAGCACGCCGATCTGCTGCAGGGCGCCGAGCGAGATGCCGCGGTGACCGTGGTGAGCGAACTGGCCGAGGGCATCGCCTACTACCAGGCCGGTGACTTCGACCGGTATCCGCTCGGAGCGATCAAGCACAGCAACGGCAACTGGTACGAGTGGGGCAGCATCCAGACCAAGGCACTCGCCCTGGCCGGGTCGCTCACCGGGCACACCGAGTGGATCGACGCGGCGGAGCTCTCGGCCGACAGCTTCCTCGCCGACCTGCTGATCTCGGGCCGGTCGATGGAGGTGAGTCCGAACAAGAGCGGGCTGCCGCAGATCAACTACGGCACCGCGAGCTACGTCGAGAACTACCTGGCGCTGTACGCGGTGACCGGCGAGACGAAGTACGCCGACATGGCGGGTGTGGCCGCCACCTGGTGGATGGGGCAGAACCCGCTCGGCGTGCCCATGTTCGACCAGACGCTGGGCCTCGCGTTCGACGGCATCACCGTGGACGGGCTGAACAGCAACAGCGGCGCCGAGTCGGTCGACGAGGCCCTGCGCGCCATCCTGCGCGTGCAGCGGGTTCCCGAGGCGCTCGCCGTGATGACCGCCACGAAGGTGGAGGAGCGCACGGCGACCACGGTCGAGATCGAGGATCTGGTGGCCGAGGGGCGTCCGTCCGACGAGCAGCTCGACGTGCCCGACGGCGGACTGAACGATCCGGCACGTGCCGTGGTGACGCAGGCGCCCGGATCGGGCACTGACGAGGCCGCGATCTATCAGGACTCTCTCGCCGTCGACTCGCCCCAGCCGATCTACCAGGGGTGGGAGGGGCAGAACGCGCTCTTCGTCTCCGGCGACGGCTACAACAACGTGCGGGTGTTCGACGGCGGATCGATCGAGACACGTCTCGCGGTGGGCGGTGACGGCCAGCCGCAGGCGGGCGATGCGCTGATGCTCGACTTCGCGGCCCTGCTGCAGTTCGGGGTCGACCTCGACGCCGAGGTGCTCGCGGTCGACGCCTCCGGCACCGAGACGCTGCTGGCCGACGACAGCGGCTTCGGCTACAACCCGCGCACCTGGTATTCGGGCGCCGGGTCGGTGCGCACCACGCTGATCGGCACGGTTCCGGATGACGCGGCCGCGGTGATCGTTCGGTTCTCGAACGACTCCACGAACCCGAAGCCCTACGAGGGGTACGCCACCGTGACCCTGGCCTCCCTGTACCGCCTCGGCGTGCCCGAGGTGCGGTACGGGTCGTCCGCCTTCTCGAACCGGGCCTACGCGCACCTGGAGGCGGGCACGAGTTCGACCTACGACCTCGACGTGCCGATTGCGGGGGAGCACCTGCTGTTCCTGAGTGCCGTCGACAGTGCGGCCTCGGCGCCGCCGTCGGTGTCGCTCTCCTCGCCCGGCCGTTTCGACACCACGGCGCAGCTCGCCGGCGCCGACGGCGCGGTCACGATCCGCACCCTGGGCCGCGCCGACCTCTCGGCGGGAACCGTCCCGCTGCAGATCGCGACGACCCCGGATGCCGCGGCCGATCTCGACGCCCTCATCCTCTACCCCGTCGAGAGCTACGCGATCTACCGCCTGCTCGACGGCAGCGAGCGGATGGTGCTGAGGGATGCCGACTCCCGCGCCCTCTTCGCGGGCACCCCCGAGGAGGTGCGAGGCCGCGACGGCGCCCCGGTGGAGCCCGGAGGCCCGGGTTCCGAGACGCCGGGGGCGGGCAGCCCCGGTGCGGGTGACGCCGATCCGGCCGCCGCCGGCGACCCCCGGCTCGCCGCCACAGGAGCGACCCCCGGGTCGCTCCTGGCCCTCGCGCTGCTCGCGCTCGTGCTCGGCCTCGCGG
>NZ_JAHFUW010000061.1 GCF_023264855.1 Herbiconiux sp. | reverse complement strand
GGCGGCCGCCAGCGGCGCCATCCCGCGAGCCGCCTCCTCGAGGTCGGCGTGCTCGAGCGCCGCGGCGAGCTGCGCCACGATCACCCCGAGCAGTCGCCGGTCGGAGGCGTCGAGCGTGCGCCCGTGCAGCTCGAGCACCGAGCGCTCGTCGATCACCAGGACGACCGGATCGGAGCCCCGACGCGCGCTCGGCCGATCCGTCGCGTCCACCGCATCCGTCGGCCCCACCGCATCCGGAATCGGCTCGCCGTCGCTCGCCAGCACCCGCCCGTCGTGCAGCAACCGCACCCCGGTGAGCCCGAAGGCCTCGCGCGTGCGTGTCACGAAGGCCTGGAACGCGTCCTGCCCCCGCAGCACCTCCCCCGCCACGCCGGCCACCAGCTCCGACTCGGCCGCCGAGCGCCGGGCCGACCGCGACCGCCGCGCCGCCTGGTCGACCACGATGCTCACCAGCACCGCGATCACCACGTACAGCACCAGCGCGAGCAGATGCAGGGGCTCGTCGACCGTCACCGTGTAGAGCGGGTCGACGAAGAAGAAGTCGAGCGTCAGCCCGCTGAGCACCGCGGCGAACAGCGCCGGCCAGATACCGCCGACCAGCGCCACCACGACCACGAGCAGCTGGTAGCTCAGCACGTCCGAGGTGATCGACTCGTCGTTCCGGAACGCGGTGAGCAGCCAGGTGAGCAGCGGACCGCCCACCACGGCCAGCACGAAGCCCAGGATGCGACGGCGGAGCGTGAGCGACCCGCGCGCCGTGGGCAGCGAGAGCCGGCGGCCCGCGGCCGAGTGCGTGACGATGTGCACGTCGATGTCGCCGGACTCGCGGATGACGGTCGCGCCGATGCCCGGACCGGTCAGCAGGGCCGCCAGGCGGCTTCGGCGGCTGACGCCGATCACCAGCTGCGTGGCGTTGCCCGCCCGGGCGAACTCGACCAGCGCCTTCGGGATGTCCGAGCCCACCACCTGGTGGTAGCTGCCGCCGAGACTCTCCACCAGCGCGCGCTGGCGTTCCAGCGCACCGGGGTCGGGATCGCGCAGCCCGTCCTGGCTGGTCACGTGCACGGCGAGCAGCTGCCCGCCCGAGGAGCGCGCCGCGATGCGGGCGCCGCGCCGGATCAGCGTCTCGCCCTCCGCGCCACCGGTCAGCGCCACCACGACCCGCTCGCGGGCTTCCCACTTGTCGTCGATCCCCTGCTCGGCGCGATAGCGCTGCAGCGAGGAGTCGACCTCGTCGGCCAGCCAGAGCAGCGCCAGCTCGCGAAGCGCCGTGAGGTTGCCGAGCCGGAAGTAGTTCGACAGGGCCGCATCGATCCGCGCCGCCGGATACACCAGTCCCTCCGAGAGGCGGTCGCGGAGCGCCTGCGGGGCCAGGTCGACGACCTCGATCTGGTCGGCGTCGCGCAGCACGGCATCCGGGATCGTCTCACGCTGGGGCACCCCGGTGATCTGCTGTACGACGTCGTTGAGCGACTCGATGTGCTGGATGTTCACCGTCGAGATCACATCGATGCCGGCATCGAGCAGGGCGGTGACGTCGCGCCAGCGCTTCTCGTGCGTGCTGCCCGGAGCATTCGTGTGCGCGAGCTCGTCGACCAGCGCGTAGTCGGGGGCGCGGCGCAGCACGGCGTCGAGGTCGAGCTCCTGCAACGGCACGCCGCGGTGAGTGACGGTGCGCAGCGGCACGGTCTCGAGACCGAGCGTCATCGCCTGCGTGGCCGCGCGGCCGTGGGTCTCGACCACCGCGATCACGACGTCTTTGCCCGCCGCCTTCAGCCGGCGGCCTTCTTCGAGCATCGCGTAGGTCTTGCCTACGCCGGGGGCGGCGCCGAGCAGCACGCGCAGTCTGCCCTGCTTCATGACGATGAACTCAGGTCGCGGGAGTAGTACAGGGCGCGGTCGCCGGTGTCGGGGTCGGTGGAGGTGAAGCCGTGGCGCTCGTAGAACCGGCGCGCGGCGGTGTCGGGCTCGTCGACCTGGATCTCGAGCGCGCTCACGCCCGCGGCGATCGCGTCGGTCGTGACGCGCTCGAGCAGGGCCGTACCGATGCCCTGGTCGCGGTGCTCGGGCACCACGTAGAGCTCGTCGAGCAGCAGCACGGGCCCGGCGTACCAGACGTTCGGGCGCGCGGTCAGCAGCGCGAAGCCCACGGCCGGTTCCCCGGCCAGGTAGGCGACGGTGGCCGGGCCGACTCCGGCAGGCACCGGGCCGGGAGCGTCATCGGCGAGCAGGATGCGCAGGCGCGCCTCCAGCACCGCCGGACCCGGTGTGGCCGCGTCGAACTCGCGATTGAACGCGTCGAGCAGCGCGGCGAGAGCGGCAGCATCCGTCGCCGTCGCCCGCCGCACCTGCATGGCAGCCTCCGCTACGCCTGCGGGTTGATGTTGAAGGCGCGGGCCAGCTTGTCGATCTTCTGGGCGCGGCCGAGGCGGGGCAGGTCGCTGCCGTCGCGGATGACACGGCCACGGGCCTCGAAGTCGGCCAGGAAGTCACGGGCCCAGGTGACGTCGGACGAGGTGGGGCTGATGACCTCGTTGATTACGGGCAGCTGGTCGACATCCAGGCAGAGCTTGCCGGTGAGACCGAGCGCGACCGTGACGGCCGACTGCTCGCGCAGCACCGGGTGGCTCGAGGAGACCGTGGGGCCGTCGATCGGGCCCGGCAGGTTGCCGATGCGGCTCGCCACCACAAGGCGCGAGCGCGGGTACGCCATGGCCAGGTCGTCGGCGCTGGTGCCGGTGTCGCGGCGGTAGTCGCCGCTGCCGAAGGCCAGGCGGAAGGCACCACGGGCTCGGGCGATGGTGGTGGACTCCTCGATGCCGAGCGCCGACTCGATCAGCGCGAGCACGGGGGTCGAGCCGCCGAGGCGGTCGTAGGTCTCGGTGACGTCGGCCGCCGACTCCGTCTTCGCGAGCATGACCCCGCGGAGGCCGGGAACGCCCTTCAGGGCCTCGACGTCGTCGCTCCAGAACGGGGTGGTGTGGTCGTTGATGCGCACCCACGCCGATCCGCCGCCGCTGAGCCAGTCGACGACGTCGCTGCGGGCGCCGTCTTTGTGCTTCGGGTCGACCGCGTCTTCGATGTCGAGCACGACCTGGTCGGCGCGCGAGCGCGAGGCCGAGTCGAACTCCTCGGTGCGGTTCGCGGAGACGAGCAGCCACGAACGGGCGATCTCCGCCCCGATGGTCGATTCGGACGAGAATTCGGAGTGAGTCACCCGTCAAGCGTATACGGCCTCGGAGCTCATCTCGGGTGTCAGAGCGCTTCCACGTCCCACTGCTCGATGCTGAAGCCCCAGGAGGTGGTGCGGTCCATGGCGCTGATCGCCGCGTCACGACTGGCGAAGACGCCGATGATGTCGCGCGTCCACTCGGTCATGTCCAAGACCACCCAGACCTTCACGCCGCCTCCGAACCCGCTCGCTGTGCTGCCACCCTCTCGGGCTCAGCAACGAACCTACGCTGGGGCGCCGGATAACGGAGGGGCTGATTTCGGCGCGGGCGGATGCACGATCATCTCGGGTGCGCGCGAGACCATCAACCAGACCGGCAGGATGGCGATGCACAGCACGGCGAGCACCGTGATGCTGCCGGCGACGGCCACGGCGATGAACAGGGCGATCCAGCCGTCGCGGGCGATGGCGAGCACCATGCCCATCACGCCGGCCGCGATGGCGACCGTGACCGGGATCGAGGGGATGAGCGCATTCGCGAGCACGCCGACCGCCGTGCCGATGAACACCGCCGGGAAGATGCGGCCGCCGCGGAAACCGGCCGCGGCCGCGATCACCAGGGCCACGAGCTTCACGGCCACGATCAGCGCCAGCTGCCCCGCGCTGTAGTCGGCCCGGTTCATCGCCAGCTCGCCGGTCTGCTGCAGGCCCTTGAACAGGGTGATCGGGCCGCCGACGGCCCCGAGGATGCCGAGCAGGATGCCGCCCAGGGTGACGTAGAAGACCGGGTTGCGGAGCATCCGGAACGCCCCGTGCAGGGCGGGGAAGACGCTGGCGGCGGCGATGCCGAGGCCGGCGGCGACGGCCGCGATCACGGCGGCGCTCAGCAGGTCGATGCCGGCGATCGAGTCGTAGGCGGGCAGCGGCACGGCGAGCGAGGGATGCGCCAGCAGCGCCATGGTGAGCGAGCCCGCCGCGGCGGCCAGCAGGGGCAGGAACAGCTTGTCCCACAGCGCGCCCTCGCCGCCGAGCGTGCCCACGACGCCGGTGAAGATCAAGGCGGCGGCCACCGGTGTGCCGAACAGGGCGCCGATCGTCGCGGAGGCCGCGAGCATCACCACCAGGTTCGGCGGGATCGCCGGCCAGAGCCGGGCGAGCAGGGCCACCAGGATGCCGGTGTTGATGGCGATGATCGGGTTCTCGGGGCCGAGGCTCACGCCGCCGGCCAGACCGATCACCGCCACCAGGGCGAGCGAGGGGAGCGCCTTGAGCGGCAGCGGCGGGGCGATCAGCTCGGTGGTCGCCGAGTCGCGGCCGCCGTGGCCCGGCACGAGCAGCAGGATGAGGCCGACGACCAGGCCGGTGACGCTGAGCACGCCGAAGATCCACCAGCCGGCCGAGGGGTCGATGCCGAGCGCTGCCGGGAGCGTGGTCCAGATGCCGTCCTCGGCGAGGCCCGAGATCTCGTCGACGGCGAAGAGGATGAGCGCCGAGACGACGCCCACGAGGATCGCGGGGATCGACAGCCGCAGCAGGCGGCGCACCACGGTGCCGCTCGGCCGATCCTGCTCCCCCGTGATGGTCACCCTGCCGCGGGCGCCTCCGCTCGTGCCGTCCGCCCCGGGCTCCGCCATCGCGCATCCTGTCGCCGGCCCGTGCCGTGACGGGCGATCGCTCCCGGATGGCCCGGTGGCCATCCCGCTCCCGACCCTAGCGGCGGGCACCGTCGCTCGGCTACGGCGAGGCGGTCGCCGGGCGGGAGGCCGATCTCAGTGCTCGCCCGATCTCAGTGCTCGCCCGATCCGGAGCGCCGTTGCAGCCGGGTCTCCTCGAGGTCGAGCAGCGCCTGCGCCTCGGCCAGCACCCGCGAGGGGTAGGTGCCCTGCGAACGGATCTCGAGCAGCCGCTCGCGCTCGGCGGCCACCACCACGAGCCGCAGCTCGCGGAACAGCTGATGCGGCCGCTCCTCCTGCGACCGCGTGCTGCGGGTGCGCTCCCAGGCGGCCTCGGTGCGCAGGAACGACGACTGCCGCACCCGTTCGAGCACGTCGGGATCGATCGGATCGGTCTCGGGCGCCTCCTCGGCCCGGTCGTCGAGCGCCTCGAGCCCGGAGGCGCTGATCGTCTCGAGCAGGCCCGCGAGCTCCTTGCGGTCTTCGCGGGCGTCGATCCCCTCCACCTTCAGCAGGCGGATGAGCCAGGGCAGCGTGCCGCCCTGCACCACGATGCTCACCACGGCGACCGTGAAGGCGATCAGGATGAGCTGGGGCCGGTACGGGGTGTCGTTCGGCAGCGACTGGGCCGCCGCCAGCGTGACCACCCCGCGCATGCCCGACCAGCCGAGCACCACGCCCCCGCGCCAGTCGATGCGGTCTTGCCTCAGCACCTCCAGGTCGGCCCGGCGCCGCCCGTAGTCGCGCTCGAGCCGGTCGCGCACGCGCGCCTGCCGGGCCGAGGCCACCGGGTGGGTGCGGAAGTAGTAGAGGGCGAGCAGAGCACGATAGGTGCTCTTCTCATGTCGCCGTTCCCGGCGGGAGAGACCGTAGACGAGCGGGCCGATCCACAGGTAGCGGATGGCGATCAGCATGACCGTGGCGATCAGGCCGATGCCGATCGAGGTCCAGACGCCCAGCACGGTGTCGTCGACGTCGTCGATCAGCGTACGGATCTCGAGCCCGATCAGCAGGAACACGCCGTTCTCGAGCAGGAACTGGATGGTGCGCCAGTTGATGCGGTCGCTGATCCGCGACTGCGGCGAGAAGTGCTTGGGGCTCGCGTGCCCCGTGTAGAGCCCGGCCACCACGACGGCGAGGATGCCCGAGGCGTGCAGGGCCTCGGCCGGCATGAAGGCCACGAAGGGCACGGCGAGCGAGAGCGCCGTGTCGAGCACGGAGTCGTTGAGCTTGGAGCGGATGAACACGGTCACGAAGCCGGCGGCGAGACCGATCAGCACGGCGATGACGACCGCGTAGAAGAAGTCGAGCACCCCGGCCCAGGGTGTGCTGAGCGCACCGGCGGCCGCGGCGACGGCCGTGCGCAGCAGCACCAGGGCGGTGGCGTCGTTCACCAGGCCCTCGCCCTCCAGCAGGGTCAGCAGGCGCGGGGGAAGCCCGAGGCGACGGCCGATCGAGGTGGCGGCCACGGCATCCGGAGGGCTGATGATCGCGCCGAGGGCCACGGCGGCCGCGAAGTTGAGGTCGGGCAGCATCGTGTAGAGCAGAAAGCCGGTGGCGAAGGCCGTGACGATGACCAGCACCACCGAGAGACTCGCTATCGGCGCGAGATTGCGCCGGAAGTCGATGATCGGCACGCTGATCGCCGCCGCGTACAGGATGGGCGGCAGCAACCCGTCGAGGATGATCTCGTGGGGCACCTCGACGTCGGGAACGCCGGGCAGGTAGGAGAGCCCGACGCCCACCAGCACGAGGATGATGGGGGCCGCGACACCGAGCTTCTTCGAGAAGGCGGCCACGCCGACGATGACCGCCACCGCGACGATCCCGTAGACTCCCAGCTCCATCGTGCAAGCCTACGGGGCCGCGGGTGCCGCCCGGTCGCGAGGCGGGTCTCGAGAGGGGCTGTCGAGCTCGTTAGAGCAGGCGCAGCTTCTTCACGATCCGGTCGACGGATGCCCGCTCCCCCACGATGCTGAGCGCGAGCGCGCCGAGCTCGGCAGGATCGGTGCCTGCCAGGGTCTCGAGGTATTCGTCGTAGACCCGGGTGGTCTGGGCGCTGAGGGGCATGTCGGCGAGCCAGACGCCCTCGGCGGCCACCGCCTTGGCGCGGGTGGCGGCGAGCTTCTCGGCCGAGGCGCCGAGCACGGTGCAGCCGGCCCAGGCGAGCCCCGGATGCTCGTACCCGCTCGCGTCGGCGCCGCTCGGCCCCTGCAGGCCGTCGATCGCCGCCCCGGTCGCGGCGGCGACGCAGGCGACCGCGTTCGCCTGCTGGCCGGGGGCGAGGTTCTCGTCGACCACGATCACCCACTTCAGCCGGGCCGAGCGGGTGGGCTCGCCGGTGAGGATCTCGTGCGGGAGGTAACCAGGAATGACGTCGTTCGGATTCACGCGGTAATGCTAAACAGCTATTCGACCGGCTTACAATTCATCCGTACTTAATTCGGCAATGTGAACGGAGCTATGGTGCTCGACGAACTAGATACGGCCATCCTGCGCGAACTGCAGACGGATGCACGCCGCACCAATCGCGACATCGCCGCCGCCGTCGGGGTCTCGCCGACCACCGCGCTGGATCGCACGCGTGCGCTGAGGGAGCGCGGCGTCATCCGCGGGGCGAGCCTCGACGTGGACCTGCCGTCGATCGGGCGGGGCGTGCAGGCGATGATCGCCGTGCGCATCCGGCCGCCGTCGCGGACGAACATCGAGGGCTTCCGCAACTGGGTGAGCGAGCTGCCCGACACCCTCGGGGTGTTCGTGACCTCGGGCAACGAGGACTTCCTCGTGCACGTGGCGGTGGCCGACAACGAGAGCCTCTACGCCTTCGTGATCGACCGTCTCACCGAGCGGCCCGAGGTGGCCGATGTGCGCACCTCGGTGGTGTACGAGCACCTGCAGAACCGCCGCATCCGGCCGCTCTGAGCCGGGTGGTGCCTCCCGGGGCTCAGCCTCCGGGCGGGCCGGCGACGAGGGCGACCGCGGTGAGCGCCACCACGACAAGCACTCCGCCGACGACGAAGAGCCACGGATGCCGCAGGAACCAGCGCAGCAGCCGGTCGATCGGCCGGGCGTCGCGCGGGTCGTCCCCGGCCTCGGTGCGCCAGGGTCCGGCTAGCCGGTGGCGCCGTTCGAGCCAGGCGTCCATCACCACGGTGCCGTAGGGCGGGATCGCGGTGAGCGCCGCGACGAGGATGAGCCACCAGCGCCAGCGCTGGTTCAGGCCCACCACCACGGTGGCCACCACGAACGCGATGAACACGACTCCGTGGCTCAGGCCGATGGCGAAGAAGAACGGGATCTCGACGCCGGTGGCCCGCACGATGATGGCGGTGAGCAGGGCCGTCCAGGTGATGGCCTCGGCGATGGACACGGTTCGGTACAGGGTGCGGGGAGACATCGCTTCCACGCTAGCAGCGTGCGGCTGAGCGTCCGGAGGGCCAGCATGGAGGGCACGGGCAGTGCGGCGCCGATCGTGCCGGGCACCCGACGGAGAGGAACGAACATGATCGACACCGACAAGGGCTTCACCCTCAAGCGCGAACTCGACACCACGCCCGAGCAGGTGTGGCGAGCATGGACCGAACCCGACCGGATGGCCGAGTGGTGGCATCCGGCGGGCCTGCACACGCCCCGGGAATCGGTGTCGGTCGACCTGAAGCCCGGCGGCCGATACACCTACACGATGGTGAACGACGCCACCGACGAGGAGTATCCGACGGGCGGCGTCTACCGCGAGATCGTGCCGAACGAGAAGCTCGTGTTCACCTGGGGGAACCCGGATGACGACCCCGACGACACCCCGCTGGTGACGGTGGGCATCCGCTCGCTCGGTGAGCTGACCCGGGTGACCTTCGACATCCGCGGCGTCGACGGCATGGTCGGCGACGACAGCTACCACGACGGCTGGGAGAGCGCCCTCGACGAGCTCGCGCAGCACCTCGGCCAGACCCCGGTCGCCGGCTGAGACCGAGCGGCCCCGGATCGAGCCGGATGCGGGACCGCGCGCGCCGTTCTAGCCTTGACGTATGACGGGAGGGCGGGAACCGCAGCAGCGGCCGGAGCAGCGCGACTCGAGGCTGGCTGCGGCTCGCTACCGCGTGGAGCGGCTCGATGACGGGCTCGACCCGGCGCAGAAGGGTTCCGGCGTCGAAGCCGACCCCACCGGTGACGCCGGCCGGCCCACGCTCGAGCAGCGGGCCTCGTTCGTGGAGATCCAGATCCAGCAGGCCATCCGCCGCGGTGAGTTCGACGAGCTGCCGGGTGCCGGCAAGCCCCTCGCCGGGCTCGGGCAGACCTACGACCCCGACTGGTGGATCCGTCAGAAGATCGAGCGCGAACGCCTCACGGGGCTGGGCCCGCCCGCCCTGACCCTCCGCACCGAAGACGCGCAGCTCGACGAGCGGATGGATGCGATCGCCTCCGAGACGGCCGTGCGCGAGCTGCTGAGCGACTTCAACCGGCGGGTGGTGAACGCCCGCCGCCAGTTGCAGGGCGGCCCGCCGGTCGTCACGCCCACGCGCGATACCGACGCCGAGGTCGCGCGCTGGCGCGAGCGCCGCGCGGCCCGGGCCCAGGCCGCCCGCGAGCAGCGCGAACGCGAGGAGGCGGAATGGGCCGCTCTCCCCTGGCGCGAGCGCCGCCGTCGCCGGCGCGCCGAAGGGCACTGACCGCCCGTGTGACCGGGGTTCGTGCAGCAATACGCGGCACCGAGCTCATAGTGAGCGCGGTGGTCGCTATTCCCGCAGTAACCCCGGCCACCGAAGGCGCATGGGCGCTACTGGCACCAGTCGGGCAGGAAGCCCGGCACCCCGCGCGTGGTGACCCCGTCGGCGATGCGCACGAACCAGGTCGTCATGTCCGAGTACCCGGGTAGCGCGTAGCCGTCGCTCACGCTGTCGGCGGCGATCGTCTCCACGGCCAGGTACTGCCCGTTCGGCGACACGCAGAAGCCGCGCACCCGCGCCCCCTCCGCGGCCGGCCGGAACAGCTCCCGGGTTCCCGCGGAGTCGGCGTAGAGGATCACCGAGCCGAGCACCGGGCTCGCCGAGGAGTAGTCGACCTCGTCGTACTGCCGAATGGTCACGCCGTTCTGCAGCGTCACGATCGTGCCCGGGTAGAACGCCGGATCGACCTGCGGCGCCGTCTGCACGAGCGGCTCAACGGCGCCCGTCGTCAGGTCGATCGTCGAGGTGCCCGCGGAGTCGGCGACGATCAGCTTCAGCTCGCCCGGCAGGAAGCCGCGCATCTCGGTGTGCCGCCCGAGCGGCGCCGGCTGGTTCACGCTCAGCGGGTCGAGCAGGTACAGCTGCTGGTCGGTGCCCTGCGCCACGATCGAGGAGGTACCCGGCACGAACGCCCAGTCGACCACGCGCAGCGGCGCCCCGTCGAACCCGGTGACCTCCTCGGCCCGCCCCGAGGTGCCCAGCGGATCGAACACGAACAGGGCGTTCTGGTACGAGCGCCCCGTGGCATCCGTCCCCCCGTTCACCGTGAACCCGAACAGGTGCGCCGAGGTCGACGCCGAGAGGTTCTGTATGCGTCCGCCGGCCGGCGTGTACACCGTGGCGGGGGCGGCGCCGTCGACGGAGACCTGCAAGGTGGACGTGCCGGCCTCGTCGAGCGTGATGGCGGCCAGCGCGGTGTCGGTCGCCGCGTACTGCTGGATGCGCGGCGCCTCGAACGCCACCTGGCTCGACGAGTCGGCCCCGGCGGCGAGGGTCGAGCGCAGCACCTGGTCGGTGGGCTTGCCGGCGCCCGCATCCGCTCCCCCGCGCCGCAGCAGGCTGTACACCTGCACGTCGGGCGTGCGGAAGCTGTAGTCGAGCCTGCCCGTCAGACCCGTGGCGGTGCCGTCGACGCCGGTGACCGTCACGTGGTACTCGGTGGCGTAGTCGAGGATGCCCGTGAAGGTCAAGGTGACGTCGGCTCCGGATGCCTCGACTGAGAACGGCGTCGCCGGCTCGACCTCCACCTGCCCCTGGTCGACGGGCCCGATGGCCTGGTCGGCGTGCAGCACGAGCTTCTGCCCGTCGCGCGCGATGCTGGCGCCGAGGTTGATCGACGCGGAGCCGAGCGCGGGACCGCGCAGCACCGCCGCTGCGCCGAGACCTCCGGCGACGAGGGCCAGCACGAGGAAGGTGACCAGGCTGGTGCGCCGGAAGCGCTTCAGCGCGCGCTGGCCGGCGCGGGAGTGTTCGGCCGGGATCCGCTCATCCGGGATCCGCCCACCCGGCACCCGGTCAGTAGACATACGGCTCCGCCGGCTGGTCGACGGCCTGCACCGACGCGGGTTCGAGCACGATCGCCGGGGCGCTGCTGGTGCTGGGGTTCGTCGCGAATCCGCCGCTGACCGTGACCCAGCTGTCGACCGGGTGCTCGGCCTCCCACCCGGGGAGGTACACCGGCACGCCCACCGGCTGTGCGTCGACGGCGCAGCACGTCACCACGAAGCGGGCGACGTAGAAGACGTTCTCGGGGTCGGCCGGATCGGGGGTCACGAAGCCGGTGAGGGTGGCCGACTTGCCGGCGAAGTACTTCTCCCCCGCGCCCTGGCGCAGGATCGAGGCCCAGTCCTTCACCGTGAAGTCGGCGGTGTCGCCGCCGGTCAGCTGCGGGGAGTCCGCGGCGTCGGAGACGGCGGCGGCGTTGTTCAGGTCGCGCTGGTCGACCGTGGCGGTGGTGAGCGTGGAGGGTGGCACGACGAGCAGGGCCACCACGGCGCCGACCACGACGAGCGCGGTGAGGGCCGTCCAGAGGACGCCGCGGGCGGAGGCGGAGGCGGAGCTCGCGGAATGGTCGTGCCCGTCGGCGTGGTCGTGGCCGTCTCCGTGGTCGTGGCCGTCTCCGTGGTCGTGCCCGTCGGCATCCGGAGCCGCACCCGGCACGAACGCGAAGGCGGCGAGCACCATGACCCCGCCGAGAACCGCCATCACCACGGTGAACTCGTAGTAGCGGGGATGGATGTACAGCCCGAGCTGCCCTGTCACGGCCAGCCACACGATGGCCACGATCCCGATCAGGCTGAGCACGATGCCGCGCCAGCGGGACTGGATGCGGTCACGCAAGGAGGTTCACCCCGAATCCGAGTGCGAGGCTCGCCAGAGCCACGAGGGCGACCAGGCGCACCAGCGCCGCGGTCGTGAAGGTGGTCTTCATCAGGGTGATCATCTTCACGTCGACCATGGCGCCGAACACGAGGAAGGCCACGATGCCGCCGGGCAGGAAGGTCGAGCCGAAGGCGAGGATGAAGAAGGCGTCGACGTTGGAGCAGATGGCGATCACGAACGCGAGGATCATCAGGGCCAGCACCGACCAGATCGGGTTGCCGCCGAGCGCCACCAGCACGTCTCGGGAGAGGCCGACCTGGATGGCCCCGGCGATCGCCGATCCCACGAGCAGGGCCGGCAGCATGGTGGAGGTCTCCTCGGCGAAGGCGAGGGCGGCCCGGCGCGCGGTCGGCACGAAGCCGCGGCCTCCGGCCGTGGACGGGCCGTGGCCCGAGGCCTCGAGGCGGCAGGCCGCGTCGAAACGGGCCGTCAGCAGCGACCGCGGGTCGGGGTGCCGGCTGAACAGCCAGCCCACGAGGTTCGCGATCACGAAGCCACCGGCGATCCGGCCCACCAGGATGCCGTCGTCCCAGCCGAACGCCTGGTAGGTCGTGACGATCGTCACCGGGTTGAGGATCGGCGCCGCGAGCAGGAAGGTCATCGCCTCGGGAACGCTGAAGCCCTTCATCATGAACCCGCGCGCGAGCGGCACGTTGCCGCACTCGCACACCGGCAGCAGCACGCCGACCAGCGAGATCGTCACCCGGCGGAGGGCGGGGTGTTTCGGCATCACCCTGTGGATGAACCTCTCGGGCACCCAGAACCGCACGGCGATCGAGATCAGGATGCCGAGGAACACGAACGGCAGCGACTCGATCACCACGCTCGTCGAGAGCGTCACGAAGTCGCGCAGCCGATCCGGCAGCGCCTCCGGAGCCCACCCCGCCGACACCAGCCGCAGCACCACGAGCCCCGCGGCGATCACCGCCCCGATCACGAGCCCCCTCAGCGGCGCCCCCCGCCGCCCCGTGCCCCGAGGCGCCCCCCGCCACCGCCCCGTGCCCCGAACCCCGGGCACGGTCAGCTCACGAGTCACGCCTGCAAGCGTAAATCATCCCCGCGCCCCCGACCCTGAGCGCCCCCTGGGCCCGTACCCTCCGCGCGCCAGCCGCCGTAGCCCCCGCCCGCCCAGGCGACGGCGCGCCTCCGCACGCCCACGTGCCACAGCCTCCCGCCTGCCCACGTGCCGCAGCCTCCCGCCTGCACCCCCCGCGGTTCCACCCGCTCCCCGGCTGCGCACGTTCCACGCGCTCCCCGGCTGCGCAACGGATGGAGGCACCCCCCACCTGCGGACGCAGCCTCCATCCGTCCCGCCAGAACGGCGCACCCTCCATCCGTTCGGCAGGGCGAGGCGAGGCTGAGCGGCGCGAGGCGAGGCCGGGCAGGACGAGGCGAGGTGGGGCGGGTTGAGGCGAGGTGGGGTGAGGCGAGGTGGAGCGGGGCGAGGTGGAGCGAGGTGAGGTGAGGTGAGGGGAGGTGAGGTGAGGTGAGGGGAGGTGGGGAGAAGTGGAACGGGGCGGGGCGACACCGGCATAGGCAGTCGCAGTCCACGAACCGACGTACACGACGCACCGGGCCGTACTCGACGACCCAAGGTGAGCGTGTGGTCGAGAGGTGCGACCGCAGGCCGCGCCTCTCGACCGCGCGCTCACATGTCGCGCGGCGCCGGGCAGGGACCGGCGGAGCCCGGGAGCGACGAGCGAAGCCCGGCGCCCCCGGCAGCTAGAAGAGCCCCTGCGCCCGCAACTCCCACCGGATCGCGGGGGCGATGCGCACCGAGAACTCGGGCGTGAGGTGCACGGTGTCGTACTTCGTGGGCGTGGTGCCGGCGAACGCCGGGCAGAAGCCCTGCGCGCAGCTGAAGCCGAGGGAGCTGACGTAGTGGTCGCCGGTTCCGGAGGCGGCGAGCGCCGCGGTGGTCGCGGCCTCGAAGTCCTGCCAGGCCTGGTCGACTCCGGCGTTGCAGTCCTGCGGGCTCGAGACCGGCGAGTAGCAGCGGCCGAGGTCGACGCCGAGGGGCGGCGGGGCCAGGTAGACGACCCGGCCGGGGGTGCCGTATCCGGCGGTCTCGGCGAGCGTCGACTCCACCAGCTGGTTCGTCGACAGCGGCGTGCCGTCGGCGGCCTTGCCGAGTGCGAATGCGTTGGCCACCACCACCAGCTGCGGGGAGTCGGAGGCGATGCGTGCCGCGATGTCGTCTTTGCGCTGAGGGCAGGCGTCCATCACTCCGTCGCCGCCGTTCTGCACGAGCACCTGGGTGAAGCGGCAGCCGTAGAGTCCGATGGTGGTGATCTTCCACTGGCCGCCGCTGTCTTCGGCGAGCGCCTTGAACGCCGGTGCGTAGGCGAGCGCCGTGGAGTCGCCGACGAGGTACAGGTGGTTGGGGGCGTTGCCGTCGCCCCAGGTGCAGCGGCCGAAGTCGGGGGTACCGCCGGGGGCGAAGCAGTCCTTGGCCGGGTTGCGGCTGGAGCCGTCGGAGATGGCGGAGTCCATCGACGGCGAGAGGTCGCCCGGCCAGGCGCTCGCCGAGGCGGCGGCGTAGAGCTCGGTCTGCAGCTGGTCTTCGGGGTTCACCTCGGCGGCCGGGGCGGCCGGTGCACCGTCGCCCGTTCCCGCGTCGGCCGTCGGATCGCCTGCGGGCTCCACCGCCGCGGGCCCGCTCCCGGGCAGGTTCAGCGCCAGCGGCCCTTGCCCCCGCAGGGAGAGCTGCACCGTCACGGCGACCACCACCACGATCGCGACCAGGCCGATGGTCGAGAAGATGAACTGCGCTCCGAAGCGGTCGCGCCACGCCTGCCAGGCGTCGCGGCGGGCCTCTCGTGCCTGCTCGCGCGTCGCGGCCGGCTCCGGCGTCACAGTCGGAGCCCCCGTCGCGGCCGACTCCCCCGCAGCATCCGGCTCCCCCGCGGCAGCCGGCTCCGGCGCTCCCCGCAGCCAGGGCGAGCGGTGCAGCGGCTGCTCCACGAGGTAGTACGACACGATCGCCAGGGCGAGCCCGAGGCCCAGGATGATCGGCACGGTCGCCGGGTTCCCCTCCGGCAGCAGCACGACGGCGAACACCAGCACCGGGAAGTGCCAGAGGTAGAGCGAGTACGAGATGTCGCCGAAGAATCGGCTGACCGGGTTGACCAACGGGAACAGGTGCCGCTGCGGGCCGCCCACCCCCGCCGCGATCACCAGCGCGGTCGCCACGACGGGCAGCGCCGCCCACGGGGCCGGGAACGGCTCCGCATCCGAGATCACGAAGAACGACAGCAGCACCCCGCCGAACCCCAGCCAGCCGAGCAGCACGCGCAGTGCCGCCGGCATCCGCGCCAGCACGGGCGCGGCCACGGCCAGCAGGGCGCCGACACCCAGCTCCCAGCCGCGGGTGAGCGTGGAGTAGTACGCCAGGATGGGCGACGAGTCGGTCTGCAGCATCGCGAGCGCGAACGAGGCGCCCACGATCAGCACGAGCACCCCGCCGACCAGCAGCCGCACCCGGCGCAGCCGCGGGAGCACGGCTCCGGGCTCCGCACCTCCCTCGGCTGCTGCCCCGGCGCGGCTTCCGCGACCCCTCAGCGCAACCAGCACCAGGAGTAGAACGACTCCCGGCCACACCAGGTAGAACTGCTCCTCCACCGACAGCGACCAGAAGTGCTGCAGCGGAGACACCGCGTCACCTGCGTGGAAGTAGTCCGTGCCCTCGGCGGCGAACCGCCAGTTCACCACCAGCAGCAGCGACGACACGGCATCCGTCACCGTCTCCTGGAACCGCGGCCGGTTGAACAGGAACCACGCCACGGCCACGGTGAACGCCAGCACCACCACGGCGGCGGGCGCGATGCGCCGGATGCGCGTGGCGTAGAAGCGCCGCAGACTCACCCGGCCGTGCCGCTCGGCGTCGCGGAGCAGCAGCCCGGTGATGAGGAACCCCGAGATGACGAAGAACACGTCCACGCCGACGAAGCCGCCGGCGGGCCAGCCGGTGACGTGCGCGAGCACCACGGCCACGACGGCGAAGGCACGCAGCCCCTGGATGTCGGCGCGGAACGCCGTCGGGTGGTTCGGGGTCACTGTGCTCCATCTCACGAGAGAGCGCTCTCGCGCTCAGGCCACAGAGGATCCTACCGTCCCGACGCGAACGCCCCCGCCTCGGTAGGATCGATACCGGTGCGCCGGGAAGTCTGGTCGGCGGAGGGCCGCAGGGGTCCTTCCTCGGAATTCGCGCGCCGCCCCGCGGCCCGTGTCACGAAAGGCATCCGCCATGGCTCACAGCCGCACGGCCTTCATCCGCTCCGAACGTGTCGCCGCCGTGCTGCTGCTCGCCGCCGCCGCTCTCGGCCTGCTCGCCGCCAACACCGCCGTCGGCCCGGCCCTGATGGAGGTGCAGGATGCCCACCTCGCCATCCCGGGCACCCCTCTGGATCTCTCCGTCGGCCACTGGATCAGCGACGGCCTGCTCGCCGTCTTCTTCTTCGTGGTGGCCGTCGAGCTGAAGAACGAGTTCACGGTCGGCCAGCTGAACTCCGTGTCGAAGGCGGTGCGCCCGGCCATCGCCGCGCTGGGCGGCGTGCTCGTGCCGGCGCTGATCTACCTGGCCGTGACCGCCGGATCGGGCTACGAGGGCGGCTGGCCGATCCCCACCGCCACCGACATCGCCTTCGCCCTGGGGGTGCTCGCCGTGTTCGGCAAGGGCCTGCCCTCGCGGCTGCGCATCTTCATCCTGGCGTTGGCCATCCTCGACGACATCGTCGCCATCCTGATCATCGCCGTCTTCTTCACCACCGCCCCGAACCTGCTGCTGCTCGCCGCGGCCGCCGTGGGGGTCGTCGCGTTCGGGCTGCTCAGCCGCCTGCTGCTCACCGACCGCGTCACAGGCTCCCCTGGGCTCCGGATGCTCGTGGCCGTCGCACTGATCGCGATCGGTATCGTGACCTGGTCGCTGGTCTACCTCTCCGGTGTGCACGCCACGATCGCGGGCGTGGCCCTCGGGCTCGCCATGGTGAGGGTGCCGGCGATGCACGTGCGCCACGCCTTGGAACCGGTCACCAACGGCGTGATCCTGCCCCTGTTCGCCTTCTCCGCGGCACTCGTCGCGATCCCCCAGGTGGCCCCGGCGCAGCTCGCCCCCGCGTTCTGGGGAATCCTGATCGCGCTCCCGGTCGGCAAGCTGATCGGCATCACCCTCGGCGGCTGGCTCGCGGGGTTCGTGGGCCCGCGCACCGACGAGCGCGGCCGCCATCCGCATCTCTCCCTGCCGGCGCTGATCACGGCCGGCGCCCTCGGCGGCGTGGGCTTCACGGTGTCGCTGCTGATGAACGAGCTCGCCTTCGCCGGCGCCCCCGAGGTGGCCGACGAGGGCACGCTCGCCGTGCTGCTCGGCTCCGCCGTCTCGATCGTGCTCGCCGCCGTGCTCGTCTCCCGCCTGGCCGCGCCCTACCGGCGGCGCTTGCGCCGGGAGTCGAGCACCGTCGACAGCACCATCCACCCCGCGTAGCCGAACAGGGCGGCCACCGCCACCGGCACGATCACGCTCCGGGCCTCGCCGTTCACCGCGGTGTTCACCCAGCCCAGCAGAGGGACGCTGTACCAGAGCGTGCCCACCACCTGCACCTCCTGCACCGGGTTCTCGTCGGCCAGGTCGTTGTTGTCGCCCTTCGTGACGAACAGGATCGAGCCGTTCGAAGACATCGTCTTCTCGATCACCCGGTGGCTGATCACCCCCGGCTCGCCCGACTCGATCTGGTAGGTCAGCACGTCGCCGATCCGGATGTCCTGCACCGGCACGGGCCGCACCACGACCAGGGTTCCCGGCGGCAGCCCCGGCTCCATCGACTGGGTCAGAACCGTGAGGGGCCGGCCGCCGACCAGCGCCGGCAGCACGACGGTGACCACGGCGAGCGCCAGCACGAGCAGCAGCACGGCGGCGCTCACGGCCACCCCGAGGTAGTGGGCGAGCGACTTCTCACCGTCCGCGGAAGCGGTCGTGGCCTCATCGGGTGCGCCCAGCCCGCGCGAGCGGCCCGGTGCGGCCCGATGACGAGCGACGGGGGCGGGCGCCGGAGCGAGCGTCACGGCCGTGGACTCCGCTCGCGCCGGCGCCGGTTCGACCGGGCGAACGCGAGCACCGTCAGCAGACCGGCCACCAGGAAACCGGCACCGAGCACGATCATCGGCAGCACGTCCTGCCCGGTCAGCGCGATGCCCTCCGACCCTCCGCCGTCGCCGGTGGGGAACGCCGGCACGACCTGGCCGCTCGCGCAGTCCGCGGTGCCGGACGCGGCGGAATCGGCCGGATCGCGCAGGGTCACGACGAAATCGAGGTTCGCCTGCGCGTCGGCACCGGCGCGATCCGGCGTCGAGGGGTCGAACGTGAGGGCCACCTGGAGAGACGTCTGCTCCCCCGGCGCCAGCACCGGGCCCGCGAACACGAGCGCGCAGCCGGCGGCCGCCGTGAAGGCGACGCCCGGCGTCTGGGGCACACCGGGCGTCTGGGCGTCCCCTGTCTCCCGAGCCGAGACGCCGAGCGACTCGGCGAGCGCCGGGCTGCTCGCCCAGGCCTCGGTGCCGCTCAGCCGCAGGGCACCGTCGTACGGTGTCGCATTACGCACCCAGAGCGTGGCCACCACCACATCGCCCGGCACGATCAGCGGTGGATCCGCGAAGAGCGGACCGGCCGGCTCGCGGGCGAAATGCGTGCCGTCCAGGCTCACCTCCACCCCGGGTGCGCCGCCGGCCGAGGCGGACGGAACGGGTGCCCCGGGCGCGACCGCGAGCGCTCCCAGCACGACGGCCGCCGCGAGCACGCCCCGCACCGGACGCAGCCGGATCACGCCGGACACTGCACACTCAGCAGCGGGAGGAGGCCGTATCGCATCACGAGGGTCGCCGAGGCCACCGAGGTGGTGCCGTAGACCGAGTCGGTGGTGGTGACGACGACGTTCTTGGTACCCGAGGTGAGGAAGCCCAGCACGCCCAGGTTGAGCGCGTTCACCTGCACCGACACCGTCGCCGCGCCGGCGGCCGGTGTCACCTGCTGGATCGAGGGGCTCGTCGCTGTGTCGAGATGCAGGTCGTAGGACGCGGCTCTGGCCGTGTCGACCCCGTTGGCCGCCCCGTAGGTGACCGCGTTCCAGGTGAGCGTGGCGTAGCCCGCGATGGTCAGGGTTCCCGGCGTGGTGACGCAGGTGATCCCCGTGGGGGCGGCCACCCTGAACACGGACTGGGTGAAGGCAGGCGCGCTGACGCTGGTGATCCAGTTGGTGCCGACGCGCCCGGTGAGCGTCAGCACGGGTGAGACCGTGTTGCCCTGCTGGAGCGCCACGGTGCTGTTCAGCGAGGTCGCCACGCAGAGCGTGACGGCCGCTCCGATCGCCACGGAGGCGACGCCGGCCGGCAGCGCGGGCGGGGAGGCGAGGGTTCCCACCGTCGTGCCCGACGACGGCACGCTGCTCGCACAGGCCCCGGATGCGCCGGCCCAGTAGGTGACCGTGATCAGGGCGGGATAGGCGCCCGTGTTGCCCGACCACGCCACCGAGAGGGCGAGCGGCGACGTGCCCGAGTTCGTGAACACCACGGGGGCGATGACCAGGTTCGCGTTGCTCGCGGTCGACGGGGTCGCCGTAGTGAAGCGGTATTCCTTCTGCAGAGCGGCGGTGCCCGCGAGCGTGACCGACGCCGTGGCCGCGTTCGCTGTGCCGCCCAGCGGGACGGCGGGGACCGTCCAGAACGCGCTGGCCGTTCCGCCGGCCCCGCTGATGACGAAGACGGCCAGGAACACGGCGACGAATGTGCGCCATGGCAGGCCGGCGCGAGCTCGGCGCGGGTGCGCGCGGCTCGAGCGCGGCCGGCTCGGACGAGGACCGGCGGTCATACCTGTCTCCCGTCGATCTGCACCGTGAAAGTCGCGGCGGTGTTGCCGCGCGCCGCGTCGGGCGCTCCGGCGGGCAGAGTGACGGCGACGCAGATCACGGCGGTGCCGGTCTTGGGCAGCGAGAACGAGAGGTCGCCGGGGGTGGACGACGGGATCGTCCCCGACCAGGTGGAGGTCGTCGTGCCCGCCGTGCATTCGGCTGCGGAGGCAGCGACGCCGACGCCGAGGGTGAGGGCGCCGGAGAAGCTGTTGGCCGTGCTGGTGAGCGTCACGCCCGTGACCCGCAGTTTGAGCGGGATGTCGCTGACACTCGTGATGACGGCCGATGCGCGCCGCACCTCGCCGGGATACATCGCGGTGGTGGGCAGGCTGAGCGCGGTGGTGACCGACATCGCCGCGGTGCCGGCACGCAGCGTGCCGCCCGCGGGCACGGCGGCCGAGGAGTTGAGGAACGCGTAGGTGCCGCCCGACGCCGTGACGGCGAGCAGCACGGCGGCGCCGGCGGCCGCCGCGAACAGCAGCAGCCGGCGCAGCAGCGAACCTTCGGGAGCAGCACGGCGACCGTGGCGGGGTCGGACGCGCCGCCCCGCCACGGTGGTGCTCATGGTTGCTCCGTTGATCGCGAGCCGAGGATCAGAAGGTCTGCGTCAGCGTCACGTTGAAGTTGCTGAGGTTGACCGCACCCGTCTTCGCGTCGTTGTACTGCCCGGCCGTGCCCTGCGGGAAGGTGAGCGTCACCACGACGGTCACGACACTGCTGACCGGCGCGGCGCTCGAGGTGATCGTGTAGGTCGGGCCGGTTCCGGTGATGCCGGCACCGGATGCCGTCAGGACGGCCGTGTCGGTGAGCTCACCGGCCAGAGCTACGTCGGCGGCCGCGGCGGAGGCCGGGGTGATCGACTGGGCGCCGAAGCCGAGCGTCGCGGTGAGGTGGTCGCCCACGGCGGTGATGGTGAGGTCGTCGGTGTAGGTGAGCACGTCGCCCGGCACGATCTTGTAGGTGGCGATGTTGACCGTGTTGTTGGCCTGGTCTTTCCAGACCCCGGCGGGGCCGTCGTTGACGACCTTGAGGTCACCGGCGGTGATCGTGCCGCCGGAGACGGCGGCGGAAGAGTTCCAGAACGCGAAGGTTCCGGCTCCCCCGAGGAGCAGGGCGATACCGGCGGCTCCGGCGATCGCGGCCTTGGTGAGCTTGTTCATGCTGTGTTTCCTTTCGGGACGCCCATCCGGCGTAGCTGAGCGACAGACGTCGCGCGAGTCGTGCCCTCAGTGTCGCCAGCGGGACGTCGCCGATCCAGGTCCTGATCGACGGATGTCGCTTCGGTGACCCTCCCTGGCGCAAAGGTGACGGGAACTCTCCGCGATCGCCCGAGCCGCTCGCCGGACCGGGCCCGGCGCTAGTGCCCGAGACCGGTGCGGCCGAGCGCCTGCGCGAGCTTGGAGACACTCGGCGAGACCGTGGCTCCGGCGGCCAGCAGGCGCTGTTCGATCTCGTCGAGTAGCGCGGTGCGTCCAGCCGCCGTGGGCGGGGCGGCGGGCCCGAGTTCGGCCTCCCACTCGCGCCAGGCTCGCTCAGCACCCTGGCGCGCGTCGACGGTGCGCACCAGGTCGTCGGCCAGCTCGGCCACCACGGCGCCGTCGGCGTCGAGCAGATCGGTGAGGGCGCGATCGGTGCTCACCCGCGCCAACGGTGTCAGCGCCGCATCACCGACGTGCTCGCGCACGGCGTCGCGCACGCTCGCGGGCACCTCGTCCGCCGCATCCGGAACCCCCGCCGCACTCGTCGTCGCCTCCTCGGCCGGCTCGCCCGCCGGCTCGAGCGGCCACTGCAGCTCGGTGCGGCCCTCCGCGGCCGGCAGCTTCACGTGCCAGCCCTCGTCGTGACCGCCGCGGCGCACGCGCAGGGCGATCCGCTGCCGGGCCAGGGCCAGATCGGCCGTGTCGAAGTACACCGCCTCCAGGCGGACGGATGCCGAGGACTCGGCGCGCACGACGGGCGTTCCCGCGGCCTCGCCCACGCCGGTGAGCGCGGGCAGTTCCGTGTCGGCGCCGACGGCGTACTTGCGTTCGATCTCGGTCTGCACGGAGTGTGCCATCGGGGTGATCTCCTTCCGGGAGGACACTGAGGGCGTGCCTCTTCCTCTGCTCATTCTGGTCACCCGGCCGGTACTCGGCCCAATCGGCGGCACCGATGCCGATGCGGACGGCGATGCCGGCGCCCACGACCGCGCCGGGCCGGGCTTCGTGCGGGCCGACGCCGCGCATCCGCAGGTCAGCGTGCTCGATCTGGGGGTCACCCGCGGCGACGGCGTGTTCGAGACCGTGATGGTGTCGGCCGGGCACGCCCCGGCGATCGACGCCCATCTGCAGCGTTTCGGCGCCTCGGCCGCCCTGCTCGACCTGCCCGAGCCGGATGCCGCGGTCTGGCGCGCGGCCTTCGACGCCCTGGTCGACGCGGCGGCGAAGGACTTCCCCGACGCCCCCGTGCTCGCCGTCAAGCTCGTGCTCACCCGCGGCATCGAGGGCACCGACCGGCCCACGGGCTGGTTGACCGCCCGCCCGGCACCGGATTTCCGCGCGGTGCGCGAACGCGGCGTGCGGGTCGTGACGCTGGACCGGGGGTATCGGCACGACGTCGCCGCCACCTCGCCCTGGCTGCTGCAGGGCGCGAAGACGCTGTCCTACGCGCTGAACGCGGCCGCCGTGCGCGAAGCCGCACGCCGGGGCGCCGACGACGTGATCTTCATCAGCTCCGACGGCTTCGTGCTCGAGGCGCCGACGGCCAGCGTGCTGGTGCGCGAGGGCGACCGCATCCTGACGCCCACGCCCGAGCTCGGCATCCTGCCCGGTACCACGCAGCGCCGGGCGTTCACGTTCTTCGCCGAGCAGGGGCTGCAGACCGGCACGGTTCGGATGCGGGCCAGCGAACTCGCGCGGGCGGACGCCCTCTGGCTGGTCTCGAGCGTGCGGCAGGCCGTGCCGGTTATCGACCTCGACGGCAGCCCGCGGAGCGTCGACGCCGAGCTCACGGCCGGGTTGAACCGGTATCTGGCGACCTAGGCCGCATCCACTCGCCCGGTGCGCCCGACGTTCTGCCCCACCCAGCGCACGAGTGGGATGAGCACCTCGCCGAGTTCGGTGCCGAGCGCCGTGAGGCTGTAGTCGACCCGCGGCGGCACGGTGCCGTGCGACTCGCGCCGCACGAAGCCGTCGCCCTCGAGCGCCTTGAGCGTCTGGGCGAGCATCTTCTCGCTGATGCCCTCGACGTAGCGGTGCAGCTCGCCCCAGCGCATCGGCCGGTCAGCCAGAGCCACCAGCACGAGCACTCCCCATTTGCTGGTGACGTGATCGAGAACGACCCGGCTGGCGCAACCGGCGGCGAAGGGGGTGGGTTCGCCGATGGCGTCCCAGATACGATCGGGCATGGTCCTAACTTACCAAAAAGTGGGTACAACCTGTCGGGAAGCTTCTGAACGGATGCCGGGTTCCCTCCTACGAACGGCTTGCGGATGCGGGCCGCGGAAAAGGAGATCAGAACCATGACCATCATCGTCACCGGCGCCACCGGCCACCTCGGACGCCTCGCCGTCGAGCACCTCCTCGCCCGGGGCGTCGCCGCCTCCGACATCGTGGCCGCGGGCCGCAACGCCGAGAAGCTCGCCGAGCTCGACGCTCTCGGGGTGCGCACCGCGACCATCGACTTCGCCGACCCCGCCTCCCTCGATGCGACTTTCACCGGCGCCGACGCGCTCGTGCTCGTCTCGGCCAGCGAGCCCGGTCAGCGGCTCACCCAGCACACGAACGCGATCGAGGCCGCGAAGCGCGCCGGGGTCGCGCGGATCGTCTACACCAGCGCCCCGCAGGCCACCACCTCCGCCCTCGTGCTCGCGCCCGACCACAAGGCGACCGAAGAGCTGATCACCGCCTCGGGAGTGCCCTTCACGATCCTGCGCAACAACTGGTACAACGAGAACTACGCGGGCTCGTTCGCCCAGGCGGTCGAGTCGGGCGTGCACCGTGCCGGCACCGGCGAGGGCCGGGTCGCCAGCGCCTCGCGCTCGGACTACGCCGAGGCGATCGCCGCCGTGCTGACGAGCGAGGGGCACCTCGGCAAGGTCTACGAGCTCTCGGGCGACTCCGCCTGGAACGGCGAGGAGTTCGCCGCGGCCGCCGCCTCGGCATCCGGCCGCCCCGTGGAGTTCGTGCCGGTCTCGTTCGACGAGCAGGTGGCGGGCCTCAAGGCCGCCGGTCTCGACGAGGGCACCGCCAGCTTCGTGGCGACGCTCGACGCGAACATCGCCGCAGGCACCCTCGCCACGGTCACCCCCGACCTCGTGACCCTCATCGGCCACCCCACCACCCCGCTCGTGGACTACTTCCGCTCCCAGGCCACCACGGCCTGACCGCCTCGGCGCACGGTCACAGGGCGCGGAGCTTCTCGAGGAGGGGCTCCGCGACCTCGGCGAGGAACTCGTCCTGGCCGGCGTCGCCGACCTGCACGATCGCCACGTCGGTGAAACCCGCGTCGAGGTAGGGGCGCACGCTCTCGGCCAGCTCGTCGAGGTCGGGGCCGCAGGCGATCGAGCCGGCCACGTCGTCCTCCCGCACGAACTGGCTGGCCGCGGCGAAGCCCGCCGGCGTCGGCAGATCGGCGTTCACGGCCCAGCCGCCGCCGAACCAGCGGAACTGCTCGTGCGCCTGCGCGATCGCGGCCTGCTTGTCGCGGCCCCAGCAGATCGGGATCTGCCCGATCGAGCGCGCGGGCTTGCCGGCGGCGTCGGTCCAGCCCTTCACCAGGTCGGCATCCGGTTCCACCGCGATCAGGTGGTCGCCGTACGGGGCGAAGCGCTCGATGGACTTCGGGCCCGAGACGGCGAGGCCGAGTTCCACGCCCTCGTCGGGCAGGTCCCAGATGCGCGCCGAGTCCACGCGGAAGTACGCCCCGTCGTAGGTCACCAGTTCACCGGTGTGCAGCTCGCGGATGATCTGCAGCGCCGCTTCGAACATGTCCTGCCGCGCGTCGACCGCCGGCCAGCCCTCCCCGACCACGTGCTCGTTGAGGTTCTCGCCCGAGCCGAGGCCCAGGATGAAGCGGCCCTCGGCCAGGATCTGCAGCGTCGCCGCCTTCTGCGCCACGACCGCCGGGTGGTACCGGATGCTCGGGCAGGTCACGTAGGTCGCCAGCTCCACCCGCGAGGTGGCCTGGGCGACGGCCCCGAGCACCGTCCAGGCGTAGGGCGCGTGGCCCTGTTCGGTGAGCCACGGCGAGTAGTGGTCGCTCGACACCTCGAAGTCGAAGCCCGCCTGCTCGGCGGCGACGGCGTAGCGCACCAGCTCCCGCGGTCCGC
>NZ_JAHFUW010000008.1:99631-101944 GCF_023264855.1 Herbiconiux sp. | reverse complement strand
GATCGGCATGGTGATCGTGATCATCGCCGGCCACATCGACCTCTCGGTCGGCTCGGTCGTGGCGTTGGTGGGAGCGGTGGCCGCCCTGTCGATGAACAGCTGGGGCATGCCCTGGTGGGCCGCCGTCATCCTCTCGCTCGTGGTGGGTGCCGTGATCGGCGCCTGGCAGGGCTTCTGGGTGGCCTTCGTCGGGATACCGGCGTTCATCGTGACCCTGGCGGGCATGCTGATCTTCCGCGGTCTCACCCTGGTGCTGCTCACCGGCGGCACGATCTCGGGTCTGCCCGACGAGTTCACCGCCATCGGCGCCGGCTGGATCCCCCCGTTCCTCGGTGAGATCCTCGACGGACGCGACGCCTTCACGCTGGTGCTCGGCATCCTCGCCTCGGCCGCGTTCGTGGTGCAGCAGGTGCGCACCCGAGCCACGCTCCGCAAGCTCGACCTGCCCCGCGAGCCCGCCGCCTCCACCATCGTCAAGAGCGCCATTCTGGTGATCGCGATCATGGCCCTGTCGTGGCAGCTCTCGGCCTACTCGGGCACCCCGATCATCCTGATCATCCTGGCCGTGCTCATCCTGCTGTACACCTTCATCCTGAACCGCACGGTCTTCGGCCGTCACGTCTACGCGATGGGCGGCAACCTGTTCGCCGCGCAGATGAGCGGTGTGAAGACGCAGTGGATCAACTTCGCGATCTTCGTGAACATGGGCGTGCTCGCCGGCCTCGCCGGTGTGGTCGCCACCGCCCGTGCGGGTTCCGCCGTGGCATCCGCCGGTCAGAGCTACGAGCTCGACGCGATCGCCGCCGTGTTCATCGGTGGTGCGGCCGTGCAGGGTGGTGTCGGAACCGTCGTGGGCGCCGTGATCGGTGGTCTCGTGATGGGCGTGCTCAACATGGGTCTGTCGATCCTCTCGGTGGATGCCGCCTGGCAGCAGGCCATCAAGGGCCTCGTGCTGCTGCTGGCCGTGGCGTTCGACATCATCAACAAGAGGCGCTCCGGACGCTGACGATAGGCTCGGGTGCGGTTCAGCGCCGCACCCGAGCGCTCGTCCACTCCCCAGATCCATCCCCGTCCCTAGGAGGAGCTGTGTCCAGCACCGGCTCTCCGCGCCCGCTGTCGGCGGGCGTCGGCAACAGCAACGACCAGACCCGCCGCCACAATCTCTCCACCATCCTCACCACGCTGCACCACGGTGGCGCCCAGACCCGCGCCGACCTCACCCGGCGTCTTGGCCTGAACCGCAGCACCATCGCCGCACTCGTCGGCGAGCTGAGCGACCTGGGCCTGGCCTTCGAGACCGCTCGCACCGACCACGGCACCGTGGGCCGGCCGTCGCCGTTCGTGCACCCGAACGAGCGGGTCGCCGCGATCGCTGTGAACCCCGACACCGACGCCATCATCATCGGGCTCGTCGGCCTCGGCGGCGTGGTGCACAAGCGCATCCGGTACGAGACGGACGGCCTGCCCACCGTGCGCGAGACCGTCAACATCGTGCGCGCGGTCGTCGACGGGATGCGCGGCGAGCTCGAGTCCAGCTATCGCATCGCGGGCGTCGGCATAGCCGTGCCGGGCCTGGTGCGCGCCGACAGCGGCATGGTCACGCTGGCGCCGCACCTCGACTGGCACGACGAGCCGCTCGCCGAGTACGTCACCGAGGCGCTTGGCTACCCGGCCACCGTCGGCAACGACGCCAACGTGGGCATCATCGCCGAGAGCATCTACGGCGCCGGCCGCGGCGTCGCCGACCTGCTCTACGTCAACGGCAGCCCCAGCGGCATCGGTGGCGGCGCTCTCGTCGCCGGCGTTCCCCTGCGCGGCGCCCAGGGCTTCGGTGCCGAGCTCGGCCACACGCTGGTGAACGGCGATGGGCTGCTCTGCCACTGCGGAAGGATCGGCTGCCTCGAGACGGAGGTGAAGCTCTCCCGTCTGCTCGCGGTGCTCGGCCGCGAGCGCATCGACGGCGACGAGCTCGACCAGCTGCTCGCCGACAACACCGACCCCGCCGTGAGCGCCGAGATCGACCGGCAGCTCGACATCCTGAGCGTCGCCCTGGCCAATTTCATCAGCGTGCTGAACCCCGAGCGCATCCTGCTCGGCGGGTTCCTGGGCTCGCTCGTCGCCGTGCACCCGGATCGGCTGCGCACGGGAGTTCTCGAGGCCTCGTTCGGGCAGCTCGCCACCGAGGTCACCCTCGAGCGCGCCCAGCTGCGCTCGCGCCTGCTGATCGTCGGCGCCGCCGAGCTCGCCTTCCAGCGCCTGCTCGACGACCCCGCCGCGGCGGCCCCCGCCCTGACGGCCTGAACCGTCGGCACC
>NZ_JAHFUW010000008.1:0-99621 GCF_023264855.1 Herbiconiux sp. | reverse complement strand
GGTAGCCTCGGGCAGACGACGGATGCAGGCAGCGGAGGAGAGCGGATGGCAGCGGTGATCGGCGCGGAGCGGCGTGAGCGGCTGCTGGCGCGGCTGGAGACGAGCGGGGTCATCCGGCTCGAAGAAGCCGCGACCGAACTCGGGGTGTCCACGATGACCGTGCGGCGCGAGCTCGAAGCGCTCGAACTCGAGGGCGTGCTCGTGCGGGTGCGCGGCGGGGCCGTGGCCACCGTGAAGGCGCGCTCGTTCGCCGAGCGGCAGGGCGCCGACGACCAGGCGAAGACCGAGATCGCGCGCAAGGCGCTCGACCTGGTGCCGGGCAGCGGCACGATCGCCGTCGATGCCTCATCCACCGCGGGACACCTGCTGGCGCAGCTGCGCTCGAGCGCGATCACCGACCTCGTGCTCGCCACGAACTCGGCCCACAACCACGGCCTCGCCCGGGCGCAGCGCGGGGTGCGCAGCATCCTCATCGGCGGCGAGCTCGAGCCGCGCACCGAGAGCTTCGTGGGCCCGATCGCCTGCGCCGCCGCCGGACTGCTGAACTACGACCGCTTCTTCACCTCGGCCGCCGCGGCCGACCTCGAGCACGGCACGAGCGAGACGATCATCGAAGAAGCACAGGTCAAACGTGAGTTCCTGCGCGCCTCCCGCGAGACCGTGCTGCTGATCAACTCGGCCAAGCTCGGCAAGCACGCCGCCGCCGTGGCCGTTCCCTGGGACCGCATCTCGATCGTCGTCACCGAACTCGACCCCGCCGACCCACGACTCGACGAGCTGCGCGCGCTGGTCGAGCTCCGCTGATCCGTTCACTCCAGCGATTTTCAGCCCGACCTCTGCCATGGTGCACGAGCTCGGCGTGAAACTCGCTGGAGTGAACCTGCCTCCTTCATCCCTCGTTCACGGCCCGGTTGTTGACGCCCTCCCGCGCACTGTGTAACGTTTTGTGAAGTTCACATGACATCACATGACGATTCGATGGAGCATCCATGACCAACCCCGCCGCCGCCGCACTGATCGCGCGCTCGAACCGCCTCGGTTCCGACCCGAAGAACACCAACTACGCCGGCGGCAACACCTCGGCCAAGGGCCTGGAGACCGACCCGGTGACCGGCGACGACGTCGAGCTGATGTGGGTGAAGGGCTCCGGCGGCGACCTCGGCACGCTCACCGAGGCCAGCCTCGCCGTGCTGCGCGTCGACCGGCTGCGCGCGCTGACGAACGTCTACCCCGGCCTCGACCGCGAAGACGAGATGGTGGCGGCGTTCGACTACACGCTGCACGGCAAGGGCGGCGCGGCCCCCTCGATCGACACCGCGATGCACGGCCTGGTCGACGCGAACCACGTCGACCACCTGCACCCCGACTCCGGCATCGCCATCGCGACCGCCGCCGACGGCGAGGAGCTCACACAGAAGATCTTCGGCGACAAGGTGGTGTGGGTGCCGTGGCGCCGCCCCGGGTTCCAGCTCGGCCTCGACATCGCCGCCATCAAGCGCGAGAACCCGGATGCCGTGGGCTGCATCCTGGGCGGCCACGGCATCACCGCGTGGGGCGACACCAGCGAGCAGAGCGAGGCGAACTCGCTCTGGATCATCGACACCGCCGCCGCGTACATCGCCGAGAACGGCAAGGCCGAGCCGTTCGGGCCGGCCCTGGACGGCTACGGCGCCCTCCCCGAGGCCGAGCGCAGCGCCAAGGCGGCCGCCCTCGCACCGACCATCCGCGGGATCGCCTCCACCGACAAGGCGCAGGTCGGCTCGTTCACCGACGCCGACGTGGTGCTCGACTTCCTGGCCAGCACCGAGCATCCGCGACTCGCCGCGCTCGGCACCAGCTGCCCCGACCACTTCCTGCGCACGAAGGTGAAGCCGCTCGTGCTCGACCTGCCCGCCGACGCGAGCATCGAGGAGTCGATCGCGCGCCTCAAGGAGCTGCACGCGGCCTACCGCGAGGACTACCAGGCCTACTACGACCGCCACGCCTCGGCCGACTCCCCCGCGCTGCGCGGCGCCGACCCGGCGATCGTGCTGATCCCGGGCGTCGGCATGTTCTCCTACGGCGCCAACAAGCAGACCGCGCGCGTGGCCGGCGAGTTCTACATCAACGCCATCAACGTGATGCGCGGCGCCGAGGCGCTGAGCACGTACGCGCCGATCGACGAGGCGGAGAAGTTCCGCATCGAGTACTGGGCGCTCGAAGAGGCCAAGCTCGCCCGTCTCCCCAAGCCGAAGTCGCACGCCACCCGCATCGCGCTGGTGACCGGTGCCGCATCCGGGATCGGCAAGGCCATCGCCACCCGGCTCGCCGCCGAGGGCGCGTGCGTGGTGATCGCCGACCTCGACCTGGCGAAGGCGCAGGCTGCGGCCGCCGAGCTGGGCGGCACGGATGTCTCGATCGGGGTGCAGGCCAACGTGACCAGCGAGGCCGAGATCCAGGCCGGCATCGACGCGGCCCTGCTGCAGTTCGGCGGGCTCGACCTCGTGGTGAACAACGCCGGGCTGTCGATCTCGAAGCCGCTGCTGGAGACCACAGAGGCCGACTGGGACCTGCAGCACGACGTGATGGCCAAGGGCTCGTTCCTGGTGTCGAAGGCCGCAGCCCGGGTGCTGATCGAGCAGGACCTCGGCGGCGACATCGTGTACATCTCGTCGAAGAACTCGGTGTTCGCCGGCCCGAACAACATCGCCTACTCGGCGACGAAGGCCGACCAGGCCCACCAGGTGCGCCTGCTGGCCGCCGAGCTCGGCGAGTACGGCATCAAGGTGAACGGCATCAACCCGGACGGCGTGGTGCGCGGATCGGGCATCTTCTCCAGCGGCTGGGGCGCCAAGCGCGCGGCCGTCTACGGCGTGCCCGAGGAGGAGCTCGGCGCCTACTACGCCCAGCGCACCCTGCTGAAGCGCGAGGTGCTGCCCGAGAACGTGGCGAACGCGGTGGCCGTGCTCACGGGCGCCGACCTCACGCACACCACGGGCCTGCACATCCCGGTCGACGCCGGCGTCGCCGCCGCCTTCCTCCGTTAGGCTCGGCGCATGAGTGCTGCGGTCGTCGCCGTCGACCTCGGGGCCACCAGCGGGCGGGTGATGCTCGGGTACGTGGGGCACGACGAGCTGCGGCTCGTGCCGGTGGCGCGGTTCCCGAACAATCCGGTGCGCATCGTCGACGGGCTGCACTGGAACATCCTCGAGCTGTACCGTAACGTCACCACCGGGCTCGCCTCGGCGGTGCGCGAGGAGCCTGACATCCGCAGCATCGCCGTGGACTCCTGGGCCGTCGACTACGCCCTGCTCCGGGGCGACCGGATGCTCGGCAACCCGTTCCACTACCGCGACGACCGCAACGCGGCCGGTGTCGAGGCCACCCATGCACTGGTCGAGCCCGCCGAGCTGTACAAAGCGAACGGCCTGCAGTTCCTGCCGTTCAACACCGTCTACCAGCTCGCCGCCGAACGGCTGGCCGGCTCGCTCGACGGGGCGGACTCGATGCTGCTGATCCCCGATCTGGTGAACTTCTGGCTCACCGGCGCCTCGCGCGCCGAGCAGACGAACGCCTCCACGACGGGACTGCTGAACGTGCACGGCGGCTGCTGGGACGAGAGCCTGATCGAGCGCCTCGGGCTGCCGCGCGGCATCCTGCCCGAGATCGTCACGCCGGGCTCGACCGTGGGCACGCTGCTGCCGCGGGTGGCCGCCGAACTGGGGGCTCCGTCCTCGCTCGCGGTGAGCGCCGTCGGCTCGCACGACACCGCGAGCGCGGTCGTGGCCGTGCCGGCCGCCGACCAGGACTTCGCCTACATCTCCAGCGGAACCTGGTCGCTCGTCGGCGTGGAGCTCGAGCATCCGGTGGTCTCGCAGGCCGGTCGCGAGGCAGGCTTCACGAACGAAGGCGGTGTCGACGGGCGCATCCGGTTCCTGCAGAACGTCTCCGGGCTGTGGCTGCTGAGCGAATCGGTGCGCACCTGGGAGCGCGGCGGCGAGAGCATCGACCTGCCGACCCTGATCGCGCAGGCCGCGGCGGTGACCACGCCGGTACCGGTGTTCGACGCCGGCGACGCGCGATTCGTGGCCCCGGGTGACATGCCGGCCCGCATCGCCGCGTGGTGCACCGAGCGCGGGCTCACCCCGCCGGCCAGCCGCGCCGAGTTCGCCCGCAGCATCCTGGAGAGCCTGGCCGAGGCCTACGCCCGCTCGCTGGAGGCGGCCGCCGCTCTCTCGGGCACACGCATCCGGGTCATCCACGTGGTGGGCGGCGGGTCGCAGAACGCGCTGCTGTGCCAGCTGACCGCCGACCGCACCGGGCTGCCCGTGCTGGCGGGACCGATGGAGGCCACCGCGATCGGCAACGTGCTCGTGCAGGCGCGCGCCCAGGGGCTGGTGGCGCGCGACTCGTCACTGGAGGCGCTGCGGTCGATCGTGGCGAAGACGTTCCTGCCCGTGCGCTACGAGCCGGCCGCGCGCTGACCTCTCGCGCGAACATCCGTACCCGGCGCTCGTTGAGGGTGCACCCAGGTTTCGGATGGCGCAATCGTGCCAGAATGGCCACGCTGGGCCCCTACACAGCGGATGCCACGGAAGGTACGAGTCACACGGTCATGGGACGCGAACTGAACATCGTCAGTTACAACCTGCGCGAGCACCACGCCAGTGGCGAACTGCGCGACCTCGCCCGGCTGTACGACATCGACGTGATGTGCCTGCAGGAGTGCGACACGAACGACATGCCCGAGCGGATCGAGCACCTCGTGCTGGCCGACTCCACCAAGACCAACCGGCTGGGCCTGGCGATCTACTACCGCGAGTCCCGCTTCCGGCTCGAGGCCACCCGGGTGTTCGCGCTGCGCAAGTCGATGCACGACCGCGTGATGGCACCGGCGCACGAGCGGCTGCTGGCCGCGAAGCTGTTCGACCACGAGATCGGCCGGGAGATCCTGGTGGGCGACTTCCACGCCGCGCCCCTCACGGCCACGAACTCGCTGCGCCGCAAGCAGATCGCCGCGGCCCACAGCGCGCTGCGCATCATGGGGCCGGGCCTGCCGACCGTCATGCTCGGCGACTACAACTACCCCTGGTTCCGCGCGAACCTCTCGGAGCGAATGGAGCAGTCGGGCTACCTGCTGTCGTTCAGCGACAAGCCCACCTATGCGCGCTTCAAGTACTTCAAGGGCCACTTCGACTTCGTCACGAGCGCCCACACGCGCATCGACTCGATCGACACCCTGCCGCAGGGCGAGAGCGACCATCTCCCGATCCTGGTGAAGGTCGGCGTCGAGGACTGATCTCGTTCGACGTCTCGCGTCAGTCGCGGTTGTAGCCGGTGCGGCCGCCGGGGCCGTAGACGATGATCGCCACCACGGGCACGGCGAGCCAGATCACCCACGACCACGAGAATCCGCCGGGCACCAGGAATCCGATGCCGAGGAAGATCACGAGGGCGAGGATCGGCGTGATCGCCACCACGGTGACACCGGCGGCACCGCCGAGCGGGCGCGCGCGGGTGTAGGTCTCGCGCGGGGCTGCCGCTGCGTAGGGCACGCCGGATGCGGGAGGGGCCGCGAAGCCGGCCGGCGCGGCGGACGGGTCATGGTGCACGGTGTCGGGCAGGTCGTGGAAGAGCGGGGCGAGGTCGCCGCGGGTGACGGCGGTGCGCGCCGATGCCGTGCGCTCGGACAGCTCGTCGGTGGTGATGCGGCCGTCGGCGTGAGCCCTCGAGAGCGACGCGACCGCGGCGTCCCGGTCGGCGTTGCTGAGGCGCAGGCTGGACTGGCTGGGGTCGGTGTAGTCCGTCATGCCCCCAACTCTGCCGTATCGCGGGCGCACGGGGAAGAACGGATGCCGTGGCCGGGTCTGGTCGCCGGCGTCCCCGCTCTGATACTGTGGTCTGACCACATGGTCTGACCACAGCCGCCCGCCCGGTGCGGCCCGGCCCACTCGACGAGGAGGATCCCGATGAGCGCCCCGGCCACGGCATCCGCCCCTCTCGACACGGCCCGCGCCTGGGAGACCGTGCTGCGCCACGTCGAGTCCGAGCTGATGTGCGGCAACCTCAAGCCCGGTGACCACCTGCCGGCCGAGCGCACCCTCGCCGCCGAACTCGGCGTCGGGCGCTCGTCGGTGCGCGAGGCCATCCGGGTGCTCGAGGTGCTCGGGCTCATCCGCACGCAATCGGGCTCGGGGCCGCAGTCGGGCGCCATCATCATCGCCCGGCCGTCGGGTGCGATGTCGGCGCTCGTGCGCCTGCAGGTCGCGGCACAGGGGTTCGCCGTGCGCGACGTGGTGAAGACCCGGCTCGTGCTCGAGAGCGCGGTCGTGGCCGAACTCGCCGCCGATCGAGGGGCCGACCTCGCGCCCGCACGCGAACTGCTCGACGCGATGGAGCATCCGGTCGACGGGGCGCTCTCCCGCGACGAGTTCCTCTCGCTCGACCAGGCCTTCCACCTGGCCCTCGCGGTGGCCTCCGGCAACGAGGTGATGGCCTCGATGATGGGGGGCCTGCGCGACTCGATCGAGCAGTACGTGCGCGTGGGGGCGGCCCACCTGCCGTCGTGGGAGGCCACGGTGCAGCGCCTCAAGGCCGAGCACCGCGGCATCGTCGGCGCGATCGAGGCGGGCGACGCCGACCTCGCCCGCTCGCGCATCCGGGATCACATCCAGAGCTACCACGCCGAGACCGACCTCGCGGCGGCCTCCCCCTCCTCCCCCACCGAAGCCGCCGGCCGTGTGCCGGCCGACCGATAGGAACCGACATGGTCCAGCGCCGCATCCCGAAGATCAAAGACCTCGCCCCCTTGATGCAGTTCAAGTCGCCCGAGCTGAACGCAAAGAAGCGCCGCCTCGCCGCCGCCCTCACCATCGACGACCTGCGCACCATCGCCAAGCGCCGCACCCCGAAGGCCGCCTTCGACTACACCGAGGGCGCCGCTGAGGCGGAGCTGTCGCTGGCTCGAGCCCGCCAGGCGTTCCAGGACATCCAGTTCAACCCGGCCATCCTGCGCGACGTGTCGACGGTGAACACCGGATGGGACGTGCTCGGCGCCCCCGTCTCGCTGCCCTTCGGCATCGCGCCCACGGGCTTCACGCGCATGATGCAGACCGAGGGCGAGATCGCCGGGGCGGGCGCGGCGGGGGCGGCGGGCATCCCGTTCTCGCTGTCGACCATGGGCACGACCGCCATCGAAGACGTGAAGGCCGTGAACCCCACGGGCCGCAACTGGTTCCAGCTCTACATGTGGAAGGACCGCCCGCGCTCGATGGCGCTGGTGGAGCGCGCCGCGGCCGCCGGCTTCGACACCCTGCTCGTGACGGTCGACGTGCCCGTGGCGGGCGCGCGTCTGCGCGACAAGCGCAACGGCTTCTCCATTCCGCCGCAGCTCACCCCGGGCACCGTCATCAACGCGCTGCCCCGGCCGGAGTGGTGGATCAACTTCCTCACCACCGAACCGCTCGCCTTCGCCTCGCTCGACCGCTGGTCGGGCACCGTCGGCGAACTGCTCGACTCGATGTTCGACCCCACCGTCACCTTCGAAGACCTCGAGTGGATCAAGGCGCAGTGGCCCGGCAAACTCGTGGTGAAGGGCGTGCAGAGCCTCGACGATGCCCGCCGCCTGGCCGAGATGGGTGTCGACGGCATCACCCTCTCCAACCACGGCGGACGCCAGCTGGACCGCGCTCCGATCCCCTTCCACCTGCTTCCGGATGTGGCGCGCGAGTACGGCAAGGACATGGAGATCCACCTCGACACCGGCATCATGTCGGGCGCCGACATCGTGGCATCCGTCGCCCTGGGCGCCCGGTTCACCCTGGTGGGCCGCGCCTACCTCTACGGGCTGATGGCCGGTGGCCGCGAGGGCGTCGACCGGATGATCGGCATCCTGGGCGAGCAGATCACCCGCACCATGCGCCTGCTCGGCGTCAACGCGCTCGAGGAGCTGAACCCCTCGCACGTGACGCAGCTCGAGCGCCTCATCCCGCGCGCCGTGGCCCCGGCCGCCGTGCAGGCCGCGGCAACCGCGCCCGCGCGCAAAGCGCCGGTGCGCAAGCCCGCCGCATCGGCAGCCGTGAAGGCCTAGCCCGGCAGTCCCTCCCCCATCCAAAACGACGGAGAATTTCGCCGACATGCCGGCCCAGGCGGGTTCCGCCAGGCGTGTCGGCGAAATTCTCCGTCGTTTTGGTCGGGGGGCAGCAGGTGTGGGGGCGGGTCAGGCGGCGGGGGTGGGCGCCGCATCCGCCCAGGCGAGTTCGCGCAGCTGCGCGGCACTGACCGAGGCGCGGGGGTAGACGACGCCGTCGCAGGCGCCGGAGCGGAACACCGCGATAGAGTCGGCGAGCTCGGTGAGCTCCTCCTCCTCGCTGGAGACCACGATCACGGCCACGTTCTTCTCCTGGGCGAGCGAGCGGATGACGCCGTAGATCTCGCGCTTGGCTCCGATGTCGACGCCCTTCGTGGGCTCGTCCAGCAACAGCAGCAGCGGGGCCTGCAGGGTGGCACGCGCGAACAGCGCCTTCTGCTGGTTTCCGCCGGAGAGCGAGGTGATGGGCGCCGAGACCTCGCCGCGGATGGTGACCTGCCGCAGCACGTCGTCGGCCGAACCCTTCAAGGCCCGCCAGCGCAGCACTCCCGCGCGGATGTACTTGCCGAGCACCGGCAGCACCACGTTCTCGATCGACGACATCTGCGGCACGAAGCCGTCGAACTTGCGTTCCTCCGAGAGGAAGGCCACTCCGGCCTTGATCGCCTTCGCGGGGCTCGAGGGCCGGTAGTCCTCGCCGAGCAGGCGAAGCGATCCGGAGGCCAGAGGGAAGGCGCCGTAGACGGTGCGGAGGAAGCGCGTGCGGCCCGATCCGACCAGTCCGTAGATGCCGAGGATCTCGCCCGCGTGCACCGTGAGGTCGATTCCCGCGAGGTTGTTGCCCGAGATCCCGGAGGCCTCCAGCACCGGGCGCCCGAACTCGCGCGCCCGCGCGGCCTCGGTGATCGTCTCGACGTCGTCGAGCGAGGTCTCGCCCACGCCGTCGCCGACGATCGCGGCCACCGCGGCCGTGTCGACCGGACCGCCCTCGCCGTGGTCGCCCACGATCGCCTGGATCACGGCGGCGCGGTCGACCTCGGCGGCCGATCCGTCGAGCACGACCTGACCCCCGGAGAGGCCGATCAGGTGGTCGGCCACCGCGAACACCTCGTCGAGCTTGTGGTCGACCAGCAGCACGCCGATGCCCTGCTCGGTGGTGAGGCGGCGGATGATGCCGAGCAGGTGGTCGACCTGCTCCTGCTCGAGCGCCGTGGTCGGCTCGTCGAGCAGGATGTACTTCGCGTTCTGGTTGATCGCGCGCACGACCTCCACCATCTGGCGCTGCGCGACCGGCAGCGAGGAGATGAGGTCACCGGCGCGGGCGGTGATGCCGTACTCGGCGCAGAGCCGGTCGGCGGTCTTGTTCATCTCGCGGCGGCTGAGCAGCCCACCGCTCACGGTCTCCTGACCGAGGAAGATGTTCTGGGCGACCGTCAGCTGGTCCACCAGCGACAGCTCCTGGTAGACGCAGGCGATGCCGGCGTCGCTCGCATCGCGGGGCCCGTGGAACTCCTGGGCCTCGCCGTCGATGCGGATGCTGCCCTCATCCGGAACCTCGGCACCGGAGAGCGAGCGCAGCAGCGTCGACTTGCCCGCCCCGTTGTGCCCGATCAGCGCGGTCACCTGACCGGGACGGATCCGCAGACTCACGTTCGTGAGGGCCTTCGTGGGGCCGTAGCTCTTCGAGATGCTGTCGACGAGCAGTCCTTCGCCGGTCATGGCGATCTCCTTCGGTGCTTCGGGGTCGGGGCTTCGGGGTCGGGGTCGGGTCCGGATGCGGGAAGAGGGGGTGGTGGCCGGGCCGCGAAGCCCGGCCACCGGTTCGGAAAGGCGGGGGACTTATCCGAATTCCTTGGCGCCGACCGTCTGGCCGGTGGTGTACAGCTTCAGCGGCTGGAGCACCTCGGCCGGCACATCCTCACCACCGAGGTAGGTCTGCACGTTGTCGAGCACGATCTTCGCGTACTCGTAGGGCTCCTGCGCGGCGCACGCCACGTACTCGCCCTCGAGCGGGGTGTCGGCGGCGCAGAAGCCGTAGACCTTGATCGAGTCCTGCTTGCCGGCCTCCTTGATGGCCTGCAGCGCACCCACCACGGCGGGCCCGGTGTCACCGAAGATCACGTTGACGTCGGGGTTGCCCTGCAGCAGCTCGCCGGTCACCTGCAGCGACACCGCGGGGTCGACGTTGGTGTCGAGGGTCTCGAGCACCGTGGCGTTCGGGTTGGCCTTGATCGCCTCGGTGAAGCCGGCGTCGCGCTGGTTGGTGGGGATCTGCGAGGGCTCGCCGAGGATGCCGACGACCAGCTTGTCGGTGGTGCCGAGATCCTTGATGGCCTGCTCGCCGAGCTGCTTGCCACCCGTGGTCTGGTCGGCTCCGACGTACTGCACGATCGTGGCGCCCTGGTTCTTCAGGCCGTCGGGGTCGATCGTGACGTTGACGGAGAAGACCGGGATGCCGGCCTGGTTGGCGGCCTTGACGCTCGCGACACCCGTGTCGGAGTTCACGGCGTTGAGCGCGATGGCGCAGACGCCCTTCTGCACGAAGGCGTCGATCTGCGCGAGCTGGTCGCTCTCGCTGTCGTTCGCGATCGCGACGTCGACCTTGTAGCCGAGTTCCTCGGCGTGGTCCTCGAAGCCGGACTGCATGGCGATGTAGTACGGGTTGATCGTGTTCGGCAGCGCGACGCCGATGGTGGGGGAGTCCTCCGAGCACGAGGCCGGGAGCGAGCCCGCGGCGTCGGTGGAGGTGCTGGCGCCGTCGCCGGTGGCGGCATTGCTGCACGCGGCGAGGGCCAGGGCGAAGACGCCTACGGCGACGACGCCGAGTGCCTTTCTGGTTTTCATGATGTTCCTCTCGTGGTGTTCGGGAATTGCGGGTATTCGGGACGTGCGGCCGGTCAGGACTTGCCGGTTGCGGAAGTGACGAGTTGAGGGGACGCCGGGGGCCCGGGCGGCGCCTTCTTGGCGAAGACGGGCCGGCCTGATCGCGAGCGCCGCAGGGTGTCGAACGAGACGCCGACGAGGATGATCACGCCGATCACCAGCGACTGCCAGTAGCTCTGCACGCTGAGCACGTTCATGCCGTTGGACACGGCGGCGATCAGCACGGCGCCGATCATCGCGCCGAGCACGGTGCCCACGCCGCCGAACAGCGAGATGCCGCCGACCACCGCGGCCGCGATGGAGTAGAACAGCTCGTTGCCGGTACCCGTGGCCGGGAAGCCGACCATCAGCCTCGAGGTCACGATCATGCCGCCCATGCCGCCGCAGAACCCGCTGATGGCGTAGACGAGGATCGTGGTGCGGGCGATGTTCACACCGGCCAGGCGGGCCGCGTTCTTATTGCCGCCGAGGGCGTAGACGTGCACGCCCTGGCGGGTCATCCGCAGCCACAGCGCCGCGATGACGGCGGCCACCAGCAGCAGCAGGATGGGCAGCGGGATGCCGGCGATGCGGCCCTGGCCGATCCAGGAGAAGCCGATGTCCTTGACCTGGATCGAGTTCGCGCCGGTGATGATCAGCGGGATCGCGAGCGCCACTCCCTGGGTGGAGAAGGTGGCGATGAACGGGGGGATCCGCACGAAGTGGATCAGCATCCCGTTGACCACGCCCAGGGTGGTGGCGGCGGCGAGCGCCAGCAGCACCGCCAGCGGCCACGGAACGCCGGCCTGCATGATCAAGGCCACCAGCACACCCGACATGGCGATGTTCGCGCCCGTGGAGAGGTCGATGCCGCCGGTCAGCAGCACGAAGGTCTGCCCCAGCGCGAGGAACCCGATCACCATGCCGTTCACGAGCAGCGTGAAGCCGTTGTCCAGGGTGCGGAAATTGGGCGACAGGATGCTGAAGACCAGCAGCACCGCCACCAGCACCATGAAGATGCCGGCTTCTTCGGGCAGTCGACGCTTTTTCACGTGAACCTCCTCGTTCGTGGTCTGAGTTGTCCGGGTCTGAGATGAAGGGATGGGGCGCTCAGTCCTGGAACGAGCCGTCGAGGCCCGTCCAGTCGGCCGCCCTGGTGTAGGTGTCGCGGATGCGCTCGTAGTCGTGCGCTCCGGAGGGTTCGGCGATAATTCGTGAGGTGGGCGCCCACTCGTCGCGCACGGTGCGGATGTCGACGCCGCGCAGCACGGCCGCGGCCTGCACCGCGGCCCCTCCGGCCACCGCGTCGACGGCGTCGGTGATCTCCACCGTCTGGCCGGTCACGTCGGCGATCACCTGCCGGTAGGCCGCCGAGGCCGCTCCCCCACCGGTGACCACCAGCCGACCGTCCACCGGCAGGCCGACCTCGCGCATCCGGCGCTGCCCGCGCTCCATGCCCAGCACCACGCCCTCGAAGGCGGCCAGGGCGAGGTCTTCGCGGCTGGTCTCGCTGCTGAGGCCGGCGAGCAGCCCCCGGGCCATCGGGCGGTTCGGGGTGCGCTCACCGTCGAGGTAGGAGACCAGGATCGGCCGGTCCTGCTCACGCGGGGCCGCGAGGGCGAGCCGCTCGAGCCCCGCGTGGTCGACGCCGAGCAGGCGGGCGACCGTGTCGGTCACCTTGGCCGCGTTCAGCGTGCAGATGAGCGGGAGGTAGTTTCCGGTCGCATCCGCCACCGCGTTCACGATGCCGGTGTGGTCGAAGGTGGGGAACCCGCTCGTGGTGAACACGACTCCGGAGGTGCCGAGCACGTAGGCGACGTCGCCGGGCGCGATGCCCAGGCCCACCGCGCTGGCGTGCTGGTCGCCCGCGCCCGCGCCGACCACGGCATCCGGATGCACACCCAGCTCGGCCGCGACGGCCGCCGGCACCGATCCGGCCTGCTCCGACGGGCCGAGCACCTCGGGCAGCATGGCCGCCCAGTCCTTGCCGGAGTCGATCAGGTCGAGCAGCTCGGGGAGGTAGCGGCCCTCGGGGGCGCTGTAGTAGCCGGTGCCGCTGGCATCCGAGCGGTCGGTGACGGCCCGGCCGCCATCCGTTCCGCCGGTGAGGCGCCAGGTGAGGTAGTCGTGGGGCAGCAGCACCGTGGCGAGGGCTGCGAAGTTCTCGGGCTCGTGCGCCTTCAGCCAGGCGAGCTTGCCGATGGTGAACGAAGGCGGGGGCAGGGTGCCGATGCGGTCGGTCCAGGCGTCGCCGCCGATCAGCCCGGTGAGTTCGGCGATCTCGGCGGCCGCCGTGGTGTCGTTCCAGAGCTTGGCGGGGCGGATGACCCGGCCCGCGGCATCCAGCGGCACCAGGCCGTGGCACTGCGCGGCCACGCTGATGGCCACGACGTCGTGCGGCTGCACGCCGGCAGCCTCTCGGGCCTGGCCCATCGCGACGACCGTGGCATCCCACCACTCGTGCGGATGCTGCTCGCTCACCGGCGGGTAGGTCGGCGTGTGCGCGGCCTTCCCCGAGCCGAGGGCGGCTCCGGTGTCGGCGTCGCGCAGCACGACGGTGGTGGATTGGGTCGAGGAGTCGACCCCGGCGATGACGGGCATTCTCAGGCCGTTTCGCGATCGGCGTCCGCAAGCGCCTCGTAGGCCGGGATCTCGAGGCCGTCGAGCTGCTCGGGCAGGCTCGCGAGCAGACCGACGGCACCGCCCGGGTGCGTGAAGTGCACGCGCTCCCAGCTCACGGCACGCGCTCGCATGAGCACGACTGCGAGCGCGTCGAGCCAGGTGCTGTGGGCCAGGGTTGAGCCCATTGCGAGCAGGTTGCCCGGGTCGGCGGAGGGGTAGTTGCGGATCTCGACGGTGATGTCGGCGAGGCGGCCGAGGGGCGAATCGGCGTTGGCGGTGAGCGCCACCACGCGGGTGCCGACATCCTGGACCCGGGCCACCAGGTCGTTCAGCTCGCTAGAGGATCCGCCCTTGGAGAGCGCGATCATCACGTCGTCGCTCTCGACGGCGCCCATCGAGCCGTGCAGTCCGTCGCCCGGGTTGAGGAAGAAGGCGGGGGTTCCGGAGACCGAGAAGAGGTGGGCGGAGCGGCGGGCGATGAAGCCGCTGGTGCCCGATCCGGTCATCACGACCTTGCCGGTCATCGACTGCAGCAGGGAGGCGACGCGCACGAAGCGCTCGTCGATCTGGTCGAGGACGTCGGCGAGCGCCTCGGTCTCCAGGCGGACCTGCTGGCGGCCCGCCTCGATGACGGCGGACTCGGGTGTCTCGTTCATTGCTGGATCCTTCTCGCACGGCGGTGTACCGGCACTCAGTATGGATACCGTGCTGCACGAATGTCAATGTGGGTGCTCAAATGAGCGCCTAGGATCGAGCCCCTGTGCCCGTAATATGGGGCGCGTGCCACCGACGTTGAGCCCCGGAGCGGCGATCCTCGCCGCCACAGTCGCGCGCCGCTTCTACATCGACGGCAGCACGAAGTCGGAGATCGCCGACGAACTCGGGCTCTCCCGCTTCAAGGTGGCGCGGCTGCTCGAGCAGAGCGTGCGCGAGGGCATCGTGAAGTTCGAGATCGCCACGCCCAACGCGTTCAACGCCGAGCTCTCCGAGGTGTTGCGGAAGAAGCTCGGCCTGCGCCGGGTGATCGTGATCGACGTGCCGGAGGAGGAGCGCACCGCCGCCGGCATCCGCCAGGCCGTGGGCCGGGGCGCCGCCGCAGTGCTGAGCGAGCTCGTCACCGAGACCGACGTGCTCGGCATCGGCTGGGGCCGCACCCTCAGTGCCATGTCGCAGGAGCTCACCGAGCTGCCGCGCAGCCTCGTGGTGCAGATGGGCGGCATGGTGGGTTCGGTGGCCGAGAACTCGCTCGAGCTGGTGCGCAAGATCAGCGAGGTGGGCGGCGGTCAGGCGTATCCGCTGTTCGTGCCGCTCGTGGTGCAGGATGCGCTCACCAAGCGGAGCCTCAGCACGCAGCCCGGCGTCGCAGCCGCGCTCAAGCTGTTCGACTCGATCACCGTGGCGGCCGTCGCGGTGGGCAGCTGGGATCCGCCGGATTCGCAGATGATGGCGAGCCTGCCGCTGCACGAGCGCGAGGCGCTGGTGGGCAAGGGCGTGGCCGCCGAGGTGCTGGCCACACTGATCAAGCACGACGGCACCGTGCTGCCCGACCTGCAGGACCGCTCGATGGCCACGGGCATCGAGGTGCTGCGCAAGATCCCCGAGCTCATGCTGATCGCGGGCGGCGAGAACAAGGCGGAGGCGGTGCGTGCGGTCATCAGCGCGGGCCTCGGCACCACCCTCGTCACCGACAACGCGCTCGCAGAACTCCTCCGCACCCTCTAGCCTCCTCCCTCCCCCCTCCCCGTGCCCTCGAGAAGTCGCAAATGGCCCCTATTCCGCCTGGATAGGGGCCATTTGCGACTTCTCGTGCCTCAGGGGTGGGAGTGGGCGGCGGCCTGGGCGCGAAGGAGGGCGATCTGGGCTGCGGCGTTGTCGGCGGTGAAGACGCTCGAGCCGGCCACGAAGGTGTTCGCGCCCGCCTCGGCGGCGATGCCGACCGTGTCGGCGGTGATGCCGCCGTCGACCTGCACCCACACGTCCAGGCCCGAGGCGTCGACCGCCTGGCGCAGCTGCCGGAGCTTCGGCATGGTCTCGGGCAGGAAGCTCTGGCCGCCGAAGCCCGGCTCCACCGTCATGATCAGCACCATGTCGACCTCGGGGAGGATCTCGAGGTAGGGCTCGATGTCGGTGCCCGGCTTGATCGCGAGCCCGGCGCGCGCCCCGCGGTCCCGGATGCTCCGGGCCACGTCCGCGGGCCGACCCGCCGCTTCGGCGTGGAACGTGACCGAGTACGCGCCCGCCTCGGCGTAGCCGGGTGCCCAGCGCGCCGGGTCCTCGATCATCAGGTGCACGTCCAGCGGCAGCGGGCTGCCGGCGACGAGCCGCTCCACCACGGGCATGCCGAACGAGAGGTTCGGCACGAAGTGGTTGTCCATCACGTCGACGTGAACGAGGTCGGCATCCGCCACCCGCGCGAGCTCGTCGCCCAGGTGCAGGAAGTCGGCGGCCAGGATGCTGGGGTGGATTCGAATCGGCACGCTTAGACCTTAGACGGAGTCGGCGCGGGCGAGGAGGGAGCGGGCGGTGGTGGAGTCGGTGACGAGGGTGGAGACGGTGCCGCTGCGCAGGGCGGCCGCGATGGCCGCCACCTTCTCGTCGCCGCCGGCGACCGCGATCACCTCGGGCACCCGGGCGAGCTCGGCCGCCGAGATGCCGACGGCCCGCTGCAGGGCAGGGGAGTCGAGGGCGCGCCCCTCGGCGTCGAACACGAAGGTGCAGAGATCGGCGACCGCGCCCTGCTGCACGAGCTCCGCGCGTTCGGCCTCGGTGAATTCGCCGTACAGCGACGATTTCGGCGGATTCCACGAGCCGATGCCCACCAGGGCGATGGTGAGCCGGGAGAACCGGTCCGTCGAGTCGGAGAGGCTCGGATCGGCGCGCAGCTCCTCGGCCATCGCCGCGCTGCGCACCAGAAGCGGAGCGTGCAGCGCGAAGCCCCGGCCACCGGTGGTGCGGGTGAGGCGACGCACGAGTTCAGCGCCGCCCACCTCGAGCCGGCCGGCCCGCATCCCGCCCACCATCTGCACCACGTCGGCGGGAGCGAGATCCGTCACCGCGTCGACGAGCGCCGTGAGGCTCGTGCCCCACGAGATCCCGAGCACGTCATCGGCACCGAGGATGCCGCGGAGGTACTGGGCACCGGCCTCACCGATCAGGGAGCCCGTGGCATCCGGAGCCGCCTCGATCGCGCGCACCACGATGGCGCGCCCGATGCCGTAGGAGCGGGCGACCTCTTCGCCGAGCGGCAGATCGATGTCCGCGGGCATGTCGACCGAGATGCGCACGATGCCGCTGGCCTTGGCCTCGTCGAGCAGTCGGGCCACCTTGAAGCGCGAGATGCCGAGCTCGTCGGCGATCTCGTTCTTCTGCTTGTCGTCGATGTAGTAGCGCCGGGCCACTATGGCCGCTTCGAGCGACACCGCGGGCCTCGCCCGGCCACCGTCGGCATCCGTCATCCCGCCCACCTCCTCGGCCCGGCCTTTGACGGGTCCCGCAGAGAGAGTGTACTGTGACGCCGTGCTCTTATGAGCATGCAGTTCACATATGAGCGGATGTCTCGCGAAGGGCGCCGCCGCAGATCTTCTGAACGGAGAGCAATGTCGATCGACGTTCGTGTTCCCACGACCGGCAACGCCGGAGAAGACGCCGTGATCGTCGACTGGAACGTGGCGGTGGGCGCTCAGGTGAGCGCCGGCGACGTGCTGGTGACCCTCGAGACGGCCAAGGCGACCATCGAGGTCGAGGCGCCCGAGGGCGGGCAGGTGCTGAAGATCCTGTTCGAGTCCGGCGCCGAGGTGCCCGAGCACGAGGTGCTCGCCATCCTCGGGGTCGAGGGCGAGGCACCGGCCGAGAGCGGTCCGGCCTCCGACGCCGACGACCCCGGGGCGACAGCCCCCGCCGAGCCGGCACCGGCCGTGAGCACCTCGGATGCCACGACCTCTCGTGCGGCGAGCACCTCCCCCGCGGCATCCGCGGTTCCCTCGTCGGGCGACACCCGCGCAAAGGCCTCACCCCGTGCGCGGATCCTGGCGGAGCGGAACGGCATCGATCTCTCCGCCCTCACGGGCTCGGGCCCCGGTGGGCGCATCATCATCGCCGACGTGCTCGCCGCGAAGAAGCAGCCGACAGCGGCGGCGGCATTCACCCCCACCCCGGCCCCACAGGCCGCAGCCAGCCCCGATGCCGGGTACGACCTCGTGCCGGTGCGCGGCGCCCGCAAGGTGACCGCCCAGCGGATGCACGCCTCGCTCGCCGGCACCGCCCAGGTCACGCTCACCCGCTACTCCGATGCCACGGCGATGCTCGCCTACGTGAAGCGCCTGCGCGCGGTCACCGAGGCGCAGGGTCTGCCGAAGATCGGCGTGAACGACGTGCTGCTGTTCGCCACCGCGCGGGCCGTGGTGAAGCATCCGGCGGCCAACTCGGTCTTCGACTGGGACGGCATCCGTCAGTACCGCTCGGTGAACCTCGGCTTCGCCGTCGACACCGGCCAGGCGCTGCTCGTGCCCGTCATCCCGGGCGCCGACCGGCTGAGCCTCGCCGCCGTGGCCGAAGCCGCCCAGGCCTCGATCGAGAAGGCGCGCAGCGGCAAGCTGGCCACCGCCGAGATGGAGGGCGGCACCTTCACGGTCTCCAACCTCGGCTCGCTCGGCGTGCACTGGTTCACCCCCGTGCTCAACACGCCTCAGAGCTGCATCCTCGGCGTGGGGGCGGCCCATCAGTCGCATCCGGATGCTCCGAGTCTGCTGCCGCTCTCGCTCACCTTCGATCACCGGGCCCTCGACGGCGCCGCCGCCGCGCAGCTGCTGGCCGACATCGCGAAGGCCATCGAGACCGTCGACGTGCTGTCGGCGTTCTGACCCCTCTTCTTCTCCCGCAACCCTGAAGGACACGACGAACCATGGCAAAAGAGCTGCTCATCGACCCGGCCACCGCGCGTAGCCGCTCCGAGCTCACCTTCGACTCCATCGCGGTCAACACCTACGAGCCGGATCTCGCGGCCGAGCGCGCGCTGCACGGCGACGCCGCCCTCGAGCGGATCGGCCGCGACATGATCCTGGTGCGCGAGTTCGAGCTGATGCTGCAGTCGATCAAGCGCGAGGGCGCCTATCGCGGCACCTCGTACGTGCACGCCGGGCCCGCCCACCTCTCGATCGGGCAGGAGGCCGCGGCGGTCGGCCAGGCATTCACACTCGGCGCCGTCGACAAGGTCTTCGGCAGCCACCGAAGCCACGGGGAGGTGATCGCGAAGGGCCTGTCGGCCATCCACTCCTCGACTCCGGAGGCGCTGACCGAGGCGTTCACGACCTGGTCGGACGGCGCCATCTGGAACGTCGTGCGCGACCGCCTGGCCGACGACGACTTCGAGCAGCAGGCCGTGAACTACCTGCTCTACGGCATGACCGCCGAGACCTTCGGCCGCCGCACCGGCTTCAACCGGGGCCTCGGCGGCAGCATGCACGCCTTCTTCCCGCCGCTCGGCATCTACCCGAACAATGCGATCGTGGGCGGCTCGGCGCCGCTGGCCACCGGCGCGGCGCTCTACAACCGCCTGCAGGTGCAGCCGGGGATCGTCGTCGCCTCGATCGGCGACGCCTCCACCGGTACCGGCCCGGTGTGGGAGTCGTTCAACCTGGCCGGGATGGCGCAGCTCAGCTCGCTGATGGACGAGAAGCACCGCGGCGGCCTGCCGATCGTGTTCTTCATCGTGAACAACTTCTACGGCATGGGCGGCCAGACCATCGGCGAGACGATGGCCTACGACCGCCTGGCCCGGATCGGTGCCGGCATCAACGCCTCGAACATGCACGCGCAGACGATCGACGGCAACAATCCGCTGGCCGTGATCGAGGCGATGACCGTGGCCCGTCAGCACCTCGAATCCGGCGACGGTCCCGTGCTGATCGACTGCCAGACCTATCGGCAGACCGGGCACTCCCCCTCCGACGCCTCCTCCTACCGCACCAAGGACGAGGTCGACCTGTGGGCGTCGATCGATCCGATCGACACCTACTTCGCTCGCCTGGTGGACGGTGGCGTGGTGGCCGCCGCCCGCCAGGCCGAGCTCACACGGTGGGCCGAGGAGCGCGTCTCCGCCTCGCTCGAGGTGGCCATCGACGCAACCGTCTCCCCGCGCCTGTCGCTTCGCCACGACTCCGCCGTGATGGCGGGGATCACCTTCAACGACACCGCGATCGACCTGGCCGACGCCCCCGCGGGCGAGACCCTGGTGCCGGTCGCCGAGCTGCCGCACCTGGCCTCGCTCGCCCGCAAGGCGCGCTCGGGTCTCGCCGGCGACGGCAGCGGTGCGGTGCTCTCCGGAGCCAAGGCCATCACCTTCCGCGACGCGATGTTCGAAACCGTCGTCGCGCACGCCGCCGCCGACGACCGCCTCACGATGTGGGGTGAGGAGAACCGCGACTGGGGCGGGGCCTTCGGCGTCTACCGCGGCCTCACCGAGCTGCTGCCGCGCCACCGGCTCTTCAACTCCCCCATCTCCGAGGCCGCCATCGTGGGCGCCGGCGTGGGCTTCGCGCTCTCCGGCGGCCGCCCGATGGTGGAGCTGATGTACGCCGACTTCATCGGCCGTGCCGGCGACGAGATCTTCAACCAGATGGCCAAGTGGCAGCCGATGTCGGGCGGACTGGCGACCGTGCCGATGGTTCTCCGGGTGTCGGTGGGGGCCAAGTACGGCGCCCAGCACTCGCAGGACTGGAGCTCGATGGTGGCGGGCGTCCCGGGCCTCAAGGTGGTGTTCCCGGCCACGGCGCACGATGCCAAGGGACTGCTCGCATCCGCTCTCTCCGGCAACGACCCGGTGGTGTTCTTCGAGAGCCAGCGCCTTTACGACACCGTCGAGACGGTGTTCCCCGAGGGCGTTCCGGCCGAGTACTACCGCACCCCGATCGGGCAGCCGCGGATCGCCCGCGCGGGCTCGGATCTCACCATCCTGACCGTGGGCGCCACCCTGTACCGGGCGCTGGACGCGGCGAAGCAGTTGAGCGAGCAGTACGGCGTGGAGGCCGAGGTGATCGACGCGCGGTCGCTCGTGCCGTTCGAGTACGACCTGCTGCTGGAGTCGGTGGCGAAGACCGGCCGCCTGGTCTGCGCCTCGGATGCGAGCCTGCGCGGGAGCTGGCTCAACACGGTCGCCACCCGGGTGCAGACCGAGGCCTTCGACGATCTGGATGCCCCGGTGGTGGTGCTCGGCTCGCGCAACTGGATCGCCCCGCCCGCCGAGCTGGAGTGGGAGTTCTTCGTGACCCCCGCCGACATCCTCGACGCCGTGCACACCCGGATCGTGCCGCTGCCCGGGCATCTCGTGCAGGAGGGGCCGGGCGCCGAGGGCACCCTCGAGGAATCGCAGCGGGGCATCTGATGAAGCTCTACGCCGACAGTGCCGACACCGCGCAGGTGATCCCCCTGCTGGAGGACGGCCTGATCCGGGGCGTCACTACGAACCCCTCGATCCTCGCCCGCGACGGGCTGAGCCGCGCCGACCTTCCGCGCCTGTACGACGAGTTCAGTGCGGCGGGAGCGCAGGAGATCTTCTTCCAGGCCACCGGCGGCAGTCGCGCCGAGCTGCGCGACGACGCGGAGGCGATCGCGGCCTTCGGCCACCGGATGGTGGTGAAGGTGCCCGCCACGCCGGACGGATTCCGGGTGGCCCGCGAGCTCGTGCAGCACGAAGTGCGGGTGCTGCTGACCGCCGTCTACAGCCTGGCCCAGGCCACCTTCGCCGCCTCGCTCGGCGTCGACTACATCGCGCCCTACTTCGGCCGGCTGGTGGACTCCGGGGAGGACGGCCTCGCGAAGGTGTCGAACATGACCCGCGTGCTCGCCCCCACCCGCACCCGGGTGCTGGTGGCGAGCGTGCGCTCGCCCAACGCGGCCGCCACCCTCGCGCTGAACGGCGTCAGCCACCTCACCGCCGACGTACCGGTGCTGCTGGCGATGATGATCGACCCCGTCACCGAGCAGTCCGCGGCCGAGTTCGAGCGGGTCGCCGCCGGGTAGTCGACGGGAATCCGCCCCCGGAGTCCAGGGCGATGCTGCGGACGTGAGGCTCCTCGCGCACCGCCGAGGCGAGCCCGGTGGTTCACGTTGCGATACAGCGTCGTTCCTCACATACCCGAGCATCACCCGGCCGCTGGGGCCCTCAGATCGAAGACGCCGACGGCAACTACGAGAACGGCGGCTCGTACAGGGCGGCGCCCGGCATCGTCACGGCCACCATCTCCACGCCCGGCGGAGCGAGCCGCGGTGGCATCGTGATCGACGTGCAGCCGGTCTGACGCTCCGTTCCGGGCCTGCCCGCCCCTCCCGCTCAGGCGTCGGCGGCCAGCAGGCCCTTGCGGTGCAGCACCAGGGCCAGCACGCCGGCCACCACGGCCGGCACCGCTCCCGAGACCACCATGCCGAGGTGCGGCCCCGCCTGCTCCACGAACGCGCCCATGATCGGGCCGCCGATCGCCTGCCCGCCGAGCAGCACCAGCAGATACAGCGCCATCACGCGGCCGCGCACCGCCATGTTGGTCGACATCTGCACGAGGGCGTTGGCCGCGGTGATGAACAGCAGCCAACCCAGACCGAGCACCACGAGGCCGACGCCGAACGCCGTCTCGCCCGGCATCAGCCCGGCGAGCGCCTGCGCGATCCCGTACAGCCCCGCGAACAGCACGACCGTGCGCAGCCGCACCGTGCGGCGCCGGGTCGACAGGATGGCGCCGGTCAGTGCCCCGATCGCTACGAGCGAGTTGAACAACCCGTACCCGCCCGCGCCGGTGGCGAACACGTCGTCGGCGTAGGCCGCGAGCAGCACCGGCAGGTTCTGTGCGAACACGGCCAGCACACCGAGCAGCACGAGCGTGTACAGGATGGCGGGCTTGGCCATCGCGTAGCGGATGCCCTCGCGCAGCTGCCCCTTGGCCCGAGCGGCGCGGGGGGCCGGATGCAGCTCGGAGGCGTTCATCCGGGTCAGCGCCACCACCACCAGCGCGCAGGCGATCGCGTTGATGCCGAACGACCAGCCGGCGCCGACGGCCACCAGCAGGGCGCCGCTCAGTGCGGGCCCGAGCAGTGCACCGATCTGGAACGTCGAGGAGTTCAGGCTGATGGCGTTCCGCAGCAGCCCGGGCCCCACCAGCTCGTTCGTGAACACCTGCCGCGCCGGGTTGTCGATCACGGTGATGAAGCCGAGCACCACGGCCACCACGTACACGTGCCAGACCTGGATCGCGCCGGTGAGCGAGAGCACGGCGAGCGTCGCGCTGGTGAGCACCGAGGCGCTCTGCGTGATCATCAGCAGCGTGCGCTTGGGGTAGCGGTCGACGATCACGCCGCCCACCATCCCGAACACGAGCATCGGCGCGAACTGCAGTGCCGTGGTGATGCCCACGGTGACGACGCTGCCGGAGAGCTGCAGCACCAGCCAGTCCTGCGCGATCCGCTGCATCCAGAGAGCGGTGAGGGCGACCAGGCTGGTGGCGGCGAAGATGCGGTAGTTGCGCACCGTGAGCGAGAGGAAGGTGTGCTTCCACGGCGGAGCCGAGCTGAGGACTGTGATGGGTTCGGTGGCGGGCGGAGGAGCAGAGAGCGTAGTCACGTATGGAGTTTCCGGTTGCGTATGGAGTCTTCTTCTCCTTCGACGGTACCGGCGCGAGTGGCATTGACTGCCATAATCGTGGCTATAAGTGGTATTGGATTATCGAATGATGGAGTCCGGATGTTCGATCCCGCCCTGCTCGCCACCTTCCTCGCCGTGGCCGAGACGCACAGCTTCACCCGTGCCGCCGAGCAGCTCGGGCTGAGCCAGCCGACCGTCAGCCAGCAGGTGCGCAAGCTCGAGAACGCAGCCGGTCGCGTGCTGATCAGCCGCGACACCCGCGAGGTGGCACTCACCGACAACGGCGACGCGATGGCCGGCTTCGCACGCACCATCCTGGCCGCGAACGCCGCCGCCTCGAGCTACTTCACCGGATCGGCCATGCGCGGCCGCCTGCGTTTCGGGGCCGCCGACGACCTCGCTGCCACCCAGCTGCCGCGCATCCTGAGGCATTTCCGCCAACTGCACCCGCAGATCAACCTCGAGCTCACCGTCAACCAGAGCGTGCCGCTGTACCGGCGTCTGAAGGCCGGGCACCTCGACCTGATCTTCATCAAGCAGATCCCGGATGCCGCCGACAGCGCCATCCCGGAGACCGGCACCATCGTGCGCCGCGACACCCTGGTGTGGATGGCGGAGGAGCGCACGCTGATCGAGCCCGGTGACCCGGTGCCGCTGATCGCCTACCAGGCGCCGTCGATCAGCCGGCAGCTCGCCATCGACGCACTGGAATCCGCCGGCCGCACCTGGCGGATCACCTGCAACACCCGCGAGGTGAACGGGCTGCTCGCGGCGGTGCGGGCCGGAATCGGCATCGCGCCGCATCCGCACACCCTCATCCCCGACGACCTGGTGAAGGTGAGCAACCGCTTCTCGCTGCCGGATCTCGGCGAGGTCGACTTCACGCTGCTGTCGAACCCGGCCGCCCCCGCCGAGCCCATCGAGGCGCTCAAGTCGGCCATCCTCGGGCGGGCGCTCAGCCGCACCTCGTGAGGGGGCTCTCGCTCAGTCGAGGTCGGTCAGGTGCGGCGGGTTCGCGCCGGCGCGGGAGACCGTGATGGCCGCGCAGCGCACCGCGAACGCGCCGATGCGCTCGAGGGCAGCGGCGTCGATGACGGATGCGTCGCGCACCTCGTGCGGGCTCGCCCCCGCCTCGAGCAGACCGGCGAGCTGCGCGATCAGCGCGCTCATGAACGAGTCGCCGGCGCCGATGGTGTCGATGACGTCGACCCGCACGCCGGCGACGGCCACGCGATCGCGGCGGGTGGCGAGCAGCGCGCCCTCGCCGCCGCGGGTGACGGCGACCAGCGCCGGCCCGAGGTCGAGGATGCGGTCGATCACCTCGTCGAGCCCGAGGCCGGGGTAGAGCCAGGCGGCGTCTTCGTCGCTGAGCTTCAGCACGGCGGCGAGGGCGGCGATCTCGGCGAACCGGGCGAAGGCATCCGGATGCTCGCCCACGAGCGAAGGCCGGATGTTCGGGTCGAAGGTGATCAGCACGTCCTGGCCGGCAGCGCGCAGCAGCTCGACCACCGCGGAGCCTCCCGGCTCCACGAAGGCGCCGAGCGACCCCGTGTGCGCGATCCCGGCCATGGGAGCGGGCAGGCCGGCGGGCAGCGACCAGCGCAGGTCGAAGGAGTAGTCGGCCGATCCGTCGGTCTGGATGTGGGCGGTGGCCGAGGAGGTGGGCTCGGTGCGGAACGACACCGGATCGACGGTGACGCCGGACGCCTCCACGTGCTGCACGATCGCCTGGCCGCGGGCATCCGGGCCCACCTCGGTGAGCAGCGTGACCGGCAGGCCGAGCCGGGCGGCGCCGACGGCGATGTTCATCGGCGATCCGCCGGGGTGCTCGACCAGGATGGGCGAGCCGTCGGCGTCGGGGGCGTCGACCACGTCGATGAGGGACTCGCCGATGGCGAGGAGGCGGGTGATCATCGTCGATCCTCTCGGGTCGGTGCCGCGGGTTCGCCCCAGCCTAGGGGAATTCTCTCTCGCCGACCCGTCCGGTGATGCCCGTTCAACGCCCGGATAAGGGCACTGAGTGACGGCTCGGTGGATCTTCGGGTGGTGGGGCGGGACTCGGCGGGCCGACGGACTCGGCGGGCGGGCGGATCGGGCGCACGCCGGGGGTGCTGCGGGGCGCGGACGACGGGGCGTCGTAGCCTGATGCGATGCCCCACGATCCTCTCGCCGACCGTTTCGGCGCCGACCGCTACGGCAGCGATGTGCTGGCCGACTACAACCGCCGCGCCAAACCGGTCGAGCTGCCGGCCGTCGAGGCCGTGTTCGACCTCGTGGTCGAAGAGGTGGCGAGTGACTTCTGCGGCAGCGTCACCCGCGTGGAGGGCCGCGCGGTCGAGCTGGAGGACCGGCACGGCAAGCGGCGCATCTTCCCGCTCGGGGCCGGGTTCCTCCTCGAGGGGCGGCCGGTACGCCTGGTGCACCCGAAGGCGGCCGCGCCGGCCGGCCCGAAGCGCACGGCCTCCGGGTCGGTCGCCGCCCCGCTGGAACGGGCTCGCGTCGCCCGGCCGAGCCGCATCTACGTCGAGGGCCGCCACGACGCCGAGCTGGTCGAGAAGGTGTGGGGAGACGACCTGCGCGGCGAGGGCGTCGTGGTGGAGTACCTCGAGGGCGTCGACGACCTGGATGCGGTGGTGCGCGAGTTCGCGCCCACCCGCGAACGCCGCATCGGCGTGCTGGTCGACCACCTCGTCGCGGGGTCGAAGGAGAGCCGGATCGCGGAGGCCGTGGCGCGCGGACCGTACGGCGGCAACGTGCTCGTGGTCGGGCATCCGTTCATCGACATCTGGCAGGCCGTCACGCCCAAGGCGCTGGGCATCCGCGCCTGGCCGGTGATCCCGCGCGGAACCGAGTGGAAGCACGGCATCTGCGAGGCCTTCGGCTGGCCGCACGAGGAACAGGCCGACATCGCCCGGGCCTGGAAGAGCATCCTCTCGCGCGTGTCGACCTACACCGACCTCGAGCCGGTGCTGCTCGGCCGGGTCGAACAGCTGATCGACTTCGTCACCGAGCCGGTCTGACCCCTTCGCCTCCTCGCGAGGAGGTCAGTCGTCGCCGAGCAGGATGGCGGCGGCCGCGATCATCTCGAGCATCCGCTCGCGCATGTGGCCGATGTGCTTCTTGACGGCCGGTTCGATGGCGGCGAAGTCACCCGCCACCATGGCGTTGTAGAGCTCGTCGTACTCCTCGGCGCAGGAGCGGAGCCGGCTCTGCATGCTCGCGGCGCGCAGCCAGAAGCGCTGGATGCGGCGGCGGGTCTCGCGCACCGTCTCGGCCACCAGCACGTTGCCCGAGAGGGCGTTCGCGTAGCGGTGGAAGAGCTGGTCGGCGAGCGCCCAGGCGGCCCGGTCGTCGTTCGCCGCCGCCTTGTACATGTCGTCGACGTAGCCCTTGAGCTTCTTCGCCTCGTCGTCGGTGAGGGTGGAGGCCGCCTTGCGGCAGATGTAGGTGTCGAGCACCTCGAGCAGGTCGCAGGCGTCGTTCACCTCGGTGGCGGTGAGCTGGGAGACGGTGAAGCGCGCGTTGTCGGTGCGCTTGACCAGCCCCTCCTTCTCGAGTCGCTGCAGCGCCTCGCGCACCGGTGTGCGGCTGATCCCGAGCTGACCGGCGAGCCGGTTCTCGCTCAGCGGCGATCCCGATCGAAGCCGGAACCCCGTGATCTCGGCCAGCAGCCACTCGTATGCGTCGTCGACGCGCGAACCCGCCTCGGTGGACACGGCCATCATCACCTACCCTCAGCGCCGGATGTGTTCCTCAGCGCTCCCATTTTTCGATTGTATAGGCATGTATACGACCGCGCATGCACCGGGCCCGCACCCAGCCGCCCGGCCCGACGCACGCGGCTCCGGCCGGCGCGGCCGCTCGCGGTTTTCGCCGTTTCCCGCTGAGACGTCGGCGAATCGCGCGATGCTGAGCGCCGCACGCAAGAATCGGGCGTACGATCGCGGGATGGACGCATTGGACCACCGCATCATCGACCTGCTCAAGATCAACTCCCGGAGCGGATACGGCGACATCGGGCAGGTCATCGGCCTCTCCGCCTCGGCCGTCAAACGCCGGATCGACCGCCTGGTCGCCGACAACGTGATCACCGGATTCACCATCCAGCTGAATCCCGCCCTCGACGGCACCGTCACCGAGGCCTACGTCGAGCTGTTCTGCCGCGGCACGGTCGCCCCGGCGGAACTGAAGCGCATCCTCTCCGGCGTTCCGGAGGTCGTCGACGCCGGCACCGTCACCGGCAGCGCCGACGCGATCGTGCACATCCGCTCGCGCGACATCCCGAGTCTCGAGGATGCGCTCGAACGGGTGCGGATCGCCCCGAACGTCGACCACACCCGCAGCGCCATCGTGCTCTCGAACCTGATCCGGCGGTAGCGGGTATGGGAGAGAACGGATCGACCGTTCCGGCCTCCGCACGCGAACCCGGCAGCACGGGCCTCGGCCTTGCGATCGATCTGCGCCCGGACGCCGCCATGCCTCCGTTCGAGCAGATCCGCGTGCGGATCCGCGACGCGATCGCCTCGGGCGAGCTCGCGGCGGGAGCGAAGCTGCCCACCGTGCGCGCCCTGGCGGCCGAGCTGGGCGTGGCGGTCAACACCGTGGCCCGCTCGTACCGCGAGCTGGAGACGGATGCTCTGATCCAGACCCGGGGACGCCTCGGCTCGTTCGTGGCCGCCTCCGGCTCGCCGGCCCACCGTGAGCTGCAGTCCGCGGCGCGCGCGTATGCCGACCGCGCCGCGAGCCTCGGGGTTCCCGCCGACGAAGCCCTCAGGCTGGTGGCAGCAGCCCTCGGGTGAGTGCGCTCGGGTTGCCGAAGCGGTGGTTCGTGATGCTGATCGACTGCTCCACCACGAACGGCAGCAGCTCGATGCGCCCGGCCTGGGTCACCTCGCCGGCGTAGACGGCGACATCCGCCGAGCCGCCGAGGGCCTCGGCGAGCGCCCGGGCATCGCCACCGATCAAGCGGATGCGCGACACCTGACCGACCAGGCCTTCGGCACGCCCGATGAAGGCCGCGTCTTTCTCGATCACGACGCGCACACCGCGCTCCTTCAGCAGCGCCCGCAACGGCCGCGGCAGCTTGAGCGCCGAACTCACGGTCACGGCCGAGCGCGCCAGCGTACCCGCCGCGAGCACGCGCACCAGTTCGTGCAGCGGCCGCCCCTCGGAGAGCCGCACCTGCACGGGCACCGAGACGTAGCGCAGCACGTTCGACTCGATCCCGAGCGCAGACTCGTCGCGCGCGGCGAACGTGCTCTCCCAGGCGGCCTGATCGCTCTTGGCCCCGCGGCGCGCGACGTCGAAGTCGCTCCATTCGAGCCCGCCGGTCGACGCCTCGAGCAACGCCACGACGCGCGGGTCGAGGCCGGCGAGGCTCAGCCCTTCGCTCGGCGCCCCCGGCTCGTCGCGCCACGATCCGAGGTGCACGAGGTAGTTCGGGCCGCCCGCTTTCGCTCCGGCGCCCACCGACGAGCGCTTCCAGCCACCGAACGGCTGCCGGCGCACGATGGCCCCGGTGATGCCGCGGTTGACGTAGAGGTTGCCGGCCTGCACGGTCGCGAGCCACTGCTCGATCTCGGCCGCGTCGAGCGACTGGATGCCGGCCGTGAGCCCGTACGGCACGGCGTTCTGCAGCTCGATCGCCTTCTCGAGCGTGGGAGCGTGCATGATGCCGAGCACCGGGCCGAAGTACTCGGTGAGGTGGAACGGTGTTCCCGGCAGCACCCCCTCGCGCACCCCCGGCGACCAGAGCCGCCCGGAGTCGTCGAGCGACTCCGGTTCGACCAGCCAGCGCTCTCCGACACCGAGCGTCGTGAGCGCCTCCGCCAGCTTGCCCGAGGCCGGCTCGATCAGCGGGCCCATCTGCACGGAGGGGTCGTCGGGATAGCCGACCCGCAGCGAACTCACCGCATCCTGAAGCTGACGGGTGAATCGCTTGGACTGCGCGACCGAGCCGACCAGGATGACCAGGCTCGCCGCCGAGCACTTCTGCCCGGCATGGCCGAACGCGCTCGAGACGATGTCGGCGACCGCGAGATCGAGGTCGGCACTCGGCGTGACCACGATCGCGTTCTTGCCGCTGGTCTCGGCCAGCAGGGGCAGGTCGGCCCGCCAGGAACGGAACAGGTGCGCCGTCTCGTAGGCGCCGGTGAGGATGACCCGGTCGACCCGGTCGTCGGCCATCAGCTTCTGGCCCAGCTCCCCCTCGTCGAGGTCGACGAGCACCAGGAGCTCACGGGGGATGCCCGACTCCCAGAGCGCTTCGGCCAGCACGGCCGCCGACCGCTTGGATTGCGGCGCCGGCTTGAGGATGACCGCGCTGCCGGCCGCGAGCGCGGCGAGCGCCGAGCCGGCCGGGATGGCCACCGGGAAGTTCCAGGGCGGCGCCACCACGGTGAGCTTCGAGGGCACGAACGCCGCGCCGTCGACCGCATCCAGCTCCACGGCGGTGTGGGCGTAGTACCGCGCGAAGTCGATCGCCTCGCTGACCTCCGGATCGGCCTGGTCGATCGTCTTGCCGGTCTCGGCGGCCATCACCTCGATCAGCCGGTCGCGGTCGGCCTCGAGCGCATACCCGGCCCGGCGGATGAAGCCCGCGCGTTCGGATGCCGGCCGCGCGCCCCACGCGGCGCCGGCTTCGACCGCACCGGCGATCACGGCCTCCAGAGCATCCGGATCCGAGACCCAGGCGGCCTCGATGGTCTCGGTGCCGAGAACGGAGTCGTGCACCCGCGCGAGGATGCGCGAACCCCAGGCCCGGTTCGCCGCGAGCGAGGGATCGGTGTCGGCCGTGTTCTCGAAGAGGGCGCCCGCGGGCTCGATCTCACCGGCCTGGCGGTCTTGCCGTCGGTTGGGCTCGGGCACGGCATCCGGATCGGCCTCGAGCGCGGCGAGCGAGGCCAGGAAGCGGTCGCGCTCCTTCTCGAAGGCAGCGGGCGAGCCGGCGAGGTCGAACACGGAGGAGAGGAAGTTCTCACTGCCGGAGTTCTCTTCGAGACGACGCACGAGATAGCCGATCGCCACGTCGAACTCGGCCGGCGAGACGACGGGCGTGTACAGCAGCAGGTGCCCGACGGTCTTCCGCACGGCGTCGGCCTGCGCGGTCGCCATGCCGAGGAGCATCTCGAAGTCGACCGCCTGCGTGACGCCGCGCCGGCCCGCGAGCAGCCAGGCCCAGGCCACGTCGAAGAGGTTGTGGCCGGCGACGCCGATGTGCACCGCATCGGTGTGCTCGGGGCGCAGCGCCCAGTCGAGAACCCGCTTGTAGTTGGTGTCGGTCTCCTGCTTCGAGCCGAACGGCGCCTGCGGCCAGCCGTGCAGTACGGCGTCGACGTGCTCCAGCGCGAGATTCGCGCCCTTCACCACCCGCACCTTGATCGGGGCCCCGCCGCGAGCCCGGCGCTCGGCCGCCCAGGCGTGCAGCCGTTGCAGGGCGCCGAGCGCGTCGGGAAGGTAGGCCTGCAGCACGATCCCCGCCTCGTAGTCGAGCAGATCGGGTTCGTCGAGGATGCGCTGGAAGACCGCGATCGTCAGATCGAGGTCGCGGTACTCCTCCATGTCGAGGTTGATGAACTTGCGGCGCGAGCCTTCGCCCCCGGTCTCCAGCCCGAGGATGCCGCGCTGGGCCGCGATCCGGTACAACGGCATGAGGGTCTGCGCGACCTCGTCGACCGTGCGGTCGAAGCCCCACATCGAGAGCTCACCCACCACCGACGAGACCTTGACGGAGACGTAGTCGACCTCGGGCCGCTGCAGCAGCTCTTTCGTGCCCTCAAGGCGCTTGGCCGCCTCGCGATCGCCGAGCACCGCCTCGCCGAGCAGGTTGATGTTGAGCCGCACGGCATCCCCGCCCGACTTCTCCCGCAGCGCCTTCACCGCCGGCCCGAACTTCGACGGCCGGGCATCGACGATGAGGTGACCCACCATCGACCGCAGCACCTTCCGGGCGGCCGGCACCACCACCCCCGGCACCACTTCGCCCAGCGTGCCGCCCGCGCTCGCCGCGGCGCGAAGGTACCACGACAGGAACTGCGGGGTCTTCTTCGCCAGCAGCCCCAGGTTCTTGCCCGCCGCGAACACGTCTTCGGGGCGCGCGACGCCGTCGACGAACCCCACGGTGAACGCGAGGCCGTCGGGGTCTTTCAGCACCCCGGCCAGCCGCTCGGCCGAGGGATCGACCGCCGCATCCCGGCTCTCGTCGAGCCAGCGGCGCGCCAGCTCCACCGACTCGCGGGCCAGATCGGTCGCCGCGGGTTCGGAGGTGGTGTCGTTCTGCTCGGCCATTCTTCGAGAATAGGTCGTGGGGGTGCCGACTAGGCTCATGCCATGCGAGCTGTGGACAACTTGCGACCTGGGGAGAGTTTCGACGTCGTGGTCGTCGGCGGAGGGCACAACGGACTCGTCGCGGCCGCCTACCTCGCGAAGGCCGGCCGCAGCGTCTGCGTTCTCGAACGGCTGGAGGAGGTCGGCGGCGCGGCGGTCTCCTCGTATGCCTTCGCCGGCATGGATGCCAAGCTGTCCCGCTACTCCTACCTGGTGAGCCTCCTCCCGGCACGCATCATCCACGAGCTGGGCCTGCGGATCGAGCTCCGCCGCCGCCGTTACTCCTCCTACACCCCTCTCCCCGGCACCGACCGGGGCCTGCTGATCGATCGTGACGACCTCGACGCGACCCGGGCATCCTTCGCCTCCATCGGCGCCGGACCGGACGCCGAGGCCTTCGACGCCTTCGGAGCCGAGCTGGCCTCCTTGGCCGCCGCCTTCTGGCCGACGCTCCTCGAGCCACTTCCCACACGGAGCGAGGCCCGGCGGATGCTCGGCGACGACGAGCTCTGGCGCGCGTTCCTGGAGCGGCCCGTCGGCGAGACGATCCGCAGCCGGTTCGCGAACGATCTCGTGCGCGGCGTCGTGGCCACGGATGCCCTGATCGGCACCTTCGCCTCTCTCGACGACGACTCGCTGCTGCAGAACATCTGCCTGCTCTACCACGTGATCGGCGGCGGAACGGGCGACTGGGACGTTCCGGTCGGCGGCATGGGGGCCGTCAGTGGGGAGCTGAGGCGTGCGGCCGAGCGGGCCGGCGCCCACATCCGCACGGGCGCCGAGGTCACCGCCGTCGACCCCGACGGCGCGGTGTTCTACCGCACGGCCGAGGGCGAGTCGCGCGTCGAGGGCTCCGCGATCCTCGCGAACGTGGCGCCCTCGGTGCTGGAACGGCTCCTGGGCGACGCCGGAGAGCCCACCCCGGGCGAACGGATGCCCGAGGGCGCCCAGGTCAAGGTCAACCTCCTGCTGTCCCGGCTCCCGCGCCTGCGCGACGCGGCCGTGGAGCCCGCCGCGGCGTTCGGCGGCACCTTCCACATCAACGAGACGGCCACCCAGTTGGAGCGCGCCTTCGAACAAGCGGCCGCTGGCGCGGTGCCCGACCTGCTCCCCGCCGAGATCTATTGCCACTCCCTCACCGACCCGAGCATCCTCTCGCCCGAGCTGGCGGCATCCGGAGCCCACACCCTGACCGTCTTCGGCCTGCACACGCCGCACCGTCTCGGGGCCGGCGCGGCCGAGCTGCAGGCTGCCGTGCTCGCCTCGCTGAACAGCGTGCTGGCGGAGCCGATCGAGCCGCTGCTGCTGCGCGATGCACACGGCGAACCCTGTATCGAGACCAAGACCACCGCCGACCTCGAGAGCGCGCTCGGTCTTCCGGGCGGCAACATCTTCCACGGCGCCCTCGACTGGCCTTTCCTCGACGACGACGAGCCGCGCACGACCGCCGCCGAGCGCTGGGGCGTGGCGACCCGCCATCCCCGCATCCTGCTCTGCGGATCGGGCTCACGCCGCGGCGGAGCGGTCTCCGGCCTCGGCGGTCACAGCGCGGCGATGGCCCTGCTCGAAGACGGACTGGACCGCGACTAGCCACCCGCCAGACCGCTCGCGCCCGGCAACGTCTCAGCCCCAGACGCTGGGAGCGGCGGCCCTGCTCGGCGGCAGCTGCGCATCCGCTCCCCACTGGCGGATCCAATCCGGAAGCGCGGCGGAGTCGGGCGACGTGCCGGCCAGGTCGACGAGCTCGTCGACGGTCACGGTCCCCCCGCTGCGCTTGAGGAAGCGGGCTCGGATATACGCCTGCGCGAATATCTCCCCCTCCACCACGAAGCGCTGCTCGACGTAGATCGCCTTGGCGTCGAAACCGAGCACCCGGGTCTGCACGTCGAACCGCTGCCACAGCTCGAGCGAGCGGCGGAAGCTGATGGTCTCCGACACCACCACCGGATACCAGCCCGCTGTCTGCAGCCGCTTCCACATGCCGCTGCGCACCATCAGGTCCAGGCGTGCGATGTCGAGGATGGAGAGGTAGACCCCGTTGTTCATGTGCCTCAGCACGTCCAGATCCGTCGGCAGCACGCGGAACGGCGTCGATGCGACGTCCCACATGCCCAGCCGCGAGCGGAAGCGCGAACGCCAGGACTGGAAGAGGGTTCGGAAGAAGAAATGCACGAGGCCGATCGTAGGGTTCGGCACCCGAGACCGGAAAGTCGTCTGCGGAGATCTACAAAAAGGTGGGCTGATCGTGGGCGGGCACCGCAGTCGCGCCGACTAAGATCGCCGGGTGGCCGTGCCGAAGATCATCCTCTACTACGTGTTCGCGCCGGTCGCCGATCCCGAGGCCGTGCGCCTGTGGCAGCGCGATCTGTGCGAGTCGCTCGGGCTGCGCGGCCGCATCCTGCTCTCCTCCCAGGGCATCAACGGCACGCTCGGCGGCGAACTGGACGCGGTCAAGCGCTACCTGCGCAAGACCCGCGAGTTCGCCCCCTTCGCCGGCCTGGAGGCCAAGTGGAGCGAGGGCACGGGGCTCGAGAGCGAGCTGGCCTCCCGGCACACCGTCTACCGCCCCAGCACCGACTTCCCGCGGCTGAGCGTGAAGGTGCGCGAGGAGATCGTGAGCTTCGGGGCGCCGCACGAACTGCAGGTCGACGAGCACGGGGTGGTGGGCGGTGGCGTGAAGCTGCAGCCCGAGCAGCTGCACGAGCTGGTCGACGAGGTGGCGGCCCGCGGCGACGAGGTGGTGTTCTTCGACGGCCGCAACGCCTTCGAGGCCGAGATCGGCCGGTTCCGCGGTGCGGTGGTGCCGGATGTCGCCACCACCCGCGACTTCGTCGCCGAGCTCGACAGCGGGCGGTACGACCATCTCAAGGAACGGCCGGTGGTCACCTACTGCACGGGCGGCATCCGCTGCGAGGTGCTCTCCTCGCTGATGAGCGCACGCGGCTTCACCGAGGTGTACCAGCTCGACGGCGGCATCGTGCGCTACGGCGAGACCTTCGGCGACAAGGGCCTCTGGGAGGGGTCGCTGTACGTCTTCGACGCCCGCGGGTCGGTCGCCTTCTCCCCCGGCGCCGCCGTCATCGGCCACTGCGTGCGCTGCGAGAGGGCCACCTCGCGCATGCAGAACTGCTTCGAGCCCTCCTGCCGGTCGCAGCTCGTGGTCTGCGAGGCGTGCGCCGGCGACACCTCCCCGATCGGATGCCCGGAGCATCTCCCGGCCTGACTCCGCGGCCCGACCCACCCCGAGGAGATCCCACCCCGCCCTCGGCATCGTAGGCTCGGCGCATGACCAGCCACGAGCTCATCCACGACCGCGCCGACGAGCTGCTCGCGCTGCACCACGCCCCGCAGATCCTCACGCTCGTGAACGTGTGGGATGTCGCGAGCGCCGCCGCGATCGCCGCCCTCCCCGAGACGAAGGCGCTGGCCACCGCGAGCCACGCGATCGCCGCGTCGTACGGATTCGACGACGGCGAGCGCATCCCGGTCGACCTGATGATCGAGGCCGTCGGCCGCATCGCGCTGTCCACGACCCTGCCCGTCACGGCCGACCTCGAGGCCGGTTACGGCGACCCGGGCGAGACGGTGCGGCGGGCGATCGGCGTGGGCGTGGTCGGCGCGAACCTCGAAGACGCCCTGCGGCCGCACATCGAGTCGGTCGAGAACGTGGCCGAGGTGATGAAGGCCGCCGAGGCCGAGGGCGTGCGCTTCGTGCTGAATGCGCGAACGGATGCGCTGTTGCGACGCGGAGACCGGCCGCTCGACGATGCGATCGAGGACGCCATCGAGCGGGGCCGCGCCTACCTCGACGCGGGCGCGGCCTGCGTCTTCGTGCCGGGACCGGTCGATCGTGGCCTCGCGGAGCGGCTGGTGGAGGGCCTCGGCGAGCGCCGGGTGAGCGTGATCGGCGGGCCCGGATCGCTCACCCCGGCCGAGTACGAGCAGCTCGGCGTCGCGCGCATCTCCTACGGTCCCTGGCCGCAGCGAGTGGCGCTCACCGCGCTGCAAGACGCCGCGCTCGGGCTCTACGCGGGAGGCGGGCTGCCCGAGGGCACGCGCAGCGTCAGCTGAACCGGCCGAGCAGGCGCTTGGCCTCGCGGCGTTCACGGCGGGCCTCGCGGCGCTCCACCGCGCGGCGGTGCGAGAACTTGCGGGCCTCGGTGCCGGAGAGCGCGAGCAGCACGAGCACGTCGAAGGAGAGCCCCACCAGGTTGGTCTGCAGGGTGATCTCGGGACCGCCGTTGATGAAGTCCAGAGCGGTGACGAGCACGGCTGCGGCGCTGATGCCCATGCCGGCGAAGCGGGCCCAGTTGTGGCCGTGGTAGATGAGGTAGGCCAGCACCGAGTACAGGGCGCTGATGATCAGGGCGACCGAGACGAACAGGGCGGCCACGAGCGAGGCGAGGAAATGGGCGTCGGCGGGAGTGAGCGCCCCGGTCAGGGTGCGCAGGTCGAGCTCGCCGTCGCCGATCGAGAAGGCCACCACGGCGGCGGCGCCGAGGGCCGACAGCACGCGCAGCACCATCAGCAGCACGCCGAGGTAGATCGAGGCCGGGCGGCGGCGGCCCGCGATCGGGGTCTCGGAGAAGACGGCGGAGGGGGTGGGCGCCACCGTGGGCTCGAGAGTCGCCGCGGCACCGTCGACATCGGTCTCGACCTCGATCTCGCGCAGGTCGACCACCGGCAGGTCGCCGTCGGTGGTGATGGCGTCGCCGCCGCCGTTCACGTGGTGGTAGCCGGTGGAGAAGTTGCGGATCAGCTCCACCGAGGCCTGCTCGTTCGACTCGATCAGCGTCGCCACGATGTGGTCGCGCTCCTTGTCGGTCTCCTTGTCGATGCGGTGCGTCACCTGCAGGGTGAAGAACGAGATGCCGATGCTGCGGTCGTAGGTGCCGGCGGCCAGCCAGTCGGCCGTGTGCCCGCCCGGCAGCAGCCAGCCCTGCGGGCAGCGCCAGAAGCGCACGTGGTGGCGCTTGGACGGGTTGCCCGACACCTCCTGCTGATAGGTGAAGTCCTGCACGTTGCCGAACAGATAGAGCCGTGAGACGGGTGCGCCGGGGTAGCTGCGCTTCAGCAGGGTTCCGCGAACGGTGCGCAGGGCCGAGGTGAGCCCCATGTCGTCGGCGGTGTGCCATCCGGCGCGGATCATCGCGGTGTGGATCTGCTGCTCGGTGCCGCGGAAGGCGACGTTCACCGGATCGCCGAGCAGGCCCTCACGGGTCTTGGCCCGGCCGATGAAGTAGTCGGGAACGTAGAACAGAGTCAGGATGCTGTGCACCCGGGGAAGCAGGAGGTACGCCACCACCACCCAGAACACCAGCAGGAACCAGAGCTGCTGCCAGCCGCGGGCGAACGACTCGGTCACCACGAGGTAGGCCAGCCAGGCGGTCGAGATGGTGCCGAACAAGAAGAACGCGCTGTCGACCACGAGGCCGACGGAGCCGCGGAAGGTGCGCCGCCGGATGTGCTCGACGAGGCTGGCCTCCTCGAGGTCGTCGAGCGAGGGCTCCACGCTCTCGGCCATCGAAGGCATCCTTTCGTCTCTGGGATTCTCGCAGCTTCGCCTGAATGCTGTGACAAGCAGCTGCGGTCACCCTAGGCTGGAAAGACGGCCATCACCGCCCGTACCCCCTCCGGACACCGACAGGACACGATCCATGCCCACCGGCGTACCCATCGAATTCGCTCATCTGACGAAGACATTCGGCACCGTCGACGCCGTCTCCGACCTCAGCCTCACGGTGGAACCGGGCCAGGTCACCGGCTTCCTCGGCCCCAACGGTGCCGGCAAGACCACCTCGCTCCGGATGCTGCTGGGCCTGGTACGCCCCACCTCCGGTACGGCGACGTTCGGCGGCACGCCCTACGCGGCGCTGGAATCGCCCCTGGCCACCGTGGGCGCCTCTCTCGAGGCCGCCAGCTTCCACCCGGGCCGATCCGCCCGCAACCATCTCGCCGTCTACGCGCAGGCCGCCGGTCTGCCGAAGACCGCTCCGGAGGCGGCACTGGAGAAGGTGGGGCTCTCCGGCTACGCCGACCGCCGCGTGGGCGGCTACTCGCTGGGGATGCGTCAGCGACTCGGCCTCGCCTTCGCGCTGCTGGGCGACCCGGCGGTGCTCGTGCTCGACGAACCGATCAACGGCCTCGACCCCGAGGGCATCAAATGGATCCGCCTGCTGCTTCGCGGGATGGCCGCCGAGGGCCGCACGGTGCTGATCAGCTCGCACCTGCTGAGCGAGGTGCAGCAGACCGTCGACGACGTGATCATCATCGCGCACGGCAAACTGGTGCACCGCGGCGAGCTCTCCAGCCTCGACGTCTCCGACTCGAAACAGGTGCAGGTGAACGCCGACGACCGCGAACGGCTGGCCGAGGTCATCCGCTCGGCCGGCTACACGGTCGCGTCACTGCGCTCGGGGGTGCTGGTCGAGAACGCCGAAGCCGCCGAGATCGGCCGGCTCGCCTTCGATGCGGGGATACCGGTGACCGCGCTGTCGCAGAAACGCACGGGCCTGGAGGAATCCTTCCTCGCGCTGGTCGGAGAGGAGGGCGCGCTGTGAAGCTCGTCGCGGCCGTCCGGTCGGAATTCACGAAGGTCCTGAGCACGCGGCTGTGGTGGGTGCTCGCGGTGATCATGGTCGGCTACGTCGCCCTGTGCGCCGGCGGCCTCGCGGCCATCCTGAGCGGGGTCGGCACGCGCGCCGGCGGGCCGGTCGTGCCCGAGGCCCAGCTGCCGCTGCTCATCTACAGCTTCGCCACGGCCGTGGGCTACGTCTTCCCGGTACTGTTCGGCGCCCTCGCGGTGACCAGCGAGTTCCGGTTCCAGGCGCTCACCCCCACCTTCCTGGCGCAACCGCGCCGGGTGATCGCCCTGAGCGGCAAGTTCATCACGATGCTGCTGGTGGGCGCCGTGTTCGGGGTGATCGCCCTGCTGGCCTCGATGGGTGCCGGCGCGGGCGTGCTCGCGGGATTCGGCGTGGATCCGCTGCTCGGCGACCCCGAGGTGTGGGCCTTCGTCGGCCGCTCGGTGCTGGCGATGGCGCTGTGGGCCGTGATCGGCGTCGGCCTCGGCACCCTGGTGCCCAGCCAGGTGGCCGCGATCGTGATCGTGTTGGCGTTCACGCAGTTCCTGGAGCCGCTGCTGCGGTTCGGCTCGAGCATCACCGACTGGTCGGCGCAGCTGGGCCAGTTCCTGCCGGGCGCGGCGAGCGATGCCCTGGTGGGGTCGAGCATCTTCTTGATCGCGACGCCCGCGGGCACCGGTCTGGAATGGTGGCAGGGCGGGCTGGTCCTCGCCGGCATCGCCGTCGTCGCCACGGTGATCGGCTACTTCACCAGCTGGCGCCGCGACGTGTCGTGAGCCGCTCACGGGGCTAGCGTGGAGAGCGGATCCGTCCCGCATCCGCCCGCTGTTCGATGAAGCATGTCCGACGAAGGAGAAGCCGTGGCCGACGCACTCGTGGTGACCGAGAAGGGGTCGAAGGCGCAGCTGCTCGAGATCGACGAGCAGGAGTTCTTCCACGGATCCGGCGGTGACGAGGCCGTCGATCTCGACGTGCTCTTCTCCGGCATAAACTACAAAGACGGCCTGGCACTGCTCGGCCGCCCGGGCGTCGTGCGCGAGTGGCCCCTGGTGGCAGGGATCGACGTGGTGGGCCGGGTCTCGGCCTCCGGTTCCCCCCGGTTCGGCGTCGGCGATCTGGTCGTGCTGACCGGCGACGGCATCGGCGAGTCGCGCCATGGCGGCCTCGCGACCCGCGCCCGGGTGCGGCCGGATGCGCTGATCGCGCTTCCGGACGGCATCTCTCCGCAGCGGGCGGCGGCGATCGGCACGGCGGGCTTCACCGCCATGCTCGCCGTACTGGCCCTCGAAGACGCGGGCGTGACCCCGGATGCCGGCGAGGTGCTGGTCACCGGCGCCGCCGGCGGGGTCGGCTCCCTCGCGGTGTCGCTCCTGTCGTCGCGCGGCTACATGGTCGTGGCGTCGTCCGGCCGGGTGCAGGAGCAGGGCGCGTATCTCCGCGGGCTCGGTGCGTCGGACGTGATCGAGCGCGCGCCGCTCGGCGAGCCCGGCAAGCCGCTGCAGGGGCAGCGCTGGGCGGGCGCCATCGACAGCGTGGGCAGCCATACCCTCGCGAACGTGCTGGCGCAGACGACCTACGGGGGAACGGTCGTGGCCTGCGGGCTGGCCCAGGGCGGTGACCTGCCGACGACCGTGATGCCGTTCATCCTGCGCTCGGTGACCCTGACGGGAGCGAACTCCGTCGAGGCGCCGCTCGCCCTACGCGAGCGGGCGTGGGCCGCGCTGGCCGCGGAACTCGATCTCGACGCGCTCGACTCGATGACCGAGACCGTGCCGCTGACCGGCGCCCTCGAGGTGGCCGAGCGCATCCTCGACGGCAAGGTGCGCGGACGCACCGTGGTCGACCCGGCGCTCTGAGGCCGCTGGACTGCGACCGACGGTCGCACTCACCGGATGCGGCGCCGGAGCCGATCAGTCGATGATCTCGGTGCCCTCCAGCGGAGGCAGCCGCAGAGCACGCAACAGCTCGATCGAGTGCGAGGTGGTGATGATCAGCCGTGAGAACTCCTGACCCTCGAGGTCAATCACCACCGAGGTGCGGGTTCCCTTCACGAGCAGGAAGTCTTTGCCGTCGTGGAACTTCCACGTGCCCACCGCCAGGGTGAGCGGAATCGCCGCCCCGGGGGCCCGGATACCGCGCACCCAGACCCACGGGTCGTCAGTGAGTGCGGCCGAGCGGATGCCGTCCAACGGCACCACGATGTCGGTGCGGCGCAGCGACAGCATCTTCTCGGCGCGCGTGAGGCGGATCTCGAGGCGATCGGTGTGGACGAAGAGAACGGCCATGGTCCTAGTCTGCCGTGGCTTGGCTGAAGAAGGGCAGGGTTTGGCCCTGTCGGCTATATAACGATTCGGGAATCTATCGGCGGGCGGCGGCAGCGGCGGCCGCCGCTGCGGGCAGAGCCTCCAGGATCCGCCCGATCGCCGTCTCGTCGTGGGCCGCGGAGACGAACCACGCCTCGTAGACCGAGGGCGGGAGCGCGACGCCGGCGTCGAGCAGGGAGTGGAAGAACGGCGCGTAGCGGAACGCTTCCTGCTGCTGCACCTGGGCGTAGTCGCGCGGTGGCGTGGCCGAGCCGAACGTGAAGCTGAACAGGTTTCCCGCCCGCTGCACGCTGTGCGCTACCCCGGCCGTCGCGAATGCCTCGGAGACGGCGGTCGAGATGGTGCGGGCCGTGGCATCGAGCGCCTCGTAGACCGAGGCGTCGGCCAGGCGGAGCGTGGCGAGACCGGCGGCGACCGCCACCGGATTGCCCGAGAGCGTACCGGCCTGGTACACCGGCCCGAGGGGGGCGAGGTGGTCCATCACGTCGGCCCGGCCGCCCAGGGCAGCGAGCGGCATCCCGCCTCCGACGACCTTGCCGAAGGTCACGAGGTCGGGCACGTACGCCGGAACGTGGCCGGCATCCGGGGCGTCCCGGTGCAGCTCGGCCACCGGACGGCCCGGGTTCTCCAGGCCCCACCAGCCCGCGGGGCCCACCCGGAACCCGGTAAGCACCTCGTCGACGATCAGCAGCGAGCCGTGCGCGTGCGCGATGTCGGCCAGGGCCGCGTTGAAGCCGGGCGCCGGCGGCACGACACCCATGTTGGCCGGCGCCGCCTCGACGATGATCGCGGCGATCTCGTCGCCGCGCGCCGAGAACACCTCGCGCACGGCCTCGAGGTCGTTGTAGGGCAGCACGATCGTGAGGGCGGCCGTGGCGGCGGGAACGCCCGCCGAGGCGGGGAGCGCGAGCGTCGCGAGCCCCGATCCGGCCTCCGCCAGCAACGAGTCGGAGTGCCCGTGGTAGTGGCCCGCGAACTTGATCAGCACGTCTCGGCCGGTGAACCCTCGAGCCAGCCGGATGGCGGTCATGGTGGCTTCGGTGCCGGTGGAGACGAGGCGGAGCTTCTCGATAGGGTGGACGCCGCCGGCCTCCACCCGCCCGCGCACGAGTTCGGCGAGATCGGTCTCGGCCGGCGTCGTGGCGCCGAACGACAGCCCGCGGGCGGCGGCCTCCTGCACGGCGGCCACCACCTCGGGATGCGCGTGGCCGAGGATGGCGGGGCCCCACGAGCACACCAGGTCGACGTATTCGACGCCCTCCGAGTCGGTGACGTATGGCCCCCGCGCGGACACCAGGAAGCGGGGAGTGCCGCCCACCGAGCGGAAGGCGCGCACGGGCGAGTTGACACCGCCCGGGATGGAGCGCTGAGCGCGCTCGAACTGCTCGGCGTTGCTCACGCCGAGCGCGGCGGCGGTGGTGTCTGTGACCGCGGTCGTGCGGATCCCTGTCATGCTGATCCCTTCAGGACACGGGCGACCTCGACCGCCCAGTAGGTGAGCACGGCTTCGGCACCGGCACGGCGGATGCTCACGAGCGACTCGAGGATGGCGCGCTCCCGATCGATCCAGCCGTTCGCCGCAGCCGCCTCGATCATCGCGTACTCGCCCGACACCTGGTACGCCCAGACCGGCACGGGAACCGCGGCCGACACGTCGGCGACCAGATCGAGGTAGCTGAGAGCCGGCTTCACCATCACGATGTCGGCGCCTTCCGCCACATCGAGAACAGCTTCGCGCAGGCCCTCGCGGCGGTTCGCGGGGTCGAGCTGATAGGTCTTGCGGTCGCCGCGCAGCGTCGATCCGACGGCCTCCCGGAACGGGCCGTAGAACGCCGAGGCGTACTTGGCGGCATAGGCGAGGATGGCCACCTCGTCGAAGCCCTCCGCGTCGAGGGCGGTGCGCACGGCACCGACCTGGCCGTCCATCATGCCGGAGAGGCCAAGCAGCTGGGAGCCCGCACGCGCCTGCTCGAGGGCCATGTCGCGGTAGCGCAGCAGGGTGGCGTCGTTGTCGACGGCGCCGCGGGCGTCGAGCACTCCGCAGTGGCCGTGGTCGGTGAACTCGTCCAGGCAGAGATCGGTCTGCACCACGAGGGCGTCTCCCACCTCGGCCGCCACGATGCGCGTGGCTGCGTTGAGCACGCCGTCGGGGTCGGTGGCTGCCGTGCCCTGTGCGTCTTTGGCCTGGTCGGCCGGCACGCCGAAGAGCATCACTCCGCCCAGGCCGGCCTCCGCCGCCTCGGTGACCGCCGCCTTCAGGCTGTCGAAGCTGTGCTGCAGCACGCCGGGCATCGAGGTGAGCGGAACGGGCTCCACGACGTCGTCGCGCACGAACAGCGGCAGCACGAGCTGCGCCGGATCGATCCGCGTCTCGGCGACCAGCCGGCGCATCGCCGGGGTGGAGCGGAGCCGGCGCGGCCGGACATCGGGGAACGATCCAAAACTCATGCCTCCAGCCTATGCCGACCGTGCTGGACGTCGGCCGCCTGTGCAGAGCCGGCCGGTTCTCCACAGGTCACGAGGTTTAACTCGAACACATGTTCGAATGTGCGTACGATGGCGACATGAACATCGACTTCCAGACCTCGCTCTTCGACGACCTCGCCGCCGACCCCGTCTTGGAGGATCTCGGGGGAACCGTGCAGCGCACCGTGCTCGGCGACGGGGCCTGGATCGACCTGCGGCCGGGGTGGGTCTCCAACTCCGACGCGCTGTTCGAGCGCCTCGCGGTCGACGTGCCCTGGCAGGCCGACCGGCGGGAGATGTACGACCGCGTGGTCGAGGTGCCCCGGCTCGTCTCCCGCTTCGGTGCCGGGTCGGTCTATCCCGATCTCGTGCTCACCCGGGCCCAGGATGCGCTCAACGAGCACTACGGGCGCCCGCCCGGCCAGGTGTTCCAGACGGCCGGGCTGTGCTTCTACCGCACCGGCGACGACAGCGTGGCCTGGCACGGCGACCGGGTCGGCCGCACCATCGATCGCGACACGATGGTGGCGATCGTGTCGGTAGGAGCGGCCCGAACCCTGTCCGTGCGGCCGAAGGGCGGAGGCGAGACGCTGCGCTTCCCGGTCGGGCACGGCGACCTGGTGGTGATGGGCGGCAGCTGTCAGCGCACCCACGAGCACGCAGTGCTGAAGACCAAGCAGGCGGTCGGGCCGCGCATCAGCGTGCAGTTCCGGCCGGTGTGGCCCGTATGAGAGTCAGGAGGGGTGGGAGTGCCCGGAAGAGTCTCAGAAGTCGGAGCGGTCGTCCTCGTCGCGGCCCTCGGCACGCCGGGCGTTCGCCACCTCGATCACCGAGTTGATCAGCGATTCGGAGGAGCGGCCCTTGGCGATCACGTCCACCCGCAGACCGTAGGCGCGCGCGTCGTCGGCCGTGCGCGGGCCGATCGCGGCGACGAGGGTCGACTCGGGCACGGGGCCCAGCTGCAGCTGCACCTGCTCGGCCACGGATCCCGAGGTCACGAAGACGGCGTCGATCGCCCCGGCGGCCACGTCGGCGCGGATCTGCGGATCGACCTCCACGCCGATGGTGCGGTAGGCCACGACCGACTCGACGGTGTGGCCGCGCTTGATCAGCCCCTCGGTGAGCACCGGCTTCGCGATGTCGCTGCGCAGGGTGAGCACGCGCAGCTCGGGCCCGAACTGCTCGAAGCGCTTGAGTTCACGCAGCAGGCCCTTGGCGGAGTTGTCCTCCGGCGGCACGAGGTCGACCTTGTAACCGGCCGCCGTGAGCGCGGCGGCGGTCGTCTCCCCCACCGCGGCGATATGCGTCTCCGGAGGAACGACGGCCTGGTGGGCGGTGAGCACGTCGACCGTGGTGGCACTGGTCATGGTGAGCCAGTCGAACGACCCGGCGGCGAGCGCCTGCAGGGCGCGCTCGAGGGTCTCGGCGTCTTCGGTGGGAGCAAAGTTGATCATCGGGGCGACGATCGGCTTGGCGCCGACGGCCCGCAGGTCGGCGGCGACGCCGTGGCCCCACGGTCCGCCGCGGGGAACGAGGATGCGCCAGCCGCCGAGCGGGCGCTGCGACCAGGCCGTCATTCCGTGCCGCCCGGGCCGAGGGGTGCGATCTCGGCCGCCCCGTCTTCGAGCAGCTGGGCGGCCACCGCCTGGCCGAGCAGGTCGGCCACGAGCAGGTCGTCGCCGAGAAGGGTGGCGGATCGTTCGCAGCCGAGTTCGGCGGCGCCGTCGGCCTGGTAGACGGTGGCCGAGAGGTGCAGTTCATCGCCGGCCACGGTAGCCGTCGCGCCGATCGGAGCCGCGCATCCCGCCTCGAGGGCAGCGAGCACCGCGCGCTCGGCGAGGATCGCCGTGCGCGTGGGCGGGTGTTCGATGCTCAACAGTTCGGGGATGCTGTCTCCCTCTCGGGTCTCGATCGCGAGCGCACCCTGCCCCGGCGCGGTGGGCCAGAGATCGAGTGCGAAGAGTTCGGATGCTGCGTCCAGCCTACCCAGCCTACCGAGCCCGGCCGCCGCCAGGACGACGGCGTCGAGGTCGCCGTCCCGCACGCGGCCGAGACGGGTGTCGACGTTGCCGCGGATGTCGACGATCCGCAGATCAGGCCGGAGGGAGAGCAGCTGAGCCACCCGGCGGGGAGAGCCGGTGCCCACCGAGGCGCCTTCGGGCAGCTCGTCGAGCGTGAGACCGTCGCGCGTGCAGAGGGCATCACGGGGGTCTTCGCGCTCGGGTACGGCACCGAGCACGAGCCCTTCGTACGGCGCCGTGGGCAGGTCTTTGAGCGAGTGCACGATCAGGTCGCACTCTCCGGCGATCAGCGCTTCGCGGAGTGCGCTGGCGAAGACACCGGTTCCGCCGAGGCTGGAGAGCGACTCCTTCGAGCGGTCGCCCTCGGAGGTGATGATGATCGTCTCCACCTCGACACCGGTCGCCTCCACCAGGGCGGCGACCACGTGACCGGTCTGGGCGCGCGCAAGAGCGCTGCCCCGTGTCGCCACGCGCAGTGCTCCGCTCATGCTCCCGCCCTCGTTCCGGCCTACGGTGCGATCCCGGAGAGCGCGGGCTTGAAGCCCAGGCGCACGTTCTCGCAGCATCCGGGGCGGCACACGTCGTACCACGGACCGAGGCCGGTGACGGCGGGCCGCTCGGCCACGGGTGTGCCGTTCACGCGTTCCAGAACCAGATCGACCAGTCCGGCGACATAGGAGGGGTCGACGCCCGGGGTCGGCACGCGCACGCCGAACAGATCGTGTTCGGCGCACGACTCGAGAGCCTCGTTGTCGAGGTCCCACATGACCTCCATATGGTCGCTCACGAAACCGAGCGGCACGATCACCACGGCCTTCACGCCCTTGGCGGGGAGCTCGGCGATGGCGTCGTTGATGTCGGGCTCGAGCCACGGCTGGCTCGGCGGGCCCGATCGCGACTGGTACACCAGCTGCCAGGGCACGTCGCTCGCGCCGGCTGCGGCGAGCATGACGACCTCGGCCACGGCCCGGTGCTGTGCCGCGTAGGCGCCGTCCGGCCCGAACCCGCGCGAGGCGGGGCCGGAGCGCTCGGCGTCGGCGCTCGGGATCGAGTGCGTGGTGAAGAGCACCTCGATCTCGCGCGTCGGATCGATGCCCTCGAAGCGCTCGCGCACGTCGGCGAGCGCCTTGCCGACGCCGTCGATGAAGGGCTGCACGAAACCGGGGTGGTCGAAGAACTGGCGCACCTTGTCGATCGTGATCGTGCCGCCGAGGCCCGTCTCGTCCAGAGCGATGGCGAAGTCCTCGCGGTACTGCCGGCAGCTCGAGTACGAGCTGTAAGCGCTCGTGGCGATCGCGATCAGGGTGCGGAACCCGCGGGCATCCGCTTCGGTCAAGGCCTCGCGCAGATAGGGATCCCAGTTGCGGTTGCCCCAGAGCACCGGCAGGTCGATGCCGCGGCCGGCGAGCTCCGCCTCGAGGGCGGCCTTGAGCTCGCGGTTCTGCGCGTTGATCGGGCTGATGCCGCCGAAGGCGCGGTAGTGGTGCGCCACCTCTTCGAGCCGTTCGTCGGGGATTCCGCGCCCGCGCGTGACGTTGCGGAGGAAGGGGATCACGTCGTCTTGACCCTCGGGCCCGCCGAAGGAGGCGAGCAGGATGGCGTCGTAGGCCACCGGCTCCGTGACGTGCTCTGGTCCGGACGCGGCGGCCGCGCTCGCGCCGGGGACGATGCGGGCGCTCACTGCAGCACCTCGACGATCTCGGCGGTGTCGATGCGCCGTCCCGTGAAGAACGGGACCTCCTCCCGCACGTGCAGCCGGGCATCCGTCGCACGCAGGTGACGCATCAGGTCGACCAGGTTGAGCAGGTCGTCGTCTTCGAGGGCGAGGATCCACTCGTAGTCGCCCAGTGCGAACGAGGCGACCGTGTTCGCGAGCACCGATCGGTACTGCGCGCCCTTGCGGCCGTGGTCGGCCAGCATCGCGCGGCGCTCCTCCTCGGGCAGGATGTACCACTCGTACGAGCGCACGAAGGGGTACACCGTCAGCCAGGCGGCCGGCTCCTTGCCGCGCATGAAGGCCGGCAGGTGGTTGGACGAGAACTCGGCGTCACGGTGCACGCCCATCGCGTTCCAGGTGGGCAGCAGGTCGACGAAGAGCCGGGTGCGTCGCAGCTGGCGAAGAGCCCACTGCAGGGTCTCGGGCACGCTGCCGTGCAGCCACACCATCACGTCGGCGTCGGCGCGCAGCCCCGAGACGTCGTAGAGACCGCGCACCATGACGTCTTCGCCCTCGACCGAGGCGATCGTGTCGTCGAGCTGCGCGATCGCATCCGGAACCTCGGCACCGTCGAGGAACAGCGGGGCATCGGGATTGCGGCGGAACACCGCCCAGAGCGTGTAGCCGATGACCGGCACCGCCTCCGAGTCCTCCACATCGCGGGCGGTAAGCGGCTGAGAGCCGGGCTGTTCGGCGGAGTGGGCGGTCGACTCGACTGTCGGGTCAGTCATGTTCCTCTTCGTTCGTGATCGTGGTGCGGTGAAGCGATGGTGCCAGGGGGGTCGGTGCTGTCAGTGGTGCGGCGCTCGGGCGGGCGCGCACGCTACTTCTTGGCGGCGAAGCGGAAGCCGAGCACGGCGGCGGCCCCCACGGCCGCGACGGCTCCGGCCACCACCGTGCCGAACACGACCGGGTTGTCGTGGCGGAGGCGGTTGACCCGGCTCTTCACACGGTGGGCCGCGTGCCGGGCCTGCTTGGGCAGGTTGAGCTTGAACTCGATGGCATCCAGCGTGGCGCGGAGGTCGGCGCGGTTCTTCTCGATGTCGGCGAGCAGTTCGGCCTTGGAGCGCTGCGGGGCGTCGGCGGGAGCTGTTCCCGATCCGCCCGCCGTCTTCGGAGCTTCACTCATCACTGACCCAATCCTTTGACGGTGTTGATGTCTTTCTTGATGCTCGCGATGGCCTCTTCGGGCACGGGCGGAACGCCCTTCTTCACCGACGAGAGCCCCACGAGGGCGAGGATGGCGGCGAGCACCAGAAGAGCGCCCGCCACGATCAGGGCCGAGGCCCAGGCCGGCAGCACCGTCGCGAGACCGAGCACGGCTGCCGCGATGAGTGTCGCCAGCGCGAAGAAGGCGAACAGCGCGGCGGCGACGAACAGGCCGATGCCGATGCCGAGCTTCGCGAGGCGTGCGGTCAGGTCGCGCTTGAGGTTCTCGATCTCGTCTTTGAGCAGCTGGATGATCAGCGTGGGCAGCTCGGCGAACAAGGAGACGAGCGAGCGGCGCGCTCGTTTGTCGCGTTCTTCGGTCACGGTGCCTTCTCCTACTCGTCGGCGTCGGTGTCGGCAGTCGGCTCGGTGGCCGGCTTCTTCGCGGCAGACGCCTTGGCGGCGGTCGGCTTGGCGGCGCTGGGCTTGGCCGCAGCGGTCTTCGTGGGCGTGGCACGCGTCGAACCCACCTTCGCGGCCGCCGTGGAGGCGGTCGTGGAGGACGACGTGCGCGGCTCACGGCCGATCAGGGCCGAGAGCGCACTATGAGCCTTGGCCGAGAGGTCGGCCTTCACGGAATCGACCCGCGCACCGGCGAACTCCTGCACCTTGTCGACACCCGACTGCACGGCCGGCGTGTTCCAGACCTTCTCCGCTCCGGCTTTGATCTGCTCGTAGCGCTCACGCCCTGCACGTGTTCCGAGCACATATCCCGTTGCCAGCCCGACGACGAAGATGATCTTTCCGCGCATTACTACTCCGATCGATCATGAATACAGCGTCCTCACAAGCGTAGTCCCCCTGGTCGGAGGCCGCATGGCGTCGATTGCCAGGTTCTGCGCGAGTCTCACCCCTGCGGCGCCCGGCGTTCCCCGCGCAGGTGGGCGGCGAGCCCGGATGCGGTGACCCGCGCCTGCTCGACCGTGGCGGCGAGCCCGGTGCCGGCCACCCACGCACCGGCGACCTCGAGACCCGGCACGGCCTCCACCCCGGCGAGCAGGAGGCGCACGCGCGCCTTGTGGCCCACGGTGGCGAAGGCGAGCGAATCGTTCCAGGGCGTCACGGCGAATCCGGCGACCGATCCCGGCGCGAGCGGAACGCCGAGCAGCGTGCCGGCGTCGTGCAGGGCGGTGGCGAGGGTCACCTCGGGGGCGACGGACGCCGGGGTTCCGGATGCTTCGGCTCCGGCTATCTCGGCTCCGGATGCCCCGGCCACGGCGTGTCCGCGACCGTACGACAGCCGCAGAACGTGCCGGTGCGCGGGCAGCGAGTCGGCGAGCCACCGCCATTTCGCGCTCGAATGCGTGAGGGCCTTGGCGGCGACGCCCGGCGTACCCTCGCCCACGAGCACCCCGGTGCCCCGCGGATGCGCGTCCAGGCGCGGCTCGTCGACCACGATCGTGGCGAGGGTGACCGAGGCCGGCTCGGGCCAGGAGGCCGCCGGCGGCAGCACCTCGGGAGCGATCTCGCCGAGCAGGCGCAGCCCGCCGCGGAAACCGGTGGCCAGCAGAACCGCCCGGGCCGTGATCGTCCGGCCGGACGCGTCGTCCGCGGTCTGCGGCGCGGTCTCGCCCTCGCTCTCGCCCTCGCCCTCGCTCTCGCTCTCGCTCTCGCCGACAGCGCTCTCCAGTTCGATCCGCCACACCGGGTCGGCTGCAGAAGTCGTGCCGCCGGCATCCGGATCCCCCGGAGCCGCCGCATCCGTCACCGAACCCGCCTCGACCGCTCGTGCCACGGTGGCCGCGCGCGTCCGGGTGCGGATCTGCACGCCGTAGTACCGGCAGTCGGCCTCGAGCGCCTCGACGAGCCGGTAGACCCCGCCCGCGATGCCCTGCACGAGCGACCCCGCCGGCGCCTGCTCGCGCAACGCCATCACGGCGCCGGAGAGCGACCCCTGCGTGGTCATGGCCTGGGTGAGTCCGGGGGCGACCGTGTGAACGTCGACCACACCGGGATCGGCGGAGTGCACGCCCGCGACCACGGGGGTGACGAGCCGGTCGAGCACCCTCTGGCCCATCCGGCGGCGCACGATGTCGCCGAGGTCGGTCTCGGTGCGCACCCGCACGAGCGGCATCAGGCGGTCGAGATAGGCGCGCAGCGAGCCGCCCCAGCCGAGGATGCGGCGCACGTCGTCGGCGAGCGGCGAGCCCGGGATGCCGAGCACGCCCGCGGCCGGGAGCGGCGCGGTGCCGCCGTTCCAGGTGACCCAGGCGCCGGCGGCATCCGGGGTCACGATGTCGTCGCCCAGGCCGAGGTCGGTGGCCAGGCCCGCGACGGTGCCCTTGCGGATGGCGAAGCTCTCGGCCCCGGCGTCGAGCGCGACGCCCGCCACCTCGTGCCGCGCGACGAAACCGCCGAGCACGGGCCGCTCCTCCACGAGCAGCACCGACTGGCCGAGGTGCGCGAGCTGCCGGGCGGCCACCAGACCGGCCACGCCGCCGCCGATCACGACGACGTCGACCGCGTCGGGCAGCGCCGAGCTCTCGGGCTCGCCGGGTCCCGCATCCGCCAGCTCAGGCATCCTGCCCCTGCCCCTCCCCCTGCGCGTGCACGAGCTCGACGATGCGCGTCAGCACCGCCGGGTCGGTCTCCGGCGGCACGCCGTGCCCCAGGTTCAGAACGTGCGCGGGGGCGCTCCGGCCGCGCCGCAGCACGTCGAGCACGTGCGCCTCGAGCACCTCCCACGGCGCCGCGAGCAGCGCGGGGTCGATGTTGCCCTGCACGGTCACGCCGCCGCCCAGCCGCACCGAGGCCTCGTCCAGCGGCAGCCGCCAGTCGACGCCCACCACGTCGGCGCCCACGGCGTGCATCTCTTTCAGAACCTCGCCGCTGCCCACCCCGAAGTGCACCACGGGCACGTCGAGATCCCGGATCGGCGCGAGCGCCTTCGCCGAGAACGGCGCCACGCGCCGCACGTAGTCGGCGCGGGAGAGCGAGCCGACCCACGAGTCGAACAGCTGCGCGGCGCTGGCACCGGCCAGCAGCTGGGCGCGCAAGAAGGCGCCGGTCACCGCGGCGGCCCAGTCGAGCAGCCCCTCCCAGGCCTCGGGGTCGGCGTGCATGAGGGTGCGGGCGCGGATGTGGTCTTTCGACGGCCCGCCTTCCACGAGGTAGGCCGCGAGCGTGAAGGGGGCCCCGGCGAAGCCGATCAGCGGCGTGCGGCCGAGCGCGGCGACGGTCTGGGCGACACCGGCCTGGATGGCCGAGAAGTCGGCGCCGGCCGGATCCGGCAGCGCCTGCACGTCGGCGAGCGTGCGCACCGGCTTCGCGAGCACCGGGCCGCGGCCGGGCTCGATCTCCACGTCGACGCCGGCCAGGCGCAGCGGGATGACGATGTCACTGAAGAAGATGCCCGCGTCGACACCGTGCCGGCGCACCGGCTGCAGCGTGATCTCGCTGGCCATCGCCGGGTCGAGGCAGGCGTCGAGCATCCGGGTTCCGACCCGCAGTTCGCGGTACTCGGGCAGCGAGCGGCCGGCCTGGCGCATGAACCACACGGGGGTGATCGGGCCCCGCGTGCCGAGGTAGGTGGTGATGAGCGGGGAGTCGGCCGTGCGGCCGTCGGAGAGCGGATGCGTCGCGGGCAGAGTCACCGCCACATCTTACGGCGGGCGGCTGGACGCCCCGGCGGGTGGGGCCGGAGGTGTGCCCCGAGGCACCCGACGGGCGGGCGAGCGGCGCCGATGGGGAGTTCTGCCCATGGGGTCGGCGCGGCAGCGGTGGTAGACAGGTGACGATACGAGGGGGCGCCATGAGCGACGACGAGAACACCGCAGACCGCAACCAGCCCGATTCCACGAAGCCGAGCGGATCGGGCGAGCAGCCCGGCACCACGCCCGTGCCGCCACCGGCGCCGTTCGATCCTCCTGCGGCCCCCGAGGCGCCGGTGCCCCCGGCACCGCCCGTTCCTCCTGTCGCCCCGCCGGCCTATCCCGCAGCTCCCGCGCGGAACCAGCCGCATCCGGGCTACACGCCGGAGCAGCTCGCACAGCCGCATCCGGGTTACGGCGCTCCGCAGCCGACCCAGGCCTACGCACCCGGCCAGCCCCACCCCGGCTACGGCCCCGGGGCGCCCCAGGCCCCACAGCCTCACCCGGGCTACGGGCCCTCGGTGCCCGGCGCATCCGGAGCCCCCGGCCCCGGCGGCACACCGCCGAAGAAGCGCCGTCTCGGTGCCGGCGCCCTGATCGGCATCATCGGCGGTGCGGTGGCGCTGATCGTCGTCATCATCGTGGTGGTCGCCCTGGTGGCCAACAGCATCGCGGCCACCAACGCCGCGAACGCCCGCAAGCCCTCCGACACGGTGGTGAGCTACCTCACCGCGCTGAGCGAAAGCGATGCCGAGACCGCGCTCGGGCTGCTCGGCTCCGCCCCGGACGACGACACACTGCTCACCAACGAGGTGCTCGCGGCGTCCAACGAGCTCGCACCCATCACCGACATCGAGGTCGTGCAGCAGGTAGGCGACGAGGGATCGGCCGACGTCACGGTCGGATACCTCCTCGGCGGCGACCCGGTGCAGGCCGAGTACTCGGTTCTCGACTACGACGGCGACGGGGAGTGGCAGGTCAGCGGTGGCACGGGCTACATCAGCACGGCGAAATTCGACGGCATCGGCCTGACCGTGAACGGAGTCGCCGTGCAGGCCGACGAGGTCGAGGTCTTCCCCGGCGCCTACGAGCTCGCGACCGACCTGCCCAACTTCACGCTCGAGGGAACCACCACCGTCGTGGTGACCGCGCCGTTCGAATCCGGCGACACCGGCGACATCGAGCCAGTGCTGACGGATGAGGCGCTGCAGCAGTTCCGCAGCATCGTGACCGCGGCGGCGAACGAATGCCTCGCCTCCACCACGCTGGCCGCCGGCTGCGGGCTCGAGCTGCCCGCCACCCTCGACGACGGCACCACCCTCGTCGACGGCACGATCAAGCGCACCCTCTCGGCCGACGGCCAGACCACGCTGAGCTCGCTCGAACCGACCCTCAGCTACGACAACCCCACCCTCGCCCAGGGCGACTACATCGGATCGGTCGACGTCACCGCGCAGTGCAGCCAGGGCGGAGCATCCGGAACCTGCGACCTGATCTTCGCCCCCTCGCTCGGCTCCCCCTCGGTCGACATGGCGAGCGAGAACCCCACGGTTCTCTGGGACTGACCACCCGACCACGAACGTGAGGGCCGCTGAGAGTGCTCTCGGCGACCCTCGGGCCAGCAGATGATCAGTTTTGGGGGCGTACAATCAGCTAGTGCTCATCTGCCTGACCGCGAATCACCGGAACGCGGGCTTCGACCTCCTCGAGAAGCTGTCGGTGGGCACCGCAGACGTCGCCAAGAGCCTCGTGGCCGAGAGCGACTTCGTGCAGGGCGCGGTCGTGCTGGCCACCTGCAACCGCTTCGAGGCCTACCTCGACATCGACGAACCGCTCACCGCCGGCCTCTCGCTGGCCGTGGAGCAGGCCGCGGAGTCGTTCAGCGCGGCATCCGGAACCGATGTCGACGAGCTGCGCGACAGTCTCACGCTGCTCTGCGGCGACGGCGTGGCCGACCACCTGTTCGCCGTGTCGTCGGGCCTGGAGTCGGTCGTCGTCGGCGAAGACGAGATCGCCGGCCAGGTGAAGCGGGCGCTCAGCACCGCACGGATCGAGGGCACGACCTCCTCCGACCTGGAGCGGCTGTTCCAGCGTGCCTCGCAGACCTCCCGCGGCGTCAAGACGAAGACGGGCCTCGGCGGCGCGGGGCGTTCGCTCGCCCGCCTCGCCCTCGATCTCGGCGAGAGCCGGGTCACCGACTGGGCCGCCACGCGCGTGCTGCTGGTCGGCACCGGGCAGTACGCCCGCGTCACGCTCGCGAACCTGCGCGACCGCGGGGTCACCGACATCCGGGTGTTCTCGCCGTCGGGCCGTGCGGCCGTGTTCGCCGCCAAGCAAGAGCTCGAGCCGGTGCCCGCAGGCGGCTTCCTCGAGGCCGTCGCCACGGCCGACGTGGTGATCACCTGCAGCACGGCGGCCACCGTCGTGCTGAATGCCGACCACCTGCGCGCCGCAGCCTCGCTTCCCGGCGCCTTCACCCGCCGTCTCATCATCGACCTCGGTCTGCCGCGCAACGTCGACCCCGCCGTCGCCGGAGTGGCCGGAGCCGAGCTGCTCGACCTCGAGACCATCAGCCTGCACGCGCCGCTCGACGAACTGAACGCCGAGTCGGATGCGCGCGCCCTGGTCGACCAGGCGGCCGCGGAATACCGCGCCGGCAAGGCCGAGTCAGCCGTCACCCCCGCGGTCGTGGCCCTGCGCTCGCACCTGTTCGACCTGCTCGACGCCGAGATCGGGCGGTCGCGCTCCTCGGCCATCGCCACCGCGGCCACCGCCGATCCGTCCGCGACCGTGCTCGCCGCAGCCGCGGCCGAGCAGACCGAGCGTTCGCTGCGGCACCTCGTGGGCGTCATCCTGCACTCCCCCTCGGTGCGCGCCCGCGAACTGGCGCGCGAAGGCCGGGCCGACGAGGTGTTCGCCGCCATCGAGACCCTCTTCGGTCTCGGCTCCGCGGCCGCCCTCCGGTCGGAGATCGCAGCCCAGGCGGATGCCGCCGCGGCAGCATCCGGAGCCGTCTCGCTCGACGACTACCGCACCGGCACTCTCTAGTCGTTTCCTCGCCCCTCCCCCTTCGCTGACTTGCGGGTCGTGGCTCTATTTCCCGGGTTTTAGAGCCGAAGGTCGCACCTCACCGGGTATCCGGGTCCCCTAAACTGCGGGGATGACTGGTGCCGCTCTGCCGCCGATCGCCGTGGCGGCGCTGGCGCTCGTGCGCGAACGGCGGGTGCTGATGGTGACCGCGCGGGCGCGCGAGGTGCACTACATGCCGGGCGGCAAGATCGATCCGGGCGAGACTGCGGCGGAAGCGGTGCTGCGCGAGGCCCGGGAGGAGATCGGTGTCTCGGTCGACCCGGCGAGCCTCGACGAGCTGTTCACGGTGAGCGTGCAGGCGCACGGCGAGCCCGACGGGCGGCTGGTGCACATGCAGGTCTTCCGGGGTGAGACGACGGATGCTCCGGTCGCCTCGAGCGAGGTCGACGCCCTGCACTGGGTCACCACGGCCGACCTCGACCGCTGTCCCCCGGCCGGCGCCGAGACCCTCCGCCGCCTGGCCGCCCTCGGCCTGATCGACTGACCCTCCTCACGCCGAGAGACCCAGGGCCGCGCAGACGCGCTCGACGTCGGAGGCGTCATTCCAGACGTGGAACGCCACGCGCACCCGGCCCGAACGGGACGAGGCGGCGATACCAGCCTCGGTCAGCGCGGCGATCGCGCGGCCGTCCTCATCCGGCCAGGTCACGATCGCGCTGTGCGCCTCGGACACCCCGAGGCGGCGGCAGAGCGCATCCGCGAGTCCCACGCAGTGGCGGCGGATCTCCTCCGCATCGGCCGAGGCGAACAGCTCGAGCGACTCGGCCGCCCCGATCCAGGCCTGCCAGGCGGGCGAGACGTCGAAGCGGCGGGCGGATCCGGCCAGCCGCATCCCCGGTCCGTAGCACGAGCCCCACACGTCGTCTCCGCTGTACCAGCCGGCGGAGTTCGGCACGAGCCGCGCGGCGAAGGCCGGGCGCAGCGTCGTGAAGCAGCATCCGCGGGGCGCGCAGAGCCACTTGTAGGAGTGGCACACGGTGGCGTCGAAGCGGGAGGCGTCGACCGGCATCCAGCCCACCGCCTGCGTGGTGTCGCAGAACGTGGCGGCCCCGTGTGCGGCCGCCGCCTCGAGCACGGCGTCGACGTCGGCCACCGCGCCCGTGGCCGACTGCACCAGCGAGAACGACACGAGCGCGGTCTCCGGGCGGATGCTCGCCGCGAGCGCGTCGAGCGGAACGCAGCGCACCGAGAGGCGTCCCTGCTGCTCCTGCACCACGAAGGGGAACACCATCGAGCTGAAGTCGCCCTCCACCACGAGCACCTCCGAGCCGGCAGGAAGCGACGACGCGATCATCCCCGCCGTCACCGAAGCCTGCGACCCGACGGCCACGTGATCAGCCGGCACTCCGCTCAGCCGGGCGAAGGCCTCACGCGCCCGCTCCACCGCGACACCGTACGAGCCGGGATCGCGATGGCCCTCCGCGAAGGCGGCCAGGTCAGCCGTCAGCGCCTCGACCGCCTCGCGTGGCGGCACCCCGATCATGCAGGCCGAGAGATACCCGGGACGCACCGTGAAGTGCTCGCGCAGCGCATCGAGGGAGAGGGGGCTCGCGGTGGCTCGGCTTGTCATGGCTCCAGCCTCGCGACCTCGCACTCATTCGACAAGAACCGACTTGGGATGGTTCCCATCACATCACGTTATGGATCTGCCGTAGTCTGGCGCCGTGACCCTCACTCCGCTCGCCGGCACGTTCGACCTCGACTCGCAGACCCTCCGCGCGGTCGCGGCCATCGCCGACTACGGCTCGATCACGCGAGCCGCCGCCGTGCTCGGCTTCAGCCAGCCGGCCCTCAGCCAGCAGCTCAAGCGCGTCGAGTCGCGCATCGGCATGACCTTGGTTACTCGCTCGGGTCGCGGCATCCGGCTGACGGATGCGGGCGAGGTGCTCGCCCGTCACGCGGAGGCGGTGCTCGGGGCGCTGGATGCGGCCGCCGGGGAACTGGCCGATCTGTCGGGGCTGCGCACCGGGCGCGTGCGGTTGGCCGCGTTCCCCTCGGCGTCATCGACCATCGTGCCCCGACTCATCCAGGCGATGGGGGCCGAACACGAGGGCGTGCGTTTCACCTACCTCGAGGCCGAACCGCCCGAGGCGGTCGTGGCCGTGCGCGACGGCCTCAGCGACGTGGCGATCGCGTTCCACTATCCGGCCGATCCGAACGACGCCTTCGCGGCCGGCACCGAGGGGCTCGTGGTGACCGCGCTGCAGCGCGACGATCTCGTGCTGCTGGCGCCGGAGGGGCATCCGGCCCTCCGGGGCGGGGTCGCGGCATCCGGAACCGGCGGCAGCGTGGGCGACGACTACCAGCTCGACTCCGCGGCCGTCGACCTGGCGGAGCTGCGGAACGAGAACTGGATCGCCGGTTGCCCGCGCTGCCGCAGCCACCTGCTCGACTCCTGCGCCCGCAGCGGCTTCGCGCCCGCGATCGCGTTCGAGACCGACAACGTCGTGGCCGTGATCAGCATGGTCGCGGCCGGCCTCGGCGTCGCCCTGCTGCCGGCCCTCGCCCTCACCACCTCGCCGCTGCCGCCGGGCGTCCACGCGCGTCCCACGGCGGGCGGCGATCACCGTCTGATCGTCGCCGTCACCCGCCCGGGCGCCGACCACGTGCCCGCCGTCGGCGAGGCGCTGCGCCTGCTCTCGGCCCTCACCCGCTGACGGCACTGGAATTCGCGAATAAAGTGATATACCTTCAGGTTTGTACGACCTGCACCCGGTGGGTCCGTCGACCTGGAGGTTCACGATGCGCGAACGGATTGCGACGGGCCTCGCCGCGCTGGCACTAGGAGGGCTGTTGCTGACCGGGCTCACGCCCGTGTCGCGTGTACCTGCCGCGCATGCCGCAGGCCCCGGTCCTTCGAGCACTCAGCTGGTAAGCGTGGCGGGTGTAACGCCGCCCCAGGGCGGTGACAGTCCATCCGGTTCCGTCGACATCTCGGGGGTCTCATCGATTTCGTCCGACGGTAGGTATGTCGCCTTCGCGACCAAATCTACGAACATGGTCGTCGCCAATCCGACTGGCAGGTCGCAAGTGTATGTGCGCGATACAGTGACCGGAACGACTCGGCTGGTAAGCGCGACGAGCACAGGCGCTCCCGGCGATTTAACGTCATCCAGGCCGTCGATCTCCGGAGACGGCACCAAGGTGGCGTTCTTGTCAAGCGCTACCGATCTCGTATCCGGCGTCTCAGATAGAATTCCGCATGTCTTCCTGTGGTCCAGCGAGACGGGCACCTCCACAGTCATCGACGTGAGTAACACTGCAGGCCACGATGTGGGCAACAGTGGAGTCCCATCTGAGATGAGCCTTTCCCGTGATGGGAATGCGGTCGTCTTCACCTCGGGTTCGACAAACCTCACGACGGAGGACAACCGTGGATTCGGCCAGGTCTTCGTGCGCGACATCGCAGCGGGCACGACGACGATGGCGAGTATCGAGTCCGCGGGCAAAGGTGCCCGGCTCGGAGCTTTCCTACCTTCGGTCTCATCCGACGGCAGCGTTGTCGGTTTCATCAGCGCCGCAAGCCTCACACCGACCGATGTGCATTCCATCCCGCAAGTGTTTCTGAGGAACGTGCCAGCCGGAACGACGACTCTGGCGAGCGTCAGCGCTGATGCCGTCACCGGCGCGAATCGCCCCGTCGAGTCGATGACGATGTCCGGCGACGCGACGTTGGTGGCCTTCGGGAGCAGTGCTTCCAACCTGACCACGTCGCGCGGGACTGGAGGCGGATACATCCGTGACACCACCACTGCAATGACCCGAGATCTGGCACCCAAGTTCTCCCTTTCGAACCTTCGACTCTCCACCGATGGACAGCACTTGGCATTCGATTCCATTAGTAAGGTCGTCCCTGAGGTTGAAGGTCTCCCAAGCACTAATCGCGCCTACCTTCTGGATATTGCGACAGGAGTGTTCAAGTTCGTCGGAATGCCCGCCTCAGGAACCACCTCGCGGACGGATCGGCAGTCGTACTTTCCGGTGCCTTCGGATGACGGCCAGTTCGTGGCTTTCACCTCGAATGCGACCAACCTGACACCGGAGACAGCAACGGGTATCGACCAGGTTTACATCCGCAATACCGCAGCAGACTCCCGCATAGATCGTCTGGGGGGCGCCGATCGATATGCCGTATCGGCAGCGACCTCCGCCGATACGTTTCCGGCTGACGTCGATCGAGCCTTCGTCGCATCGGGCCAGGTCTTCCCGGATGCGCTATCTGCCTCCGCCGCCGCCGGCGCCGCCGCTGCCCCGGTACTTCTCACTCAGGCAGACCTGCTCCCAGCTGCGGTGCAAGCCGAACTGCGCCGCCTCCACCCGCTGGTCATCCTCCTCATGGGAGGCACGAATACGGTGAGCTCGGACATTGAGAATCAACTGAGGACATTTTCGCGCTCCGGAGTGATCCGAATTGCGGGCGCAGACCGGTACGAGGTTTCCGCCAATGCGTCGCAGGCCGTCTTCTTCGCCGCATCGCCGCCGGTAGCCTACGTCGCCTCCGGTGAAGTGTTTCCTGATGCCCTCTCCGGTTCCGCCGCCGCAGGCGCACTCAAGGGACCCGTGTTGCTCGTGCAGAAGGGAGCGGTCCCCGCCTCGGTCGCCGCCGAACTCAAGCGGCTCGCCCCCACGAAGATCATCGTCCTCGGTGGAACGAACACTGTGTCCGACGGTGTTCTCACCGCGCTCAACCAGGTCGCCCCCACCACCAGGGTCGGCGGCGCTGATCGATACGCCGTTTCGGCAGCGGTGTCGGCCGGCACCTTCCCCGCCAATACCACGACGGTGTATGTCGCCTCCGGTGCCGTCTTCCCCGACGCGCTCTCCGGGTCTGCTGCCGCCATCCGCCGTGGCGCGCCGGTGCTGCTCGTCACCGCCGACGGCATCCCCGCCGTCATCGCAACCGAACTGCGCCGGCTCAACCCGCGTCACATCGTCGTGCTCGGCGGTACCAATACCGTCTCAGCAATCACGTTCGACCAACTGCGAGGCTATCTAGCGCACTAGCGGGCTGAGCGGGTGGTCCCGACTCAGAAGATGTACTCGAGCAGGTCGGTGCCGAGGGTGCGCATGCCGTCGAGCACCGCTAGGCGGCCGGGCAGCGTGGAGTCGTTGAAGCGCATGGTGACCGCGTAGGAGACACCGGCCCGCGGGCCCTGCACCACGCCCGCCTCCGAGCGGATGCCGGCATCCGTTCCGGTCTTGTTGAACAGGGTGATGCCGTGGTCTTCGCCCAGGTGGGCCAGCGGATCGAGCCCGAAGGCTCCCGCGACCATCGAGAGGTCGGTGCCGAGACCCAGCCAGCCGACCACGAGTTCGCTCGTCGTCGCGTCGACGATCTCGCCGCGCTGCAGCCGGCGGAACAGGCCCGCGAGCTCGCGTGCGGAGCCGACCGAGAGCTGCGGTGCGTCATCCGGACCGCGCACCTCGCGCACGATGTCGAGCAGCAGGGTGCGCCGGAGGCCCAGGGATTCCGCCCGCGCCCGCACGGCATCCAGACCGATGCGGCGCAGCAGCACGTTGGTGGCGAGGTTGTCGCTGGTGGCACCGATCAGTGCGGCGAGATCGGCCAAGGGCAGGGCCGGCACCTGCAGATGCTGCCAGAGACCGGAATCGGCGACCGAGTCCTGCGCCGTGCGGTTCAGGATGCTGAGCGCCTCCGCCCCGGGAGCGGCCCGCGCCGTGCGGGGCGAGGTGCCTTCCCGCCCGGCCTCACGCGAGCGCCCGTCGCGAGCGGAGATCCGTGCCGCCACCTCGATCAGCAGCAGCACCTTGCCGATCGAGGCCGTCGGCACCGAGAGGTGGTCGTCGACGGAGAACAGCACGCGGCCCGATTCGAGGTCGACCACCGACGCCGTCACCTGCACGCCGGAGAGCGCCAGTTCGGTGAGCGAGGCGAACCCCTTGCGGAAGATCACGCCGTCGGAGCCGTCGCCGACCGAACGGCGGCCGCGCGGGGCGGCGGCGTCCCGCTCGTCTCGCGCGCGGCGACGGATCGAATCCGGCATGCTCAGGAGCCTCCCTCGGCCTCCCGGGCGGGATCAGATCGCGCGCCCGGGTTCGGCAGTACTACCAGATGGTCACACGCTCAGCTGGGTCCAACCAGAGACTGTCGGTGGAGGCCACGTCGAAAGCCGCGTAGAACTCGTCGATGTTGCGCACGATCTGGTTGCACCGGAACTCGTTCGGCGAGTGCGGATCGATCGAGAGCAGGCGGATGACCTCCTCGTCGCGCGACTTCTGCTGCCAGGCCTGCGCCCAGGAGAGGAAGAAGCGCTGGGCGCCCGTGAATCCGTCGACGACGGGCGGTTCGGCGCCATCGAGGGAGAGCAGGTAGGCCTTCCAGGCGATGCCGAGGCCGCCCAGGTCGCCGATGTTCTCGCCGATGGTGAGCGCGCCGTTCACGTGGTGCTCGGGAACCTGCGCCGGAGCGAGTGCGTCGTACTGCGCGATCAGCGACGAGGTGAGCTTCTCGAACGACTCGCGGTCGTCTTCCGTCCACCAGTCGGTGAGCTTCCCGTCGCCGTCGAACCGCGAGCCCTGATCGTCGAAGCCGTGACCGATCTCGTGCCCGATGACCGCACCGATCGCACCGTAGTTGGCCGCCGCATCCCGCGACTCGTCGAAGAACGGGAACTGCAGGATGGCCGCCGGGAACACGATCTCGTTGAACCCGGGGTTGTAGTACGCGTTGATCGTCTGCGGCGTCATGAACCACTCGTCGCGGTCGAGCGGTTTGCCGATCTTGCCGAGCTCGCGCTGGAACTCGAATTCGCTCGTGGCGCGCACGTTCGCGATGAGGTCGGTGGGGCTGATCGCGAGCGCGGAGTAGTCGCGCCACTTCACCGGGAAGCCGATCTTGGGCGTGAACTTGCCGAGCTTCTCCAGTGCCCGCTCGCGCGTCGCCGGGCTCATCCACTCCAGCGTGGTGATCGACTGGCGGTAGGCCTCGATGAGGTTGGCTACCAGGATGTCCATGGCCGCCTTGGCCGTGGACGGGAAGTGCTTCTCGACGTAGATGCGGCCGACGGCCTCTCCCATGGCGCCCTCCACCAGCGAGACGCCGCGCTTCCAGCGGGCACGAATGCTCGGGGTGCCGGTGAGCGTGCGGGCGTAGAAGTCGAAGTTCTCCTCCACGAAGTCGCTCGAGAGGTAGGGCGCCCAGCCGTGCACGACCTTCCAGGCCAGCCAGTCCTTCCAGCTCCCCAGCGGCTGGCCGGCCAGCACCTCGGAGACGCCCGTGACGAAGCTCGGTTCGCGCACGACGAGCTCGTCGAAGACGCCGGCCGGGGCATCCAGGGCCTCGCGCCAGAGAGCCAGGAACGACCCGCCGTCGACGGCGCCCGAGGGCCCCGCGAGGTCGACCACCGCATCCCAGCCGAGCAGGTTGTAGGTGGCCTGGGCATCGCGGGTGCGCACGTTGTCCCAGTGCGTGGCCGCGATGGCGGTCTCGAGGTCGAACACGCGCTGCGCCCGGCGCGGGGCGTCATCCAGCCCCGCGAGCTCGAACATCCGCTGGATGTGGCCGAGGTAGGCCTCCCGCACCGACGCGAACTTCTCGTCGCGGAAGTAGCTCTCATCCGGCAGCGAGATGCCACCCTGCTCGACGAACACGAGGTAGCGCTCGGGATCGCCCGGGTCGTTGTCGACGAACAGGCGCAGCAGGCCCGAGACGCCCTCGCGCTCGAGGCGGCCGAGGGTGCGGGCGAGGGTGGGCAGATCGTCGATGGTGTCGATCAGCGCCAGCTGCGGCGCCACGGGGGCGGCCCCGAGGGCGTCGATGCGCTCCTCGTCGATGAACGAGGAGAAGAGATCGCCGAATTTGCGGGCCTCGGTGCCCTCAGCGGCATCCTTGGCCTCATCGATGATGGTGCGCACGTTCTTCTCGGCCTCTTCGGCGAGTTCGTAGAACGAGCCGTAGCGCGCCTTGTCTTCGGGGATCTCGGTGCGCGCGATCCACCGGCCGTTGACGTGCCGGAACAGGTCGTCTTGCGCGCGGATGCTGGGGTCGAGTTCGTTGGTGTCGATTCCGGATGCAGTCACCCCGTAACTCTACGCACCCCGTCCGACAGCGTGCCGGGAGGGCGGAAGCGAGGGGGGTGCGGGTCAGGCCAGCAGCTTGGCCTTCGCGGCCGTGAACTCGGCGTCGGTGAGAACGCCGGCGTCTTTGAGGGCGGCCAGCTTCTGCAGCTCGGCGATGATGTCGACACCACCCGCAGGCGCGGGTGCGGCAGGTGCCGGAGCCGGAGCCGCGGCCTGCTGAGCGGCCACGGCGGCCGCGGCTGCGGCGTCGATCTGCGCCTGCTGCTGCTGGGCCTGGAATGCCGCCTGATCCTGCTGGCCCTGGGCCTTCTGCATCTGACGGTTGTGGATCCCGCCGGAGACCGCGCTGGCGGTTCCGGCCACGACGGCGGTGCGGGCGGCGAGGCCGATGAGGCCTGGTCGGCCAGCTCGTCGGAACATGGGCATGTCGGTTCTCCTGTCGGATCGTACGGAAGGGTCTTCGTGAGGTGGGTGGAAGCAGCGCAGCGCTGCCGCTGTTCAGTCCGCGAGCGCGGCCAGGACCTCGTTCACCACGGGGGCCGGGATGCGCTCCGTGCTCAGTACGGCACCGTGGCCGGCGGCGAGCTTCGACGCGAGGTTCTTCGCCCAGGCCAGCTCGATCACGAGCAGAGCGGCCGAGGAGCCCGCGGGGATCTCGGCGGCCAGCTCCTCGATGTCCTCGAACGAGGCGAGCCCGGTGGCCTCCAGCACGACCTCGCCGAGGCCGATCGCGTCGCCCGCATCTTCGAGTTCGAGCACGGTGAGCGCGCCCTCAGGCGAGCGGGTGACGAACAGGAGGTCGAGCAGCCGGACGGTGCCGGCGTCGATCACGTCCCGCAGGGCGTCGACGATCTCGGGGCCGGGTCGCTCCCCGTCGAATCCGACCAGGATGAGTTCGACCGGTCCGTAGCTGAATTCGGGCATCGCGCGGCCTTTCGCAGGGTGGGGGCAGGTGCCCGCACGAGCGGAGCGCGCGTTCGGGGCTGACATTCGGCACGCTACCAGCCGGGGGGCGGAGGGCACCAGAGTCCTAGGCTGATGGAGTGCTGACGATCGATCGCGACATCCTGCGCCTCGCGGTCCCAGCCCTCGGAGCGCTCGTCGCCGAGCCCCTGTTCCTGCTCACCGACACCGCGCTGGTGGGCCATCTGGGGGCGGATGCTCTGGCCGGCCTCGGCGTCGCCAGCGCGATCCTGCAGACGGTCGTCGGGCTGCTGATCTTCCTCGCCTACGCCACCACGCCGGCCGTCGCCCGGCGTCTGGGTGCCGGCGACACCCCGGGCGCGGTGAAGGCGGGTATCGACGGCATGTGGCTGGCGCTGGGCGTCGGGGTGCTGCTGGCCGTCGCCGGCTGGCCGCTCGTGGGTGCCGTCATCCGTCTGTTCGGGAGCACCGAAGCCGTGCAGCAGAACGCCGAGACGTATCTGTCGATCTCGCTGATCGGGCTGCCCGGCATGCTGATCGTGATCGCGGCCACCGGACTGCTGCGCGGCCTGCAGGACACCCGCACGCCGCTCGTGGTGGCGGTGGCCGGATTCGCGGCGAACGCCGCACTGAACGCGGTGCTGATCTACGGCGCGGGCTGGGGCATCGCCGGTTCCGCCGTCGGCACGGTGGTGGCCCAGTGGGCGATGGCCGCGGTGTACGTGGTGATCGCGATCCGGGCCGCCCGGCGGCACGGTGTCTCGCTCCGGCCCGGTCTGGACGGCGTGACGGGCGCGGCCCTGGCCGGCGGATGGCTGCTCGTGCGCACGGCCAGCCTGCGCGCGGCGATCCTCGCCACGGTCGTGGTGGCGTCCTCGCTCGGGGTGACGCAGCTGGCGGCGTTCCAGATCGCCATGACGGTGTTCATGACGCTGGCGTTCGTGCTGGATGCGCTGGCGATCGCCGGTCAGGCGATGGTGGGGCACGGGCTCGGCGCCTCGGATGTGCCGCGCGTGCACGCCGTGACGAGGCGGCTGGTGCGCTGGGGCCTGCTGTCGGGGGTGCTGCTCGGCGTACTGGTGGCGGTGACCGCGCCGTTCGCCGGGTTCGTGTTCAGCTCCTCGCCCGAGGTGCGGCAGGATCTCACCGCGACGATGCTCGTGATGGCGATCGGCGTGCCGCTGGCCGGTTTCGTGTTCGTGCTCGACGGCGTGCTGATCGGCGCCGGCGACGCGCGGTATCTCGCGCTGACGGGGCTCGTGAACCTCGCGATGTACGCGCCGTTGCTGATCGCGGTGGCCCTGATCCAGCCCTCGGGAACGGCCGGCCTCGTCTGGCTCTGGCTGGCGTTCGGCCTCGGCTATATCGGAGCACGCGCCCTCACGCTCGGCCTCCGCGCCCGGGGTTCCCGCTGGATCGTGACCGGAGCCCCCGCCGCCCGCTGACGCACCGCCCGCACCCGTTCCGTGCCGTGCCGTGGGCCTCGGGGTCAGACCAGGAAGACGGCTCCCGGGTGCGCGAGCTCGATCGGGCCCGCGTAGGCGGTGGCCGCCCGGGCGCGGGCGGCATCCGGAACCAGCGACTCCGCGAGGTGCGTGAGCACCAGGCGGGCGGCACCGGCCGTGGCGGCCGAGCGTCCCGCCTCCTCGGGGGTGTGGTGCACGGCGGGCTCGCCCTCGGGCGCCCGGTCGTAACCGGCCTCCACCAGCAGCAGGTCGGCGTTCTCGCCGATCTCCTCGAGCGAGAGGCAGGGCGCGCAGTCGCCCGAGTAGGCGAGACGGCGGCCGCCCTCGTCGACGGTGAGGCCGAAGGCCGGCACGCCGTGCTGCACGGGACCCCAGCTGAGCGTCAGCGAGCCGAACACGGCCTCACCCCAGCCGCTCATCGGCCGGAAGTCGAACACCCGGGGCAGTTCGTCGACCGACGACGGGCCGAGGAACGCACTCAGCCGCTCGAGCATCCCCTCCGGCGCGATCAGCGGAAGGGGAACCGGATGCTCGGGCCGGCCCTCGGCGAACCGCAGAGCGTAATAGGCCACCAGCAGGTCGGCGGCGTGGTCGGCGTGGCGATGCGAGATCCAGATCGCGTCGAGCGCCCCGATCGAGGTGTGGCGCTGCAGTTCGGCGAGGGTGCCGGCACCCGCGTCGATCCAGACGGTCGCACCCGGAGCATCCGCTCCGCCGCTCTCGTCGTCCACGGTTCCCCCCTGGAGCAGGTAGCCCGAACAGGGGTTGTCGGGGCGAGGAAAGGGCGTTGCGGTGCCGAGCACGGTGAGACGCATGCCCCTATTCTCCTGTGCGCTCGCTCGACCTCCCTGCCCCGCCGGCAGAACCGGGTTCCGCCCCGGAGGCGGCCGTCACCCCGGGCTCGGCCTCTGCGACCTCCGCCACCCGCGCATCCGCCCGCGCGTACTCGGCGAACAGCTCGTGCTCGCGCGCCTTGCGCGGGTAGAAGACGAGCACCAGCAGCGCCCCGACCAGCATCGTCAGCATGCCCGTGGCGTAGGCCCAGTCGGCGCCGTCGAGGAACGACTGGCGAGCGGCCGCCACGATCGCATCGGCGTACTGCGGATGCTGCTGTGCGATCGCCACCGCGCCGTCGAAGGACTTCTGCAGTTGGGCCTGCACCTCGCTCGTGATCTGCGTCTGCACCGAGGCCGGCGCCGAGCTGATCGCCGCCGCGGTGGCCGCCGCGTAGCCGGCCGTCAGGATCGCACCCAGCACCGACTGCATGATCGATCCGCCGAGGTCGCGCTGCAGATCCGACGTTCCCGACGCCATCCCGGCCCGGGTCACCGGCACCGAGTCGGTCAGCGACCGGGAGGCGGGCGGCCCCGCGATCCCCACCCCGAGGCCGATCAGGGCGTACCCGAGCCCCACCGGCCAGAACGGCGAGCCGACGTCCCAGAACAGGTACATCGTGAGGAAGGCCAGCAGGCAGCAGGCGAAGCCGATGAGGAACACGATCCGCGCCCCGAACCGCGCGATCAGCCGGCTCGACAGCGGCGAGGCGAGCACCATCAGCACCGCCGCCGGCAGGATCGACGCCCCCGCCTCGAGCGCCGTGTAGCCGAGCACGTTCTGCAGGAACAGCTGCCCCACGTACATCGCGCCCATCAGCGAGCCGAACACGATGATGCCGCCGACCGCCGCCACCCAGAACGGCCGCCGCCGCGCGATGCGCAGGTCGTAGAGCGGATGCGCCGCCCGGCGCTGGCGCAGGACGAAGCCCGCACCACCGAGCACCGCGATCCCCGCGAGCACCAGCGAGAACACTCCGGCGCCCGGCACCGCGGCGAAGTTGATGGCGAGCACGAGCGAGGTGACCATCACGATCGAGAGCACACCGCCGAGGTTGTCGACCGGGTCGCGGCCCTCGTTCACCTTGGCCGGCACCACGATCAGCACGAGCACCAAGGTGACCGCCGCCAGCGGGATGGTCATCAGGAACACCGATCCCCAGTGGAACTGCCCGAGCAGCCAGCCGGAGGCGAGCGGCCCGAGCGCCGAGATCGCGCCGCCGAGGCCCGACCAGAGCGCGATCGCCGCGATCCGCCTGGGCCCGCTCCACAGTGCGGTGATCAGCGACAGCGTGGTGGGATAGGCCATTCCCGCGGCCACACCGCCGACCAGCCGCGCCACGAAGAGCACCTCGACCGAGGGTGCGAGCGAGGCCAGCAGGGCGGCCGGGATGCTGAGCACCAGACCCAGCACCAGCATCCGCTTGCGGCCGTGCCGGTCGCCGAGCGCACCCAGGTAGAGCACGGAGCCGGCCAACCCCAGCGAGAAGCCGACGGCCACCAGATTGAGTGCGGTCTGCGAGGCGTCGAAGTCGTGCCCGATCGAGGGCAGGGCGACGTTGGCCACCGAGAGGTTGAGGTTCGCGACCCCCGCGGCGAGGATCAGGGCGATCAAGACCAGCCCGCTGCGCGCCGGCGCGGTGCCCGCCACCGTCACCCTCGGCGCCGCCTGCGTCATGCTCGCCCTCCTTCCCTCGTGCCCGAACCGCTGATGAGCACGACAGTAGTGCACGCGCCGTTCGGCCCCGCAGATCGACCCGAGCTGTGGAGAACCCGGTCGCCGGCGCCACCTGGGGACAACTCGTTCCCCCGCTAGGCCCCCGCCGGCACCGGCCCGGTCGTGCCGCCCACGTGCAGGCGGCACTCGAACCGCTCCGACGCCGCCGGTTCGCCCGCGAGCAGTGCCGCGACGGCCCGCCCCACCGCGCGCCCCTTCTCGGCGGTGGGCTGCTGCATCGTGGTGAGGTCGTGCAGGCCCAGTCCGTCCAGCGGCACGCCGTCGAATCCGGTCACGCTGAGATCCTCCGGCACGCGCAGCCCGAGGGAGGCCGCGCACTGCAGCACCCCCGCGGCGAGCAGATCGCTCTGCGCCATGATCGCGGTCGGGCGCTCGGCCTCGGGCACCTCGAGCAGGGCGCGCGCCGCCCGCATCCCGTTCTCCACCAGGTTGTACGAGGAGGCGTAGGCCACGAGGTCGGGGAACACCCGGAGCGCTCCGGCCAGCCGATCGGCGGTCACCGCCGTGGTGATCGATTCCCGACGCGTGGTGGGGAAGGGCCCTTCGGTGCGCCGGGCATCCACTCCCAGGGTCACCATCGCGACCCGCCGGTGGCCGAACGCGTGCAGATGCCGGGCGAGGGTCTCCGTGGCATCCGCGTTGTCGAGCGCGATGTCGACGACGCCGGGCACGCGGCCGCCTTCGATGGAGACCAGCGGGATGCCGCGCTGGGTGAGCACGGCGACGATCTCGTCGAACAGCGGGCTGCAGCCCATCAACACCACCGCGTCGACCGACGCCGAACGGATGCCGCCTCCCGTCGCGCCCGTCTCGGTCATCAGCAGCAGGCCGTTGCTGTCGACCTCCAGCCCCGAGGCGATGCCATCGAGCGTCGCGATGTTCACCGGGTCGCGGAACGCGTGCAGCAGGCGCTCGTCGAACACGATGCCGACCACCCCCGAGCGGCCCTGGCGCAGCGATCGGGCCCGCGGATCCGGCCCCGAGTAGCTCAGCTCGGCGGCCGCCCGCATCACCCGCTCGCGCGTGGCCGCCGATACCGGGCCCGCGCCGCTGAACGCGAGCGAGGCCGTGGAGCGCGAGACCCCGGCACGCTCGGCCACGTGCGAGAGCGTGGCTCGTGGTTGCTCCGGGCGGGACATGTTCGGTAGCGTAGTCGAATCGTTTCGATCGAATCGATTCGATCAGAGATTTCCCGCTCAGCCCGCCGTTTCACCGGCTCCCCTCCCACCGCCTCGGCGGCGCCCCGAAGGAACCCATGACCGACACCCTCACCCGCCGTCAGCTCACCGCCTGGCGGAACGCCATCTTCGCGATCTTCGCGCTCTCGGGCTTCTCGATCGCCAGCTGGATCGCCCGGCTGCCCGCCGTGCGCGACCTCCTGCAGATCGACACGGCCCAGGTCGGAGTGCTGATCCTGATGATGTCGATCGGCGCCATCCTCGGTCTGATCGCGGCACCGCACATCATGGGCCGTTGGGGAGCGCGCGCGGGCATGCTGCTGTGCCTGATGCTGATCGCCGTCGCCACCGCGGTGATCGGCCTCGGGGCCACCTTCACCGGCTCGGCGGTCGTGGTGGGCGCGGGGCTGGCGCTCTTCGGCTTCGGCAACGGGGCCGTCGACGTGATTATGAACGTCGAGGGCGCCGCCGTCGAGCGCAGCATCGGCAAGACCGTGCTGCCGCTCATGCACGCCTTCTTCAGCTTCGGCACGGTCACCGGCGCGGGCATCGGCGCGCTCGCCTCCGCCCTCTCGGTGAGCGTGGGCGTGCACCTGTCGGTGATCGCGGTACTGATCGTGGCGAGCGCGCTCGTCGCCATCCGCTTCGTCCCGAAGGGCGCCGAAGCGGCGGCCTCGACCGAGACCGCGAGCGCCGGCGACGCCGACGCCGAGGCTCTGGCCGCCACCGGCACCTGGGGCCAGCGCCTCCGCGCGAGCCTCGCCGTCTGGACAGACGTCCGCCTGCTCGCCATCGGCGTCATCATGCTCGGGATGGCGTTCGCCGAAGGCTCGGCGAACGACTGGCTGGCCCTCGCGGTCGTCGACGGCTTCTCCACCGACAACACCCTCGGCGCCGTGGTCTTCGGCGTCTTCACCGTGGCGATGACCGCCGGACGGGTCGCCGGCGGCCCCCTGCTGGACCGCTTCGGCCGCGTGCCCGTGCTCCGCACCGGCGCGATCCTCGGCTTCCTCGGCATCCTCGCCTTCATCATCGCCCCCACCCTCTGGGTCGGCGTCGTGGGCGTGGTGTTCTGGGCGCTCGGCTGCTCGCTCGGCTTCCCGGTGGGCATGTCGGCGGCCGCGGATGCGCCCGATCCCAAGAGCTCCGCGGCCCGGGTGAGCGCCGTCGCGATCATCGGCTACGTGGCCTTCCTGGTGGGCCCGCCGGTGATCGGGCTGCTCGGCCACGACTTCGGCATCCGGAACGCCCTGCTGCTGGTGCTCGTGCTGGTGGCCCTCGCCGGCCTCGCCTCGCCGGCCGCCCGCGAGCTCACCGGCCCGCGCGCCCGCGTGAAGGCGAACGCCGGCGCCGGCGCCTCCTGAACCGCCCCCGGCACCGCCTGACGGTTACGCTCTACAGGTGCGTCTTGTCATTGCCACCTGCTCCGTCGATTACGCCGGGCGTCTGAGCGCCCACTTGCCGCTCGCCAAGCGGCTGCTGATGCTGAAGAGCGACGGCAGCATCCTGGTGCACTCCGACGGCGGCTCGTACAAGCCGCTGAACTGGATGAGCCCGCCGTGCTCGATCACCGTGCTCGAGCCGGACGCCGATCAGGCCGAGGCGGGCATCACCGAGCTCTGGAAGGTCACGCAGAAGAAGACCGACGACGTGCTCGTGGTCTCGCTGTACGACATCGAGCACGATTCCGCGCACGAGCTCGGCATCGACCCCGGCCTGGTGAAAGACGGCGTCGAGGCGCACCTGCAGAAGCTGCTGGCCGAGCAGATCACGCTCCTGGGCGACGGGCACACGCTGGTGCGCCGGGAGTACATGACCGCGATCGGGCCGGTCGACATCCTGGCCCGGGACTCGGGCGGTGCCGCGGTCGCCGTCGAGATCAAGCGGCGGGGCGACATCGACGGCGTCGAGCAGCTCACCCGCTACCTCGAGCTGATGAACCGCGACCCGCACCTCTCGCCGGTGCAGGGCGTGTTCGCGGCCCAGGAGATCAAACCGCAGGCGCGCACCCTGGCTCAGGATCGAGGCATCCGCTGCGTGGTGCTCGACTACGACGCCATGCGCGGTCTCGACGACGCCGACAGCCGCCTGTTCTGACGGCGTCGGCGCCCCGCGGATGCCGCCCTCTAGGCTGAACGGGTGGCACGCAGCACTCCGGCATTCCCCAAGTCGTATTCGAACCGCCCCCTGCGCAGGGCGCTGGAGACGTTCGGGCGCCTGCCGAATCGGAGCACCCTCGACGCCCTGCTGAAGGCGATGCGCACCGGCGGCCTCGTCGTCGACATCACCGGCACGACGGATGCGGCCGACCCGCAGGTACGCACCCTGCTCTCGACCACCGGTGAGCTCGTGCTGCCGCTGTTCACCTCGCTCGCCGAGCTGCGCCTGGCGGTTCCGGAAGCGGATCGGGCCGGCACGAAGGCGATGTTCCTCGCCGCACCGCAGGCGCTCGCACTGGTGGAGACCGCCGACTTCGTCGCCGTGCAGTTCGACGCCGGCAGCATCGCACAGGTCGTGAAGCGCGAGTTCGTCACCGCCTGACACACACCCGCCCGTCTCGCGTCAAGCGGGGTTGGTGAGCGCCAAGGCCACGACGGCCAGCGGCACGATCACCGCCACGGCCACGAGGCCGAGCAACATGAATCGCGGCCAGGAGATGCGCACACCGAGGGTGGTCAGCCGCTGGTGCCAGAGCAGTGTGGCAAGCGACGCCCACGGGGTCACCAGCGGGCCGAGGTTCACGCCGATCAGCAGCGCGGCCAGCCGCACCGGGTCGCCGGCCAGCGGCTCGAGCACGAGGTAGGCCGGCAGATTGTTGATGGTGTTGGCGCCGAGAGCGCCGACGGCGGCCAGATGAAGCAGGCTGAGCGGGTCGTCGCCCGATCCGGAGACCGTCGCCAGAAGGTCTTCCAGACCGTGCGCGTGAGCCGCCTCGACCAGCACGAACAGGCCGATGGCGATGCCGAGGGCCTGCCAGGGCACCAGCGACGGGCCGATGGCTCGCGGGCGCCGGATGACGAATGCGGCGAGCAGCAGCACGGCTGCTCCCCCGGCCACGAAGGCCACCTCGAGGCCCGACACCAGCATCGGGAGCAGCAGAAGCACCACGACCGCGCTGAACACGAGCAACGGCCGGTCGTCGACCGGGGTGCGCTCGGGCAGCTCGAAGCGCCCGCGCAGGGATCGGCGGAACACCAGGGACAGGATGCCCGCGCTCACCACGACGCCGACCACGGCGGGTGCCCACACCACCGCCAGGAAACCGGCGACCCCGCCGTCGAACGACCCCGCCGCCAGCAGGTTCGTGAGGTTCGACACCGGGAGGAAGAGGGACGCGGTGTTGGCGAGCCAGACGGCCGCGAGCGCGAACGGGATCGGTGAGATGCCGATGTGCAGAGCGAGCACCACCACGACCGGGGTCACCAGCACCGCCGTGGTGTCGAGCGAGAGGAACGCCGTGCTCACCACGGCGAGCGCCAGCACCAGCAGCCAGAGCATCGCGATGCGGCCGCGGCCCCAGCCCGCCATCCGCTCGGCGAGCGCCGTGAAGACGCCCGCTTCGCTCGCCAGTTCGGCCACGACGGTGATGGCCACCACGAAGGCCAGCACCGGAGTGACCCGTCGGGCCAGCTCGACGGTGTCGGGCCAGGGCAGCACGCCGGTGGCGATCACGATCACCGCAGCGATCAGGAGGAGCGCGGTCAGGAGCGGCCCGATCCGGCGCGCGGCGAATGCGAGCATGGTCGGGCGATTCTATTCCCTCTCAACCCGGCGTTCGCTGTCCGGCGGGCATGATCCACCTCCCGGATTCCGGGCCGTCGGGGCTCGACCGTAGAATCGAGCGAGTGACTACCCATAGCCCCGCGAAACCGTGGTCCTGCATCCTCTTCGATCTCGACGGGACCATCACCGATTCCGCCCCCGGCATCATCGGCCGGCTGTCCCGCACACTCGAGAAGATGGGTCGCCCGGTGCCGCTGCCGGCGGAGTTGGTGGCCTTCGTCGGCCCGCCGATCCTCGACGGATTCCGCGAGGTCGCGTCGATGAACGACGAGGAGGCCCAGGAGGCGCTGCTCGTCTACCGCGGCCTGGCGGCGTCGGAGGGCCCCCAGGGTGACTCGACGGTCTACCCGGGCATGGTGGGACTGGTGCGGGCGCTGCACGCGGCTGGCATTCCGCTGGCCCTCGCCACCTCGAAGGCCGAGACCCAGGCGCTCCGCGTGCTGGCGCACCTCGAGCTCTCGGACTGCTTCACCGTCATCTGCGGCTCATCCGAAGACGAGACCCGCAGCGCCAAGGCCGACGTGGTGGAGGAGGCACTGGTGCGACTGCGGGCTCAGGACGTGGATCTCTCGAACCTCGTGATGGTGGGCGACCGCGAGCACGACGTCCAGGGCGCGGCGGCGCACGGCGTACCCGCGATCATGGTGGAGTGGGGCTACGGCTCCCCCGCCGAGGCGGTGGGAGCCATCGCCGTCGTGCACTCCGTCGACCAACTGCGCGACGCCCTGCTCTAGTCGCGCTGGAGGCGCCGGCGCGAGCGCTTCACGAGCGCGAGGGCGCCGCCACCCAGAGCCAGCGTGAGCCCGGCGAAGCCCAGCCCGATCACGGGCGAGCCGCCGGTGTGCGCCAGCGACGAGCCCGAGCCCGCCCCGGCCCCGGAGCCGATCCCTGAGACGGACGACCCGGAGGTTCCGGTACCGGAGCCGGTCCCCGTTCCCGAGCCGCCCGTGCCGCCCGTGCCGGGCGCAGTGGTGGGCCGCGGCGTAGGCGTGCTCGGCGTCGTCGGCACGGGAGTCGGAGTCGGGGCGGGCGTCGGGATCACGACGGCCGGCGCCGAACCGGTCAGGGGACGCACGACGATCAGCGCCGGGGTCTCCGGGTCGCCGTTCATCACCTGGGCGATGATGGTGACGGTGCCGTCGTACGTGCCCGCAGCGGTCGGGGCGAAGGTCAGCTCGAACGTCGCCGTGTCGCCGGGCGCAAAGGTCTTGCCGCTGCCGAACGACGACTTCGACACCGTCACGGGCAGGGGCTTGCCGGTCTGGTCTTTCACCTCGATCGCGCTCTCCTTGAAGAACAACGGGTCGATCCCCTGCACCACGAGTTTCATCGGCACGACGGCGCTCGCTCCCACTTTCACGGAGCCGAACGCGACCGTGCTCGCGCCCGCCGCGGTCGTCGCCTCGAAGTGCGCCCGGTCGGTGGCCAGAGACTCGGCCATGAACTGCATGGCGTAGGAGCCGGTGCCCGGTCGATCGAAGTCGACGAGCTGGAGGTTGATCAGCTGCGATGACTTCGTTCCGGCAGGGGGAGCGGTATACGTGACCGTGACCGACTTGCGCTGGCCAGGCGCGATCGCCACCCCTTTCACGATGGTGGTGGAGACCAGCGTGAAGGGCGCGGCCAGCGCGTTGAAGGTCGCCGGGTCGATGGTGATCGAATCGACGCCGTCGTTCAGGATCTCGATCGTGCGCGTGATGACGTTGCCCTGCTTGACGTAGCCGAAGTCGGGCCCCACCCCCGGAACCGACACCGAGATCTGATCCCCGGGAGCCTGCACGACGATCGGATGCGGCGCCGCCGGCGCGACCCCGTGCACCGGCGTGGCCGCGAAGACCGGTCCCGCAGCCACGAGTGCCAGGCCGGCGCCCGCGACGACGGCCGTAGCCATCAGTCCGGGTCGCGGGGATCGTTTGCGGGGTACACGGAAAGCAGACATGGAGAAGGGCTCATTTCGACGGACGTGATGCGATCCGGGCGCCGGGTGCGACGGATCCGCTCCCCACTCTGTTCGAGCGACCACCCGCTGCGTTATGAGCAATCTCTACTCACCGCGCGGCCCACCAGCCCGGCCCGACAGCCAGCCCCCGCCCATCCGCACTCCCTACGATGGGTGGCATGGGCGACTTCTCCCTTCTTCCCAGCCTCGTCGTGTTCGCCGGGGTGATCGCCGCCCTGGTCGTCGGCGCCTCGCTGCTGCGGCGCCGCAGCCGGCGCCTCGGCCGCCCGGTACCGGGTCGACTCACCCGCAGCACGGGCGATGCCCTGCAGGGCGGCGGGGCCCCCGTGCGCCTGCCGGTCGACGAACTCGTCAAGCGCGCCAGCATCCAGCTCGTGCAGATGGACGACGCCCTGCGCGAAGCCGTCGACGAGGTGGAGTTCACCCGGGCCGAGTTCGGCGAGGCAGCCGCCATCGAGTTCGCCGAGGCCCTCGACACGGCCCGCCGGCGTGCCTCGGAGGCCTTCGCGCTGCGGCAGCGGCTCGACGACTCGGTGCCCGACACCGAGCAGCAGCAGAGGGACTGGAGCAAGCGCATCCTGAGTCTCAGCGATTCCGCGCTCGCGCTCGTGACGGCGCAGTCCCGCAGCATCCAGGAACGCCGGCGCGACGAGACCTCGGCCCCCGACGCCCTCGCCCGCACGCGCGCCGCGATCGCCGCCGGGCGTGCACGACTGCCCGAGGCGCGGGCGACCCTGTCCGAACTCGCCGACGCCTATGCGAGCACGGCGATCGCCCCGGTGGCCGGCGCCGCGGACGAGGTCGAGCAGGCCTTCGACGCGGCGGAACGGGACGTGACCGCCGCCGAGGCCGCCCTCAGCGCGAGCACCCTCGCTCCCGCGGCACGCCAGGCGCAGCAGGCCGAGGCGGCCGTTCGACGGGCACAGGCCCGGCTGGACGCGGTGGAACGGATGCGTCAGACCCTGCGCGACGCCCGGGTCGCCCGCGAGACGGCCCTGAGCGCCGCCGGAGTGCAGCGCACCGAGGCGGCCCACCTGCGCGATTCGGTCGAAGACCCGGCGGCCGCAGAGCGGATCACCGCCGCCTCCGCCGCCCTGGAGGCCGCCGTCGACACCGCCCGCGCGCGCACCGCCGCGGATCCCGTCGCCGACGTCGACGCCCTCGCCGCCGCGGCCGGTCGCCTGGACGACACCCTCGCCATCGCCCGCACGGCGCAGCAGCGGCTCGACTCGGCCCGCTCGGCCCTGGTGGGTGCCATCGCGATCGCCGAGAGCCACATCCGCACGGCCGATGACGCCATCGCCGCCGGCCGTGGCCGGGTGGGTCCGGATGCCCGCACCCGTCTCGCCGCCGCCCGTCACGAACTCGACCTGGCGCGGCAGGAGGCCGATCCGGTGGCGGCCCTCGACGGCGCGCGCCGGGCCGCCACCCGGGCGACGGATGCCGACGCGCTCGCCCGGTACGACACCCTCGGTCTCGGCCGCTGACCCCCCTGCTGCCCGGGCACCCCGCTGACGTCGGTGCCCGGGGATAGGGTCGAACCGTGACCGACGCACCATCCTCCCCCGCCCAGCGCCGGCATCCGATCGCCCGCCGCATCGGAGCCGGAGCGATCGCGCTGGTCGTGCTCCTGGTGCTCGCGATCGTGGGGTTCCTGGCCGATGCCCACGTCACGTACGCCGCGGAACGCGACCCGGTGCTCGCCCTCGCCGGCAACTCGGCGGTCGACGTGCAGTACAGCTACGGATCCGTCGTGCTCTCCCCCGCCGGCGAGTCGAACGGCGTGGGCCTGGTGTTCCTCGCCGGTGCCAAGGTCGATCCGCTCGCCTACGCCGAGAAGCTGAGCGGCGCCGTCGAGGCGGGCAGCACCGTGGTGATCGTGCGCCCCATCGCCAACTACGCGATCCTCGAATGGCGCCCGATCGGCGATTTCACGGCCCTCGCCCCCGACGTGAGCACCTGGTACGTGGGCGGACATTCACTCGGCGGTGTGAAGGCCTGCCAGTACGCCACCGACGACGCGATCGCGGGCCTGGTGCTCTTCGGCTCGTACTGCGCGGGCGACGCCTCCGGACTCGGCAAGCCCGTGCTGTCGATCTCCGCGAGCAACGACGGCCTCAGCACCCCCGCCAAGATCGAGGCCTCCCGCGCCCAGCTGCCCGCCGAGACCGACTTCGTCGTGATCGAGGGCGCGAACCACGCCCAGTTCGGCGACTACGGCCCCCAGCCCGGCGACGGCGAGTCGACGACCCCCGACGCTCGCGTGCGCGACGACATCACCGAGGCCCTCGACCGGATGCTCGTCCCCCGCTGAGCCTGGCCGACCGAGCCTGAGAAGCGGGGCAGAAACGGAGAGGGTCCGCAAAGGAGAAGGGCCCGAACTCCCTGGTACTCCGGGAAGTCGGACCCTTGCGTTCGTGCGCGAGGGGGGACTTGAACCCCCACGCCCTTGCGGGCACTGGCACCTGAAGCCAGCGCGTCTGCCAATTCCGCCACTCGCGCGAACTAGGAGAGATTAGCACGACGGATGCGATGGTCGCGAACTCGCACGTCAAGGCACGCTCCGAAGGGCATCGAAGGCGCCCTCGGGCGCCCCATCGGGTGGGTAGGAGGCGCTCTTGAGCGCCTCCTTAGGTGGATTGCCACGCAAGGCAAGTAACATCATCGGAGCAGTGCCGGGAGAATGGGAACGATCTGACGTGGGAATACTGGACAACTTCGAGAAGGGTCTCGAGCGCGCCGTCAACGGCGCATTCGCGAAGACCTTCCGCTCGGGGCTCCAGCCGGTCGAGATCTCGTCGGCCCTGAAACGCGAGCTCGACACCACCGCGGCCGTCGTCTCGCGCGACCGCATCCTGGTTCCCAACAGCTTCCGGGTTCTGCTCGCGCCGGCCGATCTGCAGCGCATGACCGGCATCGGCCAGGCCCTGATCGACGACCTGCACCAGATCGTCACCCAGCACGCGGCCCAGCAGGGCTTCCAGTTCGCCGGCGCCGTGTCGATCGAGCTCGAGGGCGATGCGAAGCTCACGACGGGCGTGGTGCGGATCGAGTCCTCCACCGTGCAGGGCAACGTCACCTGGACGCCGGTTCTGGACGTCGCGGGGCAGCGCTACCCGATCACCAAGTCGCGCACCATCATCGGGCGCGGCAGCGACGCCGACATCACCATCGACGACACCGGTACCTCGCGCAAGCACGTCGAGATCCTCTGGGACGGCTCGCACGCCCAGGCGCGCGACCTCGGCAGCACCAACGGCTCGCAGCTGAACGGCCAGGCCTTCCAGCGCGCCACCCTCGAGCCCGACTCGGTCATCCTGATCGGCCGCACGAGCATCGTCTTCCGGGTCGTTCCCCAAACGGGCTCCGGCTCATCGGGGTCCCGCTCGTCGGGAGCAGGCGCCCCGGCGGCCGGCTCCGCCTCCAACGGTCGGCCCCAGGCCGATCCGGGCGGATTCTGGCGGTAGGCGGCGACATGAGCGAACTGACACTCCTCATCCTGCAGCTCGCCTTCCTGGCGTTGCTCTGGGTGTTCATCTTCATCGTGGTGTACGCGATGCGTTCCGACCTGTTCGGCCAGCGCGTTCGCAAGCTGCGCGAGGCCCCCGCCGCGACGAGCGGCGCTGCATCCGCCGCCGGCTCCGGGGCGGCATCCGGCGCCGGCCAGGCCCCGGTGGCCGCAGGGGCCGCAGCAGCCGTTGCCGGTGCCGCAGCAGCGGCCGCCCCTCCGGCCCCCAAGGTGCCCACCTTCGTGCCGGCCCCCGGCACCGAACTGAGCGGCCCGCCGCACGCCAGCACCGCCAACGCCCGGCGCCTGGTCATCACCTCCGGCACCAAGGCCGGCAGCGAGATCCCCCTCGGCACCGAGCCCCTCACGATCGGCCGCTCCTCCGACTCCAGCGTCGTCATCCGCGACGACTACACCTCCACGCACCACGCCCGCCTGATGGTGTGGAGCGAGGAGTGGGTCATCCAAGACCTCGATTCCACCAACGGGACCTTCCTCGACGGCCAGCGGGTCACCTCGCCCACGCACGTGCCCCTGAACACGCCGATCCGAATCGGAGCCACGAGCTTCGAACTGCGGCGGTAGCCCATGGCGATCGTGACCGTGAGCGCGGCCGTCTCCCATGTCGGCAAGATCCGCTCCAACAACCAGGACTCCGGGTACGCGGGCGAGACCCTCTTCGCCGTGGCCGACGGGATGGGCGGTCACGCGGGCGGCGACGTGGCGAGCGCCCTGGCGCTCAAGCGGCTGATCGAGATCGACGGCCAGTACACCTCGGCGGTCGACGCCGAGTTCGCGCTGCAGGAGGCCATCGTCGCGGCCAACGCCGTGCTCACCGAGACCGTCTACGAGCATCCGGAGCTCACCGGCATGGGCACCACGCTCAGCGCCCTGGTGCGAGTGGGCCAGAGCGTCGCCCTCGCCCACATCGGCGACTCCCGGGTCTACCGCCTGCGCGACGACGCGCTCACCCAGATCACCATCGACCACACCTTCGTGCAGCGCCTGGTCGACTCCGGCCGCATCACGCCCGAGGAGGCGAAGACCCACCCGCGCCGCTCGGTGCTGATGCGCGTGCTCGGCGACGTCGACGCGGCCCCAGAGGTCGACCTGCAGGTGATGGACACCCGCCCGGGCGACCGCTGGATGCTCTGCTCCGACGGCCTCTCGGGGGTCATCGAGCCCGAAGACATCGAGAAGATCCTGGGCAGCAACATCCAGCCCAAGGATGCCGCGAACGCGCTGGTGAAGGCCAGCCTGGATCACGGCGCCCCCGACAACGTCACCGTCGTGGTGGTGGATGTGCACCAGTCGATCGAGACGCCGGAGACCAGCCCGGTGCTGGTCGGCTCGGCCGCGCTTCCGATCGCCTTCGAGCAGCAGCCCGGCCGCCGCTCCTCGCGCCCCGGCCTCCGCCTGCACCGCACGCCCGCGGTGAGCCACTTCGAGGCCGAGTCGGACGACTACCTCGACGAGCTGATCGAAGAAGACCGCCGCCGCAGCCGGCGCCGCAAGGTCACCTGGCTGGTCGGCGCCCTCGTGGTGCTCGCCCTGATCGCCGCGGGCCTGTACGCCGGCTACCGCTGGACGCAGACCCGCTACTACGTGGGCAGCTCCGACGGAACCGTCGCCATCTTCCAGGGCATCCAGCAGACCGTCGGCCCGATCGAGCTCTCGCACGTCTTCCAGGAGACCGACATCACCACCGAGGTGCTGCCTCCGTACACGCAGCGTCAGGTCGAGAACACCATCAGCGCCGACTCCGTCACCGCGGCGCTGGAGATCGTGAAGCGGCTGAGCGACGCGGCGGCCACCGGCACCGAGACCCAGCTGGGGGGCGACGGATCGGCGACCCCCGCACCCACCGGCACGGCCACGCCCACCCCCACGAGCGCACCCGCCACCGACCCCACCCCAGGGGCGGGCCAGTGACGAACGCGGTCGCCCCCGCCGCCGAACCCGCCTCCGCCACACCGGGCCGGGGCATCCGGCGCATCCGGGTGCCGCAGAAGCTGCGCAATCTCGAGCTGTTCCTGCTGCTGTTCGTCTGCGCCGTGAACGCCTTCGCCGTGGTGCTGGTGCAGTTCGGCGCACTCGGCTACGCCGACATGACCGTGTTCACGCTCGGCGCCGGCCTCGCGGTGCTGGTGCTCGGCATGCACGTCGCCCTGCGATTCGTGGCCACGAACGCCGATCCGTTCATCCTGCCGATCGCGGCGCTGATGAACGGCATCGGCATCGCGATGATCTACCGCATCGACATCGCCGAGAAGCTCACCGGCTGGGAGAGCACGGCCGTGCGCCAGGTCGTCTGGAGCGGCCTGGCCATCGCGCTGGCCCTCGTGGTGATCGTCGTCATCCGGAATCACCGGGTGCTGCAGCGCTACACCTACCTCGCCATGCTGGTGGCCGCCCTGCTCCTGCTGCTGCCGATGCTGCCGGTGATCGGCCAGGAGATCAACGGCGCCCGGGTGTGGATCCACGTCGGCCAGTTCTCGTTCCAGCCCGGTGAGGTGGCGAAGATCGCCCTCGCCGTGTTCTTCGCCGGCTACCTCGTCTCCCGCCGCGACAGCCTCTCGATGGTCGGCACCAAATTCCTCGGCATGCGGTTCCCGCGGGCCCGCGACCTCGGGCCGATCCTGGTTCTCTGGGCGCTCTCGATGTCGATCATCATCTTCCAGCGCGACCTCGGCACGGCCCTGCTCTACTTCGGCCTGTTCGTGGTGATGATCTACGTCTCCACCGGCCGCGCCAGCTGGGTGGTGCTCGGCGTCGGGCTCTTCCTCGCGGGTGCCGTGATCGCGGGTCAGGTGCTGGTGTACGTCAACGACCGCTTCACGAACTGGCTGGATGCGCTGAACCCCGCCATCTACGACGCCGACGGCGGTAGCTACCAGCTCGTGCAGGGCTTGTTCGGCCTGGCCAACGGCGGCCTCATCGGCACGGGGCTCGGCGAGGGCCGGCCCGACATCACCCCGCTCGCGCAGAGCGACTACATCATCGCCTCGCTCGGCGAAGAGCTCGGCCTCGCGGGCATGTTCGCCATCCTGGCGCTCTACCTGCTGTTCATCTCGCGCGGGTTCCGGATCAGCTTCGCCGGGCAAGACGACTTCGGCCGGCTGCTCGGTGTCGGCCTCTCGTTCACGGTGGCGCTGCAGTGCTTCATCGTGATCGGCGGAGTCACCCGCGTCATCCCGCTGACCGGCCTCACGGCGCCGTTCATGGCGGCCGGCGGATCGTCGCTGGTGGCCAACTGGATCATCGTCGCGCTGCTGCTGCGCCTGTCGGACACAGTCCGCAATCAGCCAAGGCTGGTGATCTAGAGCCGTGACCCGAGAACTCAAACGCGTGAGCATCGTGGTCTTCGCGATGTTCCTGACCCTGCTCGTGTCCACCACGATCATCCAGTTCTTCCAGGCGGATGCCCTCGCGAGCGACGCCCGGAACGCCCGCACCATCTACGCCAGCTACGACACCGAGCGCGGCCCGATCCTGGTCGACGGCCAGCCGATCGCCGTCTCGGTGCCCACGAACGACGAGTTCAAGTACCAGCGCAGCTACCCGCAGGGGCCGCTCTACAGCGCGGTCACCGGGTACTACACCCTGGGTCAGGGTTCGAGCCAGATCGAGCAGGCGATGAACGACTACCTCTCCGGCACCTCGAACTCGCAGTTCCTCGACTACCTCAACCGCCTGGTCACCGGTCAGAACCCACAGGGCGCCTCCGTCGAGCTCACCATCGACCCGGTGGTGCAGCAGGCGGCCTACGATGCGCTCGGCAGCTACCAGGGCGCGGTCGTGGCGATCGAGCCCTCGACCGGGCGCATCCTGGCCATGGTCTCCAAGCCCGACTACGACCCGAACACGCTCGCCGTGCACGACACGCAGCAAGTGCTCGACACCTACGACACGCTGCTCGCGGCCGACGGCGATCCGCTGATCAACAAGACCATCAACGACCTCAACCCTCCCGGTTCGACCTTCAAGATCGTCACCACCTCGGCGGCGCTGCAGAACGCCGGCCTCGACGTGAACCACACCGAGCCGAACCTCGCGCGCCTGCCGCTGCCCGGCAGCGACTCCACGGTCTCCAATGCCGGGGGCGGAACCTGCGGGGGCGGCGAGAGCGTCAGCATCCGCACCGCCTTCGTGCTCTCCTGCAACATCCCGATGGCCGAGCTCGGCGTGGAGATGGGCGAGGGCGCGCTCGGCGACATGGCGAAGGCGTTCGGCTTCGGCAGCGAGCTGTCGGTGCCGATGGATGTCTCGACCAGCGTGTACCCCCGCGGGCTCGACGACGCGCAGCTCGCGCTCTCGGCCTTCGGCCAGGGCAGCGACACGGCCACGCCGTTGCAGATCGCGATGCTCTCGGCCGCGGTCGCGAACGGAGGAAAGCTGATGACCCCGAACCTGGTGGACGAGATCCGGGCCCCGGATCTGAGCCTTCTGCAGGGCTTCGAAGCGAAGGAGTTCGGCACGCCGCTGACTTCTATAACAGCTTCGACACTTTCGGATCTGATGGTCGAGGCAGTCGATTCCGGCGCAGCGACTAATGCAAGAATAGACGGAGTCAGTGTGGCCGGTAAGACCGGAACGGCGGAGAACGGGGAGGGCGATCCCTACACTCTGTGGTTCACCGGTTTTGCTCCCGCCGACAACCCTCGGGTAGCCGTCGCAGTGGTCGTAGAAGATGGTGGTGGGTTGGGTCAATCCGGTTCAGGCAACGAATTGGCCGCACCGATCGCAAAACGAGTACTAGAGGCGGTGCTGAGTAAATGAGACCCACAGCAGGGGTGACCTTCGGTGGCCGGTACGAGCTTTCGAGCCGGATCGCGATCGGCGGCATGGGCGAGGTCTGGCAGGCCACCGACCTCGTGATCGGGCGCACCGTCGCCATCAAGATCCTGAAAGACGAGTACCTGGGCGACCCGGGCTTCCTTGAGCGCTTCCGCGCCGAAGCCCGTCACGCCGCGCTCGTCAACCACGAGGGCATCGCCAACGTCTTCGACTACGGCGAAGAAGAAGGCAGCGCCTACCTCGTGATGGAGCTCGTGCCCGGCGAGGCACTGTCCACCATCCTCGAGCGCGAGCACGTGCTGTCGACGGATCGCGTGCTCGACATCGTGGCCCAGACCGCGCTCGCCCTGCAGGCCGCGCACGCCGCGGGGCTCGTGCACCGCGACATCAAGCCGGGCAACCTCCTGATCACGCCCGACGGCCGCGTGAAGATCACCGACTTCGGCATCGCCCGGATCGCCGACCAGGTGCCGCTCACGGCCACCGGTCAGGTGATGGGAACGGTGCAGTACCTCTCGCCAGAACAGGCCAGCGGCCAGCCCGCCTCGCCCACCACCGACATCTACTCGCTCGGAATCGTGGCCTACGAGTGCCTCGCCGGCAAGCGCCCCTTCACCGGGGAGTCGCAGGTGGCCATCGCCATGGCGCAGATCAACGAGGCACCGCCCGAGCTGCCGGTCACGGTCGCCGAGCCGGTGCGCAACCTCGTGCTCTCCTGCATCGCCAAGAAGCCGGCCGACCGGCCCTCCTCCACCGGCAACCTCGCCCGCGCGGCGATGGCCCTGCGCCGCGGCGACATCGCCTCGGCCGCGGCCGCCGTGCCGGCCGTGCTCGGCAACGAACCGCTCCCTCCCACCATGGCCACGCAGCTGATGCCGGCCGCGGGCGCCACGCAGGCCACCACGGTCTTGCAGGCCCCTGGCGCAGCATCCGCGCAGCCCGTTCCCCCGCCGCCCGGCACCGAGGTGGCCGAGGACGAGCCGAAGAAGCGCTCGCCCTGGACCTGGCCGCTGATCGTGCTGATCATCATCCTGGCCCTGGTGCTCGTCGGCACCATCGTCGCCCTCGTTCTGCAGGGCGGCAACGGTGCGGCGCCGGCCACCACGCCGGCTTTGAGTTCGGCGCCGTCACCCGTGCCGACCTCGAACACGCCGACACCTTCGCCGAGCGCCACCACGGTCTCGATCTCGGAGGGCGAGCTGAAGGGCAAGTCCTTCGACGAGGCGGCCGCGATCCTCGCGGGTAAGGGTCTCAGCGCGGCCCGGGCGGTCGGCAACGCCGCTCCCTCGGCCGACCAGGTCGACTTCGTCTACCAGGCCTCCCCTGTCGGCAACGTGCCGAAGGACAGCACCATCACCCTCACCGTCTACGGCAACGTGATCGTGCCGACCTCCCCGTCCACCGCTCCCACGGGCGGTAGCGGCGTCACCGACAAGTCGGTCATCGCCGGCGAGGGCTTCGAAGTCACCTGGACCACCTACAGCTGCCCGTCGGGCACCACGCTCGACGGATACACGGTCAACGTCACCGGCGCCACGCTGCAGACACAGTCCGGCACCGCGGCGGGCTTCACGGCCGACGCTGCGGGAACCCCGATCGAGATCAGCTACAGCGTGAGCTGCTCGGGGTCGGCCTCCGGCAACTCACCGGTGCTGAGCCTCAGCACCGTGGCCGGCCCCACGAGCAGTTCCAGCCCCGACCCCGGAAACGGCAACTGATCCGAACCGTTCGAGGCCGGCAGCACCCCCACCGCACCCCTTCCCTTCCCACGACGAGCGACCCGAGGCTCATCCCCACGATCCAGGAGCAGCAACAGTGACCGACGACAACCGTCTCCTCGCCGGGAGGTATCGCCTCGGCGAACTCATCGGCCGCGGGGGGATGTCGAACGTGTACTCCGGTCGCGACGAGCGGCTGGGGCGCCAAGTGGCCATCAAGCTGCTGAAGTCGTCGCTGGCCGGCGACCCGGTGTTCCGCACCCGCTTCCGTCAGGAGGCGCAGGCGGCGTCACGGATGGCGCATCCGACGATCGTGCGGGTCTTCGACGCCGGCGAGGAGCGCGTGGCCGAGGCCGGCGGCTTCGAAGGGATCGTTCCCTTCATCGTGATGGAGTTCGTCGAGGGCAAGCTGCTCAAAGACCTGATCCGCGAAGGGCCGGTCGACTCGGCCGAGGCCATCCGCATCACCGAAGGCATCCTCACGGCGCTGGAGTACTCGCACCGAGCCGGCGTCGTGCACCGCGACATCAAGCCCGGCAACGTGATGGTCAGCCACGGCGGCCAGGTCAAGGTGATGGACTTCGGCATCGCCCGCGCCATCTCCGACTCCTCGGCCACGGTCGCGCAGACCACCGCCATCCTCGGCACGGCGCAGTACTTCTCGCCCGAGCAGGCGCGCGGGGAGTCCGTCGACGCCCGCACCGACCTCTATTCCACCGGCGTGGTGCTGTTCGAGATGCTCACCGGGGAGCCCCCGTTCAAGGGCGAGACCCCGGTGGCGGTCGCCTACCAGCACGTCAGCGAGATGCCGGTCGCCCCGTCGAGCATCAATCCCTTGGTCTCGCCGGCGATCGACCAGGTCGTGCTGCACGCCCTCGCCAAAGACCGCTTCGCCCGATTCCAGAGCGCCGTCGAGTTCCGCGCCGACCTCGAGGTGGCGGGCGCCGGCAAGATCCCGTCCAAGCGCCTGCCGGCCGACGACTTCCAGTCCTCCCTGTTCGGCGCCCCACCGAGCCTCGCGCAGGGCAACGAGTCCGCCCTCACCCAGCTCGCCGGCGACGACGAGTACACCGTGCGCACGCAGTCCCGCCCGCCCGTGGTGTGGATCTGGGCCGGCATCGCCTCGGTCGCCGTCATCCTCGTGGCCATCGTGTTCTGGGTGCTCACCCTGCAGCCGACGAGCGCTCTGCCCGACACCTCGAGGCAGATCCCGACCGTCACGGGTCAGACCTTCGAGGCGGCGGATGCGACGCTGCAGCAGCTCGATCTGGTGACCGCCCGCTTCGAGGTGTTCAGCGACAGCATCCCCGAGGGGCAGGTCGTCGAGACCGATCCGGCCTCCGGCACGATCGTGAGCCCCGGCACGGTCATCGAGGTGCAGGTCTCCAAGGGCAAGGAGGCGGTGGCGATCCCGAGCCTCTCGGGCAAGAGTGTGGCCGATGCCACGGCGGCCATCACGGCGGCTCGGCTGACCGTCGGGCAGACCATCAAAGAGAATTCGAAAGACGCACCGGTCGACTCCGTCATCCGCACCGACCCCGAGAGCGGTAGCCAGGCCTTTGCGGGCGACACGATCAACATCATCGTCTCCAGCGGGCTGGTCGATGTTCCGGATGTCACCGGCAAGCCGATCGCCGATGCGAACAACGAGCTGCAGAACAGCCTGCTCACGGTGACCTGGGTGGCCGATCCGGGATGCAAGGCGCAGGCCGACAACCCGGTGACGCGGCAGTCGATCGCCGCCGGCGACGCTCTGCAGAAGTCCGAGATCAGCCTCACCTACTGCACCGGCACCTGAGCCGGCCTCGACCGGACGGCATCGTCGCCATGCTCGGTGCTCGTCTTCTCGTCGACGTCGATCGCGACAGCGTTGCGATGGGCGACGACATGTCGTCGCACGCGTATCGCCGGTCGTTCAGGAACCGCACGCCCCTCGCCGAGGTGCTCGAGGCGACGCATCCGGAGATCCGCAGCCGCGGATGGTCCTGGGTCGCGGTCGTCGACGGCATCGTGTCCGCGGTGTGGTCGACGGACCACGGCGTGAGGCTGCTGGTCGAGAACCGCCGACTGCAGGCACGCAGGTCTCCGCTGCCGGTGGTCTTCCGTTACTTCCTGCAGATCGACCCGCAGTGGCTGCACGAGCGGCTGGCCGCGGGAGCTGCGGCCGATCGCGAGGCCCTGAGTGCGGAGTACGCGCCGCTCGCCGCCGAGCGTCTCGAGCAGGAGCAACGCCGGCGCGAACGTGATGTTCCCCAGAAGCTGTTGTCGTCCGCCTGCATCGAGGCGCTCGAGCGCCTCGGCGCGAAGATCGATCTGCATTCGGACACGCGCTGTCGACTCGACGCCCACGGCGAGCGATGGATCGTCGTCCGTTCGGACACGATGACGCTCGTCCACCACGGGGAGAACCCGGGACCCATCGCGAACCTCCGCCCGAGTTCCTTCGCCGAGCTCTGGCTCACGGCTGCCGTCGGCTCACGCGAGCGGGAGAGGAACGCGCTTCCTCGGCTGCCCCTTCCGACGCCGGATCAGGGACCGCCACTGCGGCCGATGACGTCCTGGCCGCCCGGGCGAGAGCGCTGGTCGGCTACCGGCGACGACGGCTTCGTCGCTCAGCTCTCCGGCGAGGATGCCGTGGCTTGGTACCGTTTCGCCTTCGGGCGCACGCTCGACGAGATCGTGGCGACCGTCACCGGACCGGCACGGCCTGCCGGTACGGACGGCTAGGCCTGGGCGGTGCGCAGCAGCGGGTTGAGTGTGGCGGCCTTCGCGGGGGCGTCGTCGAGCCCGGCGGTGGCCAGCCAGTTGCCGAGCATCCGGTAGCCGCCCTCGGTGAGCACCGACTCTGGGTGGAACTGCACGCCGTAGACAGGGGCTTCGGCATGACGCAGGCCCATGATGACGCCGCCTTCGGTGCGTGCCGTCACCACGAGCGTGTCGGGCACCGTGCCGTCGACCACCGCGAGCGAGTGGTAACGGGTGGCGGTGAAGCCGTCGGGAACCCCGTCGTAGAACGGGCTGTCGTCGTGCCGGATGACCGAGGTCTTGCCGTGCATGAGCTCTTCGGCGTTCGTGACCGTGGCGCCCATCGCCTCGGCGATCGCCTGGTGGCCGAGGCACACGCCGAGCAGAGGTTTCTGCGCCTCGAGCGCCGCGAACACGACGGAGATGGACACCCCGGCCTCCGACGGCTTGCCGGGGCCGGGCGAGAGCAGCACCGCGTCGTACTCGGCGATGGTCTCGGCGGCGTCGGCGGAGTCGAACGCATCGTTGCGCACCACGACGGTCTCGGCGCCGAGCTGCTGGAGGTAGCCGTTCAGCGTGTAGACGAAGCTGTCGTAGTTGTCGATCACGAGAACGCGGGTCATTGGTCCACCGTGACATCCTGCGTCGGAGCGGTCAAATCGTCGATCCAGGGGAACACCCAGAACGCCAGTGCGTAGAGCACGGCCACGACCAGCACAACGACGATGAGGATGCGCACCCAGAGAGGTCCGGGCAGGATGCGCCACAAGGCTGCGTACATGGTCTAGGCCCCCACGAGTCCGGCGATGGCGGCGGGTGCGCCGGCCGATCGCGGTGTCCAGTCGGTCAGCACGCCGTAGGCGATGATGCGCTCCGAGGCGATGTAGAGCGGGTTGCAGCTGGTGAGGGTGATGATGCGGTCGGCGGCCGTGGCATCCGGCACCTGGGGAACCGCGTCGATCACGCCGACACCGTAGGGCGTGACGTACTCGGAGCTGCGGTAGGTGTAGGTGTACCAGCCGTCTTGGGTCTCGACATAGATGGGGTCGCCGAGCTGCAGCTCGTTGATCTTGAGGAAGGGGCTGCCCCAGCCGTCGCGGTGCGCGGCGATGGCGAAGTTGCCCACCTGCCCGGGCATCTGGGTGGTGACGTAATGCCCCGCCCCGCCGTTGTTCAGCACGGTCTTCGGATCGACGCCTTCGGCGATGGTCTTCTTGAAGTCGCTGCCGAAGCGCGGAACGTACATCACTGCGAAGTCGTCGCCGGTGCCCGGCTCGGAACCGCCGGCCGGCGGTTCGCCGTAGAGGAACGTGCCCGCCGGCTCGGCGCCGGCGCTCGCGCTGGGGACCGGTGCCGCCGTCGGCGACTCGGCCGCCCAGTTCTGCGACAGCGATCCGGCCTCGGAGGCCTGCTGGTTGTTCAGCATGATGCCGTTCAGCGAGAACTGCCAGCCGAGGAACAGCAGCACCAGCACACCGGCCGTGATCAGCAGTTCACCGAACACGCCGATGGCTTTTGAGACCGGGCTGCGCTTGCGGCGGCGCGGACGCATCGGGAGCTGTTCGGGCACGGCGTCGTGCGGGGCGGACGGCTCGCTCATGCTCACCATCCTAAAAGGTAATGCCTGTGCGACGGCCCCGAGTGCTCAGCCTGTGGAGAACCGGTGGAGAACGCATAGGCAAAGCCCGTTAGAATCATCGGCATGGCCCGAGACAAAGCATCCACGAAGGACGTCGCCCGCCGAAGCCGCGATGTCCAGCGCGCATCGAGCGACGAGTCCTCCGCGAACAACCCGAACCCGGTGTGGTTCAAGCCGGTGATGTTCGGCTTCATGATCGTGGGCCTGCTCTGGATCATCGTGTTCTACGTGTCACAGGGCCTTTTCCCCATTCCCGACCTGGGTAGCTGGAACATCCTGATCGGCTTCGGGATCGCCTTCATCGGCTTCATCATGACCACGCGCTGGCGCTGAGGCGCTCTTTCGCCGCTGCCCAGCCTGGGGAGAATTACACGGCTGTAATTATCCCCAATGTTAATAACCTTGTGGATAAGTCCACAGCTGTGGATAACCCTGTGGAATCTCCGGCCCGGATCCGCGCTCCCGGGCGGGCTGATCAGACCAGGACGCGGACGACCGTGATGGCCACCAGGGCCACGGCGACAGCCGCCACCAGCAGGATCTGCGCGGTCTTCATCCGGATCGGGCGCGTGCGCACGTAGATGAGGGCGATCAGCAGGCCGACGGCCAGACCGCCGAGGTGCGCCTGCCAGGAGATACCGGGAACGAAGAACCCGTATGCCAGGTTGATGCCGACAAGCACCACGAGCTGGATGCTGCTGCCGCCCAGGTGCCGGTTGATCACGAAGAACGCGCCCATCAGGCCGAAGATGGCTCCGGATGCGCCGACGACGGCGGAGAGCGGGCTCGCGAAGAGCACGACGGCGACCGATCCGCCGAGCCCGGAGATCAGATACAGCGCCAGGTAGCGCCAGCGCCCGAGGAGGCGTTCCAGTCCGCTGCCGAAGATGAACAGGGTGTACATGTTCAGCAGCAGGTGCAGGATCGATCCGTGCGTGAACACCGAGGTGATCATCCGCCACGGCTCGAAGGGAGCCCCGACCGGCAGCACGTACGCCGGTGCGAACTGCAGCGCCGCCGTGACGCCGAGCCCCGGAATCGACTGCAGCAGGAACACCACGGCGCAGATCGCGATCAGCGCGTAGGTCACGACGGGTGCGCCCGCGCCGGTGAGGTTGCGCAGGAAGGCCGGACGGCCGCGGTTCACCTTCGGTGCCGAACGGCGATCCTGAGCGGCGCACTCGACACAGTGCACGCCGACAGCGGCCTGCACCTGGCACTCCGGGCAGACCGTTCGCCCGCAGCGCTGGCAGAGGATGTAGCTCTGCCGGCCCGGATGCCGGTAGCAGTAGTTGTCGGGATTGGCCGAGGCGCTGCTCATCGACGGGTCAGGATGCCGGAATGCAGAACGGGGTCGGTGGGAACGGCCGGAGCCGGACCTAGACCGCCTCGACGGTGACGCTCTCGAGCACCACGTCGTCCAGCGGACGGTCGTAGGCGTCGGTGGCCACACCGGCGAGCTTGTCTACGACGCGCTTGGAGGCGTCGTCCGCCACCTCGCCGAAGATGGTGTGCTTGCCTTGCAGCCAGCTGGTGTTGCCGACGGTGATGAAGAACTGCGATCCGTTGGTGCCCTTGCCGCCCTGGATGCCGGCGTTGGCCATCGCGAGGATGTAGGGCTCGTTGAAGTTGAGCTCGCCGTTGATCTCGTCGTCGAACTTGTAGCCCGGGCCGCCGGTGCCGTTGCCCAGCGGGTCGCCGCCCTGGATCATGAAGCCGGGGATGATGCGGTGGAACACGATGCCGTCGTACAACGGGGCGTTCGTGGGCTGGCCCGTCTTCGGGTCGGTCCACTCGATCTCGCCCGTGGCGAGGCCGACGAAGTTCTTGACGGTCTTGGGTGCCTGGTGACCGTACAGGTTGACCACGATCGGGCCGTGGTTGGTGGTGAGGGTAGCGACGTGCGTGTGTGCGGGCATGTGCCAATTGTGTCACACCGGCATCGGGCATCCAGTGAAGCTCCAGGCGATGCGAAGCGGATGATCAGTGGTCCGAACTACTCCGGTCGGGGATTGCGTGGCAAGATGACACTGACCGTGCTCTCGCCGATGGAGGTTTCTTATGAGTCTTTCCCGCAAGCGCCGCAAAGCGCTCACGCGCCTGAAGGGAACGGCAGAAGACCTGTGGGTCGACCAGCAGGACGTTCTCGACCGTGCCAACGCGATTCTGCGTGAGGCCGGGCGCCAGGCCGGCTACCTGGCCGATGAAGAGGTGAAGCCCCGGGTGAAGACCGCTGTCGACAGCGGTGCCGTGGCCATCAGCCGTAAGGTCGCGGATGTGAAGGTGGCCGGCGAGACCGTCAAGCACCGCTTCGCCACCGACGTGCTGCCCGCGATCGCCGGTACCGTCGGCTCCGCCGCCGCGGTGCTGCAGTCCTCCAAGAACCCGGAGTTCGTGCAGCAGGCCGGCAAGCAGGTCTCCAAGGCCTCCAAGTCGCTGCAGAAGGCCGCTCCGAAGTCGGCCGGCTCGAAGGTCGGCCTCGTCTTCGCGGTCAGCCTCGGTGTCGTCACCGCCGTCGGCCTCGGTTATGCCATCTGGCAGACCTTCCGGGCCGACGACGAGCTCTGGATCGCCGACGAAGACCCGGAGCCCGAGACCGACCCCGAGGGCTGAGCTCTCACCGGATACGACGAAGGCCCCGCACGGTTGGTGCGGGGCCTTCGTCGTTCCCCTGCCTCATCATCGCGCCCGAGGACTGGGCGATGAGGAGTCAGCAGCCCCTCAGGGCGGCGACGTCGGCATCGAGGGAGGCCTCGCCTCCGATCAGCGTCACCTTCTTCACGCCCTGCGTCTTCAGGGCGGCGAGGGTGACCTGCGGCACGCAGCGGTCGGTCACCACGTACAGCGGTGCCCGCTCGTGGCCGGCCCACGCGGTGCCGGCCAGCGCGTCGGGGAACTTGAGTCCGGTGGCCAGGAAGGCCCGGTCCGCCGCGGGGAAGGCGAGCAGATTGATGGCGGCACTCGCCTCGAACCGGTCGGCACCCCCTCGTCGCACCGTGGGCGCGAGCGTCGCGAGCGCCTTCGCCACTCCTGGCGACACCGAGGCCGGGCCTCCCGCGATCACGATCTGATCGGGGTCGAGCCGTTTCAGCAGGTCCCGCGTGTCGTCGTCGAGCACGCCCGCTCCCCCGTTCACGAGAACCACCGGCCCGCTCGCCGCTCCGGCCGCCGATCCGGCGCTCAACGCGTCCGGAAAATTGGCGCCCGTGGCCACCAGCACGCGCGAGACACCTCCTGTGCCGAATACCCGGTCGGCCAGCGCGCGCGAGACCTCGTAACGGTCGGCGCCCGCGATGCGCACGGTATTCGGCTGCAGCGTCTTCAGAGCCGTGAGGATCGCCGGCGGAATGGATGCCGTTCCGCCCACCAGCACGATCTTCGCGGGCGAGAGCCGCTTCAGCTCGGCCTTCAGCCGGGGGTCGAGCGTCGCACCTGCCGTGAGCAGCAGCGGCCCACCCTCGTGAACGGCGGCGGGGCCCGCCGAGAGCGCGTCCGGGTAGTTCGTGCCGGTGGCGATGTAGACCACGGGTGCCGTACCCGGGTACGCGGCGCGGGACACGTTGATGGCCGCCTCGAACCGGTCGGCGCCGGATACCCGGTCGACGTCGGGCGATTCCTCCGCGGCGTCGACCACGGCCGACAGCGCGGAGGTGGTGGTGACGGATGCGTAGCCGGCCTTGGATCCGGTCACCGAGACGGCGACGCGGTGACCTCGGTCCTCCGCCGTGAGCCGGTAGCTCGATGCGGTGGCCGTGTCGATCGGGCTCCCGTCGCGAAGCCACTGATAGGCCAGCGTCACGGGAGCCGGCTTCCAGCTTCCCGGCGTCGCGGTCAGCGTCTGCCCCATCCGGGCCGTGCCCGAGACCGTGGGCTTCGGGGTGGCCGTGAGTGTGGCCAGCGCGACGGGAGCGGCCACGAAGTCCACTCCGCCGGCGGCTCCGCCGTCGGGCAGCGCATCCACTGGTGCGGTCGACGTGCGCCGCACCTCGTATCCCTCGAGCGAGGCGCTCACCGAGAACGCCTTTCCCCCATAGAGGTGCCGGACGCGGTAGGTTCCGTCGGCGGCCGTCACGGCATCCTGCGAATCGTGATCGCGAAAGCCCCGGTAGCAGTTGCCCGAGCCTCCGTCGTTGTCGTACGACTGCCGGTCCGCGTGCACCGTCGCTCCCGCGACCGGCCGCCCCGCGGCATCCACCACCCGGCCCGAGATGGTGGCCTCGGTACGCATCGAGATCCAGGTGTCATTGCGGAAGATCTGTCCGGCCCAGGCGACGTAAGGGGATGCGTCGTCCCAGCTGGCGATCCAGACGCAGTGCGAGTCCGAAGGGAAGACTTCGGGGATGACGAGGGTTCCCCACTCGTCGCTCAGGGTCGATTCGCTCGCGCCGTAGAGCGAGGCATGGAACCCGGTGACGCGGGACCCGTCTTTCTGTGACCGGAGGTGCAGGCTCAGGACACCGGCGTGGGTGAGGGTCTGGTCCAGGGCGACCGTGTCCCCGGTGCCGGGTACCTCGACGGCGGTCGGGTAGTAGCGGCTGTCCTCGCGGGGCGCCGAGCCGGTGTAGTACTGATCCCAGTATCCGCCGTCGCCGTCGGAGAAGCGCACGTCGTAGGCGCCCTCGCGCAGACCCAGCAGGAACCAGTCGCCCGAACCGTCGCTCGTGCTGCTCGCGACCACCTCGTCGGTATCCGCACGGTAGGCCGTCACGGCGACGCCGGAGACCGGATCGGGGTTCCAGCCCTCCACGGCCAGGTGGCCGGCGAGGCTGCCGCAGACGTAGTCGCGCACGGTGAGGTACAGGGTGGCCGGCTTGCCCGGCCGCGAACCGGCCACTCCGGCGCCGTCCACCGCGCGCCAGCGGAAGGTGAGCGGGATGACGTATTCCCCTGCGGGAAGGGATGCCACGTACCCGCCGTCCTGGCCCAGCACGAAGTCGGCACCGCCCCCGAGCGTGAACCCGAGCTCGGTGGTGGTGGCCCGGCCCACCTTCATGCCGGGCGTGACCGACCACGCGCCGATCGGGTCGTCACCGGCGGCCGGGAAGTGATTCTGCACGGCGCCGGATACCGGGGCCGACGGCTGGCAGGACACCTTCGTGAACGTCGTCGGCAGCGTCGGGGTGTTCGCCAGGGCGCGCAGGATGGAATCGGATTCGGGGGTGACCAGCGAGGCGTGTTTGTAGGACTCTCCGTGGATGCCTATCGCCTCCCAGACCAGCGTGGTATCGAATTCGGCCATCTGCTCGACCCAATTCGAATAGTCGCAGACGAGGTCGAGGTCGTCGCAGTAGCTGATCGTGACGGGTTCGAGCTCGGACGGATAGGGCGGCGAATAGAGGTCGAGCATGGTGCTGACGCCGCGCCCGGGCTCGGCCGATCCGCTGCTCGGGATGTTCGTGGTGCCGCGGGCCGGGTTGGCGATCAGCATCACCCCGGCGAAGCGGTCGACGTCTTGGGAGAAGCCGTAGGCGAGCGCTCGGTGAGCGGCGAGGGCGCCCTGCGAGTAGCCGATCACGACCCACTTCTCCATCGGGCAACGCGCTTCGGAGTCGGACAGGATCGCGGTGAGCTGCTCGACACCCTCCTGCACGCCGTCGAAGAAGGTCCACGGGCCCGGGGTAGGCAGTGCTTGCGAGAGGGCGTTCGTGAACGCCTTCCACACGGCCTCGGATGGATACTCCACCGTGCTGAACCGCGTCACCCGCTGATCGCCGATGGAGTCGGCGACCTGCTGCACCGCGTTCTGCACGGTGGGACCGTATCCCGAGCTCTCCCCCGATCCGCGCACCCCCACCACCAGCACGTCGGCGCACGGCTCGCGCAGCGCATCGGTCGGCGTCACGTCGACGGATGCCACGACCGCCGCCCCGGGCGCCGCCGCCGCAACCCCCGGCACGAGCATTCCGCCCGCCACGAGCACGCTCACGACGGCGACCGCTGAAATGATTCGTCTGTACATCCCCACTGCGGCCCCCCGACCATCCACCGGGACCGCGCCGATGCGACCCCGAAAGTGCTGCCACCAACGACGAATGGGACGCGTGTACGCGTCCCATTCCCGTGGCCAGTGGAGCCTGGGAGAATCGAACTCCCGACATCCTGCTTGCAAAGCAGGCGCTCTACCAACTGAGCTAAGGCCCCCCAAGAGATCTTGCGGACGAACCGCACCGATCTCCCGGAGATTTCTTGTGGATCTCTCGTGGGGCTACAAGGACTTGAACCTTGGACCTCTTCGTTATCAGCGAAGCGCTCTAACCGCCTGAGCTATAGCCCCGTTTTTTGACCAGAGACGAGACTATCCTACGGAAGCCCCGATCACTAAATCGGCCAGCGGAATACGGTCTACTTGTTGGTGAACCCCAGCATGACGCCGCCCGTGATCCGCACCGCGAGGTTGTACAGCGCCGCCCAGATCGCGCCGAGCGCCGTGATCACGATCACGTTCAGCACGGCGACGACGACGGAGAAGCCCATCACCTGGGGCAGCGAGGCGAAGTCGAACAGGTCGAAGTTGCCGGCACCCGCGATGTCTTGCAGCAGCGTGTTGACGGAGTCGAACACGCCCGTCTGGTTGAGCACCGACCACACCAGGAACGAGGCGACCACGGTCACGATGCCCAGGATGATCGCCAAGAGGAAGGAGATCTTCAGCACCGACCAGAAGTCGATGTAGACCAGCTTCAGCCGAACCTGCTTGGTGGTGGCGACCCGCGCCGTCTTCTTCGCGAATTTGTCGCCGAGGTTACTCATCCGTCGTTACGTCCTCTCCAGGAGCCGCAGGGGCTTCGGGGTCGAGCGGCTCCGCATCCTCGGAATCCAGGTTGCGTTCCGTGTTCTTGGCCACCGCGATGATGCGATCCTCGTCCGCGAAGCGAGCGAAGACCACGCCCATCGTGTCGCGTCCTTTAGCCGGTACCTCGGCCACGGCAGAGCGTACCACCTTGCCGCTGGCAAGGACCACAAGGACCTCGTCGTCCTCGCCGACGATCAGCGAGCCGATCAGGTCGCCGCGCGCATCCTGCAGCTTGGCCACCTTGATGCCGAGGCCGCCACGGCCCTGCACCCGGTATTCCTCCACCGAGGTGCGCTTGGCGTAGCCGCCCTCGGTGACGATGAACACGTAGCCCTCGTCGGAGACCACCGAGGCGCCCTGCAGCGCGTCGTCGCCGCGGAACTTCATGCCGATGACACCGGAGGTGGCGCGGCCCATCGGCCGCAGCGCCTCATCCGTCGCCGTGAAGCGGATCGACATGCCCTTCTTCGACACCAGCAGCAGGTCGGAGTCCTCATCCACCAGCAGCGCCGAGACGAGCTCGTCGTCTTCGCGCAGGTTGATGGCGATGATGCCGCCCGAGCGGTTCGTGTCGTACTCGGTCAGCGCCGTCTTCTTCAGCAGGCCGCCCCGCGTCGCGAGCACCAGGAACTGCGCCGCCTGGTAGTCGCGGATGTCGAGGATCTGCGTGATCTGCTCCTCCGGCGCGAGCGCCAGCAGGTTCGCCACGTGCTGGCCCTTCGCGTCGCGGCCGGCCTCCTGCAGTTCGTAGGCCTTGGCGCGGTACACGCGACCCCGGTTGGTGAAGAACAGCAGCCAGTGGTGCGTGGTGGTGACGAAGAAGTGCTCCACCACGTCGTCGGCCCGCAGCTGGGCGCCCTTGACGCCCTTGCCGCCGCGGTGCTGGCTGCGGTAGTTGTCGCTGCGCGTGCGCTTGACGTAGCCGCCACGGGTGACCGTGACCACCATCTCCTCTTCGGGGATGAGGTCTTCGATGTTCATGTCGCCGTCGAAGCCGAACATGATCTCGGTGCGCCGGTCGTCGCCGAACTTGTCGACGATCTCGGTGAGCTCTTCGGTGATGATCTCGCGCTGACGCGACGGCGAGCCCAGGATGACGTTGTACTCGTCGATCCGGGTCTGCAGCTCGGTGGCCTCGTCCTGGATCTTCTGGCGCTCCAGCGCGGCCAGTCGGCGCAACTGGAGTTCCAGGATGGCGCGGGCCTGCAGCTCGTCGATCGAGAGCAGGTCGATCAGGCCGTCGCGGGCCTCCTCGACGGTGGGCGAGCGCCGGATGAGGGCGATCACCGCGTCGAGCGCGTCGAGCGCCGCCAGGTATCCGCGCAGGATGTGCATGCGGGCCTCGGCCTCGCGCAGGCGGTACTGGGTGCGGCGCACGATCACCTGGATCTGGTGCGCCACCCACTCGGTGATGAAGCCGTCCAGCGGGAGGGTGCGCGGGATGCCGTCGACGATCGCCAGCATGTTGGCGCCGAAGTTGTCTTGCAGCTGCGTGTGCTTGTAGAGGTTGTTCAGCACCACCTTGGCCACGGCGTCGCGCTTCAGCACGATCACCAGGCGCTGGCCGGTGCGGCCCGAGGTCTCGTCGCGGATGTCGGCGATACCGGCGAGCTTGCCGTCTTTCACCAGCTCGGCGATCTTCACGGCCAGGTTGTCGGGGTTGACCTGGTAGGGCAGCTCGGTCACGACCAGGCAGGTGCGGCCCTGCAGCTCTTCGACGTTGACGACCGCGCGCATGGTGATCGATCCGCGCCCGGTGCGGTACGCATCCTGAATGCCCTTGACGCCCAGGATCTGCGCCCCGGTGGGGAAGTCGGGGCCCTTGATGCGCTGCATCAGCGCCTCGAGCAGCTCTTCACGGCTGGCCTCGGGGTTCTCGAGGTACCAGACGGCTCCGGATGCCACCTCCCGCAGGTTGTGCGGAGGGATGTTCGTGGCCATGCCGACGGCGATACCGACGGATCCGTTCACCAGCAGATTCGGGAACCGCGCGGGCAGCACGACCGGCTCGAGCGTGCGGCCGTCGTAGTTGTCCTGGAAGTCGACGGTCTCCTCGGTGATGTCGCGCACCATCTCGAGGGCGAGCTGCGACATCTTGGTCTCGGTGTATCGGGCGGCGGCGGCGCCGTCGTTGCCGGCCGAGCCGAAGTTGCCCTGGCCGAGGGCCAGCGGGTACCGCAGGTTCCACGGCTGGATCAACCGCACCAGCGCGTCGTAGATGGAGGAGTCGCCGTGCGGGTGGAACTGGCCCATCACCTCGCCGACGACGCGCGCCGACTTGGAGAAGGCACGGTCGGGGCGGTATCCGCCGTCGTACATCGCGTAGATCACGCGGCGGTGCACGGGCTTCAGGCCGTCGCGCACGTCGGGCAGGGCACGCCCCACGATCACGCTCATGGCGTAGTCGAGGTAGGAGCGCTGCATCTCCAGCTGGAGATCGACCTGTTCGATGCGGTCTCCGGCGGGCGGAGTGATTTCGTCTGTCATAAGGAGGTATCAGTCTCGATCGAAGGGTCAGATGTCCAGGAAGCGCACGTCTTTGGCGTTCCGCTGGATGAAGTTGCGGCGCGACTCGACGTCTTCGCCCATCAGGGTGCTGAAGATCTCGTCGGCCGCGGCCGCGTCGTCGAGGGTGATCTGGCGGAGGGTGCGGGTATCCGGATCCATGGTGGTGTCCCACAGCTCGCGGTAGTCCATCTCGCCCAGACCCTTGTAGCGCTGGATCCCGTTGTCTTTCGGGATGCGCTTGCCGGCGGCCTGGCCGTCGACCAGCAGCGCGTCGCGCTCCGCGTCGGAGTAGACGTAGTCGTGCGGCGCGTTCGACCACTTGAGCCGGTAGAGCGGCGGCATCGCGAGGTACACGTAGCCCAGCTCGATCAGCGGCCGCATGTAGCGGAACACCAGGGTGAGCAGCAGCGTGGTGATGTGCTGGCCGTCGACGTCGGCATCCGCCATCAGCACGATCTTGTGGTAGCGAGCCTTCTCGGGGTTGAAGTCCTCCCCGATGCCGGCGCCGAACGCCGTGATCATCGCCTGCACCTCGGCGTTGCCGAGCGCGCGGTCGAGGCGGGCCTTCTCGACGTTCAGGATCTTGCCGCGCAGGGGCAGGATGGCCTGGGTCTCGGGGTTGCGGCCCTGGATGGCGGAGCCGCCGGCCGAGTCACCCTCCACGATGAAGATCTCGCTCTTGGCGGGATCGCGGCTCGAGCAGTCCTTGAGCTTGCCGGGCATCCCGCCGCCCTCGAGCAGTCCCTTGCGGCGGGTCTGCTCGCGCGCCTTACGGGCCGCCATCCGGGCCTGCGACGCCTGGATCGCCTTGCGGATGATGTCGCGGGCCTGCACGGGGTTGCGGTCGAACCAGTCGGTGAGCTCGGTGCTGACGACCCGCTGCACGAAGGCCTTGGCCTCGGTGTTGCCGAGCTTGGTCTTCGTCTGGCCCTCGAACTGCGGCTCGGCGAGCTTGATCGAGATGACGGCGGTGAGGCCCTCGCGCACGTCGTCGCCGGAGAGGTTGTCGTCTTTCTCTTTGATGATGTTCTTCTCGCGCGCGTACTTGTTCACCAGCGTGGTGAGCGCGGCGCGGAAGCCCTCTTCGTGAGTGCCGCCTTCGTGCGTGTTGATGGTGTTCGCGTAGGTGTGCACGCTCTCGGTGTAACCCGTGGTCCACTGCATGGCGACCTCGAGCGCGATCTTGCGCACCGTGTCCTCCTGCTCGAAGGAGATGATCTCCTCATTGACCAGGTCGGCCTTCTTCGAGCGGTTGAGGTACTCGACGTAGTCCTTGAGGCCGTTCTCGTAGAGGTAGGTGACCGTGGTCTCCTCTTCCTCGCCCGACTCGCCGCCGCGCTCGTCGGTGAGCTTGATGGCGAGGCCCTTGTTGAGGAAGGCCATCTGCTGGAACCGCGCACGCAGGGTCTCGTAGTCGAACTCCACGGTCTCGAAGATCTCGCGGCTCGGCCAGAAGGTGATGCGGGTTCCGGTCTCGGTGGTCGACTC
>NZ_JAHFUW010000060.1 GCF_023264855.1 Herbiconiux sp. | reverse complement strand
CGGGTCGCCCGCGGCGGATTCGACTCCGGATGCGGCGGCCGGCGTCGGGTCGCCCGCGGCGGATGCGGCGGCCGGCGACACATCGGGCCGCGCAACCGGCGTCCGGCCGGGGACCCCGTCGGCTCGTGCCGCGCCATCGGGCGGCGGATTGCGCACGGGACGGTGGGCGCGGTTCACGGCCGCGCGCGTGATCCGCGCCTCCTCGTCGGTGCCGCCGGAGAGCGCGTAGATGTAGCTGAGGGTGGCGTTCAGGCGCTTCATCGGCTGTGCCGCGAAGTCGCTGTGCCGCGCCACGCCGTACCCCACCTCGGGAAGCGCGATCTGCAGCAGGATCGCCCGCCCGGCCCCCGCGAGCAGCACGCTCTCGGGAGCGATCTCGGCGAGGCTCGGCATGCTGCGACGCTAGCACCGCCCGCTGGACGGCCGGGTGACGACGGCACCGCGGCACGGCCGTACCGCGTTCGCGGCGGCACCCCGCCTCGGCGGTAATGCATCTCCGTCGCACCGCACCTCGGCGGCACCGGATCTCCGTGGCACCGGATCTCCGTGGCACCGCATCTCGGCGGCACCGCAGCACGACGGCACCGCACCTCAGCGGCACCGCGGCACGACGGCACCGCACCTCAGCGGCACCGCGGCACGACGGCACCGCACCTCAGCGGCACCGCGTCGACCGGCCCCGGGTCATGCAAAACGAAGGAGTTTCTCAGCGCCACACCGGCCGACACCGGGGGCGCCCGGCGCGTCGGCGAAGAACTCCTTCGTTTTGGATGGTGGAGTCACCGCATCCGCATCCGCATCCGCACCCCGTCACGAAACGCGCCTGCCCCGCCGAGGGTGCCGGGGACGGCTGGCGCCCCGGCTGGTCGTAGCCTGGAGGGATGACGCAGCATCCGGAGCCCGCGGCCGAGTCGCTGGAGCAGCGCGTGTGGGACGTGATCGTCGTGGGCGCGGGCCCGGCCGGCAGCACCGCCGCCCGCCGCGCGGCCGAAGGGGGCGCCTCGGTACTGCTGCTGGACCGCGCCGCCTTCCCCCGCTACAAGACCTGCGGGGGTGGTCTGCTCGGCGAGTCGCTCGCGCTCCTCCCCGACGGCGCACGCGCCACCGTCGAGTCCCGCGTGCGCGAGACGGTCTTCACCGATCGTTTCCGCCGCCGCTTCGTGCTCCGCCGCCCGCAGCCGTACCTGGCCATGGTGCGCCGAGCCGAATTCGACCAGGCGCTGGCCTCGGCCGCTCAGGATGCCGGGGTGCGGTTCGCCGACGGCGTCACGGTGCGCTCTGTGGCCGTGTCGTCGACGGCTGCGACACCGGATGACGCATCCGCACCGCCGCCGCCCGTGTCGTCGACGGGGGCGCCGCTGGATGATGCAGTCGCGCCGTCGCCCGTCGCGAGCACCGGCTCGGTCGGCGCATCCGTTCCTCCGGTCACTCTCGTCACGACCGCCGGAACACTCCGCGCCCGCGTCGTGATCGGCGCCGACGGCACCGGCGGCCGCATCGGCCGCTACGTCGGCGTGCAGCCCGGAGGCGTCGACCTCGGCCTCGAAGACGAGGTACGGATGCCGGACGGCGCCGCGGCGGCGGCCTGGCGCGACCGGGTTCTGCTGGACTGGGGCGGCAGCCCGGGCAGCTACGCCTGGGTGTTCCCGAAGCAGGACTCGCTGACGATCGGTGTCATCCAGCGGAAGGGCGCTCCCGACGAGACACGCGAGTACCTCGCCGCGTGGCGCCGGCACCTCGGACTGACCGAGGCCGACGCCGAGACGCTGCACTCCTCCGGCCACCTCACCCAGTGGCGCCGCCCCGGCTCGCCGCTCCGCCGCGGACCGGTTCTCGTCGCCGGCGACGCCGCGGGCCTACTCGAGCCGTGGACACGAGAAGGCATCTCCTTCGCCCTCCGCTCGGGCGGCTGGGCCGGCGAGGCGGCGGCCCGCGCGGTGGCGGCGCTCGGCGGATCCCGTCCGGAGTCCACGACCCACGCGCACCCGGCCACCGGGTCGACCGCGGAATCACCACCGGAATCGGCACGGGCCGCCTTCGATGCCGAGCTCGACACCTACCGCGCCCGGGTCGAAGCCGTCCTGCAGCCCGAACAGGTGGCGGGAGCCGGCATCCTGAGCGCCTTCGAACGCCACCGGGGCCTCGTGCACACGCTGCTGCGCACCCCGTTCGGTGCCCGCTACTTCGTGCGCTTCTGCCGCGGCGAGACCACGCTCGCCCGGGTCGCCCGCCACCGCTCCGTGCAGCGAGCGGTGCGCCTGCTCGGCGCGAGCGCGGCGCCCTAGCGCGGCGCGATGGAGAGGGTGGGGGTGACCGGCGCCGCACCGGACGACGTGAGCTGCACGCCCGCCGTCACGGCCTGGCCCGGGGTGACGGAGGCCGCCCAGTCGGCGCCCGTGCACGTCACGGTGCCCGACGCCACCGTGCAGTCCATGCCCCAGGCGTTCACCACGCCGGTGGCGGTGGCATCGGGCCAGGATGCCGTCCAGCCGGCCGCCGATCCGCCGCGGTTCGAGACCGTCAACTCGGTCACGTAGCCGCCCGGCCACTCGCTCTGCAGGTCCCAGCCGGCCGACAGCTCCGCGAGGGAGCCGGTCTCGCCGGGCACGACGATCGGCCCGGGGTTGCGCGACGAGGCCGATCCGGAGATCTTCGACGGCGCCGCCGACGAGCCCGGCGTCGGCAGCGGCGACGCCGGAACCGGCGAAGGCGACGCCGAAGACGAAGACGGAGGCACCGGCGTGGCGGAAGGCACCGGATCGGGCGACGGCACCGGCACCGCCGAGTGCGGCGCCACCGCGCTCCCCGCGCCCAGAAGCGGCCCGAGCGCCGCCACCTTCTCGGCCTGGGGAGTCACCCAGTCGTCGTGCACGATTCCGCCGGTGTCGCCGCTGTTGGGGTTGAACGACCAGTACGAGAAGCTCATGCCGTTCGTCGCCAGGTACGACACGATCGTCTCGAACCAGGCGCGATCCTGATCGGTCTGCAGCTTCGAGCCGAACTCGCCGAGCAGCACCGGAGCCACGTTCTGCTTCGCCAGGTAGCCCCAATTCTCGTCCCAGACGCCGGGCAGGTTGGCCGGGTAGTCGGCGGCCGTGAACCAGCTCTGCGCATAGATCGAGGCGGGGTAGTCGTGCGGCGAGTAGACGACCCGGTCGGGCACCGCGAGCGACACCGGCGCGGAGCCGGCATCGCGCAGTCCGCCGCCCCACCAGGTGAACGAGCCGTCGCCCTGCTGCTCCACGCCCTCGACGATGATCAGCAGTTCGGGGTTCACCGCGAGCACCGCATCCCCGGCCCGCGTGGCGGCGGCCTGCCAGTCGGTAGCCGGATCGCCGCAGCCCCAGCAGGCCTCGCCATGCGGCTCGTTGTGCAGGTCGAAGCCGATCACGGCCGGCTCGGCGGCGTAGCGCTGGGCGAGCATGGTCCAGTCGGCGATCCAGGTGGATTCGGGGTACTGCGCCGTGTACCAGAGCGCCGACTGCGCACCCGAGTCGGGCCGGTGCCGGTCGAGGATGACGCTGAGCCCGTACGACTTCGCCGTTTGCACGAACGCGTCCATCAGCTGCAGCGGCGTGAGGCCGGCGAGCCCCGGGTTCACGGCGGCGTTGATCGAGTTGCTGGCGACCGCCGAGAGGCACTCGTTCGAGTACGGCAGGCGCACCGTGTTGAAGCCCATCGAGGCGATCTGCGCGAGCCCGGCGTCGAGGCTGATCGACCATAGCCCGTGCGGGGCGCAGTTGCCGGTCTCCATGCCGAACCAGGCGATGGCCTTGATGACGTAGGGCGAGCCGTCGGCGGTCTCGATGGTGGCACCGTCAGTGTGCAGCCAGCCGGGCAGGCCGGCCGCGAGGTCGTCTCCCGGTGCGGCGGTTTCCGTTCCGCTCCCGGTGCCGGCCGGATCGGGCGTGGTCGCCCCCGGAGCCGCGGTCGAGGGGGCTGCTCCCGGTTGCCCGGCTGCGGCCTGTCCGGCACCGGCACCGGGCTGCCCGATGGGGGTGTCGCTCGCGACCCCGGTGTGGCGTGGCGCCGGGATCGGCGTGGGCGTCGGGGTGGAGGCGGGCGCGGGGGCGGCGGCCACGAGGCCCACCAGCAGCGCGAACGCGGCGGCGGCCATCGCGGTGCCGCGAAAGGCGCCCCTCAGACTGCGTCCCACCCTCGCCCTGCCTTCGTCCCGGTCGTCGCTTCCGAACCCTAACATCCTGCCCCTCTGCGGATGCTCCGCCACCGATCGCGAGGCTGAGACGACCGGTCGCTAGACTCGCGCTGTGCTCCTGCTGGCCGACCTCGACAACACCCTCATCGACCGGGACCGCGCGTTCCACAGCTGGGCCCGGGAGTTCGCCGCCGAGGTCACCGGCGGCACCGGCACCCCTGCGTGCGAGGCCGAGTCCGAGGCCGCCGCCCGCTGGCTGATCGAGGCCGACGCGAGCGGCTACGCCCCGCGCCCGGAGCTGGCCGAGCGCATCCGCACCCGATTCGGTCTGCACGATCCCGTCGAGGCCGTGCTCGAGCGGCTGCTCTCCGGGTTCCTTCCCCGCATCGACTTCTACCCCGGCGTGCAGCAGCGTCTCGTCGACCTGAAGGCCCGCGGATCGGCACTCGTGATCGTGACCAACGGCGTCGTGCGGCAGCAGTCCCGCAAGCTCGCGCAGACCGGGCTCGACGAGCTCGCCGACGCCTGCCTCATCTCCGAGGCGGTGGGCGCCAAGAAGCCCGATCCGCAGATCTTCGCCGAAGCACTGGCCGCCATCCCGAGACGATCCGGTGACGCCGCGCCCGCCCCGTCCGACGCCTGGATGATCGGCGACCACCCCGTCGCCGACATCGCCGGGGCTCGCGCCGCCGGCCTCTCCACGGCGTGGGTTAGCCACGACCGCCCTTGGACAGAGCCCTGGCTGCCCACCCTGACTGCCGCCACCACCGCCGAAGCGCTCGACCTTCTCGCCACCCGCCCCTGACGGGCCGCCGCCCCCACCGCGCCCCCACCCCATCGCGACCCCGCCCCACCGCGCCGCGGCACCCGGTGTGCCGCCGGCAGGCCGCCGGGCCCCCATCGCCCGGTTGCGGTCCCTTCCGGATGTGGTCGCGTTCACTCCAGCGATTCTCAGCGCACGCTCCGCCACTATGACCGAGGTCGGCGTGTCACTCGCTGGAGTGAACCGCCCCGGCGCGGGGCAGAAGCACAGCGTGGGGTCGGCACCCGGGCACGCAACAAGGCCCGGTGACACGATGGGAGCATGTCACGCTTCGACGACAGCAGCACCGCCCTCTCGTTCGGCCAGGCCGTGGCGGCCTACGAGCGCGGGCGGCCGGGTTACCCCGACGACGCGGTGGAGTGGATCCTCTCCCAGGCTCATACCGACGGCCGGCTGCCCGACGTGGTCGACCTCGGCGCCGGCACGGGCAAGTTCACCGCCTCCCTGCCGGAGCGCTCGCACAGCGTCACCGCCGTCGAACCCGATCCGCAGATGCGCGAGCGGCTCGCCGCGCTGCTTCCCACGGTCACCGCGGTCGACGGATCCGCCGAACGGCTGCCGCTCGACGACGCCTCCGCCGATCTGATCACGATGGCGCAGGCCTGGCACTGGGTCGATGTGGCGAGCGCGTCCCGCGAGGTCGCCCGGGTACTGCGACCCGGCGGCGTGCTGGCACTCGTCTGGAACGTGCGCGACGAATCGGCCGACTGGGTGGCGCAGCTCAGCCGGGTGATCGGCACCTCGATCGCGGAAGAATACGAGACGGTCGTCCCGCCGCTCGGTGCGCCTCTGGAGCGCGTGGCCCACGCCGAATTCGGCTGGACGAACGAGCTCGACCACGGCGGCCTGGTCGCCATGGTCGCCTCCCGCAGCTACGTCATCGCGATGAGCGACGCCGACCGCGACGAGCTCTTCGCCCGCCTCGAAGAGCTCGTGCGCACGCATCCCGATCTCGCCGGCCGCACGACCTTCGCGCTGCCGTACGTCACCCGGGTAACGATCGCCCGCGTCGGCGCGGAGTAGCAGGCGTAGCACCGCGGAGCTCTGCACAGGCGCGGAGTAGCATCGCAGGGTGCCTTCGATCAGCCTGCAGCGCCCCGAGCGGCACACCGTCCTCCGCTCCTTCGCCGGGCACCTCGGGGGCGACCCGGATGCGGCCTTCCGCGGCCTGGTGGAGCAGCTGGGCGATCGCACGCCCGCGGAGTCCCTGCTGGTCGACGAGGCCGCACGCACCGCGATCGTGCAGGGCGAGTGGTGGTACCGGGGCGAGTACACCGTGCGCGAGGACGATGAGGGCGTGCTGGTGGAGTACGAGATCGTGAACGTGGCTCCCACCCTGCACTGGGCCGGCCCGATCGCCGGCCGCTCGGCGATCCGGGATGCTCCGCGCACCTTCCAGGCGCTGCTCACGGCGATCGCGTGAGCGGCGGCAGCGGCAACCCCGGCAGCGGCAGCGGCAGCGCCAGCAACGCCAGCGGCAGCACCGCCCGCCGCACCGGCGTCGGCCTCCGCTCCGAGCGCGGCCCCATCCTCGGCGCCCTCATGCTCTCCACCGGGCTGGTGGCGATCGACGCCACCATCCTCGCCACCGCCGTCCCCTCCATCGTCGACGACCTCGGTGGCTTCGCCTCGTTCCCCTGGCTGTTCTCCATCTACCTGCTCTCCCAGGCCGTCTCCGTTCCCATCTACGCGAAGCTCTCCGACAGCCTCGGCCGCAAACCCATCATCCTGATCGGCATCGGGCTCTTCCTGGCCGGCTCCGTGCTGTGCGGTCTGGCCTGGAGCATGCCCGCCCTGATCGCCTTCCGCGCGCTGCAGGGCTTCGGCGCCGGCGCCGTGCAGCCGATGTCGATCACCATCGCCGGCGACATCTACAGCGTCGTCGAGCGCGCCAAGGTGCAGGGCTACATCGCCAGCGTCTGGGCCATCTCCTCGGTGATCGGCCCCACGCTCGGCGGGGTGTTCAGCGAGTTCCTCAGCTGGCGCTTCATCTTCTTCGTCAACGTGCCGCTGTGCCTGCTGGCGGGCTGGATGCTGCTGCGCCGATTCCACGAGAAGGTCGAGCGTCGACGGCACACCATCGACTACGCCGGTGCAGCGCTCTTGGCGGTCGGTATGAGCGCCCTCATCCTGGGCCTGCTGGAGGGCGGTCAGGCGTGGGAGTGGGCGTCGCTCCCGGGGATCGGGGTGTTCGTCGTGGCAGGCCTCGCCCTGCTGGCGTTCGTGCTGGTGGAACGGCGGGCCGCGGAGCCGATCCTGCCGCTCTGGGTGTTCTCGAGGCGCCTGCTGCTCACCACGACGCTGCTGAGTCTCGGCATCGGCGCCATGGTCACCGGACTCACCTCCTACGTGCCCACCTACCTCGAAGGCTCGCTCGGCATCACGCCGCTGCTCTCGGGCCTCGCCCTGGCCGCGCTCACGCTCGGCTGGCCGGTGAGCGCCTCCCAGTCGGGCCGCATCTACACCCGGATCGGCTTTCGCGGCACGGTGCTGATCGGCATCGGACTGGCCGTCGCCGGCACCGTCGCGCTGGCGGCGACGTCCGTCACCCCGTCGGTGATCACGGTCGCGATCTGCTGCTTCGTGATCGGAGCCGGCTTCGGCTTCGTGGCCTCGCCCGGCATCATCGCCGCCCAGTCGAGCGTGCCCTGGAACGAGCGCGGCGTCGTGACCGGCGCCAACCTGTTCGCCCGCTCGATCGGCAGCGCGGTGGGCGTGGCGGTGTTCGGCGCCATCGCGAACGGCATCCTCGCCGCCAGCACCGGTGATCCGGCCGGCGGCGTGCCCGATCTCGACCTGCTGAGCCCCGAGGCGATCATCGCCGCGGCCGGCGCGGTGTTCGTGGCGGTCGCGGTCTGCGCGGTGCTCTCGATCGCGGCCGCGGTGCTGATGCCGACGGCGCGCGTCGAAGACCTCGAGTTCGGCGACTGAGCCCGCCGCGGCATCCGTCGGGTGACGGTATCGTGGCCTCATGCCGGACTCGCCAGGCCACCCCGCGCGCCGCCGCCGCTTCTCGATCAACGCCGCCTTCGACAACCTGTTCTTCGTGGTGGCCGGCGCCTCCTCGGTGTGGCTCGCCTACCTGGTGCTCTCCGAGGGCTTCACCGCCGGCTGGGCGCAACTGTGGTTCTACATCGTGTTCTGGGTGCTGGTGGCCTACATCGCGCTCCCCCGCCTGCACCGCATCCTCACGAACATCTACGTGCCGAACTACTTCATCGGCCGCACGCGCACGAGCGACGGCCTGCTCGGTGACCCGGTGAACCTGGGCCTCCTCGGCTCCGAGGAGCAGCTGCACACCGCCATGCTCGCGGCCGGCTGGACGCGGGCCGACGACCTCACGCTCCGCAGCGCCAGCAAGATCGTCGCCTCCACCGTGCTCCGCCGCAGCTACAACGAGGCACCGGTGAGCCCGCTGATGCTCTTCGGTCGCAATCAGGACTTCGCCTACCAGCAGGAGGTGAAGGGCAATCCGGCCAAGCGCCACCACGTGCGTTTCTGGCGCTGCCCCGAGGGCTGGCTGCTGCCCGGCGGCCACTCCACCGACTGGCTCGCGGCCGGCACCTACGACCGCGCGGTGGGCTTCTCGCTGTTCACCCTGCAGATCACGCACAAGATCGACGAGAACACCGACGTGGAGCGCGATCACATCGTGGCGACGGTGACGGATGCCGATCCGCTGGCCACGGTCACGGTCCTGCGCGACTTCGCCACCGGCTACCACTCCCGCAACGGCGGTGGCGACACCATCGTGACCGACGGCGACCTGCCGATCATCGACCTGCGCGCGATCACGCCGACGGATGCCGCCTACCGCGAGAGCGCCGCCCCGGTGCCGACGCCGCACACCGCCGCCTCGGCCTCGCCGTCGGGTGCGCTGCTCGCCTCGGACGCCGCCTCCCCGCTCGCCCAGAAGGCCGTCAGGCGGCCGGCGCCCACCGTCTTCGGTGCCGTCGTGGTGCTCGTGCGTGCCTTCACGCCGATGCTGCTGATCGCGGCCGTGCTGCTGGACTGGAACACGGTGCGCGACGCGATCACGATCGACGACGGCGAACCCCTGCTGACGGATGCCATGGACGGCCGCGACGCCACGCTCTGGATCCTGATCGCCTTCGCCGCCGCCTTCGCCCTGGCCGAGGTGCTGTTCGGGCTGTTCGTGTTCTTCGGCAGCAACGTGGCGCGCATCGCGGTGATGACCTTCAGCACGATCAATCTGATCATCGCCGCCTTCGAGCACTTCAGCGGCCACCAGGCGATCACGCTGGGCACGAACCTGGTGGGGGTGTCGCTGGACATCCTGATCCTGATCGCACTCTCCAGCGGCCGGGCGCGCGACTTCGCCCGCCGCCCGCGCGACAAGAAAGCCAGCCGCGCGGCCGTCTGAACGACCTCGCGGCTGACGAGTGGATGGCGGGGCGGGCCCGCGGAGGAACGGCCGGTCAGGCCGCGATCATCGTGAGGCTCATCCCCGCGATCGACACGGCGACGACGGCGCTGACGATGGCGACGTTGGACAGCAGGCCGTCGGGAAGACGGCGGCGGGCGGTTGCGAGGCGAACGGCCTCCATCGCCTGGGTGCGATCGCTGAACGATCCGAAGTCCTCGCCGCGGGATCCGCTCGCGAGGAAGTGACCGTCGGCGTACTCCACCATGCCGGCGTACTCGCCCTGACGGTTGGCGATCCAGAGCTGCGACTCGGGGTTGGTCCAGCTGAGCGGCACCGAGGTGACGCGATCCGTTGCGACGCGTTCGGGGGTGATCTCGGTGACGAGAGCCATCTCTGTTCCTTCCACTTCCTTGACTAGTTGTTAGAAAGACTAGCCAATAAAGTTCACACGCGAGAAGGGGTTGCGCCGGGTGCCCGGGGGCGCTAGGCGGATCGCTCCGCCGTGTCATCCGGAACGCTTCCGGCCGGCACGCGAACGGTGAGCCCGCCCGCGTCGATCCAGGTCTTGAGGGCCACGGCCTGCCCCACGCCGTCGCCGTCGAGCTCGATCTCCTCAGGCCGGGAGAGCCGCAGCACCAGCTCGCTACCCGTGAGGTAGTTGAGCGCGCGCACCTCTTTGGTGAGCCCCATCAGCCGGCGGCCGGCGGCGGTGCGCCGCAGCACGCCGTTCTCCCAGAAGATCTTGACCATGATCTGCACCCAGCCGATGACCCCCTCCGGTCGCAGGATCACGATGTCGAACCGGCCGTCGTCGACGGCCGCATCCGGAAGCAGCAGGATGTTCGCCGGCAGCGAGCCGCAGTTGCCGATCATGATGGTGTGCGCCCGCACTGCCTTGTTGCCCTTGTTGTCGAGGTTGTAGCGGATGCGCAGCTGGTTCTTGTCGCGCAGCACTTGCCCGATGGCCTTCACATAGGCGAGCCAGCCCACCTTCGCCTTGAGCTCGTCGTCGGTGGCCGCGAGCATCTTGGCGTCGAGGCCGAGCCCCGCCATCACCAGGTAGGCGTGCTTCGTGACGGAGTCGTCCTGGTGCCGGATGCGGATCAGCCCGAGATCGATCGCGCGGTCTTCGCCGCGGAACGCGGTCTCCAGGGCGTTGGGCACATCGTCGAGGGTGAGATCGAGGTTGCGGGCGAGCAGGTTCCCCGTGCCCGAGGGCAGCAGGGCGAGAGGGACGCCCGAGCCGTGCAGGGCCTCGGCGACGATGCGCACGGTGCCGTCTCCGCCGGCCGCGATCACGAGGTCGGCCTTCTGCTTCAGGGCCTCGGCGGTCTGGCCGGCACCCGGATCCTCCTCCGTGGTCTCCAGCCAGAGCGTCTCGCCCCAGCCGGACTCCTGCTCCTCGTGGGCGACGGCGGTCTTCAGCGCCTCGAGATCGACCTTGATCGGGTTGTACACGAGCGCGGCGCGGCGGGGCGGGTTCATGCCCGAGACGGTACCAGGGCAGCGCCCCTCCCGCCCGCGCCCGGCGAGGCGGGCGAGAACTCCTTCGTCGTGGACGGGGAGCTCACCTAGGGTGGGTTCGGTGGACAGCGCAGCAGGGGGCTCGGGGCCACGACGCGGGGTGGCCGTCGCGGTGCTGGCGGGCTTCGCGGTGCTCGTCGTCGCGGCCGTCGTGGGTGGTGTCGCACTGGGTGGCGGGTGGATGTCGCAGACCGCCGCCGAGGCCGAGAGCACTCCCGGTGGAACGGCCGATAACACTCCGGGTGGAACGGCCGCCGCACTCGCCGAGCCCGGCACCACTGCTGCACCGGTCGCGAGCCTGCCCGATCCGGCGTGGGCGGCCGGGGTCGCTCAGTCCACGGGCATCCCCGTGCGGGCCCTGCTCGCCTACGCGGGCGCCGAGATCCGTCTGCGCGCAGAGCAGCCGGGGTGCCACCTCTCGTGGAACACGCTGGCGGCGATCGGCTTCGTGGAGTCGGAGCACGGCACGCTGCACGGCGGCGCGATCGGTGACGACGGCCGAGCGACCCCGCCGATCATCGGCATCGCCCTGGACGGCGACGGAGTGGAGGCGATCGCCGACACCGACCGCGGCACCCTCGACGGCGACCCGGTGTGGGATCGGGCGGTGGGGCCGATGCAGTTCCTGCCCTCGACGTGGGGGTTCGCCGCGGCGGACGGCGACGCCGACGGCATCCGCGACCCGCACGACATCGACGACGCCGCACTCGCCGCCGGGCGCTATCTCTGCACCGGCGGGGTCGACCTCCGCGACGATGCGGCCTGGATCGCGGCGGTCGGCTCGTACAACTCCTCGATCGACTACAACAACCGGGTCGCCGGCGCGGCGGATGCCTACGCGGCGGCGTCGGGCGGCTGACCCTCGAGTACCGCGGCCCACCGCACCGCACCTCACCTCACGCGAGCGCGGGGAACTCCGGCCCGAACAGCGCCTCGAGGAATCCCGCGGTGCGGGCCTGATCGCCGTCCATGAACGCGTTCACGGCCGAGCGCGCACTCGAGGCCGCCCGTTCGATCGGGAACTGCGCCTCCAGAGCCCTCCCGATCGAGGCGGCGGGCCGCACCGCCTGCACCTGGCTCGGACTGCTCGGATCCGGTGCCGGCACGAGCCCGTCGGCGGCGAGCGCCTCCCAGATCCAGCAGACGTCCCAGAGCAGACTGAACGAGCGCTGCTGCAGGGCTTGCCGGATGGCGAGCGTCTCGAGGTAGTACGAGGAGACCGGCACGGCCTGGCGGTGCTTCCAGGCGAGCAGCAACCGGATGAGCGCGCGCACCGATCCGTCGTCGTCGATGCGGTCCAGCAGCACGGCCCGCGCGGCAGGGCGGTGGCGCACCCAGCGGTGGGCGGCATCCGCGACCCAGAGGGTGTCGGAGGGGCCGGCCGACGACGCCCTCGCCGATGGTCCCGCTCCCACTCCCCCGCCTGCCGGAGCCGCTTCGAAGGCGGGGATCAATCGGATGCCCGGGGCCCCGATCCGCTCGATCACCAGCGAGTCGCCGCCCACGACCCGGGAGGTCGCGACCACGGCGGGCACCGCCTCGGCGGGAAGAGCGGTGCGCAGCAGCTCGGCCGCCCGCCCGACGCCGCGCGGCCGGGCGCCGGCGAGCACCACCATCACATCGACGAGGCTGTGTCGGCGAACGGCCGTGCCGTGGGCGTAGGATCCGGCGTCGACGGTGCGCAGTACCCGGCCGTCGGCCGGCAGCGCCTGCAGCACGGTGCGACGCAGGTCGTGCGCCTCGACGAGGTCGTCGGGCCCGGGCCGGAGCCCCGCGTCGAACCGGGCGAACGCCTCGGCGATCTCATCGGGCACGTCTGCACCTCCCGGAGACTCTGAAGCGACCTTGGCCCGAATCTACTCCTGGACAGGCCGCGGAGTCATCGGCAGCGGCGCCGAAGGCCCTGCGGCGCACCGGCCAGGCGGTCAGCGCTTCTTGCGCCGCGCGGTGCGGGCGTGCTGCTGATCGGCCAGCTCCCACAGGTCGATCTCGCGCAGTCGCCGCATCCGCACCTCGCGCTCGGCGAGGTACTGCTCGTCGACCACGACGTGCTCGGCGGCGCCGGTGACGTCCAGGCGCGCCGCGACCTCGCGGCTGATCTCCTCCCAGGCGCGCACCCGGGCGTCTTCGACCAGTTCGGCGACCCGCTTCGGATCGTCGGCGTCGGCCCGGGCCTGTGCGGCCACGGCTTCGTAGACGCGACGCCGGGCGGTCAGCAGGGCGAGGTCGCGGGCCTTGTAGTCGTGTTCGTGCCGCGCCGCTCCGTGTGCCGATCCGGCGTTCTCGCTCACGTCTTCGGCGTGCTCGATGTTGCGGTCTTGTTCGCGGGCGATCTCGTGCAGCTCCTCGCGGGCCATCACGGCCGCCGTCGCCGTGTCGAAGGGCAGGTCGTCGCGGAGGGCGGCGACGATCAAGCGGTTCTTGAGCGCGAGCACGACGGAGAAGCGGGCGATCGAGAGACCGTCGGCGATCGCGGCCTCGAGTTCGTGCGGCGGCAGCGGCTTGGCCTGGATCTCCTCGCCCGTGCCGAGCCAGCGAGGTGCTTTCACCTTCGCCTTCTTGTCTTTCTTGCCCTTCTTGGCCTTCTTCTTCTCCTCAGCCACGGTGCGCCTCCACGGGCATCAGGATAGCCGTTCCGCCGGCGGATGCGCCGCCCCGGGCGCGCACAGGCGCCCGCGCAGCCAGCCCGCCGCATCCGCCGGCACCAGCCGGCCCTCGGTCACCAGGCGCGCGAACTCGATCGCGGCGTCGCTGAGGCGCCCGTCGGGAGTGTCGGGCCGATCGCGGCCGATGTGGATGGAGCCCCAGCGGGCGAGGCGGGGGCCGATGCGAGCCGCCACGGCCACGATCCCGCCGAAGTGCCGCGCCTGCCCACGGGTGCTGTCATCGAAGGGGGCCGCGAAGCCGGTACCCGGGAGCCGGTTGCGGCCGCCGCGGATGGCATCCCAGGCCCAGAGCGGGCCGAGCCGGATGCCCGCAGTCTGCCGTCCGACCTCGCGCAGGTAGCCGCGCGGGCTGCGCTCGTGTCCGTCCGGCGCGCCCGCGAGCCGCTCCAGCAGCGAGCAGAGTTCGGCACAGGCATCCACCTCTCGAGCGTAACCCTCTGCGCTGCGGCCCCCTTCAGCCGGTAACTTTCGCATTGAGAAAAGTTTCACGGTATGCAAGAATCGTGCCGTGCCGACGATCGAATCCCCCACCGCCACCGAGGCGCCCCCTTCGGGCACCGGCCTGCGCGAGCGCAAGAAGCGGGAGACCGCGACGGCGATCGAGATGGCCGCGGTCGACCTCGTCGCCCGCCTCGGCCTCGCCGACGTGACCGTCGAGGCCATCAGCGCCCAGGCCGGCGTCACCAGTCGCACCTTCTTCAACTATTACGCCGGCAAAGAGGATGCCGTGCTCGGCCACTCGCGGATGTTCCCGCCGCCGAGCCTGCAGCGCCTGGAATTCCGGCCGGGGGTCGCCATCCTCGATGCCGTGATCGACGCGCTGCGCGACGAGTTCGCCGCGTTCGACTTCGGCACCAAGGAGTTCCAGGCCAAGCGGCGCGCGATCCTGGTCGCACACCCGAACCTGCTGGTCAGCAGCTTCCAGGCGCTCGACGGCATCGAGGTGGACTTCGCGCTGCAGATCGAGCGCCTGCTCGGCGACGAAGGCGTGGTGCCGGCCGCCGAACGGTCGCGGGAGGCCTGGGCTCTCGTGATGCTCGTCGGCGGCGTGCTGCGCCTGGCCATGCACTCGTGGAGCCAGGAGGAGCAGTCCGGCCATCCGCTCTCCGACCACGTCGACATCGCCCGCGCCACGATCCTGGCGGCCGCTCGGCGCGAGTAACCCTCGCCACGTCCGCTCCATCCGCTCCCCCCCTTTCCGCTCCATCCGCCCCGCTCTTTCCTCTTCCGATCCATCCGTTCCCCGCTTCGAGGCCCTACCCGCTCTCCCGCTCCGCCGCCCCACCTGCTCTCCCGCTTCGCTCTCCGCCACTCCCTTGCTCCCCCGAACCGATCGAGGACACCCACTCATGACGACTTCCACCACCGACGCGGCCGCCGCGGCCGCCTCCGAACCCGCGGGCGCGCCTCAGCCGCCCGTGCTCACCAAGCGCCGCGTCAACCTGATCTTCGGCGCCCTGATGGTGGCGATGCTGCTCTCGGCGCTCGACCAGACCATCCTCGGCACCGCGCTGCCCACCATCGTGGGCGAGCTCGACGGCGTGAACCACATGCTGTGGGTCGCGACCGCGTACATCCTCGCCTCCACCGTCGTGATGCCGGTCTACGGCAAGGTCGGCGACCTGATCGGGCGCAAATCGCTGTTCGTGATCGCGCTCTCGATCTTCGTCTTCGGCTCCATCATCGGCGGCTTCGCGAACTCGATGGAGTGGCTGATCGCCGGTCGCGCCATCCAGGGCCTCGGCGGCGGCGGACTGATGATCCTGTCGCAGGCGATCATCGCCGACGTCATCCCCGCCCGCGAGCGCGGCAAGTACATGGGCTTCATCGGCGTGGTCTTCGGCCTCTCCTCGGTGGCCGGCCCGTTGCTCGGCGGCCTGTTCACCGACACGCTCAGCTGGCGCTACGCCTTCTGGATCAACGTGCCCCTCGGCATCGCCGCCATCGTCGCGGCCGTCGCCTTCATCAAGCTGCCGAAGATCGTGAACGCCGTGCGGCCGAAGATCGACGTCGCCGGCATGGCCACCCTCGCGCTGGCCGCGGCCGGGCTCGTGCTCACCGCATCCTGGGGCGGCACCGAGTACGACTGGAACTCCCCCGTCATCATCGTGATGATCATCGTGACGGTGCTCTCGGCTCTGGCGTTCGTGCTGATCGAGCGCAAGGTCAGCGAGCCGGTCATCCCGATGTCGCTGTTCGCGAACCGCAACTTCACGCTCACCACCCTCGGCGGTCTCGCGATCGGCATCTCGATGTTCGGCGCCATCGGCTACATGCCCACGTTCCTGCAGATCGTGAACAGCGTGAACGCCACCCAGTCGGGCTTCATGCTGCTGCCGATGCTGGCGGGCCTTCTGATCACCGCGATCGGCGGCGGCTTCCTGGTCACCAAGACCGGACGCTACAAGTGGATGCCGATCGTCGGTTCGCTCGTCATCGCGGGCGCCCTGGTGCTGTTCTCGACCATGCGGGCCGACACGCCGCTGTGGCTGATCCTGTCGTACCTCACCATCCTGGGTCTCGGCATCGGCCTCGCCATGCAGGTGCTCGTGCTGATCGTGCAGAACTCGGTGCCGCACAGCCAGGTGGGAACAGCGACCGCGGGCAACAACTTCTTCCGCGAGATCGGCGCGTCGCTCGGATCGGCGATCGTCGGCTCGGTGTTCGTCGCCCGGCTGACCGACCAGCTGGCATCCGGAGCCGCGTCTCTCGGCACGGCCGGTAGCGCCCTGCCCACCGACACGAACGCGCTCACCCCGGCCGCGATCAACGCGCTGCCGCCGGAGATCCACCAGTTCATCGTCGAGGCCTATGCGAACGCACTCAGCCCCGTGTACCTGCTGCTGGTGCCGCTCATGCTCGCGGCGGCCCTCATCCTCTGCTTCGTCAAGGAGATCCCCCTGGCCACCACCACGGTGCAGTCCGAGGCGTAGCCCCTCCCTCCCCCCTCGCGGGCGGGAGGGCGCCACGAGGGGCCGAGTGCGCCTCAGCGCCAGGAGAGTCGCAGCCCGCCGAGGGTGGAGAAGACGGTATCGGCCGAAACCAGCACGGCGTTCTCGATGATGGCCTGAGCGGCGAGCATCCGGTCGAAGGGATCGCGATGCGGCCACTCGAGCTGACCGGCCACGAGCGAGTGCTCGATCGTGATGGGGAGCTCGCTCGCACCCAGCGCGCCCAGGTACCGGGGCATCGCGGCCAAGAACGGTGCGGCTTCGGGAAACCGGCCCGACCGTACCTTGATGCCCATCTCCCACGGCGTGACTGCGGAGACGAGGAGCTCGTTTCCGGAGTCGGTGACGAGTTCTGTGGCGACCGCAGGAATGCGACTCGGGTCGCGCACCGCCCAGAAGAACGTGTGCGTGTCCAGCAGCACGCGCATCAGAGACCCCAGGCGGAGAGGTCGTCGTCGCCGAGTGGTTCCCAGAACGCGTCGGGGAGGTCTGCTCCGGGAGCGAAGCCGAGTTCTCGACGCGGGGCCGGTTCGACTGCCCTCAAGACGGCGACGGGTTTACCGCTGCGGGCGATGATGAAGTCGTCCCCCCGCTCCACGCGCGCCAGGAGCTCAGAAAGTCTGGTCTTGGCGTCTTGGACGTTCACCATCTCAGTCATGTTGACCAAGTTTAGTTGGTCAAGTCCTAGTCCCACCAGAACGTCCAGTGATCGAGTCCGACGAGATTCGATACATAGGGTCCGATCCCGCCCGTGCCGTGGAACTGGCTGTCGTATCGGCAGAAGTGAAAGTGCTCCCGGGCGACCAGCCGAGCTTCGGCGAGGGTTCGAGGCGGTCGAGTGACGCTCAGCTGCAGGGTGCCACCCCAGGCGGAGTGCACGTACGCCCCGAAGCGCGTCTGCCACGACTTCAGCACGACGCGCGCGTCGGCGCCGAGCATGCCGGCGTTCATCGCGCCCGACCATCCGAGCTCAGCCAGACAGTCCGCCGGGTCGGCGACACTGACCAGTGCCAGTGGCCCGGGATGGGGATGGTCGGCGATGCTCGACAGGAGGGCCAGATCCGTCGATCCCTCACCGATGGAGAGCTCACCCGACCGATCGGCCACGACGCCACAGGCGAAGCAGTAATCGTCTTCTTGGATCGACCCTTCATCTCGCCCGTCGAGACCGAATTGCTCTCGAAGGGTCTCACAGGCGGCGCGTTCATCGTGCCGCCAGAGGTGATGGACCTCCCACGGCCGACCCCGATGCTCGCCGGCGAAGTGGATCGGCCACTGACCCGTGGTGGGAAAAGCAGCGGCGAGCGCACCCCAGGTCGATCCCGGTTCAGCGAAGGTGAGTGGAGGTGGGGTGTAGGAATCACTGGTCATGCGCCGAGGCTAGGTCGGCTCGTGCATCCGGCTTTCGAATTCGAGCAGGGTGTGGACAAGCCCGCGAAAGAACGCACCTGTGGAGAACTCTCGCGTCGCGATGAGACGCGATGCGGCTCGGGAGCTGGTCGGTCGAGTGGTCATCGGTCCCAGCGGTCGATCAGGCGGGCGGGCGCCAGGAGGGGTCGCGGCCGATGAAGCCGAGGAGGCGGGTGACCGGGTCGGATGCGGCGGGCACCTCGACGCGCGGGCCGTACTGGCCGGACGAGCGGATGAGCTGCTCCATCGGCTCCATGCCCTCGACCAGCTGGAGGGCGAAGTCGGGGTCGAGTCGAGCATCCTGACCCGTGGCGGCGGCGAGATCCCAGGTGTGCATGAACACGTCGGCCGTGTAGAAGCGGTCGATCGCGTCAGCCAGCGGGAGCTCGCCCGTGTGCGGGTTGCGGAACATCCGCTCGGCCGTCTGCGGGTCGTCGAGCACCGACTGCACAGAGTCGGCGTGCACGCGCCAGGCCGCCACGGGGTCGTCGTCCACCGACGGCCCCGCCAGCAGCACGATGCCGCTGCCGCTCGCCAGGAACTCCGGGAACCACCCGGTCAGATGCCGCACCACGTCGCGCGCCACCCACCCCTCGACGGGAGCGGGAGCATCCCAGGTCCCATCGACCGCCCGGGTGAGCGCACCGAAGCCCTCGGCCACGACGCGATGGCGTTCGGCGGGCGATACGGGGAGCATGCGCCCAGGGTAGTCCGCATTAGTTCGCGGCGAGTAGGAACTACTCATGTTCTCTCTGAGCATTCCTCGAATACCGTGAGGTTTGCGCGTCACCCCCGCGCCCACCTGACCTGCGCACACGTCGCCGGTCGCGACCTGAGGAGACCCATGACCACCGATACCGTCCAGCACCCGATTGCCGAGACCCGTTCCGCCCTGCAAGGGCGCGTGAACCTGCGCGTGCGCACCATCGCCACGTCCGCTCTGGCCGTGGCGTTGATGGCTCCCGCCGCGGCCGTGGCCGTGGCAGCACCGGCGCACGCGCTCGATCCGTTCCCGCGCGACTACGCCACCTGGCACTATGTCGACACGACGAGCGGCAGCGCCTGGAAGCTCACCTCCGATCAGGCCGGCGACATCTGGTACGCCGACGACAACACGGAGGAACTCGTGCGCATCGCTCCCGGGGTCGCCGGGTCGACCGCCTTCCCGCTCGGGCTCACCGACACGCGCACGGTATCCATGGCAGCGACGCCGGACGGTCACATCTGGCTCGGCGACGCCGGCCCGGCCGACAACGTGATGCGACGGCTCGACCCCACCACAGGCATCGTCGACACCTTCCCGCTCGCCGGGCGTTTCCCCAGCGCGCCGGAGGACATCGCCGTCGACGAAGTCGGCAACATCTGGTTCGGCGGCTGGAACGGAGCCAGCGACCCGGGTCTGACGATGATCCGCCCCGACGGGAGCTCGTCGACCGTGGCGAGCCCCAGCGGGCACATGATCGAACAGATCGCGGTCGCGCGCGACGGCCGCGTCTGGTTCACCCAAGACGCCTCCTCCGAGTTCACGGTGTACGACCCGTTCGCCAAGACCTACACGACGGTGTCACTCGGCGCCGTGGCTCCGACCGGTATCTGGGGTGCCATCGATGTGCAGGTCTCCAAGAGCGGCGACATCTGGGCCGCGACCAGCACGGGAGTCGCCAAGATCGCTCCCGACGGAACTCTGCTCATCGTGAAGGCCTATCCGACCCGAGCACTCCCCGTCACGCCCCGGTCGATGGTCGCCGGAGAGCACGCCGAGATGTACATGACCGACGGCGAGGGCGGCCTGGCACGCTTCGATTCGGCGGGCAACACCACCTTCTACGCCGCACCGTTCTCTGCGCACGACTCGTGGAGCGTGGCGGTCGACCGGTTCGGCGGGATGTGGACCACGCTCGACGGCGCCCACCTCGGCTGGGTCTGACGCCCCGCGCCCGCAGACCCGTACCCACCTCACGGTGATTCGCCGAAATCCGCCCTCAGTGTTCGAAATGGGGTCGGATTTCGGCGACTCGCGCAGAAGTCGGGCGGGACAGCGCGGGTCAGGCCGGGGTAGGCACCTCGGCCTCTACCGGCACGCGCGGGTAGCGCTCGAAGAGCTTGTCGAAGACGGCGTGACGGTCGAACTGCAGGGCGTAGGCCCGCGACTCCTCGGCCCAGGCAGCGCGCTGCTCGGGGGTGGTGTGCAACACGGCGCGGTCGATCGCTTCGGCGATGGCATCCGGATCGTTCACCGGCACCACGAGCGCGTGGTCGCCGATCGCTTCGCCGATGCCGCCCGTGAGCGTCGTGATCACCGGGCCGCCACCGGCGAGCATCTTCTCGGCGAGGGCGATGCCGAAGGTCTCCACGAACTCCGGCCGCGGCTTCGACGGCAGCACGAACGCCGCGCAGCCCGCCATCAGGTACGGCTTCTCGGCATCGCCGACGTCCTCCAGGAAACGGATGCGGTGGGCCAGCGGCGAGGCGGCACCCAGCTCTTTGAGCGCCTCGGCCTGCGGCCCCCGCCCCGCGATCACCAGCGGGATCTGGGTCGTGCGCCCGATCTCGCTGCGCTCGAAGCCGGCGATCAGGTCGTCGACGCCCTTCGCATCCGTGAGCCGGGAGAGGAAGAACAAGTACCCGTCGTCGACGAGCCCCCGCCGGTCGAGCTCGGCGGCCTTGGCGGCCGGGTCGAGGTCGAGGTACTGCGCCGCGTCGATGGCCGGGTACGAGACCACGATCCGCTCGCGGCACTGCGCCGCGAAGCGCGTGCCGTGCTGCTCGTCGACCCGCTCGGCCTCACTGATGATGAGGTCGCGGGTGTACTCCGACACGGCAACGCAGTGGTCCTGCGACAGGTACGACGAGAGGATGTGCGCGGCCGCGCCCAGGCGGCCCTCCTCGACCGCGGTGCGCACCACGTTCGTGACGTCGGATCCGACCGCCTCGGCGATCGTGGTGACGTTCACCGGCAGTCCGGTGCCATGCGCCGCGCGCACCGCATCCGCCACCGCGATGGTGTGCGGGCTGAGGTAGAGCGACAGCGCGACGGTCGGCACGCCGTCGGTGAACAGCTCCACCAGGCGGCCGGTGATGCCGGCGAGGTAGCGGCCATCCGGCACCTTGTAGTCGCCGACGGGCCCCGGGCGCTCGACGATGATGCCCTCGCTGTAGGGCAGCACGGTGTCCAGCGGCTTGAGCGGCAGACCGGCCGCCTCGAGCCGCTCGATCGGCCAGGTGACGATGCGCACCTCGTCGAAGCCGCGGGTGAGGGCGGTCTCGGCGAGGTTGCGTCCTTCCACGGAGTGGCCGCAGATGACCGGATCGGCGCGCACCACGATGACGAGACGGTTCTTGACGGTGTTCATGTGCTCTCTCCTGGGGTTCGTGGCGAGGGGGCCTCGGAGGTGGATCGGGGGCGCGAGTCGGATTCGGCGATCGGATCGGCGGGGAGCGGATCGGCGGCGGCTTCCGGGCGAGGGCCAGGGTCCGGTTCCGGCTCCGGCTCCGGCAGGGTGCTGCCCACCGGATCGGCGGCATCGGTGACGATGCGCGGTTCGGGCTGGCCGTCTTCCTCGGCGAGTCCGGGTTCGGAGTCGTCCTCGATGCCGGCGGCGGCCTCGAGCGCGGCTTCCACCCCGGCGGCGGCCTCCACCGCCTCGACCTCGGAGCCGAACGCCGCGGCCGCTCCCGCCTCGGCGGGCGTCACGGCGGCGGCCCCGGACGCGCTCGAGACCGGGGCGGGCCCGTGCGAGGGCGGAACCTCCACGGTCCCCCATCCGCCGGGCGTCGGACCCAGCTCGAGCACGAGCTCGCCGCCCCCGTGGAACTCCGCCCCGCTCAGCCAGCTGCGCTCCAGCGGCGCCCCGTTCAGTCGGGCGCCGAGCACGTACTGCGCCGGCCCGCCGGCGAACGGCTCCGCGAAACCGCGCGTGCGCACCGTGAAGGTGCCGCCGCCCACCGCGATCGACGACTCCGCGAACGAGGGCGCGTTGATCAGCACGATGTTCTGCCCCGCCACCGGGAACAGCCCGAGCGAGGCCCACACGTACCACGAGCTCAGCCCGCCCGAGTCGTCGTTGCCCGGCAGCCCGCCCCGCCCCGTGCCGAACTGCTGGTGCACGATGTCGTGCACGATCTCCGCGGTGCGATCCGGCCGGCCGAGGTAGTGGTACGCCCAGGGCGCCTCCATGTCGGGCTCGTTGTTGAGCCCCTCGAAGCGGCCGAGCGCGTATCCGGCGAGCAGCTCATCCGCCCCCGGCTTGTTGCCCGGCTGCACGACGGCCGGAGCCCCGTAGCCGAAGAACGCGTCCAGTTGCGCCAGGAACTTCTCGGGCCCGCCGCTCACGCCGATCCGCCCCGCCATGTCGTGCTGCAGGCGGAACGAGTAGTTGTAGCGACTGCCCTCGTAGTAGGTGGAGTCCTTCAAGAGACCGGATGCGGGGTCGTACGCGTTCACCCAGCGCTCCGCGAGCGCCTCGAACTGCACGGCGAGCGCGTTGTCACCCACGTGCCGGGCCACCTTGGCGGTGCACCAATACCCATAAGCGATATCGAGGGTGTGGCTGATCGGATGCGCCTCCCCGCGCAGCAGAAACTCCTCGCCGTAGGTGCGGCGCAGGTCGTCGCTCATGTGCACGAGCGCCCACTCCCAGTCGACGCCGGGCAGCCCTTGCTGGCAGAGGTCGGCCAGGAAGGTGTGCGCGAGCGCGCTCCCCTGCCGCGAGAAGCGGTCGCCGCCGCGGGCCAGGCGGTAGCCGATCGGGAAGTTGCCCTCCTCCTCGCAGATGGTCAGCAGCGCGTTGGCGAGCTCGACCGCCTTCTCGGGCTGCAGTGCGGTGAGCAGCGGCAGCTGCGTGCGGTAGATGTCCCACATGGTGGCGATGTCGTAGGCGAAAGCGCCGTCGGCGGGCCAGAACGGGCTCTCCGAGTTGGCGAAGCTGGGCTTGATCAGCGAGTGGTAGAGCGCCGTGGCGAACACCGTCTTGCGCTCGGGGCTCGGCGTCTGGATCTCGATCGTCTTCAGGTGCTTCTTCCACGTCTTGCGGGTGCGCTCGCGCCGCGCTTCGAAGCGCGCCGGGCCGGGCCCGCAGTCGGCCCGCAGGTTCGCCTCGGCCTGCTCGACGCCGCGCATCGAGAAGCCGATGCGCAACTCGACCGTCTGGCCGGGCTCGCTCGGGCCCGCCCACATCAGGCCGAAAGGCCGCAGCGTGGTGGGCCGGATGTGGTCGAGCGCGAGCTTGGTGCCGCCCGGCATCAGCCTCCGGTCGTACCAGAGCATCTGGCGCCACTGCGGGGTGTCGCACTCGATGTGCACGGCGATGGGGGCACCCTCGGCCACCACGTAGCCGTTGGCCACCCCGGGCGCCACGGTCTCGATGTTCGCCCGGAGCGGCACGGTCGCGCCGTACGGGATCGAGAGCCCGCCCATCGAGAAGTCGATCACGATGCGGGCGTTCGGATGCCTCGGGAACGTGTACCGGTGCACCGCGCTCTTCGGTCCCACCGTGATCTCGGCCGACACCCCGGAGTCGAGGGTGGCCGAGTAGTAGCCGGGCGCCGCATCCTCTTCGGTGATCGGCCAGGTGCGGCCGAGCACGTCGAGCGGCTCGATCATCGGCGTCACCCGGAAGTAGTTGTAGTACTTGCGGATGGCGCCCGTACCCGACTGCTGGAAGTGCGTGAACCCGGATGCCAGTTGCTCGTCGTGCAGGGTCGAGGGCACGCCCTCGAGGCTGAGGTCGTAGCGTCCGTAGCCCGTCGGGTAGGCGCCCGAGTAGGCGCACGCCGACACCATGCCGAGGGGGTAGGTGGCTCCCGGATGCGTGTTGCCGATCTGCGGTTTGGGCCACCACCAGGTGGCGGCGAGGCCGGTCTGCGGGGGCAGCGCCGTGACATCCGTGCCGATGAAGGGGTCGACGCGCTCGATCATGCGGCTGTCCTCTCGGCCAGGTGGGGTTCGGGCAGATGGGCTTCGGGCAGATGGCTGGCCGGTGTCTCGGCCGGCCGGCCGACGACTACCCGGCCTGTGACCTTCGCGGGACGGTAACCCCGGCGCGCGACCGCGCGGTGAACGAGCGGTGTCTGCTCGGTGAACCGGCGGGAGGGATGCTCGGTGCGGGATTCCATGGGGCTCCTCTGGTGATCTCGGTGGATCTCGGTCGGTCTACGGGGGCGGGGCGGTCAGCAGGGCTGCGCGTTCGGCCAGATAGGGCTCGAGCGGGGTGAGCGCGTGCTCGCCCGCCTGTCTGCTCCAGCGCACCATCAGCACGCCGTCGCGTTCGGCGAGCAGACCCTGGGCTCGGTCGTGACCGTGACCGTGGCCCCGGATGCTCGCGCCGTCGAGCGGAATCGGTGTGGTATCGAAGTTCACGGTGTCGCCCTCGGCGAACTTCGCCTGGAACGCGGCCCGCCGGTAGTCGCGGCGCTCTTCGGCGCGGGCGGACTGGTTGGTGACGCGCCCGGGTTCGACGGCGCGGGTGACGGCGCCGATCGTGTGCAGGGCGCGGTGCTGATCCAGCAGCAGAACGCCGAGCCGCCAGACGCGGCCGCGCGGCACCATGATCGGCGAGCGCGCGATGCCGAGGATGGGCCGGCGCTCCTGGAAGTCGGCGAGCGCCTCGGTGCGCGCGCCCGAGGCCTCGAGCGCCTCGGCCGTGCGCTGCAGCACGGTCGCGAGGTGTGCGGCGAGGGCGTCGTCGCTCAGCGGGCCTTCCATACCCAGACGCTACCGGGCCTCACATGTCGTCGGTGTTACGGGACCCTCAGGATTTGCGTGACGCGCCCCGCCCCGCGCTCGATGCGGCCGCGCTCGCCCGCCCAGACGGTGAGGATCACGCCGCCGACCGCCTGCGCGCTGGCCAGCAGCGCGAACAGGGCGATCTGCGCATCCGGGCCGGAGAAGATCAGCAGGCCGCCGGTGGTGCCCAGTGTCGCGACGGCGGAGCCGGCCAGAGTCACGATCGCCGCCCGGGCGCGCAGTCGCCAGGCGATCGCGAGCGCTACCGCCGTGAGACCGCCGATCAGCAACCCTGCCAGCAGGCCCGTCACGCAGCCGATCACCACGGCGACCGTCGCGAATCCGGACGGCGCGCCATCGGTGAGAACCTGTTCGGGCAGCAGCAGGGCGAGGGGCAGGATGCCGCCGAGCAGCACTCCCAGGGCGGCCCCGCCCGGAATCGCCAGGAGCGCGGCCGGGGCACCGACGAGGATCGGTTCGGGCCGGATGCGCGGCCTCGGCTGTGGCGATCCGCCGGTGAGCGCCGCGGGAGGGCGGAGCGCCGGCTGACCGGCACCCCGCCCGGGGGATCCGCTCATCCGCCCGCCCGCGCTCGCGCCGCCGACAGGGCGTCCGCCCGCGCCCGTGCCGCCGGCACG
>NZ_JAHFUW010000091.1 GCF_023264855.1 Herbiconiux sp. | reverse complement strand
CGCGCTCGGCGGCGGTCGGCTCGTAAAGAGCCTCCTGGCGGTCTTCGGCGGCCACCGCGATCCACGACGCCGCCACCAGCGTCACCACACTCGTCAGCCGGAACCACAGCAGCAGCGCGATGAACACCACGAACGTCGACAGCAGGGGGTTGCGCGACGCCCCGCCCAGCAGGCCACTGCCGAGCAGCTGCAGCCCGAGCAGCCCGCCGCCGCCGATCAGCGCCCCGGCGGCCATCCGCCGCACGGTGAGCCGGGCGCCCTCGAGAAAGCGTAACAGCACCAGCAGCGCGATCGTGTCGATCAGGTACACCGCGGCGAGCCCCACCACAACGACGAGCGTGGTCGACAGCCCGCGCAGCGTCTCGGGAAAGAGGTCGAACAGCCAGTTCAGCGCCGCGGTGCTGGCCACGCTGAGCGCGGCCGCCACGAACAGCGCGACCCCCAGCACGAGCGCCACCACGAAGTCGCGCGCCTTCAGCAGCACGTACGAGCGGCGATCCTTGGGCATCCCGAAGATCGCGCGAACGGCCATCCGGGAGTAGGTGATCCAGCCGATCGCCGTCCAGACGAGCACCGCGAGCGCCGCGACGCCCGTCACCCCCAGCAGGGAGGTGCTCGATTGGGCGATCCGTTGCAGGTCGTCGGGGTGGATGACACCGCTCGTGCCGATCAGGCCGGGCACGTAGGTGTTGATCACCTGCACCATCGCGTCCATCGTCTCGGGCGAGCCGACCAGCCAGATCCCGGCCACCGCGAACACGATGTACACCGAGGCGAACACGGCGAACAGGGCCTGATAGCTCATGCCGGACGAGAGCAGGAATCCGTTGCCGGCCAGGAACCGCCGCCACACCCGGCTCGGGAAGAGCGCGAGGGTGTTCTGCGTGAGAGTGGTGATCCTCGCGAGCGGCTCGTCGAAGCGGTCGCCCAGGCGGTCGCCGATCCGATCGCCCATTCGGTCGCCCAGGCGGTCGCCGATCCGGTCCCGGGCATCGTCGCGCGGCCCTCGGTCCATGGCCACAGCCTACCGACGCGCCCGGTACCGTGGAGGCATGCGTGTTGCCACCTGGAACGTGAACTCCATCCGAGCCCGAGTGGGGCGCGTCGCCGACTGGCTGGTGCGTGAAGACGTCGACGTGCTCGGCATGCAGGAGATCAAGTGCAAGGAGTCGCAGTTCCCCTACGAGGCCTTCCACGAGGCGGGCTACGAAGTGGTGCTGCACGGCCTCAACCAGTGGAACGGCGTGGCCTTCGCGAGCCGGCTACCCATGCACGAGGTCGAGAACACCTTCACCGGCATGCCCGGCTTCGGCAAGGCGCTGGATGACGGATCGCTGCCGCTGGAGGCCCGCGCGCTGGGCGTCACCGTGGAGGGCGTTCGCCTCTGGAGCCTCTACGTGCCCAACGGCCGCGAGCTCGACAACCCGCACTACGCCTACAAGCTGACCTGGCTGAAAGAACTCGCCGCGCAGACCGAAAGCTGGCTCGCCTCGCATCCGGATCAGCCGCTCGCTCTGATGGGCGACTGGAACGTGGCCCCGCTCGACACCGATGTGTGGGATCGGGCCGCCTTCGAGGGCTCCACGCACGTCTCCGAGCCCGAGCGCGCCGCCTTCCGGGCGTTCGAGGCGATCGGGCTGCAGGATGTCGTGCGCCCGCTGGTGCCCGATGGCTACACCTACTGGGACTACAAGCAGCTGCGCTTCCCGCGCAACGAGGGCATGCGGATCGACTTCGTGATGGGCTCGCAGGCCTTCGCCGAGCGGGTCTCGGCAGCACGGATCGACCGCAACGAGCGCAAGGGCGATGCGCCGTCGGATCACGTCCCGGTGGTCGTCGACCTCGACGACGCGGCCGATGAGGACGACGACGACCGCCCGATGATCTTCGGCTGAGACTTCTCCACAGGAGGCTCTTCAGCGGCGCGTTCTGCACAGACTCGTCGGCGTCACCTCGACGCCTCCGGATGCGTGTATAGATTGACGCATGTCCTCACCCACCGTCGGCGCCGGCTCGCCGCTCACCCCGGGCGAACCCGCGCCTCACGGGCCCGACGCGCGGTCACGGCTGCGGGTCTGGCTGACGGATGGGCTGGTCGATCGCACGGGCCGGCATCCGGGGCCCGGCGCCGTGAAAACCGAGAAGACGCACTCGTGGTGGCGGGTGATGTGCCTCACCGGCGTCGACTACTTCTCGACCCTGGGCTACCAGCCGGCCATCGCCGCGCTCGCGGCCGGGCTGCTGTCGCCGTTCGCCACGGTGGTGCTCGTGCTGCTCACGCTGTTCGGCGCGTTGCCGGTGTACCGCCGGGTGGCGCGCGAGAGCTTCCGCGGCGAGGGTTCGATCGCCATGCTCGAGCGACTGCTGCCCTGGTGGGGCGGCAAGCTCGTGGTGCTGGTGCTGCTCGGCTTCGCGGCGACCGACTTCATGATCACCATCACGCTGTCGGCGGCGGATGCCACGGCGCACGCCATCGAGAACCCCTTCGCCCCCGACTGGTTCGAGGGGCAGCAGGTGATCATCACGCTGGTGCTGATCGCGGGGCTGTCGGTGGTGTTCCTGCGCGGATTCAAAGAGGCGATCAACATCGCCGTGGTGCTGGTGGCGGTGTTCCTCGTGCTGAACGCGATCGTGGTGATCGTCTCGATCGGGCACGTCTTCGAGAACACGGTGGTGGTCGACGACTGGTGGAAGGCACTCACCGCCGAGCACGGCAACCCGCTCGTGATGGTCGGTATCGCGCTGATCGCGTTCCCCAAGCTCGCGCTCGGCCTCTCCGGATTCGAGACCGGCGTGGCCGTGATGCCGCAGATCAGCAGCGGGCGCACCAAGCGCGGCGCGGGCGGCACTCCCGGCGTGGCCGACACCCCTGCCAAGCCGCTCGGGCGCATCAAGGGGGCCAAGCGGCTGCTCACGGTGTCGGCGATCATCATGTCCACCTTCCTCATCAGCTCGAGCATCGTCACCACCCTGCTCATCCCGCAGAAGGACTTCGAGGCCGGCGGCCCGGCCAACGGGCGCGCTCTGGCGTACCTGGCCCACCAGTTCCTGGGCGACGGCTTCGGCACGGCCTACGACGTCGCCACCATCGCCATCCTCTGGTTCGCGGGCGCCTCCGCCCTGGCCGGGCTGCTCAATCTCGTGCCGCGGTACCTGCCGCGCTACGGCATGGCACCGCACTGGGCCGGGGCCGTGCGGCCGCTCGTGCTCGTCTTCACGGGCATCGCCGTACTCATCACCCTCGTCTTCCGGGCGAACGTGGATGCGCAGGCCGGCGCCTACGCCACCGGCGTGCTGGTGCTCATCACCTCGGCATCCGTCGCCGTCACGCTGTCGGCCCTGCGCAAGAAGCAGCGTGCGGCCACCATCGGCTTCGCCGTGATCGCGGTCGTTTTCCTCTACACGACCGTGGCGAACATCTTCGAGCGGCCCGACGGCGTGCGGATCGCCGCGCTGTTCATCATCGCGATCATCGTGGTGTCAATCGTGTCGCGCGTGCAGCGTTCGTTCCAGTTGCGCGCCACCTCGGTGTCGCTGGATGCGAACGCGATCGACTTCGTGCTCACCGACGCGGAGGAGTACGACTCGATCCGCATCATCGCCAACGAGCCCGACGACGGCTCGGCCGAGGAGTACCGGCAGAAGATCCGCGAAGAGCGGCGCGACAGCGGCATCCCGCAGCGTTCACCCGTGATCTTCCTCGAGGTGTACCCCTCCGACTCCTCCGACTTCGAAGAAGACCTCCTGGTGCGCGGCGAGGTGCTGCACGGGTTCCGGGTACTCAAGGTCACCAGCGGCAACATCCCGAACACCATCGCGGCCACCCTGCTGGAGATCCGCGATCTCACGGGTGTGGTGCCGAACATCTACTTCGAGTGGACCGAGGGCAGCCCCATCTCGAACATGTTCAAGTTCCTGGTCACCGGCACCGGCGAGGTCGCCCCGGTCACCCGAGAGGTGCTGCGGCGGGCCGAACGCGACCGCACGCACCGGCCCGAGGTGCACGTCAGCTGAGCCGTGCCGTGCGGCGCAGCTGCGGTGCACTGGGAATCTCTGGGCATCTGTGGCGTTAATGGTGTGCATGGCCACGAAGACTCTCACCCTTGACAACCACGACGAGACCGTCGCCGACGGCATCGTGCTGATCGACTTCTGGGCGGACTGGTGCGGACCGTGCAAGCAGTTCGCCCCCGTGTTCGAGAAGGCGTCCGACGCGAACGACGACATCACGTTCGCCAAGGTCGACACCGAAGATCAGCAGCAGCTCGCCGCGTCGTACGGCATCACGTCGATCCCGACGCTCGTCGGCTACCGCGACGGCATCCCGATCTTCGCGCAGCCCGGAGCCCTCCCGGGCACGGTGCTCGACGACATCATCGCCCAGGTGCGCGCCCTCGACATGGAGACCGTGAAGAAGGACTACGCCGACGCCGTGGCGAAGCAGCAGTCCGGCGAGGCCGCCGTGGGTGCCTCCGACGCCTCGGCGCCGTCGCCCGACGCCGTCTGATCCCCGATCGGTTCGAAACTGCAGAAATAACGAGGACCGACGCCCTATACGGTGTCGGTCCTCGTTATTTCGTCGATTCTGAACCGATCAGGCGGCTTCGGACTCTTCTTCGGCCTCGAGCTTGCCGAGGAACTCGGTGATGAACGCGGAGAGCTGCTCGACGATCTCGGCGTCGTCCTTCGGGTGCGTCTCGGCGAAGCGCACGACCGAGTTCGGCACCGCGAGGGTGGTGGCGTCGATCACGCGGGCGCCGGCGATGCCGAACGACTTGCGGGCCTCGTCCTGAGCCCAGACGCCGCCGAACTGCGCGAAGGCGGTGCCGATCACCGCGACCGGCTTGCCGGAGATCGAGCTGGAGCCGTAGGGGCGCGACGACCAGTCGATGGCGTTCTTGAGGTTGGCCGGGATGGTGCCGTTGTGCTCGGGGGTGACCACCAGAACGGCGTCGGCGTCGGCGATCGCCTGACGGTAGGCCACGACGCTCTCGGGCAGCTGGCCCTCGACGTCGACGTCTTCGTTGTAGAGGGGCAGGGTGTGGTGGCCCTCGAACAGCTCGAACGTGGTGCCGGTGGGCGCGAGCGCCACGGCGGCTTCGGCTAGCTGGCGGTTGGTCGAGGCGGCGCGAAGGCTGCCGACGAGCACGAGCACGGTCTTCTCGGTCATGATTCTCCTGTGTACGGGTGGCCCACCGGAAGCCCGGTGGAAGCAGTGTTCAGCTCATTCAACCGGACTGTGGTCCGTTTATTCCCGTGCTACAGTCCACGCATGGATCCGCGGGAGGCTCTGCCCCTCCACCCCACGATCGGTCCCCAGCCGGCCGAGCGCTCGGATGCGGCCCGCAACCGGGCGAAACTGATCGCGACCGCGCGGCGGATCATCGACCTCGACGGCGTCGAGGGCCTCACGATGGACCGCCTTGCCACCGAGGCCGGCGTGGGCAAGGGCACCGTCTTCCGCCGATTCGGCTCCCGGGCAGGGCTCTGCCAGACGCTGCTCGACGACGTGGAGCGCGACTTCCAGGGCCGATTCCTCAGCGGACCGCCCCCGCTCGGCCCGGGTGCCCCGCCGCTCGAACGGCTGGTCGCGTTCGGGCGCGCGCGGATCGACACGCTCTGGCAGCAGGGTGCGCTGCTGCGAGCGGCCGAGGTGCCCACCGAGAGCCACTTCGAGGTGCCGGCCCGCAAGGTGGTCGAGCTGCATCTCGTCACGCTGCTGCGCGAGGCCGGCGCCACCGGCGATCTGCCCGTTCTGGCCTTCAACCTGCTCTCGGTGCTCGAAGGCATCCTGCTGATGCCGCCGGGGTTCGGCTCGGGGCGCGCCGGCGCCTCCGGATCCCCGGCCGCATCCCCCGGGTTCCGCATCGCGCGGTTCGCCGACGGCTGGGAAGACCTGGTGAGGCGACTGCTCAGCTGACCCGTCGCACCACCCTCGGCAGCGCCACCCACAGCACCACGACGGCCACGAGGATCAGCGCCCCCACCACGATCCCGCCCGTGCGGCCGAGCACGAAGTCGAAGATCAGCAGGGCCGTACCGGCGAGCGTGAGCGCCACGCCCACCATCGTGGCGGCCAGGATGGTGTCGGTCACGCGCACGATCTGGGCCTTGGCCCGCTTGCGGAAGAGCGCCCGGTGCAGACTCACCGGCGCCAGCCCGAAGACCGTCGTGAGGATCGACGCCACCACGAGGCAGAGGTACACCGTGTGCTGGTAGTCGTCGAGCTGGTCGAAGCGCGACTGGAACACCGCCGCGAGCAGGAACCCGGTGAGGATCTGCGTCCCGGTCTGGATCACCCGCAGCTCCTGCAGCAGCTCGTTCCAGTTGCGGTCGAGGCGCTCGTTCTCGGTCTCG
>NZ_JAHFUW010000007.1 GCF_023264855.1 Herbiconiux sp. | reverse complement strand
CGGTCCGGCGCTGATTCGGGGTTCGTGCAGAAATAGCGACCGCCGAGCCCTCTACGAGCTCGGCGGTCGCTATTTCTGCACGAACCCCGGCGAACCGGGTACCGGGGGAGGCGGGCTGCTACGCCGCCTTGCCGTAGCGCGCGTCGGAGACGCGGCTGCCGGCAGCGCCGGACGCGCCGTCGCGGCGGAGCGCCGCGCCGGCCGGTACCGCGGTGTCGCGGGGCACGTGCACGTCGTCGGAGACGACGGCCCGCGCGCCCACGCGGGAGTGGCTGCCGATGACGGCGCCGCGGCCGATCACGGCCGCTTCGCCCACGTGCACGTTCGCGCCGACGGCGACTCCCGCGCCGAGCACGGCTCCGGCTTCGATCCAGCTGCCGGCGGCGATGCGCGCTTTCTGGCCGATGCGCGCACCGGTCTCCACGTACGCGGTCGGGTCGACATAGGCGGACACGTCGACCTCGGAGCCGACGGCGACGTATCCCTTGCCGTTGGGGTGGCGGCGATACCGCGACACCACGCCGCGTTCGCCCTCGATCTCATGGAAAGTTCTGCTCACGACGGGTGCAACGCGCCGAGCGCCGGAATCATTCCTCACCTTGGTACCGATCGTTCTCTTTCCCTCCGGCCCGACCGGTGAGCGGCAGGAGGGGCGTCCGGATGCGCGATAATCGTCCGATGGCCGATTCCCGAACCGCGCAGTCGTGGACCGTCGTGGTCCCCGTCAAAGGGACGTCGGCCGGCAAATCGCGCCTCGCCCCCGGTGTCGACCCCGAGACCCGGATGCGTCTGATGCAGGCGTTCGCGAGCGACGCGATCGCGGCGCTGCTCTCGTCCGAAGCGGTGGAGCGCGTCATCGTCGTCACCGAACCGGCGAGCGAGGCCGCCACCGTGCTCGCCGCCCTCGGCGCCGACATCGTCGACGATCCGCGTGCGGGTCTGAACGCCGCCGTCGCGGCCGGCATCGCCCGGGCTGATCCCCGAGCCCCGGTGGCCGCCCTGCTCGGCGACCTTCCCTGCCTCGTCCCCGACGACGTCGACCTGGCCCTGGAGCGCGCGCAGGAGCATCCGCTCGCTTTCGTCCCGGATGCGGCAGGACTCGGGACGACCCTGATCACCGCGCGGGCCGGCGACCGTCTCACCCCGCGCTACGGCGAGGGCTCGGCCGCCCGCCACCGCGCCGCCGGGCACCACGAGCTCGACCTGCCCGCGGCATCCGGACTCCGCCTCGACGTCGACACCGAAGCCGACCTCGCCCGGGCCGTAGCTCACGGGGTTGGCCCCGCCACCCGCAGCGCCCTCGCCCTCCGCACCGCCTGACTGGCGGCCGAGCGCCGCCACTTGGCAGAAGTCGTCACTTTTCGCGCCGACTTGCCACAACATGTGGCAAGTCGCGAACCCCTCAGGCCTCGAGCAGCGAGTGCGCGGTGGCCTCGTCGATGATGAGGTCGGTCATCACCCCGGCCGCCAGGGCGCCTCGCAGCGCCGGCAGCTTCGAGCGCCCCGACACCACGCAGACGCGCCGCGACACCTTCGACAGCAGCGCCAGCGAGGGGCCCGAGGAGCGGGCGTTCATCGGGATGTCCTCGCTGGAGCCGTCGGCCCGGTAGAACACCGTCGCCACATCGCCCACCACGTCGGAGTGCGCGAGCTGCTCGAAGTCGGCGTCGTCGAGGTAGCCGCCCACGTACACGTGCGAGGGCACGTCGGCGAACGCCGAGCCGAGCCCGAACAGCGCGATGTCCATGTGCTTCTGGATCTCCAGCACGCGCCGGATGCTGCGCTCGCGCCACAGCACCTCCTTGGTGCGCGGGTCGTCGAAGAACGCCGGCACGGGGAACTGCTGCACGTAGGCGCCATAGGCCTTGCCGAAGCGGCTCATGATCTCGCTCGCATAGCCGATTCCGGTGGTGCGGGCGTTGGAGGCTCCGTTCAACTGCACGATCTGCGAGTTGTGCGTCACCTTGTCCTGCAGGTGCCGTGACACGGCCGACAGCGTCGAGCCCCAGGCGATGCCCATGGTCATGTTCGAGTCGAAGAAGGGCCCGAGAATCCGTGCAGCGCTCATCGCCACGCGCTCCAGCCGGTCGACCTCGGCGGTCGAGTCGGGCACCGGCACGACATGGGCCGTCACCCCGTACCGGGCCAGGATGCGGTCTTGCACCGACGACACGCGATCCGCCGGCGACTTCACCTGGATCTCCACCAGCCCGGTCTCCCGGGCGAAGCCGAGCAGTCGCGAGATGGACGAACGGGAGGTGTGCAGCTCGCTGGCGATGGCCTCCATCGTCAGATCCTGCATGTAGTAGAGGTGGGCGGCGCGCAGGGCGTCGCGCGTCTTGTCGGTGCCGAGGGCCGGGTCACTCGCCATGCGTCGTCGCATCCTTTCGGGTCGATCCTGCACATATGTGCATCTGGCTTGATCATATGTGAAGAACGTCCTAGAACTGTAAGTCGTCGCATGGATTGCAGCACGGCAACCCTCACGGAGACACGAAGGCGAGTACACAGTGAGTTCCCCCCGATCCGACCGCCCCCAGACCTCGACCCGTCAGGGCGTCGAGGCCATCCGCTCGAACCCGAAAGCGCAGGTGCTCGTCATCGGCGGCGGCATCAACGGAATCGGCACCTTCCGCGACCTCGCCCTGCAGGGCGTCGAGGTCATCCTCGTCGAGCGTGGTGACTACGCCTCCGGCGCGTCCGCCGCCAGCAGCCACATGATCCACGGTGGCGTGCGCTACCTCGAGAACGGCGAGTTCCGCCTGGTGCGCGAGAGCGTGCAGGAGCGCAACCGTCTCCTGCGTCTCGCCCCGCACTACGTGAAGCCGCTGCCCACCACCATCCCGATCTTCTCCACCTTCTCGGGCATCCTGAGCGCACCGCTGCGCTTCATCACCCACAAGCAGGGCAAGCCGAAGGAGCGCGGCGCGCTGCTGATCAAGGTCGGCCTGATGGGCTACGACTCGTTCTCGCGCGACGGCGGAAACGTGCCGCGCCACAAGTTCGTGGGCCGCAAGAAGTCGCTCGCCAAGCTGCCCAAGCTCCGGGGCGACGTGAAGTACACCGCCACCTACTACGACGCCGCGGTCGAGAACCCCGAGCGTCTCGCGCTCGACCTGGTTCAGGATGCGCTGGCCACCGGTCCGCACGCCCGCACGGCGAACTACGTCGAGGCCGTCGGTTCGAACGGCGACGCCGTGGTGCTGCGGGACCTCGTCTCCGGCGAGGAGTTCGAGGTGACCGCCGACGTGGTGGTCAACACGACCGGCCCCTGGACCGACCTCACCAACAAGGCCCTCGGCGAAGCCACCAAGTACATGGGCGGGACCAAGGGCTCGCACATCGTGCTCGACAACGACGAGCTCTACGAGGCCTGCGCCGGCGGCGAGGTGTTCTTCGAGAACGACGACGGACGCATCGTGCTGATCTACCCGCTGAACGGCCGCGTGCTCGTGGGCACCACCGACCTCGAGGCCGACCCGGCCGAGCCCAGCGTGTGCACCGAAGAGGAGGTCGACTACTTCTTCGGCCTCGTCAAGCACGTGTTCCCCACCATCGAGGTGAACCGGCCGCAGATCGTCTACCGCTACTCCGGCATCCGCCCGCTGCCCGGCCACGGTGACACCGCTCCCGGCTTCGTGTCGCGCGACTACCGCATCGAGCAGACCTCCTTCGGGTCGTCGAAGACGGTCAAGCAGCTCAGCCTCGTCGGCGGCAAGTGGACCACCTTCCGTGCCCTCTCCGAGCACATGACCAACGACACGCTGGCCCTGCTCGGCACGACCCGCACGGTGAGCACCGTCGATCTCGCGATCGGCGGCGGCGCCGGCTTCCCGCAGACGGAGGCGGCCACCACCAGCTGGGTCAAGGCCCACGGCGCCGACCTCGGCGAGGCGCGCACCCGCGTGCTGCTGCAGCGCTACGGCACGAACGCCGCCTCGGTGATCGCGCACATCGCGGCCTACGACGAAGACGGGGCGACGGATGCTCCGCTCGCGACCCTGCCCGGCTACAGCACCGGCGAGATCGACCACCTGATGACCCGTGAGCACACGGTGCACCTGGCCGACCTCGTGCTGCGCCGCAGCATCATCGCTTTCGTGGGCTCGCTGGACCAGGCCGTGTTCGACGAGCTGAGCACGCTCGCCGCCGCGGCCCAGGGCTGGGACGACGCCCGACTGACCGCCGAGCGCGAGCTCGCGGCCGAGAACCTCCGTTTCTTCCACGGCATCGTGGTCGACGCGGCGAGCACGACGGCGACCGCCGGCGTCAACTGAGAAAGGGCGGCGATGTCGCCGCCCCTGAAGAAAGGTCAACGTGGACAATCTCGGAATCGACTTCCTGTCGGAGCTGGTGGGCACAGCCCTCCTGGTTCTGCTCGGCTGCGGTGTGGTCGCCAACGTGGCGCTCATCCGCACCAAGGGATTCAACGGCGGAACGCTCATGGTCAACATCGGCTGGGGCCTCGCGGTCTTCGCCGGTGTGATCGTCTCCTACGCCTCGGGCGCGCACCTGAACCCGGCGGTCACGCTGGGCCTGCTCGCCAACGGCGCCACCTCGTTCGGATCGGCGGCGACGCCCGTCGACGTGAACGCGCTCACGGTGATCGCGTACATCGGTGCGCAGCTGATCGGTGCGATCATCGGTGCGGTGTTCGTGTGGCTGGCGTACAAGCAGCACTTCGATGAGGAGCCGGAGCCGGCGAACAAGCTGGGCGTGTTCTCGACCGGTCCGGCGATCCGCTCGTACGGCTGGAACCTGGTGACCGAGATCATCGGCACGTTCGTGCTGGTGTTCGTGGTGATCGGTTTCGGTGGCGGTCGTCAGGGCGACGGCGGTCTCGCGGCTCTGGGCGCTCTGCCGGTGGCGCTGCTGGTGATCGGTATCGGTGCCTCGCTCGGTGGCCCGACCGGATACGCGATCAACCCGGCTCGTGACCTCGGCCCGCGCATCGCGCACTTCATCCTGCCGATCAAGGGCAAGGGTTCGTCCGACTGGTCGTACTCCTGGGTCCCGGTCGTGGGCCCGATCATCGGCGGTGTGCTGGCCGGTCTCGCAGCCATCCCGCTGCTGCCGATCCTCACCTGAGCACCTGACCCATCAGAACCATCTCTACAAAGGAGTTAGACATGACTGACAAGAAGTACGTCCTGGCCATCGACCAGGGCACCACCTCCTCGCGGGCGATCATCTTCGACCACGCCGGCACGATCGTCTCGACCGGCCAGAAGGAGCACGAGCAGATCTTCCCGAAGGCGGGCTGGGTCGAGCACGACCCGATCGAGATCTGGGACAACGTGCGCGAGGTCATCGGCCAGGCGCTCTCCAAGGGCGACCTGACCCGCCACGACATCGCCTCGGTGGGCATCACCAACCAGCGCGAGACCGCGGTGGTGTGGAACAAGAACACCGGCAAGCCCGTCTACAACGCCATCGTGTGGCAGGACACCCGCACCCAGTCGATCGTCGACCGTCTCGCGGCCGACAGCGACCTGGGCGTCGAGCGCTTCAAGCAGATCGTGGGCCTCCCGCTCGCGACCTACTTCTCGGGTACGAAGATCGTCTGGATCCTGGAGAACGTCGAGGGTGCCCGCGAGGCCGCCGAAGCCGGCGACCTGTTGTTCGGCACCACTGACTCCTGGGTTCTCTGGAACCTCACCGGCGGCACCGAGGGCGGCGTGCACGCCACCGACGTCACCAACGCCTCGCGCACCCTCTTCATGGATCTCGAGACGCTTCAGTGGCGTGACGACATCCTCGAGGCCTTCGGCGTGCCGAAGTCGATGCTGCCCGAGATCAAGAGCTCCTCCGAGGTCTACGGCCAGGTCGAGTCGTCGAACCTGCTGCGCGAGGTTCCCGTGGCCGGCATCCTGGGCGACCAGCAGGCCGCCACCTTCGGTCAAGCGGCGTTCGACGCCGGCGAGTCGAAGAACACCTACGGCACCGGCAACTTCCTGATCTTCAACACCGACACCGAGATCGTGCACTCCAAGAACGGGCTGCTCACCACCCTCGGCTACAAGCTGGGCGATGCTCCGGCGCACTACGCGCTCGAGGGATCGATCGCGGTGACCGGTTCGCTCATCCAGTGGCTGCGCGACAACCTCGGCATCATCTCCTCCGCCCCCGAGGTGGAGGAGCTGGCCAAGACGGTCGACGACAACGGCGGTGCCTACTTCGTGCCGGCGTTCTCGGGTCTGTTCGCGCCGTACTGGCGGTCGGATGCCCGCGGTGCGCTGGTGGGCCTGACCCGCTACGTGAACAAGGGCCACATCGCCCGCGCCGCCCTCGAGGCGACCGCCTTCCAGACCCGCGAGGTGCTGGATGCGGTCAACGCCGACTCCGGCGTCGACCTCACCGAGCTCAAGGTCGACGGCGGCATGATCGCCAACAACACCCTGATGCAGTTCCAGGCCGACATCCTGGGCGTGCCGGTGGTGCGTCCGGTCGTGGCCGAGACCACCGCTCTCGGTGCGGCCTACGCGGCCGGCCTCGCGGTGGGCTTCTGGGGTTCGCTCGACGAGCTCCGCGCCAACTGGCAGGAGGACTCGCGCTGGACGCCCAACATGGACGACGCCGAGCGCGAGCGCCAGCTGCGCAACTGGAAGAAGGCCGTCACGAAGACCCTCGACTGGGTCGACGGCGACACGGAGGCCTGAACTTCCTGATCCAAAACGACGGAGATTTCCCCGACACGCGGCGGCGGCGTTCGCGCCGGCCCGCGTCGGGGGAAATCTCCGTCGTTTTGTCACGGTGTTACGGCATTCACATGCGGTTCATATGGCTGAAACACGGCGGCGTTAGCGTGGGGGCATGGGGAGAATCGAGTTTCACGAGAACAAGAGTGCGCTGCTGTTCGTGGGAGAGGCCGAGGTGCCCACCGCGGTGCTGTTCGAGCTGAAGGACGGGTGGCACGCCAAGCTCGCGCGGCTGCACACGGCTCAGGCGTGGTCGGGGCCGTACGAGAGCCCTGAAGCGGCGCTCGGCGCGTTCGCTCGCCCGTAGCATCCGCTCACCCCCGCTCGACGGGCGCCGTTCGGGGCTTGAGGCCGCGCGAGTGCTGTGCCAGGGTGAGCACCAGATCGGTACGCGCGTTCTGGATCGGGGTGCCTCATGAGCGACAGTCCCACCGAGAAGTACCCGGCCTTCCCGCCCGGCGGCTCCGGATCGGGTGCGGGCGGGATCCCGCCGCTGCCTCCCGGGGCGAACACGCCGCCGCCACCCGCGGCCCCACCACCCGCGGCGCCTCCGCCGCCGGGCCCATCCGGGCCGCCGAGTCCGCCGCCGCCGAAGAGGTCCAAGGCGTGGATCTGGATCGTCGTGCTCGCGGTCGCCGTGGTCACCCTCATCGCCGTGGTGCTCGGCCTGATCTTCGCCGACGGTGCGGAGGCTCCGGCGCCTTCGACCTCGTCGACCTCGTCGACCACTTCGGCGACGCCCACCCCCACACCCACTGCGGCGCCGACCGCGAGCGCCACGCCGTCCACCTCGCCGACGGCCGCTCCCCAGCCGGACCCCGATCCGGATCCCGGCCCCGATCCGCAGCCCGGCGTGGCGGCGCCCGTGATCACCTCCTTCTCCGCCTCGCAGAACACCGTGCCGTGTTCGATCGACGCACCGGGGTTCCCGGGCCTCAAGAGCACGCCGATCACCTTCAGCTGGTCGAGCACCGGGGGAGCAAAAGCCTGGTTCGGCGTCGACACCTCGGATGCGCAGGCCGCGCCCTACCAATCGGTGGCCGCCGACAGCGGCTCGATCACGGTCGACTTCCAGTGCTACGACGACCACGTCTACGCCTTCACCGTGGTGGGCGCCGACGGCCAGAAGTCGAGCTCGACGGTCTCGGTCTCCAACATCGGAGACCGGCCCTGAGGCGCCGGGAGACGGCTCCGAGGCGGCTCTGACGGGCGCACCCCCCTTTCGATCCGGAGCCCCGTTACCCCCTGTTCTGGAGCAGTGGCACCCCCACCTTCTGTGGGAGCATGGCCCCATCTAGAGAATGGGAAATCTCATGGCATTGAAAGCGGTCCGCGGCACGTTCCTCGACTTCATCGACGACCCGTGGAAGCACGTCGGAAACGAAGAGGCTGCCGTGCGCTTCCAGCTCGACGGGCTGCTCGTGATCGAAGACGGCATCATCGTCGACTTCGGTCCCTACGACGAGGTCGCTCCGAAGCATCCGGACGTCGAGGTCACCGAGATCGCCGACCGCATCATCCTCCCCGGCTTCATCGACGGCCACATCCACCTGCCGCAGACCCGCGTGCTCGGCGCCTACGGCGAGCAGTTGCTGCCGTGGCTGCAGAAGTGGGTCTTCCCGGAGGAGCACCGCTACGCCGAGCGCGACTACGCCGAAGAGGGCACCAAGCACTTCTTCGACAACCTGCTCGCCTCGGGCACCACCACCGCGCAGACCTTCACCACCGGCAACCTCACCTGCAACGAGGTGTTCTTCGAAGAGGCCTCGCGCCGCAACATGCGCATGATCGGCGGCCTCACCGGTATCGACCGTCACGTGCCCGAGTACTTCGCCAACACCCCCGAGCAGTTCTACGAGGACTCGAAGACGCTGATCGAGAAGTGGCACGGACAGGGCCGCAACCTCTACGCGCTCACCCCCCGCTTCGGCTTCGGTGCCTCGAACGAGCTGCTGGCCGCCTGCCAGAAGCTCAAGACGGAACATCCGGACCTGTGGATCAACACCCACATCTCCGAGAACCCGGCCGAGATCCACGGTGTGCTGGCCCTGCACGACGACTGCCACGACTACCTCGGCGTGTACGAGAAGTTCGATCTGGTCGGACCGAAGTTCACCGGTGGGCACGGCGTCTGGCTCTCCAACGACGAGTTCCGCCGGCTGAGCGACAAGGGTGCGGCGGTGGCCTTCTGCCCGTCATCGAACCTGTACCTCGGTTCGGGACTGTTCCGCCTGGGCAAGGCCCTGGACCCCGAGCACCGCGTGCTGCTGTCGATCGGCACCGACATGGGCGGAGGCAACCGCTTCAGCCTGCTCAACTCGCTCGAAGACGCCTACAAGGTCGGGATGCTGCAGAACACCATCCTCGACGGCTCGATCGTGCCGAGCGACCAGGATCTCGCCGAGTCCGAGCGCAACAAGCTCTCCTCGCTGCGTGCCTTCTACCTGCTCACCCGCGGCGGCGCCGAGTCGCTCTACATCGACGACAAGGTGGGCACCTTCGACATCGGCAAGGAGGCCGACTTCGTCGCCCTCGACTGGACCCAGGGTCCGCCCGCCGCGCCGTGGCACGCCTCGCTGCTGCTGGAGAAGGCCGGCGACGTGCTGAACCTGCAGACCGTCACCGACCTGCTGTTCGGCGTCATGATGGTCGCCGACGAGCGCGCCGTCGACCAGACCTGGGTGATGGGCGAGCTCGCCTACCAGAAGGCGTGACTGCGGTGACCGAGACCAGCACGGGGACCGCGCCGTCGGCGGAAGCCGGCGGGCCCGTCGCGTTGGTGGTCCACCGCAGGCTGGCCGAGTCCAGCTACGAGAAGTACGCCGCCTGGCAGGAGAAGGTGGGCGAGCACATCGCGCAGTGGCCGGGCTTCCTCGACCGGCAGGTCATCCGGCCCGACCCGCCGTTGCAGGTGGACTGGGTGGTGGTGCAGCGCTTCCGCGACGTCGACTCGGCCCGCGGCTGGTTGCAGAGCGCCGAGCGTCAGCAGCTGATGACCGAGATCCGCGACGAGTTCATCGGCAACGACGACGTGCACCTGTTCACCGAGGAGGCGAAGCATCCGTCCGAGGCGGCGTCCGTGCTCATCTCGAGCAAGGTGGCGCCCGAGGACGAGTCGGCCTACCTCGACTGGCAGCGGGAGATCTCGGCGGTGGAGTCGCGCTTCGACGGCTTCCTCGGTCACAAGATCGAGCGTCCCGTCCCCGGTGTGCAAGACGACTGGGTGGTCATCCTCAGCTTCGACACCGACGCCCACCTGAACGCCTGGATCGACTCACCGGAGCGCAAGGCACTGCTGGAGGCCGGCAAGGCCTACAACGAGAAGCTGTCGCTCACCAAGGCGAGCTACGGCTTCGGCTTCTGGAGCGGGCAGAAGGACAAGCCGCTGCCCGACCCGGTGTTCAAGAGCAACCTGCTGGTGCTCATGATGCTCTACCCGATCGTGTTCCTCTGGGGCTACTTCGTCGCGGCGCCGCTGTTCGACGACCACGGGGTTCCGTTCTGGCTCTCGCTGTTCATCGGCAACCTGGTGTCGACCCAGCTGCTCGGCTGGTTCTTCGTGCCCTGGGCGTTCCGGATGTTCGGCTGGTGGATCAAGCGCAACCAGCCCGCCCGGGTGCACTTCTACGGGTACGCCATCGTGATCGCCGTCTACGTGATCTCGATGGCCGTCTACGCCTGGCTGATCGCGATCAAGGCCGTCTAGCGACGCTCGCTCCCGCGCCGGGGAAAGGTCACGAGAGGGCAGCTGCCAGGGCGTCGGCGGCGAGCTGGGCGCTCGTGTCGGGGTCGCGCATCCAGAGGGGCACGGCGCGGGTGCGGATTCCGGCCGCCTCGAGCACGGGGACGGATGCCGCATCCGTCTCGTCGACCAGCCAGGCGTCGAGCAGGCCTGTGGTGCTGCGGCGGCGGGAGCCGTAGTGCTTGGCGACCGCTGCGGCTGTGGTCTCGACGCCGATCGCCGTGAGGCAGGCGTCGGCCATGCCGCGCACGGCCGCGCCGGAGATGATGGGGGAGACTCCCACGATCGGGGCCTTCGCCTCGCGGAGGGCGGCGCGCATCCCGGGCACGCCCAGAATGGTGCCGATCGAGACGACGGGGTTCGAGGGGGCGAGCAGAACGATGTCGGCGTGCGCGATGGCGTGCCGCACCTCGGGGGTGGGCGTCGCGGCATCCACGCCGACCTGGATGAAGCGCTTGGCCGGCACGGTGGCGCGGTGCTTCACCCACCACTCCTCGAAGTGCACGATGCGACGCCGGCCGTCGAGCTCGATCTCGACGTGGGTCTCGACGGACTGGTCGCTCATCGGAAGGAGCCGGATGCCGAGGTTCCAGCGCTCCGCCAGGCGTGCGGTGGCCTCGGTGAGCGTCAGGCCGTCGCGCAGAAAGCTCGAACGGGCGATGTGGGTGCCGAGGTCGAGATCGCCGAGCGTGAACCACGGCCAGCCGATGCCGTAGGCGGTGAGCTCGGCCGAAACCCGCTCGCTCTCGCCCTTGCGGCCCCAGCCGCGCTCGTCGTCGTTGGCGCCGCCGAGGGTGTACATGATCGAGTCGAGGTCGGGGCACACCCGCAGCCCTGTGAGCCACATGTCGTCGCCCGTGTTCACCACCGCGGTGATCTCGGCGGTCGACCCGCCGTCGCCGTTCGGATACGCCTTCCGCAACTGCGTGCGCAGCCCCCGCAGGAACCTCGCACCCCCGACTCCGCCCGCCAGCACCGTGATCTTCACGTCCCCATTCAACCGCACGCCGTGCGCCGGCCGAGTCGCTCGCTGAATTCTCAGCCGATCCAGGGATTGACGACTTCGATTCCCGCGTACTCGAAATCGCGGGTATTGCGGGTGGCGATGGTGGCGTGATGCACCCGGGCGATCGAAGCGATCTGTGCGTCGGCGTACGAGACAGGCCGTCCGAGTGCTTTGCGTGTGCTGAACACCTCAGCGAACTCCAGCGCCGCGTCGGCATCGAACGGGTGGATGCGGCCGGCCAGTTCCACGTCGAGCATCATGGAGACGAGTTCTGCCACGGTGGTGCGTTTCGCGCCCTCGGGCATGGTGGCGATCCCCTTGAAGAGTTCGGCCGCGCACACAGCCGTCGTCGCCACCTCCTCCCGCGGGAGGTCGGCGAACCAGTGCAGCACTCCGCTGTCGGCCTCGGTGAGCATGAGCTCGGAGATGACGTTCGTGTCGAGCAGGATCATTCGTCGATCCCGTACTTCGGGTGGGTGAAATCGGGGATGCGGTGGGACCCGTCGTTCTCGCGGATGGGCAGGTGGGGAATCAGGTCGTCCGCCCCTCCCCGTTCAGCGACCAGGGCTCGGATTCGTGTACCCAGGGGTTCCCACTTCGTGGGTTGATCGGCGACCGCCGAATCGAGAATTGCGCGCACTTCTGCCTCCATCGAGCGTCCGTTGCGGGCTGCCCGGATGCGCAGCTTGGCTCGGGTCGTTTCGTCGAGATCTCGCACCGTAATCGTCGCCATCTCGTCCCCTCAGGTCGTGGGCACGATGCTAGCAATGCCAGCAATAGGAAGCAAGAGAAAAATGAGCAAAGATCAGCGCGGTGATGCCAGTGCGGCCGCCGCCAGCAGGCCGCCCACGAGCTCGAAGTCCTCGCCCACCCGCCCCGCGGTCACGCGCAGGAACTGCCCGCCCCCCGGCGCCATCGCGAACGTCGATCCCGCGGCCACCCGGATGCCGCTGGCCGCCAGCGTCACGATCGCCGCCTTCTCGTCGGCCACCGGAATCCAGGTGTTGATCCCGTCGGAGGGCGTGTGCGGCAGCCCGTTGCGCACCAGGGCCTCCGACAGCATCCGCTGCCGGGCCTGGTAGATGCGCCGCGCGTCGTGCACGGCGTTCACCGAGACGCTGGCCGTGAGCAGCTGGTACAGGATGGTCTGCAGCATCCGCGAGGTCCAGCCCGGCCCCAGCATCCGTCGGGCCACGATCCGGTCGATCAGCGGCTCGGGCCCGCCGAGCGCTGCGATACGCAGGTCGGGGCCGTGCGACTTGGCGTAGCTGCGGATGTGCAGCGTGCGCTGGGGCAGCCAGGCGCCGAGGCTCTGCGACGGCGACGACGAGATCTCGCCCGAGTGGTCGTCTTCGATGATCACCGGGTCGCCGAGGTGCTCGTGCGCCCGCAGCACCCGCGCGAGCTCGCGCATCCGCCCCGCCGTCATCGAGATGCCGCTGGGATTGTGGGCGCGCGGCTGCAGGATGATCGCCACGGGGTTCAGCAGCAGGGCCCGGGCGAGCTGGTCGGGCCGCATCCCTTCGCCGTCGAGCTCCACCGGGATCCGCTCGACCCCCAGATGCTCGAGCAGATCCAGGAACGGCGGGAATCCGGGGTTCTCCACCACCACGCGGTCGCCGAACCGCACGAGCGTCTCGAGCGAGCGCGAGACGGCGTCGAGGGCGCCGTCGACGATCGTCAGCGAGCCCACCGGATAGGGCCAGGATGCCCGCAGGTGCCGCTCCAGCTCGGGCAGCACGGGGCTGGAGAGATAGCTCGCGGTGTCGGCCCGGGTCGGGAGCTTCGTGAGCGCGGCGCTGAGGTCGGGCAGCAGCGCAGGGTCGGGCGTGCCGGTCGAGAGGTCGAGGCGGGCCACGACGTGCGAGCCGGCCAGCTCACCGAAGTGCGGCGGCATCCAGGGCGCCGTGGCCTGCAGCACGAAGCTGCCGGCCCGGCCGCGGGAGGTGATCAGGCCCACTCCGCTGAGGGCCTGCCAGGCGCTGCTCACCGTGGCGGGGCTCACGCCCAGACGCGAGGCCACGTCGCGCACCGTCGGCAACCGGTCGCCGGCGTTCAGCGCCCCCGTGCGGATGAGCCGCGAGATGGCGGCCGCGATACCTTCCGGAGTGCGGTGTTCGACCGCCTCCACGATCGTGTCGAGCATCTGGCTCCGATTCGTCGAAGGACCCGGTGATAGCCCACCGGGGGTGGTGCTCGCAACTCTTGACATATTTACTCTCGCGTCACAGTCTGAAACACACGAGAAATGTTCAGACCGAATAATAACAAAACGGGCTGCGGAGACAAGCCGCTCGTCCCCCACCGAAAGGACAGTGCAGATGGCGACGATCCGAGCGGCGATCACCCAGGCGTCATGGACGGGCGACAAGGAATCCATGATCGCCAAGCACGAGCAGTTCGCCCGCGACGCGGCGGCCGACGGAGCCCAGGTGATCTGCTTTCAGGAGCTGTTCTACGGCCCCTACTTCGGCATCACGCAGGACAAGAAGTACTACGCCTACGCCGAGGCCGCCGACGGCCCGATCGTGCAGCGCTTCGCGGCCCTGGCCAAAGAGCTCGGTCTCGTGATGATCTTGCCGATCTACGAAGAAGACCAGCCGGGCATCTACTACAACACCGCCGTGGTGGTGGACGCCGACGGCACGATCCTCGGCTCCTACCGCAAGCACCACATCCCGCACGTCGACCGCTTCTGGGAGAAGTTCTACTTCCGCCCGGGCAACCTCGGCTACCCGGTGTTCGACACCGCCGTCGGCAAGATCGGCGTCTACATCTGCTACGACCGCCACTTCCCCGAGGGATGGCGCGAGCTCGGCCTGAACGGCGCCCAGATCGTGTTCAACCCCAACGCCACGAAGCCGGGCCTCTCGAACCGGCTCTGGGAGCTCGAGCAGCCCGCCGCGGCCGCCGCCAACGGCTACTTCGTGGCCGCGCCGAACCGCGTGGGGCGCGAGGACAACGAGTACGGCGACCTCGCCGTCACCTTCTACGGCACCAGCCAGTTCGCCGACCCCCAGGGCAACATCGTGGGCGGCTACGCCTCGGGCGATTCCGAGGAGCTCGTCATCCGCGACCTCGATCTCGACATGATCCGGGCCGTGCGCGACGACTGGCAGTTCTACCGCGACCGCCGCCCCGAGTCGTACACGAGCATCCCGAAACCGTAATCACCGAGCGAGCAACGGAGCTGACGATGACCAAGACCCTGATCACCAACGGAACCGTCGTGAATGCGACGGGCACCGCCCAGGCGGACGTGCTGATCGACGGCGACACGATCGCCGCCGTGCTCGCGCCCGGGAGCACTCTGCTGGGCTTCGACCTGGCGGGCAATGTCGACCAGGTGGTGGATGCGGCCGGGAAGTACGTGATCCCGGGCGGGATCGATGCGCACACGCACATGCAGATGCCGTTCGGCGGCACCGAGGCCAGCGACACGTTCGAGACGGGCACCCGCGCGGCGGCCCACGGCGGCACCACGTCGATCATCGACTTCGTGGTGCAGTACGCCGGCGAGAACATCCTCGACCAGTACAACCTGTGGCAGGAGAAGGCGGCCGGTCAGTGCGCGGTCGACTACGGGTTCCACCAGATCCTCTCCGACGTGCAGGACAGTTCTCTGACGGCGATGGATGAGCTGATCAACGAGGGCGTCACCTCGTTCAAGCTCTTCATGGCGTACAAGGGCGTGTTCCTCAGCGACGACGGCCAGATCGTGAAGGCCATGCAGAAGGGCGCCTCGAACGGTGCGCTGATGATGATGCACGCCGAGAACGGCTCGGTGATCGATCTGCTCGTGCAGCAGCACATCGAGCGGGGCGAGACGACCCCGTTCTACCACGGCACCTCGCGCCCCTGGCAGGCGGAGGAGGAGGCCACGCACCGCGCGATCATGCTCGCGAACCTCACCGGCGCCCCGCTCTACATCGTGCACGTCAGTGCCAAGGAGGCGCTCGCGCAGATCACCCAGGCGCGCGACACCGGCCAGAACGTGTTCGCCGAGACCTGCCCGCAGTACCTCTACCTGTCGCTCGAAGACCAGCTCGGCGCCACGAGCGAGCAGTGGGGCGACTTCGAGGGCGCCAAGTGGGTGTGTTCCACTCCGCTGCGCTCCAAGCACGAAGGCCACCAGCACCACATGTGGCAGGGCCTTCGCACGAACGACCTGCAGGTCATCTCGACCGACCACTGCCCCTTCTGCATGAAGGGCCAGAAAGACATGGGGATCGGGAACTTCTCGAAGATCCCGAACGGCATCGGCTCGGTCGAGCACCGGATGGACCTGATCTACCAGGGCGTCGTGATGGGCGAGATCTCGCTGCCCCGCTGGGTGGAGCTGACGAGCACGACGCCGGCGCGGATGTTCGGCATCTACGGCAAGAAGGGCGTCATCCAGCCCGGCGCAGACGGCGACGTAGTGATCTACGACCCCAACGGCCACACCAGCATCGGGGTGGGGAAGACCCACCACATGAACATGGACTACTCCGCCTGGGAGGGCTACGAGATCGACGGCCACGTCGACACCGTGTTCTCCCGCGGCCGCAAGATCGTCGACGAGAACGCCTACCTCGGCACCAAGGGCGACGGCGCGTACTTCAAGCGCGGCCTGAGCCAGTACCTGATCTGAGAGAGAGACACACAGCATGGATTTCGGCGTCGTCGTACAGACCAACCCGCCCGCCGCCCGCACGGTCGGCCTCGCGAAGCTCAGCGAGCAGTTCGGCTTCGACTACTTCTGGACCTTCGACTCGCACCTGCTCTGGCAGGAGCCCTACGTGATCTACTCGCAGATCCTCGCGGAGACGCACAAGATCAAGGTCGGACCGATGGTCACCAACCCGGCCACCCGTGACTGGACCGTCACGGCATCCGTCTACGCCACCCTCAACGAGATGTACGGCAACCGCACGGTCTGCGGCATCGGCCGAGGCGACTCGGCGGTGCGCGTCACCAACGGGGCGCCCACCACGCTGAAGGCGCTGCGGGAATCGATCCACGTCATCCGCGAGCTGGCCTCCTCACGGAGCGTCGAGTACAACGGGGCCACCCTGCAGTTCCCCTGGAGCCACGGCTCCGAGCTCGAGATGTGGGTGGCCGCCTACGGGCCGCTGGCGCTGAAGCTCACCGGTGAGGTCGGCGACGGTTTCATCCTGCAGTGCGGCGACGTCGACATCGCCAAATGGATGATCGCCACCGTGCGCAAGGCCGCCGAGAACGTGGGCCGCGACCCCGATGCCATCAAGTTCTGCGTGGCCGCACCCATGTACATCGGCGACGACTGGGAGCACATGCGCGACCAGTGCCGCTGGTTCGGAGGCATGGTGGGCAACCACGTGGCCGACATCGTCTCGAAGTACGGAACAGACGGCGCGGTTCCGCAGGCGCTCACCGACTACATCAAGGGCCGCGAGGGCTACGACTACAACGAGCACGGCCGGGCCGGCAACACGCACGCCGACTTCGTGCCCGACGACATCGTCGACCGCTTCTGCATCCTCGGCACCGCGGAGGATCACATCGCGAAGCTCCAGCAGTTCAAAGACATCGGGGTCGACCAGTTCGCCGGCTACCTGCAGCACGACAACAAGGAGGAGACCCTCCGCGTGTACAGCGAGACGGTGATGCCCGCCATCCGCGAGCACATCACGGCCAAGGCATGACCGCAGCCCCCTCGTCGAGCGCTCGCGCGAAGCCGGCCCGGCCCCGCTCCGGCCCGGGCGGCCAGAACGCGCCCCGCGGCAACGCCGTGCTGAAGCGGATCGCCTTCGGCGTCGGAGGCGTGCTGCTGCTGGTGGTGCTCTGGGAGCTGTACAAGGCGCTCGGCCCCGCATCCGGAGTCGTGGTGGGCGACCTCACGATCCTGCCCCGCACCACCGACCTCGCCATGCCGCACGTCTGGGACATGATCGGCCGGTTGTTCGGCGAGACCGGATCGGGCCGCAACGCCCAGCCGGTGTGGCTGGCCGTGGCACAGGCCGCCGTGTTCACCCTCGGCGTCGCTGCCGTGGGCTGGGTGGCCGGTGTGGCCGTCGGGCTGCTGCTGGCCGTGCTGATGCAGCGCTTCCGCACGGCCGAGTCGGCGGTGCTGCCGTGGATCATCCTCAGCCAGACCGTTCCGCTGATCGCCATCGCCCCGCTGGTGCGCCGCTGGGGCTCGCAGCTGGAGTTCGGCGACTTCACCTGGGAGAACTGGATGTCGGTGGCCGTGATCGCCTCCTACCTCGCCTTCTTCCCGGTGTCGATCGGCGCCCTCCGCGGCCTCAACTCGCCCGACGCCATCCACGTCGAGCTGTTCCGCAGCTACGGGGTCGGCTGGTGGAAGACGCTGTTCACCCTGCGCCTGCCGGCCAGCGTGCCGTACCTGCTGCCGGCACTCCGCCTCGCGGCCGCCAACGCCGTGATCGGCACGGTCGTCGCGGAGGTGTCGATCGGCCTCCGCGGCGGCATCGGCCGGATGATCATCGAATACGCCCAGCAGGCCTCCGGCGATCCCGCCAAGACCTGGGCGCCCATCTTCGGAGCCATCGCGGTCGGCCTCGTCGCCGCCGGCTTCATCGCACTGCTCGGAGTCCTGCTCCGCCGTTACCGCAGAGGGGAGGTGCCCGCGTGAGCGAGGCATCCGCAGCATCCGCCGTCGAGGTGGCCGCCCTTCAGGTCACCGGGGTCGACAAGATCTTCACCGGCAAGAAGAAGGCCACCATCACGGCGCTGGAGAAGATCGAACTCACGGTCGCACCGGGCGAATTCGTGTCGTTGATCGGGCCCTCCGGATGCGGCAAGTCGACCCTGCTGCGCCTGATCGCCGATCTCGACACTCCCACCACGGGCACGATCTCGGTGTTCGGCAAGACCGCGCGCCAGGCCCGGATCGACCAGGAGTACGGCATCGCCTTCCAGCAGGCGGGCCTGCTGCCCTGGCGCACGGTCACGGCGAACATCGAACTGCCGCTCGAGCTGCACGGCGTGGGCGCCGCCGCCCGCAAGGCGCGGTCGGCCGAACTGCTTTCGCTCGTCGGCCTCTCCGACTTCGCCGAGAGCTATCCCGACCAGCTCTCGGGCGGCATGCAGCAGCGCGTCGCGATCGCCCGCTCGCTCGCCGAGAGCCCGCGACTGCTGCTGATGGACGAGCCGTTCGGCGCGCTCGACGAGATGACCCGTGAGCGGATGCAGACCGAGCTCGTGCGCGTCACCGCCGAGACCGGTGCCGCCGTCGTGTTCGTCACCCACTCCATCCCCGAGGCCGTGTACCTCTCCAACCGCGTCGTCGTCATGTCGCCTCGGCCCGGCCGCATCCGCGACATCCTGACCGTGTCGCTCGGCAGCGCCTCCGAGCGCACCGAGCAGCTGCGCGAGAACGAGGCCTTCTTCGAGAACGTCAGCAAGGTGCGCGAACTGCTGCACGGCGAGGCGCCGGTCGGCATCCGCGGGGTGGAGACCCGATGAACGCCTCCGCCGGCCGCCTGCGCACCGTGCTCGCGCCGGTGCTGCTCGGCGTGGCCGCGCTCGCGCTCTGGCAGCTGCTGATCGTGGCGTTCGAGATCAAACCGTTCATCGTGCCGGGCCCGCTGGCGATCGGCGAGCAGTTCGGTTCGAACTTCGACACCGTGCTCGCGGGCGCTCTGGTCACCGGTGGCAACGCCCTCGTGGGGCTCGTCATCGGGGGAGTGCTGGGCATCCTGTTCGCCATCATCTCGGCCCTCATCCGGGTGATCGACGAGCTCAGCGCGGCCGTGATCGCCGCGCTCGCCGTGGTGCCGATCGTGGCCCTCGCCCCCGTGCTCTACACGATGTTCGGGGCGGGAGCCGAGACCGCGCGGCAGCTCGTCGCGGCGATCGCCGTGTTCATCCCGGTGTACATCAACACGCTGAGGGGACTTCGGCAGGTGCGCCCGGTGCATCGCGACCTGATGCACGTCTATGCGGCATCCGCCTGGCAGACCACCCGCACGGTCACCGTGCCCGGTGCCCTGCCGTTCATCTTCACCGGGCTGCGGATCGCGTCGAGTCTCGCCGTGATCTCGGCGCTGATCGCCGAGTACTTCGGCGGCCCCGTCGGCGGCCTCGGCAAATCGATCACCTCGGCCGCCTCGTCGTCGAACTACCAGCTGGCCTGGGCGTACGTGCTCGGCGCCATCCTCGTCGGGCTCCTCTTCTACTGCGTCACCCTCGGCATCGAGACCTTCGCGACCCGGCACTACAAGCCGAGCCGGTAGCCGGCCCACCAGACCCCGGATGCCTCGCACCACCCGCATCCGGTCGCTCCACCCGCACCATCCGCAGCACACGCAGCATCACCCATTAGGAGGAAGCATGAAACGCAGCACACGTCTCATTCGGGCCCGTGTCATTGGGGGCGTCGGAGCGCTCGCCGTCACGGCACTCGCGCTCGCCGGCTGTTCCAGCGGAGGCTCGAGCTCGGGCTCCGGCGACTCCACCGACGCCGCATCCGGCGACCTGACCCCGGTGAGCCTGCAGTTGCAGTGGTTCTCGCAGGCCCAGTTCGCCGGCTACTACGCCGCACTCGACCAGGGCTTCTACGAGAAGGAAGGGCTCGACGTCACCATCCTCGAGGGTGCGGCCGACATCGTGCCGATCGACGTGCTCACCGGCGGTGACGCCGACTTCGCCATCTCCTGGGTGCCGAAGGTGCTCGGCTCGATCGAGCAGGGCGCGGCCGTCACCGACATCGCCCAGATCTTCGAGCGCTCGGGCACCACCCAGATCTCGATGAAGGACCAGAACATCACCTCGGTCGCCGACCTCAAGGGCAAGACCGTCGGCAGTTGGGGCTACGGCAACGAGTGGGAGCTGTTCGCCGGCATGGCGAAGGACAAGGTGAACCTCTCCGACATCTCGCTCGTCTCGCAGGCCTTCGACATGAACGGCTTCCTGGCCGGCGACATCCAGGCCGCCCAGGCGATGACCTACAACGAGTACGCGCAGGTTCTCGAGTCGGTGAACCCCGCGACCGGCGAGCTCTTCACCCCCGACGAGCTCAACGTGATCGACTGGAACACCGAGGGCACGGCCATGCTGCAGGACGCCATCTGGGCCGACAGCGACCGCCTGGCCGACGACGCCGACTACGCCGACACCGCGGTGAAGTTCATCAAGGCCTCGATCGAGGGCTGGGCCTACGCCCGCGACAACCCCGAGGAGGCCGCGAAGATCGTGACCGCCGCGGGCTCGCAGCTCGGCGAGAGCCACCAGCTCTGGATGACCAACGAGGTCAACAAGCTGATCTGGCCCTCCACCTCGGGCGTCGGCACCATCAACCAGGACCAGTGGGACCAGACGGTCTCCATCGCGATGGACACGCCCAACGAGACCGGCGCGACCGTGATCACGGAGGAGCCGCCGGCTAGTGCGTTCTCCAACGAGTACGTGGAGAAGGCTCTGGCTGAGTTGAAGGATGAGGGTGTGGATGTCATGGGGTCGGACTACAAGCCGATCGATGTGACGCTCAAGGCGGGCGGCGAGTAACCTCGCCGGTCGGTGATCCGGGGGTGTTTCCACCTCCGCCTAGGGGTTGAGCGGAGCTCAAAGGCGGCTGAGGCGGAAACACCCCCGGATCACCTTGATGTTGTACAAGTCGATGCAGACAGAAGAGAAGTAGGGAAAAGGAATGGAACTCGATCCGGGAGACCAGCAGCTGGCGCTTGAGTTGGATCGGGCGCACGTGTTCCATTCGTGGTCGGCACAGGGGGCGTTGAAGCCGATGGTGATCGCCGGTGGGGCCGGCTCCACGGTGTGGGACTTCGAAGGGAACGAGTATCTCGACTTCTCGTCGCAGCTGGTGAACACGAACATCGGGCATCAGCATCCGGCGGTCGTCGACGCCATCAAGGCGCAGGCCGACCTGCTGACGACAGTGGCGCCGGCTCACGCGAACCTGACGCGAGGCAAGGCTGCCCAGCGGATTCTGGAGAAGGCCGGGTCGTCGTTCAGCAAGGTGTTCTTCACCAACGGTGGTGCGGATGCCAATGAGAACGCGATCCGGATGGCGCGGCTCTACACGGGGCGGGACAAGGTGCTGTCGCAGTACCGGTCGTACCACGGGAACACGGGGGCTGCCGTGGTGGCCACCGGCGACTGGCGGCGGGTGCCGAACGAGTATGCGCGGGGACACGCGCACTTCTTCGGGCCGTTCGCCTACCGCTCGGAGTTCTGGTCGTCGTCGGTCGAGGAGGAGTGCTCACGGGCGCTGCATCACCTCGAGCGGATCATTCAGGCCGAGGGACCGGCGGGGATCGCCGCGATCCTGATCGAGACCGTCCCCGGCACCGCGGGCGTGCTCGTGCCGCCGCCCGGGTACCTCAGCGGGGTGCGGGCGCTGGCCGACAAGTACGGGATCGTGCTGATCTTCGACGAGGTGATGGCCGGGTTCGGGCGCACCGGAGGTTGGTTCGCGTTCCAGTCGCTCGCCTCGCAGGAGGGCAGGCTCGTCGAGCCCGACCTCATCACCTTCGCCAAGGGAGTGAACTCGGGCTACGTCCCGGCCGGCGGCGTGATCATCTCTCCGTCGATCGCCGAGGTGTTCGACGACGCCGTCTTCCCGGGCGGACTGACGTACTCGGGGCATCCGCTGGCCATGGCCGCGATCGTCGGCACGATCGACGCCATGGAGTCGGAGGGCATCGTCGCCAACGCCGAGCGGATCGGCCGCGAACTGCTGGCTCCCGGGCTCGCCGAGTTGGCCGCGAAGTACGAGATCATCGGCGAGGTGCGAGGGCTCGGCGTGTTCTGGGCGCTCGACCTGGTGAGTGACCGGTCGACGCACGCGCCCGTGCCGGCATCCGTCATCGGCGAACTGAAGGCTGCACTGCTGGCGCGCGGGCTGCTGCCCTTCTTCGCCGACAACCGGCTGCACGTGGTGCCGCCGTGCGTGGTGACGGATGCCGAGGTGCAGAGGGCGCTGGCGATCTACGACGAGGCGTTCGCCTCGCTCGGATCGACCGTCTGATACCAGCCGGCCGGTCGCCGGGCGGGCTCGCGGCGGTAGCCGTCGCGGGCAAGCACGGCGATCGAGCCGGCGATGCCGGCCAGGGCGACCAGCGCGAACAGAACCAGTGCGATCATCATGGGGGCCTCCTCGGGTGGATGCTCCGGCCGTCTGCCGGGCCGGATGACTTCACCGTGGCAGTGCTGCGGTGTTAAGCACAATCGATTGATTCTGCAGCTACGGTGTAGAGTCGCTACATGGACGTACGTCGGTTAGAACTGCTGCGCGAACTCGCCGAGCGAGGAAGCATCACCGAGGTCGCTCGCGCGACCCACCGCACCCCGTCGGCGGTCTCGCAGCAGCTGCGCGTGCTCGAGCGCGAGGCCGGGCTGCCGCTGACCGAGAAGGCCGGCCGCGGCATCGTGCTGACGGATGCCGGGCGTGCCCTCGCACGCAGCGCCGCCGATGTGGCCGTGGCCATCGAGCACGCCAATGCGCTGTGGGACGAGTTCCGCAACGACCCGACCGGCGAGGTGTCGCTGGCCACCTTCCCGACCGGCGGGCAGATGCTGCTGCCGGGAACCGTGAAGCGATTGGACGCGATCGGCGGGCTCACCCTGCACTGCTCGGATCGGGATCCCGAGAGCGACGACTTCCCGGCGCTCACGGCCGACTTCGACATCGTGCTGGCGCACACGGCCTCACCCGCGGCCATGAACTGGCCCTCGAACGAGATCACGGTCGTGAAGTTGATGACCGAGCCGCTGGACATCGCTCTGCCGCCCGGGCATCCGCTGGCTTCGAAAGAGCTGCTCGACCCCGAAGACCTGATCGGCGAACGCTGGATCGGCGTGCCCTGGGGCTACCCGTTCGAGAAGGCCATCCAAGACATCTCGACCGCTGCCGGCACGCCCATGAATGTGGTGCAGCGCTTCGGCGACACCCGGGTGACCGAAGCCTTCGTGGCGAACGGTCTCGGCATCGCCATCCTGCCCTGCTACACGGCCGGTGGCGCCTACCGCAGCGAGATCGTGCTGAAGAACCTGCGCGGTGTCGTCTCCGAACGCCACATCTTCGCGCTCATCCGTCCCGACCGCGCCGAGCGCCTCGCCGTCCGCACGGTCGTCGACGCACTCCGAGCCGAGGCCGACGCGGTGGTCGCCGCCAACGCCCACCGCAACCCGCCCTACCCGGCCTGACGCCGCCTCGGTGTCCGGGAACTCGGGTAGGATCTCGTAGTGAGCACATTCAAGAAGACCCCTTACACGGTCAACGTGCGCGACCTCCTCCACAAGCCGGGGGAGATGCGCGAGCACTCCTTCGACGTGGCGGTGAAGGAGAAGCTGGGCGAAGGCCTGGTGGCCGTTCAGGCCGGTGAAGAACTGCATGTCGACGTGCGTCTGGAGTCGGTGCACGAGGGCATTCTGGTGAGCGCCGAGGTCTCCAGTGAGGCCGACGGCGAGTGCGGGCGCTGCCTGCGCGAGATCACTCTGCCTGTAGAAGTCGAATTCCAGGAGCTTTTCGCGTATTCTTCTGACGAAGCTTTCGATCACGAAGTTCACGACGACCATGTCGACCTAGAACCTCTGATCAGGGATACGGTGGTTTTGTCGCTGCCGTTCCAGCCGGTGTGCACGCCGGATTGCCCAGGCCTCGACCCGGTGACGGGCGAGCGACTGGCCGATCAGCCGGCGGCCCCTGCACCCGAAGCGATCGATCCGAGATGGTCGGCGCTGGCCGGACTGAGTCAGTCCGGAAATGTGGCAGCTTCCAAAGACACGGACTCCGACGAAAACTAGTCGCGGGTCCACGAACCCCGGCCGTGTGCGGAACAGCGCAGGGCAGGCCGAGAAGAAGAGAGAAAATCATGGCGGTTCCGAAGCGGAAGCAGTCACGCTCCAACACCCACGCGCGTCGTTCGCAGTGGAAGGCCGAGGTCCCCACGCTCGTCAAGACCATCGAGAACGGCAAGACCACCTACAGCCTCCCGCACCGCGCGAAGGTCGTCGAAGACTCCGCGGGCACCCCGCTGTTCATGGAGTACAAGGGCCGCAAGGTCGCCGACATCTGATCAAACCCTCACGAGCTCGCGCAGGTGACTTCGCGAGCGTGATGGCTGCGGTCTTACTGAAAGGTGCGATCCGTGTCTTCTGACTACACCGAAGACCGATCGCACCTTTTGGCGACCCTGCAGATCGACCTCGACGCCGACCTGCTCGATCTCGCGCTGACGCACCGCTCGTACTCCTACGAGCACGGCGGCATCCCCACCAACGAGCGCCTCGAGTTCCTCGGCGACTCGATCCTCGGTCAAGCCGTCACGGTGATGCTCTACACGACGTTCACGGCGCTCGACGAGGGGGAACTCGCCAAGCGCCGGGCCTCGCTCGTGTCGACCGTGGCGCTCGCCGAGATCGCCCGGACCATCGGACTCGGGGCGTATCTCAAGCTCGGTCGCGGCGAAGAGCTCACGGGAGGCCGCGACAAGGCCTCCCTGCTCGCCGACACCATGGAAGCGCTGATCGGCGCCACCTATCTCGATCAGGGCCCGGATGTCGCGACCGCACTCGTGCTGAGGCTCGTGTCGCCGCTCGCGAACGATCCTCTGCGGTTCGGCATCTCGATGGATCCGAAGACCTCCCTCCAGGAGCGGGCGGCTCAGCTCGGGTACGAGGCTCCGGTCTACGAGATCCAGGAGAGCGGGCCCGATCACCGCAAGACCTTCGAGGCCACCGTGTCGGTGCGTGCGGTGTCCGACGGATCCACGGTCGCCGCCTCGGGCAGCGGGTCGAGCAAGAAGCAGGCCGAGTCGCTCGCCGCCGCGGCCGCGTTCGCACTGCTCGGCGGTTCCGCGGGCACTCCCGCAGGTACCGGATCCGGTGCCTGAGCTCCCCGAAGTCGAGGTCGTTCGTGCCGGCCTCGAGCCCGCCGTCTCGGGCGCGCTGATCACGGGCGTCGAGGTGTTCGACCAGCGGTCGCTCAAGAGGCACAGTCCACTCGAGGGGTCGTTCGAGGCCCTGCTGACCGGGCGCCGGATGCTCGCGGCGGGTCGCCGCGGCAAGTTCCTCTGGTTCCCGCTGTCGGCGCCGGAGACCGCCGAGGCCGGCTCCCACCCCGATGCCGTCGAGCGCGCTCTCGTCGCTCACCTCGGCATGAGCGGGCAGGTGCTGCTGCGCACGCCGGGCGTCGAAGAAGACGGGCTGCTGCGCATCCGGCTGCAGATCGAGCATCCGGAGCACGGGGAGTTCTGGGTGAACTTCGTCGACCAGCGCATCTTCGGGTCGATGGCCGTCGACCGGTTGCTGTCGACACCCGACGGCCAGCCCGGCGGGTACTTCGGGTTCGGAGCCGCGGATGACGTCGAGGCCTGGCGGGCGCGCGTGCCGTCGCAGGTCGCGCACATCGCGCGCGATCCGCTCGACCCCGCCTTCGACGACGGGCGCTTCTTCGCCGCACTCGGGCGCAAGCGCACCGGGATCAAGCGTGCCCTGCTCGACCAGACCCTGGTCTCGGGCATCGGCAACATCTACGCCGACGAGTCGCTCTGGGCGGCGCGCCTGCACTACGAGTACCCGTCCGACAAGCTGGCCCGACCGCGGATGCGCGAGCTCCTCGCCGAGGTGCGGATCGTGCTCGAGAAGGCCCTGGCGGAGGGCGGCACCAGCTTCGACGCGCAGTACGTGAACGTGAACGGCGCTTCGGGGTACTTCTCGCACAGCCTGAATGCCTATGGTCAGCAGGGCAAGCCCTGCACCCGGTGCGGCACGCCGATCGTGCGCGAGCAGTTCATGAACCGCTCGTCGCACCTCTGCCCGCGCTGCCAGCGGCCCTTCCGCGCCCGCTGACCGAATCGTCTCTCAGGCGGCGGTCTCGGCCGGGGCCGGGGCGGATGCCGGCGCGGGGGTGTGCTTCACGTGGGCGGCGATGTGGCCGAGCAGGGCGGCGATCAGCGTGATGAGGGCCGCGACGGCCACGCCCCACCCGATGTGCAGCATGAGCAGGAGGGCGCCCACGCCGGCGCCCGCGGCGATCAGCACGATCGCGGCCGCCCGGCGGAACCAGGGCTGGCCCTTGCCGCCGGCGAGCCGCGAGTCGGCCGCGAATCCGGTGATCGTCGAGGTGACCACCACGGTGGTGACGTCCTTCACCGCGATGTGCCGGGCCGTGGCCGCCTGCAGCCCCATCGCCGTGGCGAGGAAGACCGTGATGATGAGCTCCCAGGGCTGCGGCGGCTTGCCGTTCATCACGAAGAGGGCGATCGCGAGCCCGGCGAGCACGGCGCCGACGACGGCGAAGAGCCAGGTGGTGCGCGTTGCCCAGCCGGCCTTGACGGGGCGCAGCACCCGGCCGCCGATGACGGCGCCGAGCATGAAGGCGAACAGCGCGAGCAGCGGGCCGACCCAGGGCAGGTCGTCGGCCCCGGCGAGGGCCATGCCGAGGATGACGACGTTGCCGGTCATGTTGCCGGCGAACACCTTGTCCAGGCCCAGGTAGCCCACCGCATCCACGACCCCGGTGGAGAAGGTGAGGGCGAGCATCAGCCCGAGGTGCAGGTTGTCGCGCTTGGCGCGGAGTCTGGTGAGCACTGTCGTTCCCGTCGATGAGTTGTGTGAATCAAAGCCGATGCACGTTTCCGCCATGTAAAAGATTTCCGCGACGATTCCGGATGGATCCCGGAAAGATCCCGCGCGGCCGTGCCGACACTGCCCTGAAACGGTAGCCGCTCGGTCGGGGCCCGTGCAAACGGGCGCTACTCTCGGGTTGTCGGCGCGCCTACGGAACGCCCTGTTGCGCCGACAGCACGTGAAGGAGGGAGACCGGATGTCGATGTCGGCCGCACTGCAGCCCGGCGCGGGGGAGATCCGCGCCACCGAATACCTCGCGGCGACCCGCGACAACGTGCTCTGGGGCCGGCTGCCCTGCGCGAGCGACCGCGCGGTGCTCGAGATCGATCCCGGCACCGAGGTGACGATCGACACCATCAGCCACGAGGGCATCCTGGAAGACCAGGGGCGGAATCCGGCGGCGTTCTTCGCGGGGCACGGCATCGAGCGCGACTTCGTGCTCTCGGACGCGATCGGGCTGGCGGCATCCGATTACCCGCGTCACGCCTCGGACGGGCCGCACGTGGTCACGGGCCCGATCGCGATCCGTGGCGCGCGTCCGGGCGACCTGCTCAAGATGACCGTGCTGGAGACCACCCCGCGTGTGCCCTACGGCGTCATCTCGAACCGGCACGGCAAGGGCGCGCTGGTGGGCGAGCTTCCGCTCGGCCCCGACACCGTGAGCGTGTTCGCCGAGGTGCTCGACACGCTCGAGGGCACCCGCATCGGCGCCCTTCCGCTGGTGCCCGGCGGCGAGCCCGTCGTGCGCTTTCCGCTCGCGCCGTTCCTCGGCATCATGGGGGTGGCGGTGTCGGGCGACCAGCGCCCGCACTCGGTGCCGCCGGGAGCCCACGGCGGCAACATCGACATCAACGTGCTGACCGTCGGATCGGCGCTGTACCTTCCCGTGCAGGTGCCCGGGGCGCTCGCCTACGTGGGCGACCCGCACTTCGCCCAGGGCGACGGCGAGGTGGCTCTGACCGCGATGGAGGCCTCGCTGCGGGTGACCGTGCGGTTCGACCTGCTCACGCGATCGGATGCCGAGACCGAGTTCGGTGCGATCGCCGGACCGATGGCCGAGACGAGCGAGTTCTTGGTGCCCACCGGCATGGACGAAGACCTCGACGTGGCCGTGCAGAACTGCGTGCGCGCCGCGCTCGCGCTGCTGGAGGCGCGCTACGGCATGGACCGCACGCTCGCCTACGCCTACCTCAGCGCCGCCACCGACTTCAACATCTCGCAGGTCGTCGACATCGTGAAGGGCGTGCACGCACGCATCCGGGTGTCGGACTTCGCGGGGGTGCGCTCGAGCGCAGCGCGCTGAACGACTGCGCCGCGGAGCCGTCGAACGCCGAAGACGACCACAGGATGCGACCATCGGTCGCCAGGACCAGGAGAGAAACCGCCATGCCCGAGCACGCCATCCCGGCCGGAGTGACCACGATCGACGGCGCGCTGGAGCCGGCGGCCCTCGACGAGCTGCTGTCCGCCTTCCGTGCCTACGAGAGCGCTCTGATGTCCAACGACCTCGAGGTGCTCGACCGCTCGTTCGCGCCGGGGCCGTCGACTCTGCGGGGCGATGCCGCGGGGCTGCTCGTGGGGCACGACCGGATCAGCGCGTTCCGGGGGCTGCGTGGGGGCCTGCCGCCGCGGGTGATCACCGAGGTGCACCTGCGGGTGATCGGCCCGGAGGCGGTGCTGATCGTGTCGGTGAGCGCTCCGGTGAAGGGCGGCTCGGGTCTGCAGACCCAGCTGTGGGAGCGTCGGGACGGGGCGTGGGTGATCTCCGCCGCGCACGTGCACGGAGCGCCGCCGGCGATCAACGGATCGGTGTGGCGGGTGGCCGGGGTGCCGCTGGTGCCGGCGCTGCCCATGAGCACCGCCGGTGCGGGGGAGGATTCCGACGGCGCCGAGCCGCGTGCGCTCGAGGGCATGACGGTGGCGGTGAAAGACCTCTACGCGGTGGCGGGCTTCGCCATCGGCGCCGGCATCCCGCAGTACCTCGCCGAGGCGCCGGTGCAGACGCAGGACGCCGCGGCGGTGGCCGCCCTTCGGGCAGGGGGAGCCGCCCTGCAGGGCATCGCCCAGACCGACGAGTTCGCCTACAGCATCGCCGGGCGCAACGTGCACTACGGCACCCCGCCGAACGCGGCGGTGCCCGGGGCGATCTCCGGAGGATCCTCGAGCGGGCCGGCGGCCGCGGTCGCCCTCGGCCAGGCCACGATCGGGTTGGCGACCGACACCGCGGGCTCGATCCGGGTGCCGGCCTCGTACAACGGTCTCTGGGGTCTTCGCACCTCGCACGGCGCGGTGAGCGCCGACGGTCTGCTGCCGCTCGCACCGAGCTTCGACAGCATCGGCTGGCTGACGCGATCGGCGGCCGCACTGCGGGCGGCCGCGGAGGCGTCGTTCGCGGGCGCGCCCGGAGCGACGGCCGTGGCCGGAGTCGCGAGCGCAACGGATGCGCGCTCGGGTGTGAGCGCGGATGTGGGCGCGAGTGCGGGTTCGGGCTCGGGCGCGCGTGCGGGCTCCGGCGCGAGTGCGGGTGCAGGGTCCGGTGAGGGTGCGGGTGTGGCTACGGGTGCGGGGTCCGGTATGCGTGCGGGGTCTGGTGCGAGTGCGGGCTCCGGGGACACGAGGGATGAGGCATCCGGTGGCCCGGGTGCCGTGCTCGACGCGCGATACGTGGTCGACCCGGCCCTGCTCCAGGGCTGCGACGCCGCGGTGAGCGCCGCCTTCACCGGGCTCGTCGAGGGACCTCGATCGTTGGAGCTCTTCGGTGCGATCGAGCTGGTCGACCTCGGCGACCTCGACGCGGTGTTCGCCGCCTTCCGGACGGTGCAGGCCGCCGAGGCCTGGCGTGAGCACGGGTCCTGGATCACCACGCACCCCGGCGTGCTCGGACCGGACATCGCCGAGCGATTCGACGTGGCCTCCTCGGTGGATGCCGACGCCGAGGCCGCCGGGCGCGCCCACCTGGCCGAGGCCCGCGCCCGGCTCGACTCCGTGCTCGGCGGGCGCATCCTGCTGCTTCCTTCGGCCTCGTCGGCGGCACCTGCGCTGAACGCGCCCGCCGAGTCGATTGCGGACGTGCGAGCGGCAACTCTGCGGATGACCTCGGTCGCCGGCACGGGAGGATACCCCGCCGTCTCGGCCCCCGTGCTCTCGGTGCCCGCTCCGGGCGGCCGCGCCCCGCTCGGCCTCTGCCTCGTCGGCCCGCGCGGATCCGACCTCGCCCTCATCGACGTGGCCGCGCGCCTCGCGGAGGCCCTGCGCTCCTGAGGCGCGTCAGGCCGCCTGCGCCGACCCGTCAGCTCGTGCCGTTCTGGGGTGCCGAAAGCGGGGATCTCTGCCGGGTCGCCGCAGCCCCGCGCCCGACCCGTCAGCTCGTGCCGTTCTGGGGTGCCGAAAGCGGGATATCCTGCCGGGTCGGCGCAGGGCTGCGGCGAAGCGACTGCGAGAAGCGATGAGCGGGGCGCTCGACGAAGCGCGCGAACAGGGCGGCGGCGGGAAAGCAGAGCAGCAGCGCGATCAGCACCGTGCTGGGTGCCGTGCCGAACAGTCGCACCGCACCGACCAGAATCGGCTCGTGCACGAGGTAGATGCTGAACGAGATCGCGCCGAGCCAGTGCAGCGGGCGACTCGTGAACACTCTGATCAGCACCGGGGCCAGGCCCACCAGAACCACGACGAGCGTGACCCCGGCCAGAGCGGATGCCGTGTCGACGATGGTGAGCCAGCCGGCATCGAGCCCGCTGCCGCGGAGGATCGATCCGAGCGAGCACAACGCGACCGCCAGGGCGATCCCGGCGGCCATGACGAACGTGGCGGCCAGCGTTGGAATCGGGGTGGAGCCCGACGGCGTGGTTGGTGTCGGGTGGTCCCGTATCCGTCGCCCGCCCTTGCTACGGAGCCGGCGAGCGAGCGCGCTCAGCCGCGGCCAGCCGAGCGCGAGCGCGACTCCGATCGCGAACATCGGCAGATAGAGCAGGATCTCCGAGCCGATGCACGCGCCGAGCGTCGCCAGGGCGATCCCCAGTCCGACCCCGGCGACCGGCGGCACGCGCCGCAGCACGGTGATGTACAGCACGAGCAGCAGCGAGAACAGCACCTCCCACTGCAAGGTCCAGAGCGGGGAGAGCGTGCCGCTGGTGCCCGCGACCAGGGTGGCGTCGGCGACCAGCCCGGCCGGTGTGATGCCGGGCGGGTGAGCGTCGATCCACTGCCCGAGGCCCAGGTTCGCGGCGCGCGGCACGATCAGGATGCTGAGCGCCGTGAACGCCAGCGCCGCCCACACCGGGATATACAACCGGGCGAGGCGCGACAACAGATAGGCGCCGTAGTCGAAACCGGGCCGACCGGTGGCGAAGCGGGTGAGCACGAGCCCGGAGAGCACGAAGAACAGCCAGACCGCCTTGTTGCCGACCGTGCCCACGCCCTCGGAGAGCTGATGCAGGCCCGGCAAGGCGAGCGCGGGGTCGGCCAGCAGGATCAGGCGGGCATGCCCGAGCACCACCGTGAGCGCGGCGAGCCCGCGCAGGCCGTCGAGGGACGGCAGCCTCGTAATCGTGGTGGGCATGACCGGAGAGACTACCAGAAACTGAGGAAAACTCGCACGCGACCATCGTTCGGTGAGGGGCTCTGGATGCCGCCCTGCCGAAACACGCGTGAAACGTCCGTTTCGTAGACTGGTGGCGAAGAAACAAACTTTTCGGACCATCCCCGCGAGGAGACGACATCATCAGCCAGCCGATCAACCCGCCGCCTCGCCTTCTGATGGGCCCCGGCCCGATCAACGCCGACCCCCGCGTGCTGCGCGCCATGTCGGCGCAGCTGGTGGGTCAGTACGACCCGGCGATGACCGCCTACATGACCGAGACCATGGGGCTGTACCGCGAGGTCTTCAAGACCGCCAACGAGCAGACCCTCCTGATCGACGGCACCAGCCGGGCCGGCATCGAGGCGGCCATCGTCTCGCTGGTCTCGCCGGGCGACCGTGTGCTCGTTCCGGTCTTCGGCCGCTTCGGGCACCTGCTGCGCGAGATCGCCGAGCGGGCGGGCGCCGAGGTGCACGTGATCGAGCGCGAGTGGGGCACCGTGTTCACGGTGGCCGAGATCGAGGAGGCCGTCATCCGCACCAAGCCGGCCCTGCTGGCGGTCGTGCACGGCGACACGAGCACGACGGTGGCGCAGCCGCTCGAGGGGCTCGGCGAGCTGTGCGAGAAGCACGGTGTGCTGTTCTACACCGATGTCACCGCGAGCCTCGCCGGCAACGCCTTCGACACGGATGCCCTCGGTCTGGACGCCGTGACCGCCGGGCTGCAGAAGTGCCTCGGCGGGCCCTCCGGATCGGCTCCCGCCACCTTCTCCGCGAAGGCGGTGGCCGTGATCGAGAGCCGCAAGAGCATCGAGGCGGGCATCGCCGGCGACTCGTCCGAGATCCGCGAGTCGCGCATCCGTTCGAACTATTTCGACCTGGCCATGATCTTCGACTACTGGGGCGAGAAGCGCCTGAACCACCACACCGAGGCCACCACCATGCTCTACGGCGCGCGCGAGTGCGCCCGGCTGTTGGTGGAGGAGGGGCTGGATGCGGCCGTCGAGCGGCACCGCCTGCACGGCGCGGCCATGCTGGCCGGCGTGCAAGGGCTCGGTCTCGAGGTGTTCGGGGATCTCGCCGTGAAGATGAACAACGTCGTCGCGGTACGCATCCCCTCGGGTGTGAACGGCGATGCCGTTCGCGGCGAACTGCTGGAAGACTTCGGGATCGAGATCGGCACCTCGTTCGGGCCGCTGCACGGCAAGGTCTGGCGCATCGGCACCATGGGCTACAACGCGCGCAAGGATGCCGTGCTCACGACGCTCGCCTCGCTCGAGCAGGTGCTGCGGCGGCAGGGGGCATCCGTCACGGCCGGCGGAGGAGTCGGAGCCGCGTACGACGTGTACAGCGACGGGTCGGTGGCCTGATGGCCGCCGTCGAGGTGCCCGAGGTGCCCGCGACGACCACCGCGGAAACACTCCTCGCCCGCTGCGAGGAGCTGGCTACGCACAGCTCCCTGCCCGACGGGCTGATCGAGCGCGTGTACCTCTCGAAGGAGCACGCCGAGGTCAACGCCATCGCCGCCGAGTGGATGCGTGCCGCCGGCATGAGCACCTGGCAGGATGCGGCCGGCAACCTCTGCGGCCGGCTCGAGGGTGCGACACCCGGCCTGCCGGCGCTGCTGCTCGGCAGCCACCTCGACACCGTGCCCTCGGCGGGAAAGTACGACGGCATCCTGGGCGTGCTGACCGCGATCGCCGTGGTGGAGCGGCTTCACGCCTCCGGGCGCGCCGCGACCCTGCCGTTCGCGGTGGAGGTCGTCGCCTTCGCCGACGAAGAGGGCACCCGCTTCGGCCGGGCCCTGCTCGGCAGCCGCGCCTACGCAGGAACCTGGGACGACGCCTGGTGGGAGCTCCGCGGCGAAGACGGCGTGACCCTGCGCGAGGCCTTCGTGGAGTGGGGGCTCGACCCCTCGACGATCGGCGACGCCGCCCGCAAGCGCTCGGACTTCGTGGGCTACCTCGAGGCCCACATCGAGCAGGGGCCGTACCTCGAAGACGAGAACAAGGCGCTCGGCATCGTCTCCTCGATCGCCGGCGCCCGCCGCTTCCTGGTGACGGTGATCGGCCGCGCCGGGCACTCCGGCACCCCGTACGAGCGACGCCGCGACGCGCTCGCCGGGGCCGCGGATGCGATCATCGCCATCGAGCGGATCGCGCGATCCGCTCAGCTCATTGCAACCGTGGGGCACCTCGAGGTGTTCCCGGATGCGGTGAACGTCATCCCGGGCAAGGTCGAGTTCAGCCTCGACCTGCGCGGTGAGTACGACAGTGAGCGCGACCGCATCTGGACGGTCATCCAAGACATGCTGTCGGACATCTGCCGGCAGCGCCGGCTGCGCTGGGAGAGCGTCGAGACGCACTCGGCGCCCGCCGCGGTGTGCAGTGCGCGGCTGCGCGGCGTGATCGCCGAGGGCATCCGCTCGACCGGCGACCGGCGACCGATGTCGCTGTTCTCCAAGGCCGGCCACGACGCCATGGCGATCGCCGAGATCGCCGAGATCGGGATGCTGTTCGTGCGCTGCGAGGGCGGCGTGAGCCACAATCCCGAGGAGCGGGTGACGGCATCCGATGTGGCGGCCACGATCGACGCCTTCGAGCAGGCCGTGCTGGCACTGGCGAGGTCATGACCATCGAAGCCGCCGCGGGCGCCTCGATGAACATCGGCCAGCGGATCGACCGCTCGTACGGCGAGCTGTCGCCGCAGGAGCAGCGGGCGGCCGACTTCATCCTCGACCACCTCAGCGACCTGGCGATCTACTCGGGAACCGAGCTCGCGCAGCGCAGCGGTGTGTCGAAGGCGACGGTGTCGCGGCTGTTCCGCCGGCTCGGCTTCGAGAACGCCCAGGAGGTGCGGGAGCACGCCCGCTCGCTGCGGTCGCTCGGCGTTCCGGTGGGGGGATCCTCGCCCGGGGCATCCGCTGATCTGTCGGCGCATCTCGTGCGCGAGGTGGAGAACCTGCGGCGCTGCCTGGATGCGCTCGGTCCGCAGCGGCTCGAGCAGGCGACCGAGCTGCTGGTGCGCAGTCGCAGCGTGACCGTGGTGGGCCTGCGCAACAACTTCGCCCTCGCACTGCACCTGCGCGAGCAGCTCGCGCAGGGCCGCGCCGGCGTGCACCTGGCGCCGCAGCCGGGGCAGACGATCGCCGAGGAGTTCGCGGAGCGGGATGCGCGCGACGTGGCCGTGGTGTTCGCCTTCCGGCGGCGCACCTCGGGCTTCGGACGGCTCGTGGCCGGGATCGCCGCGCAAGGTGTGCCGATCATCCTGATCGGCGACCCCTCGGCCCGCCGCTACTCGGAGTTCGCCGCGGTCTGGATCGAGTGCCCCATCGACAGCGTCTCGCCCCTGGACAGCTACGCCAGCGCCATGAGCGTCGTGAACGTGCTCTCCTCGAACACCTTGGCCGCGCGCCCCCGCGACTCCCGAACCCGCATAGCCGCGATCAACGGCCTCTACGACGCTCTCGGTGAACTAGAGCTGTAGTTTGGTGCGGGTCGCGCCGGTGAAGCTGCGGGACGGCACCCGAAGTCTCAGGCCGTACTCGCCGACCCAAGGTGAGCGTGTGGCCGAACGTCCCGACCGCAGGCCGGGTCGTTCGACCGCGCGCTCACATGTCGCCCGGCGCCGGGCAGGGACCGGCGCCGCCCGGTCACGCCGAGCGAAGCCCGGCGCGACCGGCAGCTAGCACCAGCCCGGCGCCGGCCAGCACTCTTTCCTCTATCGCGCTGCCTCGGCGAGCTTGGCCACGGCTTCCGTCGCGTTCATGCGCACCACATACGCCGGGCGGTCGCGCTCGAAGCGCCAGCCTTCGGAGAGGGGGCCGGCGTCGACGGCGTCGAAGCCGAACTCGTCGAGCAGGGTGGTGACCGTGGCCTTCGCGGCGGCGTCGTCGCCGGCGATCGGGAGGGCGCGGCGATCGTCGGTACCCGCAGGCGATCCGCTGGTCGTCAGGTCGGCGGCCATGATGTTGTTGAAGGCCTTGACGACGGTGGCCTCGGGCGCGTGCGCCTGCAGCATCTCGGAGACTGTGGTGCGCCCCTCGTCGAGCTCGGGGATGCGGCCGTCGCGCTCGAAGTAGTAGTTGTTCGTGTCGATCACGAGCTTGCCGGCCAGAGGAGCGGCGGGCACCTGGCGGTAGTTCTTGAGCGGCACCGTGACCACCACGAGGTCGCCGGCGGCAGCGGCCTCGGCAGCCGTGGCGGCGTAGGCCTGGGGGCCGAGTTCGGCGACGAGGTCGGCGAGCGTCTCGGGACCGCGCGAGTTGCTGATGACGACGCGGTAGCCGTGCGCGACCGCGAGGCGCGCGAGCTGACTGCCGATGTTGCCGGCGCCGACGAGTCCGATGGTGGTGAGTCCTGTAGCTGTCATGCCTTCAGTCAACGCCGTCGTGCCGACGATACTTCCGGAATGCAACGAAATCGCTGCGGATGCTCAGCCCGGCGTATCCACGTCGTCGCCACCACCGAGGTCGGTGCAGTCGACGATCCGCACGTCGTGTGCCAGCAGATAGGGGCGGGCTCCGGTGTCGCCGTGCAGGTGCTTGAGCAGCGGCGCGAGGTGCGCCGCGCCCAGGAACACCGGATGCCCGGGCCGGCCGTCGTAGGCCGCCTGGAGGAGGGCCGATGCCGGGCTCGGTTGGGCGGAACCCCGCGCGGCCGCCAGCACACGCCGCACCGCGGGCGCTCGCAATCCGGGCAGGTCGACCAGGGAGACGAGGGCGGCGAACCCCGGCTCGGCCTGTACCGCGCGGATCCCCGCGCGAAGCGAAGCGCTCTGGCCCCGCGCCCACTCGTCGGCGATCGTCACCGTGACGCGGGCGCGGAGATCGGCGGGTATCAGCGATTCCGCCTCCGGTGCGGCACCGAGCACCACGACGACCCGCTCGCAGCCGCCCTCGCGCAGCACCCGCACGCCGCGCGCTAGCCACGGTTCGCCATCGTCGTCGATCACGAGCGCCTTCGGCGTGCCCATCCGTCGACCGGCACCGGCGGCGAGCAGTATGCCGACGGCATCCGGAGCCGCATCACGGGTGGGACGGATGCTCATGACCTCATCGTAGGAGTCCCGCACTCGAGCGCCGCCCTAAGCTGGAATCATGGCGGAACCCACTGCAGCCCCAGACGGATCGGACGTTCGCTCGGCCACGGTCGCCGGCCTTCGGGGGGCGCTCTTCTCGTGCCTCGGCGTCGACCGGTTCGCCGACGAGGTGGCGGCTGCGGCCCCGTTCGGGTCGAACGCCGAGCTGCTCGCTCTTGCCGACCGCGTGGCATCGTCGCTGACCCCGGCCGAGGTCGACGCCGCCCTCGCGCACCATCCGCGCATCGGTGAGCGCGCCACCGGTGAGGGGCGCTCACAGGCCTTCAGCCGCTCGGAGCAGTCGGCCGCCGAGGCCTCCGACGCGGGCCTGGCCGAGGCCATCGCCGCCGGCAACGCGGCCTACGAGGCGCGCTTCGACCGCGTGTTCCTCATCCGTGCCGCCGGCCGCGATCGAGCCGAGATCCTCGTGGAACTCACCCGCCGCCTCGAGCTCGACGATGCCGCAGAAGCCGCCACCGTGGCATCCGAACTCCACGACATCACGATGCTCCGCCTCCAGCAGCTCTACCCCGCCTGAACTCCACCGACCCCACCACCCCGGGAGCCCACATGAACGCCGCCGCAGCATCCGGTACCGAGCGCAGCCACGTCACCACCCACGTTCTGGACTCCACCATCGGCAGGCCCGCGGCCGGGGTTCCGGTGATCCTCGAGCACGACGAGGTGGGCAACTGGGTGATGATCGGGGCGGCGGAGACGGACGCGGACGGGCGCGTGAACGCGCTCGGTCCGGTCGAGCTCGCCGCCGGGCGGTACCGCGTGAGCTTCGACACGGCCACCTACTTCGCCGAGCAGGAGGTGAACGCCTTCTACCCGGAGGTGCAGATCACCTTCCAGCTGCACGACACGGCCGCGCACTACCACGTGCCCCTGCTGCTCAGCCCCTTCGCGTACTCCACCTACCGCGGCAGCTGAGCTGTGTTTGTCGCACGAGAGGCCTCTCGCCTGCGGCGAGGGGCCTCTCGTGGTCGCGCCGGTCCCCGCCCGGCGCGAGGCGACATGTTCGGGTGCGGTCGCTGACGCGGCCATGCCCTCACTCTGGGTCGTCGATTATGGCCTGAGACTGGCCGTTCGAACTGGGCTCTGAGACTGGGCGCTAGGACGGGGGACTGCGACCGGGCGCTCGAAAGAGGGCTCTGCAACCGGACGGGCGGGGTGGGTGCGGTTCGAAAAGGCTGCAAATCAGGCAGAGCGGGGCCGTATACGGGGTCGGTCTGCGTTATTTGCAGCTTTTTGAACCGGACGGGGGTGGGTGAGGCATCAGTGCCCGCGGGCGGCGAGGGGCGTTCGGCGGCTAGGCGAAGCCGCCGGCGATGGTCCAGGCCGGGCCGGCGGGGGGCGCGTCGTCACGGAGGACCGAGGCCTGGATGAGGCCGTAGGGGCGGTCGTCGGCGTTGAAGACCTCGTTGTCGTTGGCGACACCGAAGGGGGAGAGGTCGTAGAGGAAGTGGTGCTTGTTCGGCGCCGACATCCGGATCTCGGCCAGGAAGGGGTAGGCCTCGAGCACGGCCTTGCCCATCTCGTAGAGGGTCTGCTGCAAGGCGAGCGAGTGCAGGGTGGCGAACACCTCGATCATCGTCTGCTTGATGCCGGTGTAGGTGGCCTCCCAGTCGAGGTCGGCCCAGCTGCCGTCGGGGGAGGTGAAGCGCCACTGCGCCACCAGGGAGGTGGCCATGATGCGGTCGTTCGTGGGCTGCAGCAGCGTGTACGAGTCTTCGAGGAAGTCGCTGAACTCGCTCCCGGTGGTCTTCAGCAGCACCAGCTCCTTGAAACCGCCGATGATCCAGGTCTGCTGCTCGGAGCCCTTGCCCTCGATCGTGATGGCGGCCGTGCGCACCTCCTGGCCCTTGCGCACGAAGGTGAAGTCGTGCTCCGAGCCGCCGACCACGGCACGCTCCCAGGCGTACTCCTCGATCTCGATCCGGGCGCCGGAGACGGGCTCGACGTCGTCGACGAAGTGCCGCGCCAGGGTGAGGCCGTAGGACTCGATCGAGGTGAGGCCCTTCTCCTTCGCGTAGGAGTAGGCGGTCTGCTTCTGCGTGTCGGTGGGGAGCACCGAGCTCTGGTCGCCGACCAGGTGCGCGGCGTCGAAGGAGCCGCGGAGGGCGGTGGAGACGTTGACGTCGTGGATCTCGTGCCGGGGCGAGTCGCGGTAGATCCGCACGATGCGGTTCTCCGCCTTGCCGTACTGGTGCGGGCCGAGGACGATTGCCATGCTCTCCTACTCACTGCGCGACGGGACGGTGCGGGTGCGCGCGCCTCCAGTCTGGTGTCTGCAGGCAGGCCGGAAGAGCGGATGCGGCCCCCGGCATCCGGAATTTACGTCCAATTTACGTACGGACTCAGTCGCTGGAACGCACCAGCAGCCGGCCCTGGGGGAGGCGCGCGGGATCGGCGGCGCCGAGCACGTGCACGACCGATCCGGCGAGCCAGGTGGTGTGCACCACGCCGTGCAGAGTACGCCCGTCGTAGGCCGTGACCTTGTTCTTGTGCTCGAGGGTCTCGGCGTGCACGGCGAACGACTCCTCGGGGGCGAACGCGACGAGATCGGCGTCGGCGCCGAGGGCGATCGACCCCTTCCGCTCGCCGAGCCCCACGAGGGCGGACGTGTTCACCGCCATCCAGCCGAGCACGCGCTCGAGCGGGATGCCGCGCTCGCGCGCCGCCGTCCAGACCGCGGGGAACGCCAGCTGCAGCCCCGAGATGCCGCCCCAGGCCTCCTGGAAGTCGCCGTCGCCCGCGAACTTCAGCTCGGCCGTCGACGGCGAGTGGTCGGAGGCGATCAGGTCGATCGTGCCGTCGAGCAGCGCCTCCCAGAGCAGATCGCGGTTGCCTTCGTCGCGGATCGGCGGGCAGCACTTGAACTGCGTCGCGCCGTCGGGGATGTGCTCGGCCGCGAAGCTGAGGTAGTGCGGGCAGGTCTCGACCGTGAGCGGCAGCCCCTCGGCCTTCGCCGCCCGGATCTGCGCAAGGGCCCGGCCGCTGGACAGGTGAAGGATGTGCGCCCGCGCCCCCGTGGCCCGCACGCCCTCGATGACGTGCGCGATGGCATCCTCTTCGGCGAGCTCGGGGCGCGAGGCGACGAAGGCGAGGTAGTCGGGCCCGCCGTCGGCCGGTGCCTCGTCGAGCACCTCCGGGTCTTCGGCGTGCACGATCAGCAGGCCGCCGAAGCCGGCGATCTCCTCGAGCGCGGCGCGCAGTTGCGCGGAGGAGAGATGCGGGAACTCGTCGACGCCCGAGGGGGAGAGGAAGGCCTTGAACCCGAACACACCCTCGTTCCAGAGCGGCTCGAGCGCTCCGAGGCTGGACGGGATCGCCCCGCCCCAGAACCCCACGTCGACGCTCGCCTGCGGAGCCGCCGCCTCGCGCTTCACCGCCAGCCCGTCGACCGTCGTGGTGGGCGGGATGCTGTTCAGCGGCATGTCGACGATGGTGGTGACCCCGCCCGCGGCCGCGGCCCGCGTGGCGGTGGTGAACCCCTCCCACTCGGTGCGGCCCGGCTCGTTGACGTGCACGTGCGTGTCGACGATGCCGGGCACGAGCACCTGGCCGTCGGGAAGGGTGACGGTCTGGTGCGCCGGCACCTCTTCGTCGTACTCGGCGATCGCCGCCACCACGCCCTCGCGCACCGCGATGGTGGCCTCTCTCCACTCCCCGTCGACGAACACCGATCGGGCACGGATCGCGAGGTCGTATGGAAGTGTCATGGCGGCTCCAGAGGTCGGGGTGATGTCGCTGCTCCAGCCTAAACGCGCGCGGGTGGGCCACACGCTCGTTCGTCCGCGGGTGAGCCGTACCCTCCCCGGCCGAGGCCTAACCCGCCAGCTGGATCGCTCCGGTCACCATGCCCACCAGCTCCTCGTTGGTGACGTCGACGGTGCGGGTGCCGCCGACCACCTGGCCGGCGCGCATCACCCAGACCTGCGAGGAGAGCCGCTTCACCTGCTCGAAATTGTGCGACACGATGAGAACGGTCTGTCCCTGGTCGACGGTGCGCTTGATCAGCGCCTCCACCTGAGCGGTCTCGCGCAGCCCGAGCGCGGCGGTCGGCTCGTCGAGGATGATCATCCCCTTGGCCCACATCACGCCGCGCGCGATCGCCACGGCCTGGCGCTGGCCGCCCGACAGCCGCTTCACCGAGTTGGTGATGGACGGCACGGTGACGGCGAGATCCTCCACCAGGGTCTTGGCCTGCTTCTTCATCTCCTTGCGGCGCAGGAACTTGAACGGGCCGACGCGGCGCACGAGCTCGCGGCTCATGAACATGTTCTGCCAGACGGAGAGCTGGTCGGAGAGCGCGAGATCCTGGTAGACGGTCTCGATCCCGCCCTCGCGGGCGTCGTCCGGGTTGCGGAAGTGGGCGACCTCGCCGTCGATGATGATCTCGCCGCCATCCGGAACGTAGAGCCCGGTGAGGCACTTCACGAGGGTCGACTTGCCCGCACCGTTGTCGCCGACGATGGCCGTGACCTCGCCTTTGCGCACCGTGAGGTTGGCACCGCGGAGGGCGACGATGCTGCCGAAGAGCTTCTCGACGTCGCGGACTTCGACCTTGATGTCGCCGGCGCCGGTCGCGCCGTTGTCGAACGAGCTGCGGGAGCGGGTGTTGTCCGTCATTTGCGGCCTCTCATGAGTGTGGCGGCGGCGATCACGACGATGCCGATGACTAGGGGGGAGTAGAAGGCGCTCACGCCCAGCAGGGTCAGGCCCGACTGGAGGAACGTGAGCAGGATGGCGCCGAGCACGGGGCCGATGATGGTGGCGCGACCACCGAAGAGGCTGACGCCGCCGAGCACGACCGCGGCGATCGCCTTGAGCAGGTAGTCGGTGTTCGCGGCCGGCTGGCTCGAACCGATGTACGAGGTGAGCAGCACCGCCGCGACCCCGCCCATCGTGCCGCAGAGCATGTAGCCGGCGAGCTTGATGCGAGCGACCTTCAGGCCCATCGCCTTGGCCGCGTCGGCGTTGTCGCCCACGGCGAGCAGATGCGTGCCGAACCGCGTGTGGAACAGCACGACGTGCAGGATCACCGCGATCCCGATCGCGATCAGGATGTTGTACCGGATGCCGAACAGCGACTGCGTGCTGATGAAGGTGAGCGCGGGCTCCCGCATCTGCACGGGAACGCCCGTCGACAGGATGAGGGCCAGTCCCATCACGAGGCTCAGTGTTCCGAGCGTCACGATGAAGTCGGGGATCCTCACCCAGCCGACGAAGACACCGTTGAAGGCGCCGACGGCGACGCCGGTCGCGATGGCGACCAGCACGCAGACGATGAGCGGCCAGCCCTGCTGGTAGGCCAGACCCATGGTCACGCTGCCGAGGGCGACGGTGGCCGCCAGGGAGAGATCGATCCCGGCGAGGGCCACCGCGAAGGTGGCCCCCAGCGCGAGGACGACGGGGATCGTCGAGTCCGCCAGCATCCCGCTCAGGTTGGCGGCGGTGAAGAAGCGCGGCGAGGCGATCGAGAACAGGATGACGATGGCGAGCAGCGCCACCGGTGCGGTGGCCTTCGCCCACACCTCCTCGGTTCCGAATCTCTTCGCCAGCCCCTTCACGCGGCCGGACCGGCGTGCGGGAAGCAGGGGTGTTCGTGTTTCAGCGGTCATCGGTGATGATCCCGTCTAATCGATGTCTGTTCGAAGCGTGTTCAGTGAGTGGTCGCGCGGGTTCGGATGCGGATCACTCGAACGGGTTCGGCACGTCGAAGCCGGCCGGCGGCGCGGGCAGCGCTTCCAGGGCCGCCTCGGCGTTCTCCGAGGTGACGATCAGGACAGGGGTCTCGACCGTCTCCGGGATGGTCTTGCCGGAGATCGCGGCCTCGCAGGCCTGAACCGACTGCACGCCCATCAGGTAGGGGAACTGCTCGATCGCGGCGGGCTGGCCGCCGGCCACGATGTCCTTCAGTTGGTCTTCGGTTCCGTCGATGCCGACCACCGCGACCTTGCCCTTCATGCCCTCCTCCTCGACCGCCTGCTGGATGCCCATGGCCATGTCGCCGGACGGGGTGAAGAAGCCCTTGATGTCGGGGTTCGCGCGGAGGATGGTGGCGGCGGCGCTCTTGGCCTTCGCCTTGTCGAAGTCGGCGGCCACCGTCTGCGTCACGGTCAGGGTGCCGTCGACCGAGTCCTCGAAGCCCTTGAGGCGAGCGATGTTGCCGGGGTCTCCGACGAGACCGCCGATGATGGCCACCTGGCTGTCGGCGGCGACGAGATTCATCATGGCCTCGCCGCCGGCTGCGCCCGCGGTCTCGTTGTTGGTGCCCACGTAGGTGGTGACCGTCACCCCGGCGTCCTTCGCCGCGTCGAGGTCGATGGGCAGATCGAGGTTCACGATCGGGGTGCCGGCCTGCGACACCGGGACGAGCGAGGTGAGCAGGTTGGTCTGGCTGGTGGGGTTCACCACGTAGCAGTCGTAGCCCGCGGTGACGAGCGAGTTGAGCTTGTTGGCCTGGCCCGAGTCGTCGGTGACGTTCTCGGCGGCGACCACGGTGAGGTCGATCCCCGCGTCGTCGGCCGCCTGCTGGGCGCCTTTCGCCATGGCACCGAAGTAGGTGTTGTCCAGCGGCTTGATCACGAATGCCACACGGGGTGCGGCGCTGTCACCGCCGTCGGTGCTCGACGCAGTGGTGCCGGCCGAGCATCCGGCCAGACTGACCGCTAGAATCGACACTGCTGCGGTAGCAGCCGTGCGGATGGTGCGCTGACGGGTGAGCTTATTCATCGTCTCATCTCTCCTTTGAGTGGTGACTTGCGTGGGGTGGGTTTCGCTTTTCGGCGTTCGACGCAGGGTCGGTCGCGGCTGTTTCATTCGACTGGTGCAGCCGCGACCGGCTTGGTGTGTTCGGTTGTCTTCTTGTGGTGCTGCCACACGGCGGCGTCACGCCGGGCGGAGGTTCTCGGGGTCAGGTGGCCGGGTGGATCATCGTGGCGGGGCCGTGCCCACCATCAACGGTGAGGTCGAGAGCGGGACGCATCCGCAGGTCGTGCCGTACTCGATGTCGAGGTCGACCGTGACGGTGCGGGGAGGCAGGGTCGGATCGCTGATCCGCTCCTGCAGCAGCTGCATCGCCCGGGCGGCCACCGTCGAGACCGGGACCACCGCCTGGGTGGGCTGGAGGCCCGTCACGGTCGCCTCGCCGATCGAGTCGATGGTGGTGACGATGACGTCTTTCGGGATGCGCAGGCCGAGCCGGGCGATCGCGGCCATCGCGCCCCAGAACATCCGGTTGTTGGTGGTGAACACGCCGAACGGGGGAGTGAGCGTTCGGAAGAGCGCATAGGCGCCGGCGGCGGCATCGTCGGGCGTGGTGTGCCCGTTGGTGATGAACGTCTCCAGCCCTGCCTGCTTCAGGATGCGGCTGTAACCCGTCTGGCGTTCGCGCACGTTGGAGATCGAGAGGTCGCCGGCCACGATCGCCACCTGCTTCATGCCGTGGTGGTTGACCATGTGCGCCACGAGGGTCTCGGCCGCCTTGCGGTTGCTCGCCATCACGTGGTCGGCCTTGCCGCGCACCGAGGGCACGGTGCGGTCGACGATGACGGTGGGGATCTCCATCACCGCATCCGGGAGGCTGGGCGCACCGCACGGCAGCACGATCAGCCCGTCGACGCGCTGCTGGCGGAAGGTGCGGAGGTATCGCTCCTCCTGGGCCTGCTCTTCGTCGGAGTCGCCGAGCAGGAGCGTGGGGCTGCTCGGCGAGAGCCGCTCCTCGATCGCCCGGGTGAGCAGGGCGAAGAAGCCGTTGCGCACATCCGGGATGATGAGGCCGATGAACCCCGACTTCTTGGAGCGCAGACCGCTGGCGGCGGCGTCGCCGACGTAGCCGAGCTCGTTGACGGAGCGGGTGACGCGCTCGCGCATCGCGGCGGTGACGTACGGCTCGTTGTTCAGCACGCGCGACACGGTCTTCGACGAGACACCGGCGTGCTTCGCGATGTCGACCAAGCGCGAGGGCTTACGCAGCCCGCTCGGGTTCAGCGGGTCGCTCAGGGCAGGTGCATCCTTGTCATCCACAGTCCACAGAGTAGCTTTTCTGACACCGTTGTCAAGATCGTGGACATCCGAGCAGGAAATGTGTCGCCGCATCGTTATCGTCATGAGGGCGTACCTCCGGCTGCCGGCCCCACGGGAGACAGCAGTTCGACGACGGGATCGATGTCGGCGGGCGGGTAGCACGACGGGTCCCACCACCCGGCCGCGACACCGGCGAGCAGGGCGGCGCCTCGGGAGACCGCCTCCGGCTCGCGGGCCGCGAGCACCGGATGCGTGGCCCGGCGGCGCTTGGCCTCGACCCAGCGTGGCGAGCGCAGGCCTCCGCCGATCAGGATGATCGGGCCTTGCGTGCCGGTGAGCCCGCGGATCGACGCCTCGCCCTGCGCGGCGAGCAGCGCGTAGCCCTCGAGTACCGAGACCCAGGCGCCGACCGGGTCGGACAGGTCGAGTGCGGGGGGCAGGATCCCCGACTCGAGACGGGCGATGGCCGAGGCCGAGACGGGCTCGACCTGGTCGCGCCGCGTCGCGGCGTTCTCGAGTTCGAGGCGGTCCGATCCCAGTGATTGTAGGAGAGTCGCCAGACCCATGCCGGGACGCAGGGTCTCCCAGAGCAGCATCAGGCGGTCGGTTCCGGGCCAGCGAGACACCGTGATGTGGCCGTCTCCGGAGCCGGCGATCTCGGGATGGAACGCGCGATCCGGCCCGGGCGTCCAGGCGGCGACGATCGGCTCTCCGGTGCCCATCGAATCGATCACCTCGTTCGGAGTGCCGCCCGCTCCGAGCACGCCGACCGGATGATCGTGGCCCGCGATGGTGACGACGGCGCCGACGGGTATACCCGACCAGCGGGACCCCTCGCCGTGCACGGTACCGACGGGGGTGCCGGCCACGAACGGCTCGGTCCAGACCGCGTCGCTCACGCCGGCCACGGCGAGCACGTCGGCGTCGTAGCTGCCGGAATAGGGATCGTAGGCGCCACTCGTGGCCGCGAGCGAGGCCTCCTGGCCGAACCCGCCGGTGAGCCGCCAGGCGACGAGCCCGGCCACACCGAGCCAGGTGCCCTCCAGCTCGGCTCCCCGTGCGCCCAGCCAGCCGAGCTTCGCGATGCTCGTGACGGTGCGGCCCTCCCGGCCGGTCTTGCTGCGGATGCCCGCGTCGCCGAAGGCCGTCCGGAGTGCCTCGACGACCTCTTCGCCGCGCTTGTCGTGCCAGGCGATCAGGGGCAGTGCGCCCGGCCCGTCCGGGGTGACCAGGGTGCCGGTCTCTCCCATGCTCGCGATGCCCACCGCACGCACCTCGGAGAGCCGCGATCCCAGTGATTGCACGGCTTCCCGAACCGCGGAGAGGAAAGCGCCGGCCGTCATCTCGACGCCGTCGGGGGTGGTGCGGAACGGCGTGAGGGCACTCCCGATGGCCACGGATCGCCCCTGGGGGTCGATGAGGTTGGCCTTGATGCGCGAGGTGCCGATGTCGATACCCAGCAGCAGGGGAATGGTCATTCTGACGCGTCTCCTTCGACGGCGATGGTGCCTGATGACTCGGTACGCTAGCATCGTCACAGACATTCTGTCTATCGTTGTCAGAAAGATCGGCCAGATCCGGTCCGGCGACGTGCAGCTTCCACACGAAGGAGTAGGAACAGTGGCACTCATCACATTGCGTCAGGCGCTCGACGCGGCTCGCGAGGGCGGATACGGCGTCGGGGCGTTCAATGTCACCGATCTCGTGCAGGCCGAAGCGGTGCTCGACGCGGCCCGGGCGACCAAGTCCCCGGTCATCGTGCAGACGATCGTCGGGGCCTCCGCGCATCGCAGCGACGAGTTCTTCTGGAAGGCGCTGCGCAACGGCATCGACGACTACCCCGACGTGCCCGTCGTGCTGCACCTGGATCACGGGCCGAGCTACGAGGACTGCGTGCGCGCCATCGAGGCCGGCTTCACGAGCGTGATGATCGACGGCAGCCTCGCCGCCGACCGCATGACGCACTCCACCTTCGAGGAGAACGTCGCGATCACCAAGAAGACCACCGACTACGCGCACGCCCGCGGTGTCTCCGTCGAAGGCGAGCTCGGAACCATCGGCGGCTCGGAAGACGGCGGTGCCCACAAGGAGATCGTTCTCGCCGACCCCGACGAGGCCGCCGCCTTCGTCGAAGCGACGGACGTGGATGCTCTGGCGGTGGCCATCGGCACCTCCCACGGCGCGTACAAGTTCACCAGCCCGCCCGACGGCTCGGTGCTGCACATGGACCTCATCGTCGAGATCGCCTCGCGTGTTCCCGACACCCACCTGGTGATGCACGGCTCGTCGTCCCTGCCGGCAGATCTCCGAGCGGTGATCAACGCGCACGGGGGCACGCTGCCGGAGTCGTGGGGTGTGCCCGAGGCCGAGAAGGCGCGCTCGACCAAACTCGGCGTGCGCAAGATCAACCAGGGCATGGACTCGCACATGGCCTTCGCCGCCGCGGTGCGCAGCTACCTCGCGGAGGACGGGATCAACGTCGACCCGGCGCTCTACGAGAAGCGCGGCCGTGCGGCGATGCAGGCGATCGTCGCCGAGCGCATGGAGGTCTTCGGCCAGGCGGGTCAGGCCTGGAGGCACGAACTCGTCACGGCGAACTGAGCGGAGCGACCACCGGATGTCGCGCCCGGCCTGAACCCCGGCGCGCGACATCCGCAGCACCCAGGCGCCCGCAAAGAAGACTCGACGCGAAATCTCGCTGACACACCCCGCCGCTACCATGTGCGGATGAACGTCACCGCCTCCGAGCGCGCCGGCTGCCCCAAGCACATGGAGTACGGGCCGTGCGGGGGCGTCGACTTCGACGGCACCTGCGAGGTGGGCGACTTCCGCTGCGTGTTCCTCGAGACCCCGACCGTGCGCTGGCACGGGATCGCACCGAACCTGCTGTCGCCCGAGCTCCACTCGGTGGCGCGGACGGGCGAGCGCCCCGCCACCCACTCCGGCGCCTCGGTCGAGGTGCACCACCTCGGCGATGCGCACGAGTTCCCGGTTGCGCCGCACGGGGGCGCCGCCGCCATGCGCGCGAGGATGGCGGCCGGGCCCGTGGTGATCGCCGACTTCCCGGGCCGATCCGTCGACCGCGCCTCGCTGCGGGACTGCGCCCAGGCGCTCGCCGGCCGGGCAGATGCGACGCTCGCCGGCGACTCCGGGCGCAGTCGCGTGCAGTTCTCGCCCAGCTACCGCGCGCATCTCATCCAGGAGGCCGGCCTGCCGGTGTGGTCCGGGCTGAACGCCCGCGACCGCAATCGCGTCGCCCTCGAGGGCGAGCTCGCGGGCCTGGCCGAGGTGGGCGTGGCCGGCGTGCACTGCGTGACGGGCGACCACACCGCCACGGGCGACCGGCCGGATGCTCTGCCCGTCTTCGATCTGGACTCCACCCAGATCGCCGCCCTCGCCCGTCAGTCCGGCCATCTCGTGTCGGTGGGCGAGTCGCCCACCACGCCGCCGCAGCAGAAGAGAGCGGCCCGCCTGCACGAGAAGGTGCTGGCAGGCGCCGACCTCTGCTTCGTCAATCACGCGGGCGGTGTCGAGCCGGTGCGCCGGTTCATCGACGAGGTGCGCGAGCTCGGCGTCTCGCCCGGCTTCATCCCGTGCGTACCGATGGTGGTCGACGCCGGCAGCGCCGGGCTGTTGAAGACGTTCACCACGCTCGTGCTGCCCGAGGGCTACCTCGACCGCATCCTGCACGCCGCCGATCCGTTCGCCGAAGGCATGGATGCCGTCACCCGGCTCTGCGAGCAGCTGCTCGAGGTCGACGGGGTGGTGGGTGTGAACCTCTCGGGAGGGGCGGCGGCCGGCGCCGAAGTCGCCTTCGCGGATGCGATGGGACGGGTCGCCGACCGCCTGGGCCTCAGGCCGTAGGCACCGCGGGAGCAGCAGCCGGCGCGGGCGCGGGCGGCACCGGGCCGTCCAGCACGGCCCCGTTCGAGGACACCAGCTCCTGGTACCAGAAGAAGCTGTCCTTGCGCACGCGGTCGTAGCTGCCGTGGCCGGCGTCGTCCGCGTCGACGTAGATCACGCCGTACCGCTTGGTCATCTGCGAGGTCGAGGCGCTCACGATGTCCAGGCCGCCCCACGCCGTGTACCCCATGAGCTGCACGCCGTCGGCGATCGCCTCGCGCACCTGGCGCAGGTGCTGCACGAAGTAGTCGATGCGGTAGTCGTCGTGCACGCGACGGGTGTCGGATGCTCCGGTGGCGGCATCCGGAGCGGAACCCTCCAGCACATCCGTGGCCCCGAGACCGTTCTCCACGATGAACAGCGGCACCTGGTAGCGGTCCCACAGGTCGTTCAGCACGTACCGCAGGCCCTCCGGATCGAAGTGCCAGCCCCACTCGGTGGTGGGCAGGTGCGGGTTCTTGATGGTGCTGAACAGATTGCCGCCGGTGGCCCCGTACTTCTCGGGCGAGACCGACGAGACCAGGCTCATGTAGTAGCTGAACGAGAGGAAGCCGACGGTGTTCGCCGCCAGCAACTCCTCGTCGCCCGGCTCCATGACCACCCGGATGCCCTGGTCGCGCCAGAAGCGGCGCACCGTTCCCGAGTAGCGGCCGCGCACCTGCACATCGGTGTGGAACAGGTTCAGGTTGTTGTCGAACTGCGCCTTCACGATGTCGGCCGGGTCGCTGGAGGCGGGGTAGTGCGCCATCCGCGCGAGCATGCAGCCCACCTGCGCGTCGGGATCCAGCTGGTGCACCAGCCGCACGGCCAGCGCGCTCGCCACGAACTGGTGGTGCAGCGCCTGGTAGCCGGCCTGGCGCGGGTCGACACCGGGCGCCGGCTCGCGCTCGATCACCCCGCCGCCCGTGTAGGGCTCGATGATGGTCGTGTTGATCTCGTTGAACGTCAGCCAGTAGCGCACGAGACCGCGGTAGCGCGTCACGAGCGTGCGGGCGTAGCGCTCGAAGAAGCCCACCACCGCGCGGTTCGTCCAGCCGCCGTACTCGGTCACGAGGTGCAGCGGCATCTCGTAGTGCGACATCGTGACGACCGGTTCGATGCCCTTCTCGCGCAGCCGCGTGAAGAGGCGCTCGTAGAACAGCAGGCCCTCCTCGTTGGGCTCCGCGTCGTCGCCGTTCGGGAAGATGCGCGACCAGGCGATCGACATCCGCAGCGCCTTCAGGCCGAGCTCGGCGAAGAGATCGACGTCGCCCTCCCAGTGGTGGTAGAAGTCGCTGGCCGAGCGTTTGGGGTAGCGGGCCGAGCCCGGGGTGGCGACCGCCTCGGCGATCGTCGCATCCGTCGCCTTCATCAGCGCGCTGATGTCGACGTAGTCACGAGCGGTGCGGAAGGGGATGACGTCGGCCTGCGAGAGGCCCTTGCCGCCCTGGTCGAAGCCGCCCTCGACCTGGTTGGCGGCGAAGGCCGTTCCCCAGAGGAAGCCCTCGGGGAACGGGCCGGTGGCGCCGGCCGGGCTGGGGTCGGTGGCGATGGAGGCGGAGCCGCCGGCGACGGTGCCGCTTGGGGTGGTGGTGGTGTCGTCGGCGGTCATACGGCGGCTCCCTCGGTGGTGCGGGCGGCGCGGGTCACGCGGATGAGCGCGTCGCCGGAGCGCACCGGCCCAGTGGTGCCGGGGTCGACCGCGTAGTCGCCGGAGTTGGTGATCACGATCACGGTCAGGGTGTCGTTCGTCGTGGCGATCGCGGCGAGGTCGACGTCGAGCGGCAGGTCGCCGGTGGAGACCCGGTCGCCGACGGCCACGTGCGAGGTGAAGCCCGCGCCCTTCAGGTTGACGGTGTCCAGGCCCACGTGGATGAGCACCTCGACGCCCGAGTCGCTGCGCACGGCGACGGCGTGCTTGGTGGGGAACACCGTCACGACCTCGCCGTCGACGGGCGAGGTGACCCGGCCGTCGGTGGGGCGGATCGCGGTGCCGTCACCGACGATGCGCTTGGAGAAGGTGGCGTCGGGCACGTCGTCGAGCGACACGAGCTCGCCGGTCATGGGGGAGGAGACGATCTCGCCGAGGACGGTGCCGGTGGGGACGGGGAGGGTTCCGGATGCTGCGCGGGCGGTCGAACCGGAGACCGCGGCCGTGGCATCCGTCGTCGCCGCGACCGGGGCAGCCGCAGCGGCCGGCGCGTTTTCGGCGGTGCGCGCCAGGATCGACTCGTCGATGCCGAGGATCATCGACACCACGGTCGACACGATGAACGCCACCACGATGCCGACGATCGCCCACACGAAGGTCTCGCCGACGAGGCCGGGGAGGCCCGGGAGTCCGCCGTTGCCGGCGAGCACGTAGGCCTTGACGCCGAGGCCGAGCGAGATCGCCCCGCCCACGCCGGCGCCCGCCATCGATGCGATCAGCGGCCGGCGCAGCGGCAGCGCGAGACCGTAGAGGGCGGGCTCGGTGACGCCCATCAGTGCGGTGAAGGTGGTGGAGAGCGAGAGCGCCTTGACCTGCTTGTTCCTCGCGCGGAGGAACACGCCGAACACGGCGCCGGCGGTGGCGAAGGTCTGCACGTAGGTGAGCGGCAGGAACTTGTCGTAGCCGAGCGTGGCCAGGTTCTGCAGGATGAACGGCACCAGCGTGTAGTGCATGCCGGTCATGATGATCAGCGGCAGCAGCGCCCCGATCACGAAGCCCGCGGGCGCCCCGCCGTTGTCGAGGGCCCAGTTGATGCCGCCGGCGACGCCGTTGCCGATGAAGGTGCCGAGCGGGCCGAGGGCGATCAGGGTGATCGGGGCCACGATGACGAGCGTGAGCATCGGCACGAAGGTGAGCTTGAGGAAGCTCGGGATGATCGCGGTGAAGCCCCGCTCCACCCACGACATCAGGTACACGCCGAGCAGCACCGGGATGACCGAGTACGAGTACGTCACCGCCGTCACCGGGATGCCGAACAGGGCCACCGGGTCACCGGCGCCGAGCAGCGTGCCGAGGGCCGGGTAGACCAGGATCGCGCCGAGCGAGCCGGCGACGTAGGGGTTCGCGCCGAGCTTGCGCGCGGCCGAGATGGCCACGATGACGGGCAGGAAGAAGAACACCGCATCCGCGATGGCCGAGAAGATCAGGAAGGTCTGCGAGGTGGGGTCGACCCAGCCGAAGGCGTTGATCAGGGCGAGCACACCCTTCAGCAGACCCGCGCCGGCGATGGCGGGCAGGATCGGCGCGAAGGTGCCCGAGATGAAGTCGAGGAAGCGGGCGAAGGTGCGCTTGGCCAGGTTGCCGTCGGCTTTCGCGTCGGACCCGGCTCCGGATGCTGCGCCTGCGCCCGATCCGTCGACCGTCTCGGCGCTGGCCAGGCGCGGCAGCTCGGCCACGATGGCGCGGTACACGTCGGGGACGTCGTTGCCGACGATCACCTGGTACTGCGTGCCGGCGTCGTTCACGCCCATCACGGGCGCGATCGCCTGGAGCGCGCCCTGGTCGGCCTTGGCGTTGTCCTTCAGGCCGAAGCGCAGTCGGGTGACGCAGTGGTAGAGGGAGGCGATGTTCTCGTCGCCGCCGACCGCCGCGATGATCGCGGCGGCGTCTTTCTGGTACTTCATGGAACTCTCCGATGAGTAGAGAATCCCGGGCTTCACGCGGAGGGTCCTGACGCGGCTTCGGATTCGGTGGTGGGGTGTGGGATGTGGGGTGGTGCGGGTTCGTGGTGCGGGTCTAGAGGAAGTTCGCGATGTGCAGGCCGATGTAGACCTTCTCCGAGGCGCTCATGGCGTGCCCGTGGCTGCGCATCACGAAGGCATCGACCTTGTCGACGCTCGCGAACGCATCCGGTTTCTGCTCGCGCAGGATGCGCAGCAGTTCGGCGTCGTCGCGCTGCACGGTCTCGCCGAGCAGCACGCGCTGGGCGAAGAAGCGCAGGTGGGTGACGAAGCGGAGGTAGGCGGGGCTGTCCTCCTCGTAGTCGAGCCCGTAGTGCAGGCGCACGATCTCGAGGATGGCGTGGGTGAGCTCCATCAGGCGGGCCGCGCTGTCGGCCGCCCCGCCGACCTGCGCGTTGATGACGTGCAGCGCGATGCTGATCGCCTCCTCGGGCGGCAGCTCGACCTCGAGGCGGTCGTTCAGCTCGGTCACGGCGCTCTTCGCGAAGGCGTACTCGGTAGGGTAGAAGCGGCGCACCTCGACGGCCAGGGGCACGGTGAACTCGCCGCCCTCGCGGGCGCGCTGCACGGCGAAGCTCAGGTGATCGGCGAGCGAGGCGTAGAGGCTGTCGCTGATCTTCGACGACAGCTCGGCGCGTGCCCGGGTGACCAGGTCGGCGGTGGCCGACAGGATCTCGGCCGGGATGGAGCCCACGATGCTCGCGAAGTGGCGGCTGGCCGCGTCGTCATCGAGCCGGAAGACCTTCTCGATCAGCGACTCGTCGATGCTCTCGCCGGGCTTGGAATGAAATCCGAGGCCCTTGCCGAAGACGATGACCTCTTGCAGCGAGTCGTCGAGAGCGTCGACCACGCTGTTGTTCAGTACCCGCCGTACGATCACTTCTGCCACTCCTAGGAACACGATCGGCGGCCTCGTCGTCGAGTGCCGCTACGGTGTTGCCTGCAGATGCAGTGACAAGCCACAGGGATACTAACATGACCACTCCGACCTCCGCCCCGACGCCGTCCGGCTCGACGGATCCGATCCGCTGGGGCATCCTCGGTGCCGGAAAGATCGCCTCGGCCTTCGTCGGCGACCTGACCTCCGCCGGGCACACCGTCGCCGCCGTGGGGGCCCGCTCCGGCGACTCGGCCCGGGCCTTCGCCGACCGCTTCGGCATCCCGCACGCGCACGGCGGCTACGACGCGCTGCTGGCGGACGACACGGTCGACGTGGTCTACATCGCCACCCCGCAGGGCCTGCACGAGGAGCACGCGGGGATGGTGTTCGCGGCCGGCAAGGCGGCGCTGATCGAGAAGTCGTTCACGGTCGACGGAGCGAGCGCGCGGCGGGTCGCGGATGCCGCCCGGACCGCCGGGGTGTTCGCGATGGAGGCGATGTGGACGCGCTTCCTGCCGCCCATGGTGGAGCTGCGGCGGGCGATCGACGACGGCAGCATCGGCGAGCTGCGCTCGGTCGACACCGGGCACTACCAGGCCATCCGTCCGCAGCCCGGGAGCCGCCACCTCGACCCTGACCTCGGGGGCGGCGCCCTGATCGACCTCGGCGTCTACGGCGTCTCGTTCGCCGTGCAGCTGCTCGGGGCGCCGACCTCGATCGAGGCGGTCGGCGACATCCTGCCGAGCGGTGTCGACGGCGACGCGACGGTCCTGATGCGGCACGAGCGCGGCTATTCCAGCACCCGGTTCTCGATGCAGCAGGCGGGGCCGAGCCGGGCCGCCGTGATCGGCTCCGAGGGGTACCTCGAGCTCGACCCGTACTGGTTCACCTGGACCTCGCTCAGCCGGCACAGCGGCGGCCGCCCCTCGGTCGAGCTCGAGCGGTTCGACGCCGGACCGACCCCTCGCGGCCTGCACTTCCAGGCCGCCGAGGTCGAGAGGTGCCTCCGCGCCGGGCTGACCGAGAGCCCCGTGATGCCGCTGGAGGAGAGCGTCGTGGTGATGCAGACCCTCGATCGCATCCGGGAGCGGCTGCACGCGAGCTGATTTGACAGCCGCCGCATCGCGCGGTGGACTAGGGGCCGAAACAGGATTGTTACCACGTCCGGGCAAAACCTGAGGTCGTCCCCCCACCCTTTCAGGAGTCATGCCATGCCCGAACGCCGTTTCACCGTCACCGCCCCCTCCGGCCTGCACGCCCGCCCCGTGGGCATCATGGTCAAGGCGGTCACCGAGAGCGGGCACGCCGTGACCATCGGGCGTCCGGATGCGACGGCCGTCGACGCGCGCAGCATCCTGGCCGTGCTCGGCCTCGGCTTCGGCCAGGGCGACGAGGTCGTGCTGCATTCGGACGACGAGTCGGCCGACGCCTTCCTCGGCGAGCTCGCCGAGACGCTCGCCGCCGCGGAGTAGTCGCCGCCGGGGGCAGCGGGCCCCGAGATGGCATGCTGGTCGCATGAGTGACCAGACACAATCCGGAAGCCCCACCCCCGCCAGCCCGACACCCACCACCGTGACCGTCGGCCAGTACCTCGCCACCCGCCTGGTGCAGCTCGGCGCCGACCACGTGTTCGGCCTGCCGGGCGACTTCAACCTCAGTCTGCTCGACCAGATGGTGACCGTTCCCGGTTTCCACTGGACGGGCTCCACCAACGAGCTGAACGCCGCCTATGCGGCCGACGGTTACGCGCGATTGCGCCGCGGCATCGGCGCGCTCGTGACCACCTTCGGGGTGGGTGAGCTCTCGGCCATCAACGGCGTGGCGGGCAGCTTCTCCGAAGACGTGCCGGTGGTGCAGATCACCGGGATGCCGTCCACCGCGGCCCGCGCGCAGGGGCTGCACCTTCACCACACGCTGATCGACGGCGACTACGAGCACTTCTTCCGTGCCTACCGCGAGGTGACCGCCTCGGCCACGATCGTGCGCCTCGCCACCGCCACGCGCGACATCGACGCCGCGCTGATGACGGCGCTGCGCGAGTCGAAGCCGGTGTACCTCGGAATCCCGTCCGACGTGGCGGTCGCGCCCGTGCACGCGGCGAACCTGCGCACGCCCCTGGTGGCGGCCTCCAGCGACGCCGCCGAGCTCGCCCGCTTCACGGCGGCGCTCGCCGAGGCCGTGGCCGCGCAGTCGCGGGTCACGATGCTCGTGGGGCCGCAGGTGCACCGCCGGCGTCTCGAGCCGCTCATCCGGTCGATCGCCGATCACGACGGGGTGTACCTGGCCTCGCAGAACATGTCGAAGGCCATCCTCGACGAGTCGCACCCGGCGTCGCTCGGTACCTACATGGGTGCGTTCACGCGGGTCGACGCGGCCCGCGAGGCCGTCGATTCGGCGCCGTTGCTGGTGCTGGCCGGCACGGTGATGAGCGACTTCCTGACCGGCTTCTTCACGCAGCGCTTCGATGAGGATGCCGCGATCGAGCTCGGGCTGACCTCGGCGCGGATCGCCGACACGACCTTCTACGACGTGCGCCTGGAGGATTCCCTCCGGGCGCTGCACGCGGTCCTCGGGGAGTCGTCCCGGCCGGCGGTCTCGCCGGTCGGGCATCCGGATGTCCCGTCCGCCGCCTCGCCCGTGGCCGGTGAGCCCTTGTCCCAGGAGTATTTCTGGGGCGCGATCCAGGACTGGCTGCAGCCGGGGACGACCGTGATCGCGGATGCGGGCACCTCGTTCTACGGGGCGCTCGACCTCGTGCTGCCCGACGAGTCGGCGCTGCTCGGGCAGCCCGTGTGGTCGTCGATCGGCTACACGATCCCGGCGACGCTCGGAGCCTGCGTGGCCGACCCGTCACGCCGGGCGGTGCTGTTCGTCGGCGACGGAGCGGCGCAGCTGACCGTGCAGGAGCTGGCCACGGTGCTGCATCGCGGCTACACGCCGGTGATCTTCCTGCTGAACAACGACGGCTACACGGTCGAGCGCAAGATCCAGAGCCCGGCGGCGGTGTACCAAGACATCACGCCCTGGGACTGGACCCTCATCCCGGCGGCCTTCGGTGCGGCCGACCGGGTGGTGACAGCGAAGGCCTCCACCCAGGATGAGCTGGCGGCGGCGCTGGAGGTGGCGCATGCCACGACCGACCGATCGGTCTTCATCGAGGTGTGCCTCCCGGAGCGCGACTCTCCACGCCTGCTCACGGTGCTCACCGAGGCCATCGCCGCTGCGGCCGCGAAGCACTGACCCCCGCCCGGCCTCGGCGACTTGCGGGTTTGTGCTCTGATTCCGCAGGAATAGAGCACAAACCCGCACGTCAGTAAGGGGCTCAGCCGGGGAGGAGGGTGCGGGTCCAGGGGGCGCCGGGGGTGGCCTCGGGGCGGGTGAACTCGGTGCGGCGGCCCGCCGTGTCGGGGCGACCCTCCCAGAAGGTGAGGCGGATCGGGGTCACCCGGTAGCCGACCCAGGTGTCGGGCGGGGTGAGCGTGCCCTCCGGATGCTCGGCATCGAACGCGGCCCAGCGGGCGATGCGCTCGGCCAGCGGGAGGGCCGCGAACTCCGGCGTGTTCAGCCAGGCCAGGATCTGCAGGTAGCGCGAGCGCCGGGCGTACACGCGCTCGGCCTCCTCGGCGGGCGCGATGCTCGCGTCTCCCTGGATCACCAGCTGGCGCCCGGGGCCGAGCAGGGTGAGAGCGGCCCGCGGCGACGCCGTGCCGACGATCTTGCGCGAGCGGGAGTCGGTGTGGAAGAAGAAGCCGCTCTCGTCGTATTCGCTGAGCAGCACGGTGCGCGCATCCGGGTATCCGTCGACGCCGAGGGTCGAGAGGGTCATCGTGGGGCGCACCGGGTCGTCGTTCCGCGGCAGCCAGTCGGGCAGGATACGGTCGGGCGTCGCGTTGTCGGGGATCTGCACCGGACTCGTGGCGGTGGCGCCGGGCAGGCCGGGCGGCGGCACCGCGCCCGAGGTCTGGCCCTGCATGGATCGGGGAGCGCCGGTCTCGGACGAGTCGCTCACGCCGCCCCGCCCGCGGCGTCGAAGCGGGCGATCTCGGCGAAGGCGGCGACCGAGTCGGCGACCGCCGCATCGAACAACTCGGCGCCGTAGGCGGCCGTTGCGCCGGTCGGGTCGCCGAGTGTGCCGTTGGTGGCGAAGTCGTTGGAGAGCCAGCCGAAGGTGACCCGCTTCTTGAAGCCGATGTGCTCGTAGCCGGCGAGATGCTCCGGCACGCTGCGCTCGGCGAGCGAGAGATCGACCAGCTCGGGCCGCAGGTGCAGCACCAGCGAGGTCTCGGCGTGACCGGCGTGGATGCCGAGACCGAGCTCTTCGGGCCCGTCGTGCGCGCCGGCGGGCACGGTGGCGCCCATCAGGAAGGTCTGCAGCCCGAAGCGGCGGCGCAGCTCGCGGCAGGCCACCTGCAGCAGTGCCAGGTTGCCGCCGTGCCCGTTGAAGAACACGAGCTTGCGGGCGGGGGTCGCGGCGATGGAGTTGCCGAGTTCGACGACGGTCTGCATCAGCGTGTCCCAGCTGATCCACATCGTGCCGGATGCCCAGTGGTGCTCGTCGGACTTGGTGTAGGCGAGGGTCGGCAGGATCCAGACGTCGTGGCCCTCGGCGGCCGCCTGCTCGACGGCGGCGTTCGCGACGCTGTCGGCGATCAGGTAGTCGGTCATCAGAGGCAGATGCGGACCGTGGTGCTCGATGGCGCCGGTGGGGAGCACGATGACGGAGTCGTCGGACAGCGCAGCCGTGGCCGCCGTGCCGGACAGCTCGACTAGACGGCGGCTCATGCGCGCTTCTCCGGGCCGAGCAGGGCGCCCTCGGGCGGAAGCTTGCCGGGGTTCAGGAGGCCGTCGGGATCGGTGTCCGCGGCCAGGGCGCGCGTGCGCTCCACCTGGTGGTCGACGAACCACTGGTGCGGGCTGTGGTAGCCGACGTCGATGGCGAGCAGGCGTTCGAAGCCCTCGTAGACGGCCTCGGGGCTGACGTAGGGTGCCGCGAGCATACCGATCGGGTAGTCGCGCTGGGCCTCGATGTGCAGCAGGCCGCCGGGGTAGACGGCGTGCACCTCGTCGAGCCGGTCGACGAGCGCGTCGCCCGAGACCTCGACGTGGAACCAGCTCTCGTCGGGAACCGACTTCTGCAGCCACTCGATCGGGTGATTGTAGGAGAGCATCGAGATCTTCACCGTGGACTGCGGGCCCTCGCGCACCTCTTCGACCCGGCCGCCGGCGCCCTCGACGAGAGCGGTGGCCGCCTCGATCGTGGCGGCGTCGAGGATGGCGCGCAGCGACGCGCGCCCCTTCGGGATGGCATCGTCGGCGGGCAAAGCATCCGCGATCCGGGGCAGGTCGGCCGAGACCAGCCGGGGGGTGGGCTCGAGCCATCCGACCTGGCGCAGGATCGACGTGGCCTGCTCGAAGGTGGGGAAGCTGGCGTAGAAGCCGCGCCAGTCCTGCATCGGCTCGAGTGCGATGGTGGCTCGGGCGATGATGCCCGCGGTGCCGTAGGTGTGCACGAACGGCTGCGCCTCGGCGCCCTCGACGTGCACCAGTTCGGGCACGGGGGAGGCGTAGACCACGTCGAGCGCGAGCACGTAGTCGCCGCTCATGTTCGAGCCGTGCTTGATGGAGCCGGTGCCGCCGGAGCCGCCCGACAGAAAACCGCCGATGGAGGACTGCGCGGTGGACGGGTACATCAGGATCTGCTGCCCGCTCTCCCGCGCCGCCTGCTCGATCGTGACCATGGGCGTTCCGGCTTCGGCGGTGAGCCAGCCGTCACCCACCTCGGTGACCGCGCGGGCCTTGGACATGTCGAGCACGAGCCCGCCCTCCAGCGGGATGGCCTGCCCGTAGTTGCCCGTGCCCTTGCCGCGCGGCGTCACGGAGACGCCATGGCGCACGGCGGCCGCGACGACCTGGGCGATCTGTTCGGCGTTCGTGGGGAACGCGACGATGTCGGCGAGGCCGAGCGGCAGCTGCTCGGCGAGGATGGGGGACATCTTCGCCCCGTCGACCGAGGCCTTCTCGCGCCCGCGCAGTTCGGTGCTGACGCCTCGCTCTCCCAGGATACCGGCGAGTTCGGCGGCGAGGGCGGTGATGTCTTCAGGGCTGGTCATGCGGCGGATCCTTTGGCGCGGTAGAGCGGATGTGAGAGAAGGCGGGGCTGCTCAGGACATGAGCATCCCGCCGGTGACGTTGAGGGCCTGCCCGGTCATGTAGTCCGAGTCGGCCGAGGCGAGGAACGCGGCGACGCCGGCCACGTCGGCCGGGTCGGCCAGCCGCCCGAGCGGCGAGTACGACGACCACTCGGCCACGTCGTCCGCGGTGCGGGTGTCGGCGCCCATCTCGGTGAGCACGTAGCCCGGGCAGATGCAGTTGGCGGTGATCCCGGATGCGCCGAGTTCGAGCGCGGTCACCCGGGTCAGGGCGATCACGGCCGACTTGGACGCGGCGTAGTGCCCCTGGCCCGCTCCGCCGGTCTTGCCGGCCATGCTGGCCATGTTGACGACCTTGCCGCCGGTGCCGGCCGCGATCATCGAGCGGGCGGCGAGCTGGGTGGTGATCAGCATCGCCGTGGTGTTGATGGCGAACATCGTCTCCCACTCCTGCACCGTGATCTCCAGCAGCGGTGCGAAGCGCAGGATGCCCGCGTTGTTCACGAGCACGTCGATTCCGCCGAGCTTCTCGAGCGCTGTGCCGAAGGCGTCTTCGGTGTTCGCCTGGTCGCCCAGGTCGACCGGCACGAAGTGGCAGCCGATCTCCTGGGCGAAGGCGGAACCCTGCTCGGCCAGACGGTCGAGCACCACCACCTCGGCGCCCTCGGCGGTGCAGCGCCGGGCGATGGCGGCGCCGATCCCACGCGCCCCACCCGTGACGAGCATCCGCGTGCCCTCGAGTCGTCGACTCGGAGCGCGCTGCTCCGTCACGGATGGGAGCGTCATGGTCTCAGCTGCTTTCTGTTCGCGGTGGAGGGGCCGGTGCTCGGTCGGCTACTTCAGGCCGATGGAGGTGTCGATGAACTCGTTGGTGTAGATGTCGTCCACCGCGAGCCCGTCGGACGGGGGAGTGCCGAGACCCGAGAAGATCGGCACGACCGTGTCGAAGAAGGTCCCCATGCGCTTGTCGTCGAAGTCGCCGATGGTGTCGTTCGGGCCGTTGCCCACGATGCCCTCGTCGATCATCGTCTTCACCGAGTAGTCGGCCACGCCCTGAGAGTAGACCCAGCCGGTGTCGAACTTCTCGACCAGGTCGAGGATCATCGTGTTGACCGGCGCCGGGTCGGCGAAGTAGTCGACCTCCGCCTGCTGCAGCACGGGCACGAGCGCCTTGAGGCAGTCGCTGTCGGCAGCCAGGTCGTCCGTGCGCACCGCCATCGCCGACTGGTACGCCTCGTAGCCGGTGTCGTTGATGAGCTGGTACGCGACCGGCTTCATCCAGTCGGCGACCTCGTTCTCGTAGATGTAGGGCTCGGCCGAGGCGAAGCCCTGCTGGGCGTCTTTTCCGCCCGAGGCGATGAAGCTGGCGGGGGTTCCGTCGTAGCTGCCGTCGGCCTGCGCGGTGGGGATGATGTTCGTGGTGTTGAGGTACTCCATGTACGCCGATCCGCCGAAGTAGCGCACCACGGCGCCGGCCTTCACGACGTCTTCGATGGTCTTCGCGTCGGGGTAGGTCTCCGGATCCCACATCACCATCAGCGGGCTGATGTCAAGCGGCGCGAACACGGCCGTGGTGGGCATGTCGGCCGAGAGCAGCACGGCCTCGTCGGTGGTGACGTAGCCGAGCATGATGTCGGGGTCGGTGTACATCTGGCTGGAGACGGTCTGGAAGCCGATCGCCGGCCCGCCGGAGCGGATCTCGACGTCGACGCCGGTGTACTCGCCGGCCGAGTAGAGCGGGCCGGAGACGAGCTTGTTGTCCGAGTCGATCACGGGGTCGGGACCGAGCAGCTGGTACAGGTGACCGTGCTCCGACTCGGGGTTCCAGTCGGTCTGGATGACGACCTTCGCCGGACAGCCGGCTGCCGCGAGGTCGACCGAGCCGATGGTGAGATCGGCGGATGCCGTGGATCCGTCGCTCGCCGAGGATCCGCTGCTGCAGGCGGCGAGGGCGAGGGCGGTGGTGGCCACGAGGCCGGTGGTGAGGATGAGCCGTGTTCGGGTGCTGCGCATGTCTACTCCTTGTGTCTGTGGTGCAGGGAGGGATGGTGCGGTGGTGCGGTGGAACGCTGTGGGCCGGCAGGGCCGGCGGGGGATAGGCCGGCGGGGGATCAGCTGGCGGAGAAGTCGTACCATTTGCCGACGACCCGCTTGCCGAGCCAGCCGAAGAGGATGAAGATCAGCACGCCGAACAGCGAAGCCGTGATGATGGCGGCGAAGAGTTCGGCCGACTGCACCCGGGACTGGTAGTTCGAGATGAGCGACCCGAGACCCGGCTCGCCGCGGCGGAAGAAGTAGTCGCCCACGATCGCGCCGACCACGGCGAGACCGGCGGAGATCCGCATGCCCGCGAAGATGGCGGGCAGGGCGGCCGGGAACTCGAGCTTGGTGAGCACCGTCCAGCGGGACGCCTTCTGCAGCTGGAACAGCTCGCGCTGGCCCTTGTCGACCGACTGCAGCCCGAACAGGGTGTTCGACACCATCGGGAACAACGCGATCATCACGCAGACGATGATGCGGGCCGGGTAGTCGAAGCCGAACCAGAAGCCGATCAGCGGCACCAGGGCGAGGATCGGGATGCACTGCAGGATGACGGCGTAGGGGAACGTCGAGCGCTCGATCCAGCGCGCCTGGCTCATCGCGATGGCCCAGCCGATGCCGATGATCATCGCGATCGCGAGGCCCACCAGGGCCACCACGGCGGTGCGGCCGAGCGCCACCATGATGTCGCTGAACACGTCGGGCTGGAAGAAGGCCTCGGTGAACACCTCGTGAGGGGGCGGCAGCAGGAAGCGGCGCTTGTCGTCGAGCACCACGTAGGAGACGAGGTACCAGATGGCGATGATGCCGAGGGCCACCAGCACCGGCGGCACCCAGGTGGCCGACTTCTTCTTGGTCGGAGTGACCGTGGCCGGCCGCATCAGCGTGCGGTTCTTCGGGGGAGCGGGAGGTGTCGTCGTCATCAGTGGTGACCTTCTCGGAGAGCGTGGGAGACCTGGCCGCAGAGTTCGGCGAACTCGGCGGTGAAGCGGATCTCGGGGTCGCGGGGGAACGGGAACTCCACCGGGAACTCGTCGACGATCTTGCCGGGGCGGCCCGACATGACGACCACCTTGGTGGAGAGGTAGACCGCCTCCGACACGGAGTGGGTGATGAACAGGCCGGCGAACTGCTGCTCGGTGAAGAGCTTGATCAGCTCGTCGTTCAGGCGCTCGCGGGTGATCTCGTCGAGGGCGCCGAACGGCTCGTCGAACAGGAACAGCTCGGGGTCGAGCGTGAGCGAGCGCGCCAGCGAGGTGCGCATCTTCATGCCGCCGGAGAGCGTGCGGGGCAGGTGCTTCTCGAAGCCGGTGAGCCCCACCAGGTCGATCGCTTCCTTGGCGGTCTTCTGCCGTTCCTTCTTCGGCTTGCCGTTCAGCTCGGCGAGCAGCTCGACGTTCGACTGCACGTCGCGCCACGGGAGGAGCGTCGCATCCTGGAACACGTAGCCGATGCGGCTGGTGTCGACCTGCGTCGTGCCCTCCGTGGCCGGGGTGAGGCCGGAGGCGATCCGGAGCAGCGTCGACTTGCCGCAGCCGGAGGGGCCGACGACGGTGACGAACTCGCCGCGGTTGACGGTCAGGGACACTCCGGAGAGCGCCGTGGTGCCGTTCGGGAACGTCATCGCGACGTCGTCGAAATGCAGCAGCTGGTCGGTCGTGGTCGTGGGAGCGACAGGCGGGGTGGCGATGGACATGGAGCTTCTCACCTCGTTTCGAGAATGGGATCGGGGGCGGGGGCGGACGGGGTTTGCTGAGTGATGCTCACCGTAGGAGCACCCTCCGACATCGAGGAGGCTGCGGGGAGGGCGATCTGCCGCCGCACCTCGCTCTGGGCGACGAGGCGGCCCTCGTGCACGACGTACCGGTCGGCGGGCGCGTTGGCGATGACGTCCGAGAGGCTGCCGCCGCGCACGGCCAGCAGCTCCGCCTTCGCGCCCACCGCGACGCCTGCCGCGGGGAGGCTCATCACCGAACGTGCCCCGTCGGACACGGCGGCATAGGCCTCGTCGAGCGTGAGGTGCCCGGCGGTCACCAGCAGCGAAGCCGTCTCCAGCGCGTCGCTGCGGCCGACCGGGTTGAAGGGGTCGCGCACGTTGTCGGCGCCCGCACCCAGGCGAACGCCCGCGTCGAGCAGGGCGCGCACGGCGGTGAGACCGCGAGGCGTGGAGACCGGATGCTCCCAACCCTGCAGATAGAGGTTCGTGATCGGCAGCGTCACCACGCCGATGTTGCTCAGCACCATCTCGCGGATGACCGCGTCGAGCTCGACCGGCTCGAGGGTGCCCAGGCGCACGCAGTGCCCGGCGGTGACGGGGCGGCTCGCGGGCCAGTCGCGCACCACCTCGGCGAGGGTGTGCATCGTCACGGCGCCGTGCAGGCTCTCGTCGGTGTGCATGTCGACACCGCGGGAGCGGCGCTCGGCGATCGCCAGCAGCCGGCGCAGATCGGCGTCGGGGTCGTCGGCCAGGTGCGGGGCGCCGCCCACGAGCTCGACGCCGAGGTCGAGGGCCTCGTGGATGTGCGCATCCGGAACCGTGGGGCCGGCGAGGGCGGTGAGCTCGATGTCGACGATCCCGCGCAGCTCGTCGCGCACCCGCAGCAAGGCCTGCACCCCGCGCATCGGCTGGTCGCCCTGCAGGATGTCGACGTGGCAGCGGATGGCGGTGGTGCCGTTCTGCAGCATCGCCAGTGCCTGGCTGCGGGCCCGGTCGGCGATGCTGTCGACGGTCATCACGGCGCTGTAGCGCTTCCAGGAGTCGATCGCGAGGCCGAGGTCGCCCATCGGGGGGTCGATCAGATCCCAGGAGAGCGCCTTGTCCAGGTGGGCGTGCGGCTCGGCGGGGGCGGTGAGCAGCAGGAAGCCGTCGAGGTCGAGAGTGTCGGCGGCGGCTCCGGATGCCGCGTCGGCGGTCGTCGCCGTGGCAGAGGTGCCCGCATCCGTCGACCCGGCGGGCCGCACCGAGCGCACGAGGGATCCCGACAGCTCCACGTCGACGATCGAACCGTCGGCGAGCCGCGCGTTCCGCAGGTGCCGGAGGGGGCGGGGAAGCGTGGTCATCGATCGTCTCCCCACAGGAATCCTGGGCGCGGTGGCCCGAGTGATGATCATCACGTCGTCGGGGTGATCGGTGCCGGCGGACGCCGGTCGGATGTTGATGGCTTCAACATGGGCCACGCTACGGACGGCGCGTTTCCAGCACGTAACGCAAAGATTTCCGAATGTAAATTGCCGCTCGAGCCGATTTCGCGCCCCGTACAGTTCGTGGTTACTGTCTGTATCGAACGCGGTGCCGACCGCTGTCCCCTCCGCTGTCTTCACCGCCGTCCCACCTCGTCCCGAAAGGGGTTCGCCATCACCTCCGGAAGCGTCGTCCTCGACGAGCAGACCGTGCGCCTGGGCGCGCGCATCCGCTCGTTCCGGCAGGCGCGCGGGCTGACGCTGGTCGAACTGGCCCGCCTGGCGGGGTTGTCGCATCCGTTCCTCAGCCAGCTCGAGCGCGGTCAGGCCCGCCCGAGCATGGTGTCGCTGGAGCGGATCGCCCGGGCGCTCGGCTCCAGCCAGATCGAGCTGATCGCCGCCGCCACCGACGACCTGGTTCCCGGCAACGGCGGCGCCCGGGTGTCGATGGTGCGCCGGATGGAGGGGCCGCAGGGACCCTTCGGCGGGGGCGAGGCGCGCATCCTCGTGCACGGCGACGTGCCGTTCGTGCCGATGGAGTTCCGCGGCCGCAACCGAACGCTGGGCGAGTTCTACCGGCACGACGAGGCGGAGTTCCTGCACGTGGTGCGCGGCGCGGTGCTCGTGGATCTCGGCGACGAGGGCACCTTCGAGCTCGAAGCCGGCGACTCGATCCACTACGCCGGCGGCACGCTGCACCGGTGGTGCTCGCGAGGCGAGGGCGAATACCAGTTGTTCATCGTGAAAGAGCGGAGGGAGGGCGCATGAGTGCTGCTGCTTCTGCCGGTTCCGGCGCCTCGGCGCTCGCCGAGATCGATGCGGTCGTCGCATCCGCCTCCGTCATCGCCGAAGACGTGGTGTTGCTCGAGTTGCGAGCGGTCGACGGATCGCTGCTGCCGGCCTGGACGCCGGGCGCCCACCTCGACGTGGTGGTGCAGCCGGGCGTCGAACGGCAGTACTCGCTCTGCGGCGACCCCGCCGACCGCAGCCGCTACCTGGTGGCGGTGCTGCGCGAGCCCGACGGGCGGGGCGGATCGGAGCACCTGCACGCCCACATCACTGCGGGGTCCGCGCTGCGGCTGCGGGGCCCGCTCAACCACTTCGCACTGGTGCCGCCCACGCCCTCGACCCGGTACCGGTTCATCGCCGGCGGGATCGGGATCACGCCCATCCTGCCGATGATCCGGGCCGCGGAGGCCGCCGGAGCATCCTGGACCCTCGACTACGCCGGCCGTTCGCTGGAGCGGATGCCCTTCGTCGACGAGCTCGTGCGGGAGTACGGCGACCGCGTGACGGTGCACACGCCGGATGCCGGACGCCGGCTGGACCTGTCCGTCCTCGACGCCGAGGACGCCCTCGTCTACTGCTGCGGGCCGGCACGGATGCTGACCGCGCTCGAAGCACGCGCCACGGAGGCCGGATGGCCGTCGGGCACGCTGCACCTGGAGCGCTTCGAGGCGCGCGAGGTCACCGAGCCCGTGCGGCACGAGTCGTTCGAGGTGGAGCTCGAACTCACCGGGGTGACGCTGGAGGTGCCGCCGGACCGCTCGATCCTCGACGTGGTCGAGGAGGCCGGCGTGCTCGTGCTCTCCTCGTGCCGCGAAGGCACCTGCGGCACCTGCGAGACCCCCGTGGTCTCGGGCGAGGTCGACCATCGCGACTCGGTGCTCACCCCCGACGAGCAGGAGGCGAACGAGGTCATGATGATCTGCGTCTCCCGCGCCGCCTGCCCAAGGCTGGTGCTGGAGCTCTAGAGCGACCCGAAGGTCTCCGCGGGAATCACAGTTTTCGCTCCACCCGAGAGCTGAGCACTCGACGTCTCAGGCCGTACTCGACGTCCCAAGGTGATCGTGTGGCCGGAGGGTGCGAGCGAAGCCCGCGCCCTCCGACCGCGCGATCACATATCGCGCGGCGCCGGGCAGGGACCGGCGCCGCGCGATGACGCCGAGCGAAGCCCGGCGCCACCGGCAACAAACACAGCCGGTGTTCGCAGAGACACTCCCGTCACCCCCGTCGAGCCACAAGAAGCCCGCTGAGCCCCGCTGCCAGCACCCGCTCGTCGTGCGCCACCAGCCGGTAGTCGCGGACTACCACCTTCCCGGCTACCACCACGTGCTTGGGGCGGCGGCCGGGGGAGGCCCAGAGCAGGCCGGCGACGGGGTCGGCCACGCCGGCGTCGGCTACGCCGGAGACGTCCCAGACGCAGAGGTCGGCGGCGGCGCCGGGGCGCAGGGTGCCCAGTTCGGGGCGGCCGAGGCCGAGGGCCGATCCCTCGGTGGCCATGGAGAGGATGCGGCGGGCCGGGATGGGGGGACCGACCAGGGGAGCGACCTGCATCGCCAGGCGGGCATCCGCCAGCAGGTGACCGGCGTCGTTGCTGCCGCCGCCGCTGGTGCCGAGTCCGACCGGGATGCCGGCATCCTGGAGCGCCGCCACCGGGGCGATGCCCCAGCCCATCGGCAGGTCGCAGCCGGGCGCGTGCGTGGCGGTGACACCGCGGGCCGCGAGCAACGCGATCTCCTCGGGGGTGACGGCGCACAGGTGGGCCAGGGTCACGTCGTCGGCCAGCCAGCCCCACTCGTCGAGGAGGTCGATCGGGCGACGGCCGTACTTCTCGAGGGCGATGGCCACGTCGACCTGCTCGTTCGCCTGGGTGCGGCGGCGCAGTCCGCGGGCGAGGGCGACCTCGCCCAGCAGCCGGAAGGTCTCCTCGCTGTCGCTGTGCACGCCGGCGGGACCGACCGCGAGCTGCAGCATCCCATCGGCGGTCACGCCTCCGCTCGCACCGGGCACGATGGCCTCGGCGATCGCGTCGGCCGAAGCCGCCGCTTCTTCGGGGTCGTCGCGGGCCGAGCCGCGCACGAAGGCGAGGCGCCCTCCGAGTTCCCGTGCCGCGGCGGCGGTGGCCTCGGCGATGCCGACGGTGTCGGAACCGGCAGGCCAGGTGAGGTGGTGGTCGGCCACCATCGTGACCCCGCTGAGCAGTCCTTCGGCCACCCCCACGAGGGCCGCGGTGTGCGCGAGCTCGGGATCGATGCCGATCGCGGCATATTCGGCCGCCATCCGGGGCAGCCACTCGTGCATCGGCACACCGCGCGTGCCGGGCAGGGTGCGGAACGCGCTCTGCAGCAGGTGGTGGTGCGCGTTCACCAGTCCTGGGGTGACGACGCAGCCCGAGGCGTCGAGGCGCTCGATCGACTCGCCGGCGGCGGGCCCGGCGTCCGGGGCCCCGACCGTGTCGGTCAGACGCAGCTCGGAGCCGGGGCCGGACTCGGTCTCGGCGTCGACGAAGATGCGATGGGCGTCGTGGATGATGAGCATGAGCATTTTCTAACACGCTCATGTGTCAGGCTCATGACGGACCGGATCGAAGAGAGGGGCCCCGGATGCTCGAACTCGCCACCGATCTGCTCGCCGCACGCGACCGGGGGCGCCGTCTCGCGGTGGCGACCGTCATCGCCGTCGACGGGAGCGCGCCGCGGGCCATCGGCACGTCGATGGCGGTGGACGACGAAGGCCGGGTGATCGGCAGCATCTCGGGCGGCTGCGTCGAGGGAGCCGTGTACGACGCCTGCAATCGGGTGCTCGAGACCGGCGCCTCCGAGGTCTGCGAGTTCGGCTTCAGCGATGACGACGCGTTCGCGGTGGGGCTGTCGTGCGGCGGCCGGCTGACCGTGTTCGTGCAGGAGCTGGAGCCTCGGAGGCCGAGCGACCGCGCGAGCGAGGGAGCTCTCCCCGCTGCTGCCGAGCAGGTGCTCGACGAGTTGCGGCGGGCGAGCGAGGGGCGGGACGCGGGCATCGCGGTGCTGCTGCGCCACACCGGAACCACCCTGATGACCCCCCGGCGGCCATCCGAATCCGGGCGATCGGGCGAGTCGGCCGATCCGCTCTCCGCCCGGATCGCCGACGAGCTCGCCGGCGCGATCGACGCGGGCCGCACCGTGCGCCGTCGGGTCGAGTGCGAGGGCGAAGTGCTCGAGGCGGTGCTGCTCGTCAGCGCTCCGCCGCCGCGCCTGATCGTGTTCGGCGCGGTCGACTTCTCGGTGGCGCTCTCGAATGCCGCGCAACTGCTGGGCTACCGGGTCACGGTGTGCGACGCACGCCCCGTCTTCGCCACGCCCGATCGTTTTCCCGGCGCCGACGTGGTCACCCGCTGGCCCGTCGACTACCTCGTGTCGACCGCTGTCGACGAGCGGACCGTGATCTGCGTGCTCACCCACGACGACAAGTTCGACGTGCCACTGATCGAGGCGGCGCTGGCGCTGCCGGTCGCCTACGTCGGGGCGATGGGGTCGCGGGTCACGCACGACCGCCGCTTCGCGAAGCTGCGGGAGCGTGGCCTCGGCGATCAGGAGCTCGCCGCCCTGCACTCGCCGATCGGGCTCGATCTCGGCGCCTCGTCGCCGGAGGAGACGGCGGTGTCGATCCTGGCGGAGGTTCTGGCCGTGCGTCACGGTGGCTCGGGCCGCTCGCTCCGCGGCACGGAGGGCGCCATCCACCTGCGAGCGTCGGCTGAGGCTCCGTAGCGCTCCGGAACAGACGTCGCCGGCTTCCCGGATGAGACGGGCCGGCCTGAGCGGTTCACAGCCCGATCAGCAGAGACGCGGCGATGGCGACCATCACCACCGCGATGAGGCCATCGAGCACCCGCCAGGCCAGAGGTCTGGCGAAGACGGGTCGCAGCAGCCGCGCCCCGAAGCCCAGCGCCGTGAACCAGACGACGCTGGCGGTCGCGGCGCCGATTCCGAACAGCCACCGTGAGTCGCCGTGGGTCGTGGCGACCGAGCCCAGCAGCACCACCGTGTCGAGGTACACGTGCGGGTTCAGCCAGGTGAGCGCGAGGCAGGTGAGCACGGTCGGCAGCAGTCCGGTAGATGCCCGGCTCCCGGCGCTCGCCTCCGTCCCCGGGTCGAGAACCGCGGGCCGGATGGCCCGGCGGGCCGCGAGCGCGCCATAGGCCAGCAGGAACGCCGCTCCGCCGATCCGGGCCACGACCATCAGTGCGGGAACCCGCTCGAAGACGAGCCCGACGCCGCTGATTCCGAGCGCGATCAGGGCGACGTCGGACAGGGCGCAGACGGCCACGACGGCGAGCACCCAGCGCCGCAGGAGGCCTTGGCGCAGCACGAAGGCGTTCTGCGCGCCGATGGCGACGATCAGCGAGAGGCCGAAGCCGAAGCCGGCGAACACGGCCAGGGGATCAAGGGGAGCGCTCACATTCCCGAACCTAGGTGCACTAGCTGATGCGGTCCAGCTAATCTTTCTGATGATCCATTAGAATCACTGATGATGGATCTCGACCTCTCCCAGCTCAGCGCTCTCAAGTCGGCGGTCGCCGAAGGCACCTTCGATGCGGCCGCGCGTACTCTGCGCATCACGCCCTCGGCGGTGAGCCAGCGGATCAAGGCGCTGGAGAATTCGGTTGGCCGGGTGCTGCTGCGGCGCAGCAAGCCGATCGCCCCCACCGAATCCGGCCGGGCACTGCTGCGGCTGGCCCGTCAGCTCGAGGCGCTCACCGACGATGTCGCTCGCGAACTGGACGATCCGGGAGACGATCGTGCGGCATCCGCCGCCGGTGCACCGTCTTTGATCCGGATGCCGCTCGCCGTCAACGCCGATTCGCTCGCGACCTGGATCCTGCCGGCGCTCGCCCCTTTGGCGGGTGAGATCGCGTTCGATCTCTGGCGCGAAGACCAGAGCCAGACCACGGGACTTCTGCGCGAGGGCACGGTGATGGCGGCGATCACCTCGGTGGCGGAACCGGTGCAGGGATGCTCGTCGCGTGCCCTCGGGGTGATGCGGTACCGCGCGGTGGCCGCCCCGTCATTCGCCGAGCGCTGGTTCGCGGATGACCTCGCCCAGGGCCTGCACCGCGCGCCGGTCGTCGTGTTCGACCGGGCGGACGAGCTGCAAGACGGCTTCCTGCGGGATCACGGGCTGCCGTCTTCGACCCCTCCACGGCACTTCGTGCCGGCCTCGGCCGACTTCGCCGAGGCCGTGCGGCTCGGATTCGGCTGGGGGATGCTGCCCGATCAGCAGAGCGTGGGTCTCGGCCTGATCGAGATCGACCCGGGATCGTTCTCGGACGTGCCGCTCTACTGGCAGCAGTGGCAGCTCCACACCACCGCTCTCGACCGCGTCGCGAACACGGTCGCGGCGGCGGCTGCGGCAGCCCTGCGCCCTGTGGCCTGATCGTGCCTGCGATGCCGACCGCGGTCGGTCAGGAATTGAGCAGGCGCCACACCCGATCCCGCGACATCGGCAGTTCGTAGGGCCGCACGCCGGTCGCATCGACGATCGCGTTCGCCAGCGCCGCCGCGACGGCGTTGTACGGAGCCTCGCTCATCGACTTGGCGCCGAACGGTCCCACCTCGTCGTCGGTGTCGGCGAAGTACACCTCCGACTCCGGTACATCCGCCATCTGCGGCAGGTGGTAGCTGCGGAAGACCTGCGTCTTCACCAGACCCTCATCGAGGATCATCTCCTCGTAGAGGGCCGATCCGATGGCCTGGGCCACTCCACCCTCGATCTGCCCCCGGAGCTGTTCGGGGTTGAGCACGAAGCCGGCGTCGGCGGCGTGCACCGACTGCAGGATGCGCACCTCGCCCGTTGCCGAGTTCACGCCCACCCGGAAGGCGTGCACGTTGAAGGCCAGGGAGCGCAGGGCGCCGTCTTCGCTGCCGTTGGCCGTGAGGGAGCCACCGGCAGCCTCTGCGACAGCGCTGAGAGGCACGAATCGCCCACCGATCCGCACGCCCTCGGGTTCGAGCACACCGTCCGCCGAGTCACCCGCGATCTCCGCGGCTGCGGCGAGGATGGCGGCCTTCAGCTGCAGTGATGCCGAGTAGAGCGCCTTGCCGGCGACGGTGGTGCCGGCCGAGCCGAACGCCCCGGTGTCGAACACCGCGGCATCCGTGTCGGACTGACGGATCCGCACCCGATCGGTGGTAGTGCCGAGCACACTGGCGGCGATCTGCGTGTGCACCGTGGTGGTGCCGTTGCCGAACTCCGACGTGCCAACCCCGGCCAGGTACGTGCCGTCGGCCTCGAGCGTGACCGAGACCGTGGAGAAGTGCCCGCGCGGCGGCATCGTGGCGATCATGGAGGCCGCCATCCCGATACCGGTCGACCACTCCGGTCCGCCGGGCGCGGCGACGCCGTTGCCGCGCTGCAGCGCACTCTGCGTCAGGTCGAGACACTGGTCGAGCCCATAGCTGCCGAAGATCAGGTCGTCGCCCTCGACGTGCGCCGCGACGAGTGGTTCTCCCGGGCGCACGACGTTGATCCGCCTCAGCTCGAAAGGATCGATGCCGAGTTCGATCGCGAGCTGATCCATCGCCGCTTCGACCGCGAACACCACCTGCCCGAGGCCGTAGCCGCGGAACGCGCCCGACGGGATGTTGTTCGTGTAGACGACCTCGGCATCCACCTTCTTGTTCGGGGCGGAGTACAGGCTGACGGTCTCGCCGACGCTGTGGAACATCACCCCCGGCCCATGGTTGCCGTAGGCACCGGTGTCGCTCAACACGTCGACCGCCAGGGCGGTGAGCGTGCCGTCGGCGCGGGCGGCGACATCCACCGACACCCGCATGGGGTGGCGGCAGGGCGCGATGGTGAACTCGTCGACGCGCGTGAATTCGAACTGCACCGGCCGCCCGGTGCGGAGCACGCCGAGGGCCACCACGTCTTCGGTGAGGATCTCCTGCTTGCCGCCGAACCCGCCGCCGACCCTGGCGGTGAACACGCGGACGTTCTCGGGGTCCAGGCCGAAGATGTGGCTGATCTCGTCGCGCACGAGGAACGGCACCTGCGTGCTGGTGCGCAGCACGAGCCGGTCGTCGTCGTCGATCCAGCCGATGCTGCCGTGGGTCTCGAGAGCCGCATGCGACACGCGATGCGTCTGCCAGGTGCCGGAGACCCGCGCGGCGGCCTCGTCGAACCCCGCCTGCACCGAGCCGATCTCGCTGTGCACCGAGGCGATCACGTTGCGCTCGGGCTCGGCGATCCGCGACTCGGCGGGCGCCTTGTCGGCGTGCAGCAGCGGGGCACCCGGTCGCCGGGCCGCCTCGGGGTCGAACACGGCCGGGAGGATCTCGTATTCGACGTCGATCAACCGGCAGGCCGCCTCGGCGATGGCGATGGTCTCGGCCACGACGGCGGCGATCCGCTGGCCGCGATAGCGCACCACCGTGTCGAAGAGGCGGGTGTCGTCGGGATCGTCGGTGCGGAATTGGTGGCGCGCAGTGGAGTAAAGGGTGTCGGGCGAGTCGGCCGCGGTGAGGACGGCGAGCACGCCGGGCAGCTGTTCGGCCGCGCGGGTGTCCATGGAGAGGATGCGCGCGTGGGCGTGCGGGCTCTGCAGGAGTTTCAGGTGCGTGACCCCCGGCACCTCCACGTCGAACGTGTAGGCCTCGCGGCCACTCACGATCCGCGGGCCGGCCGGCGCGCCCACCGAGCGCCCGACGCTGCGCACCGCCGTGGAAACGGGTGCGGGTGATGCGGCCGGAGCAGCGGCGGGGCTCGAGCCCGCGGGCGTCGCCGGGGCCGGAGCGGTCGCCGAGGTCGCGGGTGCCGAAGCGGACGCCGGGCTCACCGTTCCCTCGGCCTGCCCGTGCGCGGCCGAGCCGCAGATTCCGGCGCAGGCCGGAGCCGCGCCGTCGGCCCCGGCGGCGCGGCCCGCGGAGGCGCACACGCCCTGCCGGATCGACGCCCGGATGGCCCGGTACCCGGTGCAGCGGCAGAGATTGCCCTTCATCAGCCGCGGAAGATCGTCGAGCTGCTCGGGCTTCAGCGTGGTGGCCGTGACGACCATGCCGGCGGTGCAGAAGCCGCACTGGAACCCGGCGTTGTCGACGAAGCTCTGCTGCACCGCACTGAGGTCTCCCGGCTCGCCGAGGCCGGCCGCCGTGGTGATGATGGCGTCTTCGGCGCGGTACGCCGGGTAGATGCAGGAGTGCACGGGCATGCCGTCGACGATCACCGAACAGGCACCGCAGTCGCCGGCATCGCAGCCCTTCTTGACCTCGAAGTGCCCCTGGTCGCGGATGAAGGTGCGCAGGCACTGCCCGGGCGCCGGATCGGCCTCGAGCTGTTCGCCGTTCATGATGAACTTCACGACCGCACCTCCGGGATGCTCGCCGAGTCGCCGGCCGACGCGGGAGAGGCCAGTTCGTCGCGGACCTCGATCGCGAGCAAGCCCGACACGGCTCGCCGCCAGTCGGCCGCCCCGTGCGGATCGGTGAACCAGCTGGGGATGGCGGCGACATCGCGCTCGAGCGACTCCGCCGACGGGATCGACCGATACCGCAGCTGTTCCGGATGCACCGTGGCACCGGAGACCGTCAGCGTGAACGATTCGTCGGGGTCGAGCCGTCCGACGACGACCGCGCCGGATCGGCCCAGGGGCGAGAGGGCGATCTTGCGGTACGCCGTGCGTGCCTGCAACGACGACAGCGGGACGTGCAGCGATCGCATCACGTCGCCCGGCCGCAGGACGGTGGTGCCGTTCCCGGTCACGAACTCGGCGACCGGCATGCGCTCGTCGATCCCGCCCGCCCGCCAGATCAGCGCCTCGGCGTCGAGCGAGGAGAACAGCGAAGTCATCGGCCCGGCCGGCAGGGCGGAGCAGATGTTGCCGCCGGCCGTCGCCACGTTCCAGACCTTGAACGAGCCGAGCAGGGCGGTGCAGCACTGGTAGAACAACGGATGCGCCGGCCAGCCGTGGTCATCCGGCATCGCGGCCAGCTCGGCGAGCGTGCAGGTCGACGCGACCTCGAGCCCGTCGTCGGTGACCGTGAGCGAGGGCCAGCCGAACGACATCAGGTCGACGAGCGACGTGAGGTGGTCTTGCGGCTCGGAGAAGAGCCACGAGCCTCCGGCGAGCGGCGCGACCTGCTCGCTCAGGGCGCTCAGATCGTCTCGATGGTGAGCCGGGACGATCCGGGTGATGGTGTTCAGATCCACGGTGACTCCGTTCGTGAGCAGGTGCACGACTCAGTAGACCGTAGCAATGTGTCTGCGGTGTAACGCAGACCCCTTCTGGGGACAAATCTCCCGAGAGCGCCGTCTGTGGAGAACTCGCCTAGCCGATCGAGGCGACCCACTCGCTCGTGCCGTCCGTGAAGGCCTGTTCCTTCCAGATCGGCACCGTCGACTTCACCTCGTCGACGAGGGCCGCACAGGCGGCGAACGCCTCCGCGCGATGGGCCGAGGCCACCGCGCAGGCCAGGGCCACGTCGCCGATGCCGAGCTCGCCGATCCGGTGGGCGACGGCGACGGTGACGGCCGGGTAGGCCGCGGCGATGCTCTCGGCGGCCGCCCGGATGCGATCGGCCGCCGAGGGATGGGCGGTGTACGACAATCCCGTCACACCCTTGCCGTCGTCGTGATCGCGCACCACGCCTTCGAAGGTCACGACCGCGCCGTCGGCCGCTCCGGCGACGGCGGCCGAGCACTCCTCGACCGTGATCGGGGTCTCCTCGATCCGGGCGAAGCGCACCCGTGCGGCGCTGTCGGAGGCGCTCGCCGGAGACTCCGACGGTCCGATGTCAGTCGGTCCTGGCATGGTCGCCTCCATGGATCTGATCGACCAGATGGTCAAGCACCGAGCCCAGAACGACGAGTCCGTCGCGCACCCCTCCCGACGAGCCCGGGAGGTTCACCACGAGGGTGCTCCCGGCCACTCCGGCGAGCCCCCTGGAGAGCAGGGCGAGCGGCGTGTGGGCGGTGCCGGCCCGCCGGATCTCCTCGGCCACACCGGGGATCTCGAAGTCGATCACGGAGCGGGTCTGCTCGGGGGTGCGGTCCGTCGGCGAGACACCGGTGCCGCCGGTGGTCACCGCCAGCTGAGCGCGTTCGGCGACGGCCCTGCGGAGCGCCTCGCCGACCGGCTCGCCATCCGGAACGACCTCGACCTCGACCGACCACCCCCGGGCCTCGAGCCAGTCGCGGATCAGCGGCCCGGTGGTGTCGTCGTACACACCCGAGGCGGCACGGTTCGACGCCACCACCACCTGCGCCGTGCGTCCGGCCGGCCCCGTCACGAGCGGCTCCACTCGCCGCTGGCGCCGCCGCTCTTGCTCAGCACCTCGATGTCGGTCACGCGCGCGCCGCGGTCCACCGCCTTGATCATGTCGTACACCGTCAGAGCGGCGACGGATGCCGCCGTCAGCGCCTCCATCTCGACCCCGGTGACCCCGGTGGTCGACACGGTGGCGACCACCCGTACGCTGTCGTCGCCGGTCTCGAAGTCGACGGTCACCCCGGTGATCGGGAGCGGATGGCAGAGCGGGATGAGGGTCGAGGTCTGCTTGGCCGCCATGATCCCCCCCACCCGGGCGACGGCGAGGGCCTCGCCCTTCGGCAGCTCGCCGGCGACGAGCAGGGAGATGACGTCGGCACGCGTGTGCAGCACGGCCTGTGCCGACGCGATCCGCTTGGTCACGGCCTTGCCCGAGACGTCCACCATGTGCGCGGCGCCGCCGGGCGTGACGTGGGTGAGCGCGGTTCCCTCAGCCATCGATCCTCCAGAAGTCGAGTTCGTCGCCCGCGGCGACGTCGGTGACGCCGACCGGCACGTGCACGAGCACGGTGGAGGCGGCGTAGGAGTGCAGCAGGTGGCTCGAGGGGCCGCCCACGAGTTCGAGGGTGCCATCCGGGCGCAGGATGCCCCGGCGCAGCTGGTGGTGCGCCGGTGGCGAGTCGAAACCGTGCGCCACCGGTGCCCGCCGCACTTCGCGCAGGGCCGGCTCGGGAGCCGAGTCCACCCCGGCGAGGAGAACGGCCAGCAGAGCAGGCCGCACGAAGGCTTCGAACGACACCAGTGCGCTGACGGGGTTGCCGGGAAGGCAGACGACGGGCAGCGGATGCTCGCCCGCCCCGATCACGATCCGGCCCAGTCCTTGCGGCCCGCCGGGCTGCAAAGCGACTTTCAAAAACTCCACTCCGAGCGGCCCGAGCGCATCGCGCACGACCTCCCGGGCACCCGCGCTGACCCCGCCCACGGTCACGACCAGATCCGCGTCAGGAGCCCCATCTGCCAGCACCGCGAGAAGGTCGTCGGCCTCGTCGGAGCGGCAGGGCCGGGCGGTCACGGTGCAGCCGATCTGCTGCAGCGCCACCGAGAGCGCGAGCGAATTGGAGTCGAAGATCTGGCCGGGCTCGAGTTCGGTTCCGGCATCCCGGATCTCGTGCCCGGTCGAGACGAGCAGCACCCGGGGGCGCCGGCGCACCGGAACCTCGGTGAGTCCGGTGCCGGCGATCACGCCGTAGTGAGCCGCACCGAGGGGTGTGCCGGCTTCGAGCAGCACGTCGCCGCGGGCCACGTCGCTGCCGGTGGCGCGCACGAAGGTGCCCGCCACCACGGGAGCGGTGAACGCCACGGTGGCATCGCGGACGGCGTCGGAGGGGAAGACCGGCGGATCGGCGCGTTCGATCTGCACCACGGCGTCCGCGCCCGACGGGATCGGCGCGCCGGTCATCACCGGGGTGGCCGTGCCCGGCCGATGTGCGCGGAAGGGATCGCCCGCGGCGACCCGCTCGGCCACGGGAAGCCGCACCGGCTGCCCCGGGGTCGCCTCCGCGAGGTCGGCGGCGCACACCGCGTAGCCGTCCATCTGCGAGTTGTCGAAGGAGGGCAGACTGCTCGGAGCGATCAGATCGACCGCGAGCACGCGGTGGGCGTACAGCGCCGGATCCGCCGCGACCCGGTCGGCCGACAGGGGGAGCGTCTCCGTGCCGAGCGTCTGCGCGATCGGGGCGAGGAGAGCGAGCACGGCGCGGCGGTGATCCTCGATCGTTCGCATCGCCCCAGTCTGCCGCATCCGCTCGCCGGCCGAGCGGTCGGCGGCGGTTCGTGCGCTGCGCCACCGCGTCTCGACCCGAGCTGCCGCGCCTCCTGCCGGGTCTGCCTGGCCTCCCGGCAGGACTGTCAGCGCGAGCGCGTAGGCTTTCGGCATGAGCGTCGTCCTCGGCATGCCCCGGCCGCGCCCCGGTTCCGACCGCGGTGCCGCCTCCGGCGAGGGCATCCGTCGCCCGGTCGTCGCTCTGCCGGGCGAACGCCCGCAGGTCCCGGGCCTGATCGACCGTTTCGACCGCCAGGCGACCGACCTGCGCATCTCTCTCACCGACCGCTGCAACCTGCGCTGCACCTACTGCATGCCGGCGGAAGGCCTGCCCTTCCTGCCCCCGCCCGCTCTGATGTCGAAAGAGGAGATCACCCGGCTGGCCCGGATCGCGGTCACCGAATTCGGCGTGCGGCAGGTGCGCTTCACCGGCGGCGAACCGCTGCTGCGCAAAGACCTGGTCGAGATCGTCCGGTCGGTGGCACAGCTCGATCCCCGCCCCGAGATCTCGCTCACCACCAACGCGATCGGGCTGTCCAGCCGCGCCGAGGCACTCGCCGAGGCGGGCCTGGACCGCATCAACGTCTCGCTCGACTCGATCCACCCCGACACCTTCGCGATCATCACTCGACGACCTTTCCTCGATCGCGTGCTGGCCGGGATCGACGCGGTCGGCGCCGCCGGGCTCGTGCACACGAAGATCAACGCGGTGCTGATGCCCGGCATCAACGACCACCAGGCCGTCGAACTGCTCGAGTGGGCGCTCGCCGGCGGCCACGAGCTGCGCTTCATCGAGCAGATGGCGCTGGATGCCGACCACAGTTGGAACCGCGACACCATGATCACGGCTGCCGGCATCCGCGCCCTGCTGGCCGAGCGGTATGTGCTCACGCCCGACGACGCTCCGCGCGACGGTGCCCCGGCCGAGCTCTACCAGGTGCGGGAGCGTACGAGCGCCTCGGCCGCCACGGGTGCGGCAAGCGCGGTAGGCGGCACGGAGGAGGCGACCGGCCCGGCGCTCGGCCTCGTCGGCATCATCGCCTCCGTCAGCGAGCCGTTCTGCAGCGATTGCCGGCGTACCCGCCTCACGGCCGAAGGTGCCGTGCGCAGCTGCCTGTTCTCGCACACCGAGACGGATCTGCTCGGTCCGATGCGCGCGGGCGCCGACGATGCCGAGGTGGCCGACCTGTGGCGCGGCGCGATGTGGGCGAAGCCCGCCGGTCACCTCATGAACGAAGCGGGATTCGAGCAGCCCGACCGCCCGATGAGCGCGATCGGGGGCTGAGGCGGGCATGGCAGTGACACTGCGTTATTTCGCGGCCGCGAAAGCCGTGCTCGGCCGGGGCGGCGAGACCCGCGAGGCCGCCGGCATCCGGATCGGCGAACTCCTGCGCACCCTGGCGTCGGAGACGGCCGATCCGCCGGCCGCATCGGCCGTTCTCGAGCGCTGCTCGTTCCTGCTCAACGCCGAGGCGACGACCGATCTGCGCGCCGTGCTCGCCGACGGCGACACCCTCGACGTGCTGCCTCCTTTCGCCGGCGGCTGAGCCGTCCCAGCCGCGCGGTGCCCGGTCACGCCAGAGGCCGAGCCGAGTCGCGTCGACTTGCCACAAGTTGTGCCAAGTCGCGCCGAAAAGCGACGACTTGTGCCAAGTCGCGGGTCGCTGCGGCGACTCGGGCCACCTGAGCGCAACGGCGGCGGCTCAGTAGCGCGGCTTGTCGGTCTCGATCTCGGCGGCCCAGGCGTCGATCCCGCCGCGCACGAACTGCACGTCGTCCCACCCGTGGGCGCGCAGCTGAGCGGCGGCGTGCGCCGAGCGCGGCTCGTGGTGGCAGTACAGCACGATCTTCTCCTGCGGCGGCAGGATCTCGCGGGCGGCGTCGCTCAGGATGCGACCCAGCGGCACGAGCTCCGAGCCCTCGATCGCCACGATCTCGTACTCGTACGGCTCGCGCACGTCGACCAGCACGAAGTCGGCCTCGTCGCGGGAGCGGGCCGCCAGCAGGTCGGCGAGTTCCGAGACGGAGATCGACTCCGGCTGAGCAGCGGGCTGAGGGGAGGAAGCGTCGGTCACGACAGGCCTTTCGAAGAGTTTGGTTGCGGGGCCGGTGGAGTCCGCCCCCTGCCGGGTGATGCTGTACGGCTCGCCGATGTTGGCGGCGCCGGAGCGCGAACGCGAGGCGCCCGGCTGACCGCGCTTGGGGGCGGGCGCGAAGGCGACCTCCCGCCAGCTGGCGTCGAGGGCGTCGTGCACGAGGAGCCGGCCGAGGAGGGGCTCGCCGTAGCCGCCGAGCAGCTTGAGGGTCTCGGTGGCCATGACGGCGCCGATCGCGGCGCAGACGGGGCCCAGCACGCCGGCGACGGCGCAGGATTCAGCCGGATCGGCGCCCGGCTGCTCGGGGTAGAGATCGTCGAGAGTGCGGTCCAGGCCCGCCGGGGCCGTGGCCCAGAACACCGTCACCTGGCCGTCGAAACGCAGCACCGACCCCCACACGAGCGGCTTGCCCACCAGCGCGCAGGCCGCGTCGACCACGTACTGCACCTCGAAGTTGTCGGTGCCGTCGACCACCACGTCGTACTCGGAGACCAGTTCGAGCACGGTCGACGGCGTGACCTCCTCGTCGTGCTCGACCACCTCGATCAAAGGGTTCATCGCCCGGATCGCCGCGGCGGCGGAGGCCGTCTTGCGCTGCCCGACGGCCGCATCCGGGTGGATCGTCTGCCGCTGCAGGTTCGACACCTCGACCGTGTCGTGATCGGCGATGCCGATGGTGCCCACACCCGCCGCCGCGAGGTACTGCAGCACCGGCGACCCCAGGCCCCCGGCGCCCAGCACGAGCACCCGGGAGTTCTTGAGGCGACGCTGCCCGTCGAGCCCCACCTGCGGCAGGGCGATCTGACGGGCATAGCGCAGCAGCTCGGCGCGGCTCAGTTCGGCGCCGGCGGAGACGAGGGCCTGAAGCGGCATCCTGAGGTCCTTTCGTGCTCGTGCGGCCTTCGAGCTATCTCGGCCTTTCGTGCCCTTCCAGCGTAGGGCGCTGGGGCGTAGGGTCGTCCGCATGTCACTGCGCTGGGAGCAAGTCGTCGTCGATTCTCAGGATCCCTTCCGCCTCGCGAGGTGGTGGAGCGAGGCCCTGGACTGGCCGATCGTCTATCAGAGTGAAGACGAGAACGATCCGGATCCGGAGGTCGAGGTGGGCCCGGAGTCGGGCGCCCACCCCACCATCCTGTTCATCCGCGTGCCGGGGTCGAAGACGATCAAGAACCGCCTGCACTTCGACTTCGTCCCCGACGATCAGGATGCCGAGGTCGAGCGCCTGCTCGCCCTCGGGGCCACGCGGGCCGACATCGGCCAAGACGAGGTGAGCTGGGTGGTGCTCGCCGACCCGGAGGGCAACGAGTTCTGCGTGCTCAGCGCGCGCTGATCCGCCTGAACACCCGGGATTGGGTACCGTAGGGGCACACCGACACGAGAGGTCACCCCTGTGTATCTGAAGAGCTTGACCCTCAAGGGATTCAAGTCCTTCGCCAATCCCACCACCTTCGCCTTCGAGACCGGCGTCACCTGCGTGGTCGGCCCGAACGGATCGGGCAAGTCGAACGTGGTCGACGCCCTCGCCTGGGTGATGGGGGAGCAGGGCGCCAAGACGCTGCGCGGCGGCAAGATGGAAGACGTCATCTTCGCGGGCACCTCCACCAAGGGCCCGCTCGGCCGGGCCGAGGTCACGCTCACCATCGACAACGCCGACGGCGCGCTGCCGATCGAGTACTCCGAGGTGACGATCAGTCGCACGCTGTTCCGCAACGGCGGCAGCGAGTACGCCATCAACGGCGACAGCTGCCGGCTGCTCGACGTGCAGGAACTGCTCTCCGACTCCGGCCTCGGCCGCGAGATGCACGTGATCGTGGGTCAGGGACAGTTGGATGCGGTGCTGCACGCGACCCCCGAGGGCCGCCGCGGCTTCATCGAAGAGGCGGCGGGCATCCTGAAGCACCGCCGCCGCAAAGAGAAGACGCAGCGCAAGCTCGAGGCGATGCAGGCCAATCTCACCCGGCTGAGCGATCTGGCGGGCGAGATCCGCCGCCAGCTCAAGCCCCTCGGGCGCCAGGCCGAGATCGCCAAGGAGGCGCAGTCGATCGCGGCGGTGGTGCGCGACGCCAAGGCGCGCCTGCTGGCGGACGAGATCGTGGGCCTGCGCACCGCGCTCGATCAGCACTCCCGCAGCGAGAGCGAGCGGCACACCGAGCGGCTCGTGCTGCAAGAGCGCCTTGAACAGAACCAGCTGCGCATCGCCCGGCTCGAACAGGCGCAGGTCGGCGACGCCGTCGATCTCGCCCGCCGCACCAGTTTCGGCCTCGAGTCGGTGCAGGAGCGCCTGCGCAACCTCTTCAACCTCGCCAACCAGCGGCTCGCCCTGCTGGGCGGCGAGGAGGGGATCCCGGATGCCGCGCCGAGCGTCAGCCCGGGCATGGTGGAGGAGTCCCGGGCCGAAGCCGTGCGGCTGGCCGGCGAGGTCGGCGCGGCGCAGGGCGCGTGGGAGGCGGCGCAGCTGGTCACCGTCAAGGCGCGCGGTTCGCTCGACGCCCTCGACGAGCAGATCGCCTACCAGAGCTCCCTCGTCTCCAAGCACGACCTCGAGCTGTCCAAACTCACCGGTCAGCTGGAGTCGGCGAACTCCCGGCTGGCCGCGGTACGCGGCGAGGTGCTGCGGCAGCAGAACGCGCTCGATGCGGCGACGAGCCGACGCGAGAGCGCCCAGGCCGATTTCGCGCGAGCCGAGGCCGAGGCGGGCGACGTCGTGGTCGACCAGACCGATCTCGACGAGGGCTACGAGTTCGCCCAGTCCCAGGTGTTCGAAGCCGAGGCCGAGATCGAGCGACTGCGCGAAGAACTGCACACCCACGAGCGGGAGCGCGACGGGCTGGCCGCCCGCACGAGCGCGCTCACCATGGCGCTCGACCAGAAAGATGGATCGGCCGACCTCGTGGCGGCTCGCCTGGCGGGCATCCGGGGCCTCGTCGCCGAGCACGTGAAGGTGAAGCCGGGGTTCGAGGCGGCCGTGGCGGCGGCGCTCGGCACGCTCGCGGATGCGGTGCTGGCCGCCGACGCCGACGCGGCGATCGAGGCGGCCGAGGCCGCGGCGGCGGAGGACATGGGGCGCGTGGAACTCGTGATCGCGGACTCCGGTTCGCCGGACGAGGCCGGATCGTCGGCGGGCCCGTCAGGGTCGGGGCGCTTCGTGGCCGAGACCCTGGTGTCCGGCGTCGACGGGCTGGTGCCCGCGATCTCGGTGGTGCAGGCGCCGGGCGGCGTGCTCGGCATCCTGGGCTCCGTCGCGATCGCGGACGACCTCGCCTCGGCCCGCCGGGCCTGGCTCGCGATCGAGTCGGGCGGCGCCGAGGGGCGCGCGGCGGCTTCCGGGCTCACGGTCGTCACCCGGCAGGGCGAGGTGCTCACCCGATACGTGCTGCGAGGCGGGTCCGGAGCGACCCGCTCCCGGATCGAGCTCGTCGCCGAACGCGACTCGGCCGCGGTGTCGCTCGACGAGGTGAACTCGGTGATCGAGCGGGCTCGCTTCGCTCTGGCCGAGCAGCGCGGGATCGTGCAGGTGGCGAAGGAGCAGTCGCAGGCCGCCCTCTCCGCCCTGCGCGAGTACGACGCCAAGCTCGCGGCTCGCACCGAGCTGCTGAGCCGGCTGCGGGCGCAGGTCGAGGCCAGCGCGGGCGAGCTCGATCGACTGGGCACCGGTTTGAAACTGGCTCAGGATGCCGTGGTGCAGGCCGAGCAGGCGGCCGAGAAGGCGAAAGGCGAGCTCGAGAGCGTGCGGGAGCGGCCGCGGCCGATCCTCGATGTGAGCTCGCGGGATGCCCTGCTCGGTGAGCTCGAGGCGGCGCGCGAGCGCGAGGTCGAGGCGCGGCTCGGGGTCGAGACCGCTCGCGAACGGGTGCGGGCCGAGCAGGCGCGCACCGCCGGTCTGGAGCGGCAGCTCGAGGCCGACCGGGCCGCCGCCGAGGCGGCTGCGCGGCGCGCCGTCATCCGTCGCCGGCAGATCCGCTCGGCCACCGACGTCGCCGAGGCCCTGCCGCCGGTTCTGGCGTCGATCGACCGGTCCGTGGGCGAGGCACGGCTGCAGCTCGCCCAGCGCGAGGCCGAGCGCGCGGAGCAGAACGAGGAACTGGTCGCGTTGCGGCGCGACGAGTCCGCGTTGCGCGAGCGCTTGCAGGCGATCACCGAGAACGTGCACGGACTCGAGCTGCAGATCTACGAGAAGAAGCTGCACCTCTCGGGACTGCTCGAGAGGGCGGCATCCGAACTGGGACTGATCGAGGAGGTGCTGGTGGCCGAGTACGGGCCCGACCAGCTGATCCCCGACGACAGCGAGGTGGTGCTGATCGACACCAGCGCCGAGGCGATCGAGGCCGCCGCAGCGCAGCTCGCTGAGGCGGCAGAGGCCGCGGAGGCGGCTGATGCGGAGACGACCGAAGCCGAAGCCGCCGCGGCTGCGCGAGCGGCGGGTTCCCGGCCGCACGCGCCCGACCCGGAGAGCGCCGACGATGCCGTCGACCCCGACGATGCGGCCGCATCCGTCCCCACCGGACGCCCCTTCGTGCGCACCGAGCAGCAACAGCGTCTGGCGCGGGCCGAGCGCAAGCTGGGCGAACTCGGCCGGGTGAACCCGCTCGCGCTCGAGGAGTTCGACGCGCTCGAGCAGCGGCACAAGTTCCTCACCGAGCAGCTCACCGACCTCACCAACACCCGCAAAGACCTGCTGACGATCATCGAGGAGATCGACGAGCGCATGCAGGTCATCTTCGAGAGCGCATTCGCCGACACCAAGGAGGCGTTCGCGCAGGTGTTCCCGGTGCTGTTCCCCGGTGGCACCGGCTCCATCCAGCTCACCGACCCCGAGAACCTGCTCACCACCGGCATCGAGGTCTCGGTGAAGCCGGCCGGCAAGAAGATCGAGCGCCTCTCGCTGCTCTCCGGAGGCGAGCGCTCGCTCGCCGCGGTGGCACTGCTGATCGCCATCTTCAAGGCCCGCCCCAGCCCGTTCTACATCATGGACGAGGTCGAGGCGGCGCTCGACGACGCCAACCTCGGCCGCCTGCTGACCATCTTCGAAGACCTCCGCGAGACCTCCCAGCTGATCGTCATCACCCACCAGAAGCGCACCATGGAGATCGCCGACGCCCTGTACGGCGTCTCGATGCGCCAAGACGGCGTCTCCGCCGTCGTCGGCCAGCGTGTGAAGCAGGAGACCGCCGAATCCGCGGAGCCCGCCGCCTCGTGAGCCCGCGCTCACCGCTGACCAGACCCTGAAGGGGAAGGGGCGCGAGTGGTGGCTGTGCGAGAGGGTCGTGGCGGCCCGAGTGAATGACGGTGGCCCGGGCGGGTGGCGTCGGTGTGGCTGGGTGGCGGCGCGAGCGGGTGGGTGTGGCGCGCGGGTGGCGTCGGCGTGGATGGGTGGGCGTCGGCGCGAGCGGGTGGGTGTGGCGCGCGGGTGGCGTCGGCGTGGGTGGGTGGCGGCGCGAGCGGATGGGTGTGACGCGCGGGGGTGGCGCTGAGGTGGCCGAGGGCGCACAGTGTTCGCATGACGGTATTCGACGAGGTCTGGCGTTCGCTCGAGCAGACGGTGGCCGACGGCTACGCGCCGGGTGTGGTGGCGGGTATCCGCCATCGCGGTCGCACCGAGTTCTTTGCAACTGGTCGCTACGCGTTCGAGGCGGATGCACCGCCGATGCGCGCCGACACGCCGTTCCGCATCGCTTCGCTCGGCAAGCTCGTCGCCGGCGCGCTGTCCACCCTCCTGCTCGACGAGGGCGTGTTCGCGCTCGACGACCCCATCGAGCGCTGGCTCCCCGAGTTCGCCGATCCGAGGGTGCTGGTGGCTCCGGATGCGCCGCTCACCGAGACGGTCGCCGCTGACCGCTCGATCACCGTCCGCGACCTGCTCACGATGACCGCCGGCTTCGCCTTCCCCTTCCCGGAGACACCGCTCACCCGAGCCATGACCGAGCGCGGTGTCGCCACCGGGGTGGTGCCCGCGCAGGTCACCCCCGACGAGTTCGCGCAGCGCCTCGGCGCGCTGCCGCTCGCCCGTCAGCCCGGTGACCGTTTCGCGTACGACACCGCCGCCGACGTGCTGTCGATCCTTCTCGCCCGAGCCACCGGCGGAACCCTCGGTGAGCTCGTCGACGACCGGATCGCTCGGCCCCTCGGCCTGGAGTCGATGGGTTTCTCCGCCAAGGAGCCCCTGCCCACCGCCTTCCGTCTGCGCGAGCGTGCCGACTCCGCCGACGGGCAGGCGGGCCTCGAGGTCGCCCACGAGGTCGTCGCGGCCTTCGAACATCCGCCCCGGATGGAATCCCTCCGAGGCGGCCTCGTCTCGTCGCTGCCCGACTTCCTGCGCTTCCTCACCGCCGTCGCCGACGACGAACTGCTCACCTTCGAGCAGCGACTCAGCCTGACCAGCGACCACCTCACCGACGCCCAGCGCCCCGGCCTGGACGACATGGGCGGCCCCGGCTATGGCTGGGGCTGGCAGACCGGCGTAGACCTCCTCCCGCCGAAGGGCGCGAGCCCCGAGGGCGAAGCCTTCCGCTCGGTAGCCCTCGCCTCGGAGCCCTGGCGCTCCGCGGGCCGCTGGGGCTGGGCCGGAGGCACCGGCACGAGCGCCTACGTCGACCCCGCCCGCGACCTCGCAGCCGCAGTCTTCACCCAGCACGAGCTGGGAGCCCCCACCGACGACTTCGCCTTCTTCTGGGAACCCCTGATGACCAGCATCCGCTAGCAACCACCGAGCGAGACCCGAAGTCTCAGGCCGTACTCGACGACCCAAGGTGAGCGTGTGGCCGACGGGTGCGAGCGAAGCCCGCGCCCGTCGACCGCGCGCTCACATGTCGCGCTGCGCCGGGCAGGGACCGGCGCAGCCCGGTCACGCCGAGCGAAGCCCGGCGCGACCGGCAATAAATCAGTGCGTCGACGGCTCCGACTCGATCTCCGTGCGGTCGCCCGACCACAGCGTGTGGAACGTCCCCTCGCGATCCACCCGCTTGTACGTGTGCGCCCCGAAGAAGTCGCGCTGGCCCTGCACGAGGGCGGCGGGCAGCCGCACCGAGGCGAGCGAGTCGTAGTACGACAGCGCCGCACCGAAGCCGGGAACCGGCACGCCGGAGAGCGCGGCTGTCGACACCACGCGGCGCCAGGCGGCCTCGCCGTCGGCGACGGCCTTGGCGAAGTACGGGTCTTCCAGCAGCGTGGCGAGCGAGGGGTTGTTCTCGTACGCCTCGACGATGCGGTTCAGGAACTGCGCACGGATGATGCATCCGGCGCGCCAGATCTTCGCCACCGCGCCCTTGTCGATCTCCCAGCCGTACTGCTCGGCACCGGCGATGATCTCGTCGAAGCCCTGGGCGTAGGCGACCACCTTCGAGGCGTAGAGGGCGGCACGGATGTCGTCGGCGAACGAGTCCACGTCCACCTCTACCACCGACGGCCGCGACGTGATCGTCGACTGCACCGCAGCGCGCTGAGCGGGCTTGGACGACAGTGAGCGGGCGAACACGGCCTCCGCGATGCCCCCCACCGGCACGCCGAGGTCGAGCGCGTTCTGCACGGTCCACGAACCGGTGCCCTTCGCGCCGGCCTGGTCGAGCACCACGTCGACGAACGGCTTGCCGGTTTCCGCATCCACCTGCGTGAGGATCTCGGCCGTGATCTCGATCAGGTACGACTCGAGGTCGCCCGAGTTCCACGCCGTGAACACCTCGGCCAGCTCGGCCGGCTCGCGCTTGGTCACGGTGCGCAGCAGGTCGTAGGCCTCGGCGATGAGCTGCATGTCGGCGTACTCGATGCCGTTGTGCACCATCTTCACGAAGTGCCCGGCGCCGTCGGTGCCGATGTGCGTGACGCACGGCTCGCCCTCGGCCACGGCGGCGATCGAGGAGAGGATCGGCCCGAGGGTCTTGTATGCCTCGACGGTACCGCCGGGCATGATCGACGGCCCGTTCAGCGCGCCCTCCTCGCCGCCGGAGATGCCGGTGCCGACGAAGTGGATGCCGGTGGCCGAGACGTCCTTCTCCCGGCGGATGGTGTCGTGGAAGTTCGCGTTGCCGCCGTCGACGATGATGTCGCCGGGCTCGAAACGGGCCGCGAGCTCGGAGATGACCGCATCCGTGCCGGCACCGGCCTGCACCATGATGATCGCCGTGCGCGGCTTGCTGAGCGAGGCCACGAAGTCGTCGACCGACTCGGAGGCCACGAAGCCGGCTTCCGGATGCTCGGACACGAGCTTGCGGGTGCGCTCGGGCGAGCGGTTGTAGACGGCGACGGTGTTGCCCTCACGGCTGGCCAGGTTGCGGGCGAGGTTGGAGCCCATCACCGCCATTCCGACGACTCCGATGTTGGCGGTTCCTTCTGGCGTTGACATGCGTGCGGCTCCTCGTAGATGGCGAACCCTTCCAGCGTAGTAGAGCGGGTATGCGCACGAGCGGATGCGCTAGGCTTGGTGACTGAACTTCGGCGAGGGATGCACACGCAACCGCGAGCATCCGTTATCGACGCGGTGGACTGGGCCTTAATACGTCTTTCCTCTCGCTTCACGCGGTCGAGTTGAAAATCACACATCAGGCGGGCCCAGCGCTCGTCGACTACAGCGGGCCGAACGGCTCGCACGAGGAGTACAACCATGAGCGACGACACCAAGATCACCGCGGAGACCCGCACCCAGTTCGGCAAGGGCTTCGCCCGCCGCACGCGCGCAGCCGGCAAGATCCCCGCCGTCATCTACGGTCACGGCACCGAGCCGCAGCACATCACCCTTCCCGGCCACCAGACCGCGCTGATCCTGCGCAAGTCGAACCAGGTGCTCGAGCTCACCATCGACGGCGTCGAGTCGCTCGCCCTGGTGAAGGACGTGCAGAAAGACCCCGTGCTCCAGGTCATCGAGCACATCGACCTCATCGTCATCCGCAAGGGTGAGAAGGTTCAGGTCGAGGTCAACGTGCACCTCGAGGGCGAGTCCGCTCCCGGCACCATCGCCACGCAGGACGCCAACACCGTGCTGCTCGAGGTCGAGGCCACCCACATCCCCGAGAACGTCACCGTCTCGATCGAGGGCCTGGAAGACGGCTCCCTGGTGCACGCCTCCGACATCGTGCTGCCCGCCGGCGCGACCCTCATCAGCGACGAGGAGACCGTCATCGTCGGTATCTCCATCCCCGCCGAGGAGACCGACGACGAGCCCGCCGAGGGCGAGGGTGCGGCCGAGTCCGTCAGCCCCGCCCCCGACGCCGAGTAAGCGCCCTGCGCCTTCTCGCACTGCTGCGACGAACCCCTTCGAACGTGAGCGACACCGATGCGTGGCTCGTGGTCGGGCTCGGAAACCCCGGGCCCGGCTACGCGGCCAACCGGCACAACGTGGGCCAGATGGTCACGGCTGAGCTGGCCGACCGGATGCGCGCCGCGTTCAAGTCGCACAAGACGAACGCGCGGGTCGCCGAGGGACGCACCGTCCCCGGTGGCCCGCGTTTCGTCGTGGCGAACCCGAACACCTACATGAACGTCTCGGGAGGTCCGGTCAACGGCCTCCTGAAGTTCTACGGGATCCCGCCCGAGCGCCTGATCGTGGTGCACGACGAGCTCGACATCCCGTTCGACACCCTGAAGCTCAAGCAGGGTGGCGGGCACGGCGGTCACAACGGCCTGCGCGACATCATCCGGGCCACCGGATCGGCCGACTTCGTCCGGGTGCGCGTCGGTATCGGCCGCCCGCCCGGCCGCATGCAGGCCGCCGACTTCGTGCTGCAGAACTTCTCCTCGGTCGAGCGCGACACCCTGCCCAACCTGATCGTCGACGCGGCCGACGCGGTCGAGCTGATCGCCGCCTCGGGCCTCACGGCCGCCCAGCTCAAGGTGCACACGGCCTGAGTGGCGTCCGTCCGCCCGGGAATCGTGCGAGCGACCGGATGTCGGAGGGTCCGCGTAAACTCAGGGGGTGACTCTCCAGGGAATTATCGACGTACTCGCGCGCGCCTCGACGTTCGAGAAAGCCCTGGCGAACGCCGGGCGTGACAGCGACTTCTCACTGCCCGAGGGCATCCGGGCACCGTTCCTGGCTGCGCTGCTGGCGCGTCGTGTCGAACGCGACCTGCCCGCTGTGATGATGATCGTCACGGCGACCGGGCGTGAGTCGGAGAAGCTGCGCGAGGCCCTCGGATGCTTCGCCCCGAACACCGACATCGTCGAGTTCCCCGCGTGGGAGACCCTGCCGCACGAGCGGCTCAGTCCGAGCGCCGAGATCGTCGGCAAGCGCATCGAGGCGCTGCGCCGGCTCGTGCTGTGGCAGCGCGCTCGTGACAGCGGGGAGAACCCCGCGCCCATGGTGGTCGTCGCCTCGGTGCGCGCCGCTCTGCAGCCGCTGGCCGCGAACCTCGCCGACCTCGAGCCGATCGTGCTGCAGAAGGGCGCCCGCGGTTTCGACCTCTCGGCGCTGTCGCTGCAGCTGGTCGAACTCGCGTACTCGCGCGTCGACATGGTCACCCGGCGGGGCGAGTACGCCGTGCGCGGCGGCATCCTCGACGTGTTCCCGCCCGTGGCGGAGCATCCGTATCGCGTCGACTTCTTCGGCGACGAGGTCGACGAGATCCGTGCGTTCTCGGTGGCCGACCAGCGTTCGCTGCCCGATGCGGTGGGCAGCGTGAGCCTTCCGCCCAGCCGCGAACTGCTGCTCGACGACGCCGTGCGGCAGCGTGCCCGCGAGATGCAGCACGAGTTCCCGAGCCTCTCGGGCATGCTCGAGAAGATCGCGGAGGGCATCCCGGTCGAGGGCATGGAGTCGCTGGCGCCCGCGCTGCTCGACGAGCTCGTGACGGTCGCGCACTACCTGCCGAAGGGCGCGGCGGTCGCCGTCGTAGGCCCCGAGCGCGTCGCCACCCGGGCGCTGAACCTCTCCGAGACGAACCGCGAGTTCCTCGCCGCCGCCTGGACGGCCGCCACCGCCGGGGCCGAGGCCCCGATCGACCTGGCTTCGGGCGAGTTCATCACCCTGAACGCGCTCCGCCACGCCGCCGGCACCGGCCGCGCCTGGTGGACGTTCAGCGAGTTCCAGCAGGGCCCCTCCGACGAGCAGATCCTGCCTGAGCACCGCGAGCTCGAAGAGCACCTCACGCTGCGCATCGCCGCCGATGCGGTGCCGAGCTTCCAGGGCAACGCCGAGGGTGCCATCCAGCACGTCGCCTCGCGTCTCGCCGACGGCTGGGTCGTCGCGGTCGCCGCGAAGGGGCAGGGGCTGGTCGAGCGCGCGGCCGATGTGCTCGCCGAGCGCGAGGTGCCCGGCCGCATGGTCGACGACTTCCCGGCCGAACCCGACACCGGTGTCGCCTATCTGCTGAAGGCCGCCGTCGAGCACGGCTTCGAGCTGCCCGAACTGAAGCTCGCACTGATCGGCGAGACCGAGTTCTACGGCCGCACGGTCGGCTACGACACCCGCCAGGTGAAGAAGCTCGCCAGCCGCCGAAAGAACGTGGTCGACCCGCTGCAGCTGAAGACCGGCGACTTCGTGGTGCACCAGACCCACGGCATCGGCAAGTTCCTCGAGCTGACGCAGCGGGAGGTGTCATCCGGTGGCCGCAACGCGGTGAAGACCACGCGCGAGTACCTCGTGATCGAGTACGCGCCGAGCAAGCGCGGCTACCCGGGCGACAAGCTCTACGTGCCCACCGACCAGCTCGACCTGCTCTCGCGCTACGTCGGCGGCGAGGCTCCGGGCCTCAGCAAGATGGGCGGCAGCGACTGGGCCGGTGCGAAGAGCAAGGCCCGCAAGGCCGTGCGCGACATCGCGGTCGAGCTCGTGAAGCTCTACTCGGCGCGGATGGCGTCGAAAGGGCACGCGTTCGGTCCCGACACCCCGTGGCAGCACGAGCTGGAGGAGTCGTTCCCGTTCCAGGAGACGCCCGACCAGCTCACCGTGATCGACGAGGTGAAGGCCGACATGGAGCGGCCGATCCCGATGGACCGGCTGCTCTCGGGCGACGTGGGCTTCGGCAAGACCGAGATCGCCATCCGGGCCGCGTTCAAAGCGGTTCAGGACGGCAAGCAGGTCGCGATGCTGGTTCCGACCACGCTGCTCGTGCGTCAGCACATGGAGACCTTCGCCGAGCGCTTCGCCGGCTTCCCGGTGCACCTGAAGGCGCTCAGCCGCTTCCAGAGCGAGAAGGAGATGAAGGAGACCATCGCGGGGCTGGCCGACGGCACGGTCGACATCGTAATCGCGACCCATCGCATCCTGAGCGACAACATCGCCTTCAAAGACCTGGGGCTGCTCATCATCGACGAGGAGCAGCGCTTCGGGGTGGAGCACAAAGACCAGCTGAAGAAGCTCAAGACCAACGTCGACATCCTCGCGATGAGCGCCACGCCCATCCCGCGCACGCTCGAGATGGCGGTCACTGGCATCCGCGAGATGTCGACGCTCGCGACGCCGCCGGAAGACCGGCATCCGATCCTCACCTTCGTGGGCCCGTACTCCGACAAACAGGTCTCGGCCGCCATCCGGCGCGAACTGTTGCGCGAGGGCCAGGTGTTCTTCGTGCACAACCGCGTGTCGTCGATCAACAAGGTGGCCGCTCAGCTGGCCGAGCTCGTGCCCGAGGCGCGGGTGGCCGTGGCGCACGGGCAGATGAACGAGCACGTACTGGAGCAGGTGATCGTCGACTTCTGGGAGCGCAAGTTCGACGTGCTCGTGTCGACCACGATCATCGAGACCGGTATCGACATCGCGAACGCGAACACGCTGATCGTGGACCGGGCCGACAAGTACGGTCTGTCGCAGCTCCACCAGCTGCGCGGGCGCGTCGGCCGCGGGCGCGAGCGCGCCTACGCGTACCTGCTGTTCGACGAGCACAAGCCGCTGTCCGAGACGGCGAACGACCGGCTGTCGGCGCTGGCGGCCAACAACGAGCTCGGTTCGGGCATCCAGGTGGCGCTGAAAGACCTCGAGATCCGCGGCGCCGGCAACCTGCTCGGCGGCGAGCAGGCCGGGCACATCGCGGGGGTGGGCTTCGACCTCTACCTCCGGATGATCGGCGAGGCCGTCTCCAGCTTCCGGGGCGACGTGGCGGAGGGGCAGACCGAGCTGCGCCTCGAGCTGCCGGTGGATGCGCACATCCCCGAAGACTACGTCGACAGCGAGCGGCTGCGACTCGAGGCCTACCAGAAGCTCTCCACCGCTTCGGCGCCGACGGCTTCCGACGACTCGATCGACCGCGTGATCGAGGAGCTCACCGACCGGTACGGCGAGCCGCCTGCCGAGGTCGCGAACCTGATCGCGGTCTCGCGCCTGCGCCGCCAGGCCCAGAAGTCCTCACTCAGCGAGGTCGTCGCCATGGGCTCGAACCTGCGTGTGGCGCCGGCCGACCTGGCCGATTCGATCCAGGTGCGCCTGCAGCGGATGTACCCCGGCTCGAAGTACTTCGCCCAGACGAACGCGGTCTCGATCCCGCTGCCAATCGTCGAGGGTACCCCCCTGGCCGACGCCGCCCTCATCAACTGGACCTCGGCCCTCCTCGACGCGATCTTCGCCCCCGCGAAGACCCCTGCCACCACCTGACGCAGCCCGGGTAGCGCGATCACGTCCGAACTCCGGGGGTCGGACGTGATCGCGCGATCCGAGGTCGGCGTGGGAGGCTGGGGGAATGGCTGAGATCCCGGATGCGGCGACCGAACTCGAGCGGCTCGTGAAGGTGACCGCGTTGCTGCGGGCGCCGGGCGGATGCCCGTGGGACGCCGAGCAGACGCACGCGTCGCTCGTGCAGTACCTCACCGAGGAGACGCACGAGCTGATCGACGCGATCGAGGCGGGGTCGCGCGAGGAGATGATCGAGGAGCTCGGCGACGTGCTCTACCAGGTGGTCTTCCACTCCGACATCGCCGCGAACACCCCGGGCGAGGATTTCACGATCGAGGACGTCGCCGCGCACATGACGGCGAAGATGGTGGGCCGGCATCCGCACGTCTTCGGCGACCTCGACCTCGAGACCGCCGGTGACGTCGAGAACGCCTGGGACTCGTTCAAGGCCCGGGAGAAGCCCAGCCGCACCAGTGTGCTCGACGGCATCCCGCTCGGGATGCCCTCGCTCGCCCTGGCCGACAAGCTGATCGGCAAGGCCCAGAAGGTGGGGGTTCTCGAGAAGGACGCGCCGGCGATCGTGCCCGTCGCCTCCGAGGACGAGCTCGGCCCGTTGCTGCTGGCGATCGTGGCTTCGGCGAAGGCGCAAGGGCTGGATGCCGAGCGGGCCTTGCGCACCACGCTCCGAGGCCTCCGCCAGGAGATCGCGGAGTCGGAGGCGCTCGCCGCCGCGGACGCCGGGATCGTGGCGATCCCTTCGGAGGACTGACGCCCCTGGCAGCACCGCGGGTCGCGTGGCTGAAGAGCCTCAGGCCACAGCGAGCCAGGCGGTCACCGCGCTGATCCGCCGCCAGGTCGCCGGATCGCCGAAGTCGGCCGGGTCGGCGAAGACCGCGATGCGGGCCGCATCCGTCGCCTCGTAGCGGATCTGTACCTCGTCACTGGCCGGGCCGATGGCGAGCGCGGGCGGCTCGCTCGAGGGGAGCGGATCGGCGGACGCCACCGCGTCGAATCGAGCGGCCCGCAGCACGTAGACGGTGAGCACGGTCGCGGTGGCCGAGGTGGCGTGCGGCATCACCTCTTCGTGGGCGTGCAGGCCGATCTCGAGGCAGGGGAGCGCACCGGCCGGCGACGCCGAGGTCGAGCGCAGGCGGATGAGCGTGATCGGCTCGGTTCCGGGGGCGCCGAGCGCGGCCAGACGAGCGGGCATCTCGTCGTGGCGGTCGAACTCGATCGTGAGGGCGTTCGCCTCGGCCAGCCGGCTGACCCGATGGCGCAGAAGGATGCGGCGACGGGCCGCGCGCTGCGTGAGCACCCACGCGATCACCCACAACACGGCGATGCCGAGGCTGAGCCAGGGCACCAGCTCGAGCTCCCAGTCGCTGAGATACAGCCCCAGGAACAGGATGAGGACCGCGCCACCGAGAAACCCCAGGACGCGCGCGACGGGATGCCGGCGCGGTGCGGCGAAGCGGCGCCGGAACTCCCGGAGGGCGTGGCGGTCGATCCGTTCGTTCAGGGCGCTCAGGTCGAACGCGCCGGTGTGCTGCTGCTGCTGGACCATGGGGTCACCTCGCGATCTCGTCGGAGACAGTCTCGCATTAAGTGAGCATAGATCACTAGTGCGAACCGGCGACGGATCGGCGGGACGTCACGCGTGCGGAGCGCCCCGCTGCCGCCCCCGACCCCGCCGGCGCAGCGCCGCCCGGCCGCCGACCAGTGCGGCCGCCCCCAGGAGCACCTGCACCCCGAGCCCCCAGAACCAGGTCGGGTTCCCCGGATCGGCCGGCTCTTCGAGGAGGATCGCGGCGGAACCGCCGTCGCTGCACTCCTCGATCGACATCTCGGGCTGCGGCGGCTCCTGCGCCGACCGGTAGCTCTGCGCCGCGTCGCCGAGCAGGGTGGCGGGCCGGCCGTCGCCGTCGACATCGCCGGCCGCGGCATCCGACACCATCACGAAGGGATTCGTGACGACCAGCCACCAGACCGACTCGTAGTGCGCGACGGTGTCGTCGGGGGAGGTCTTGGTGACCGGCGGCAGGCATCCGATCGGCTCGCCCGAGGCGTCACGCTCGGCCTCGATCTCGATCGTGACCAGCGGCTGGGACGCCGCCGATCCCGCGATCAGTAGGGCGATCGGTGTTCCGAGGATCAGGACGGCGAGCACCAGGTAGGTGATGAGGATCGAGGCGATCGGCCGGCGGAAGATCCCCGACAGCCCCACGGCCAGGGCCGTGAAGACCGCCGATTCGGCCGCGAGCATCGCGAGGGTGACGAGCACGGTGACGGGGGAGAGGCGCCCGAACCCGGCCGAGATGAGCAGCAGGGGAAGGGCGACGACGACCAGCGAGAGCGAGCCGATCCAGGCCGCGAGCCACGAGCCGACCACCAGCGCGCTCGTGCCGGGCTGCGCATCCGGCGTCGCATCCGGCGACGTCGTGGCCGGCGAGGAGGCCGGCGAGCGGCCGTTCAGCGCGCTCCCCGCGAACACCGGTGCGAGCACGGCCGCGAACCCGAGCGTCACCCAGGTCACCATCGAGAACACCGCGCCGCCGCCGGTCGGCGAGCTCCCGGCGACCACCGTCGCGAAGAAGGCGACGACCACCAGCAGCACGGCGACGGCGCCGAGCGCGATCCAGCCCGCGGGCCGGCGGATGCTCCGGCGCAGGCCCTCCGCGACGACGCGGCCGATTCCGCCCGACGCATCCACCGAATCGCTCATGAGCACCGACCCCCATCCGGACGCGGGCCATCCCTCGCCGACCGGCCCCCGGCGCGGTCGCTGCGTCTCCTGCCGACCGAGCCTAGCGGCCCCGGCGCGTCGGGCGCCCGCGCACTCGCTACCCTTGAACGCATGGCTTCCCCCGTCTCACCCCCGCGCGGCATGCGCGACTTCCTGCCGGCCGACAAGGCGAAGAGGGAGCGGGTGCTCGGCCTCATCCGCGCCACCTATGCGGCCCACGGTTTCGACGAGATCGAGACGCCCGTGGTGGAGGACTACGCGCGCCTGCACGCCGGCCTCGGCGGCGACAACGAGAAGCTCGCCTTCAACGTGCTGAAGCGCGGTCTCGACGCCGAGGCGCTGACCGCCGCCGCGGCATCCGGTGACGCCGACGACCTCGCCGACCTCGGTCTGCGCTTCGACCTCACCGTGCCGCTCGCGCGCTTCTACGCCACGCACCGCTCGAACCTGCCGCAGGTGTTCCGCTCGGTGCAGATCGCCCCGGTCTGGCGGGCCGAGCGCCCGCAGAAGGGTCGCTACCGCCAGTTCGTGCAGTGCGACATCGACATCATCGGCGAGGCCGGCATCCTGGCCGAGACGGAGCTGCTCACCGCCACCCTGGCCACGCTCGATGCGCTCGGGCTCACCGGCTGCCGCATCCGCATCAACGACCGCCGCATCCTGTTCGGGATGCTCGACGCCTTCGGGTTCGCCCCCGCCGAGCACTCCTCGGTGCTGATCACGGTCGACAAGCTCGACAAGGTCGGCACCGCGGGCGTGATCGGCGAGCTGCGGGGCAAGGGGGCGACGGATGCGGCCGTCGACGCCCTTGAGGCCTACTTCGCGGCCTCGCCTCCCGCAGCCGCTGCAGACCCCACAGGCACCACGGCCGGCGACGTGGCCGAGGGCGACGTGCTCCCGGTCGAGTCGACTCCGCTGACGGCCGAAGCCGTGGCGTCTGCCCTGCCGGCCGGCGTCGCCCCCGAGGCGGTCACCGCGCTGGCCGAGATCGGCCTCGCGCTGCGCGCCGCCGACGTGGCGGGTGAGCTCGTGTTCGATCCGTTCCTCGTGCGCGGGATGGGCTATTACACCGGCACGATCTTCGAGATCGAGCACCCCGACTTCTCGTTCTCGCTCGGCGGCGGCGGCCGCTACGACGGCATGATCGGCCGTTTCCTCGGCGAAGACGTGCCGGCCTGCGGGTTCTCGATCGGCTTCGAGCGCATCATCGACCTGATCGAGGATCCCGGATCCGGCGACCTCGAGTCGATCGTCCTCGTGCACGACAAGGCCGCCGATCCGGCCCGCCTGCTCTCGCTCAAGACGCAGCTCGTGTCGCGGGGCACTCGCGTGCGCCTCGAGCGCCGCACGAAGAACCTCGCCCCGCTGCTCGATCGTGCCACATCCGCGGGTTTCGCCTCCTTCGCCCTCGTGGGCCGCGAGACCACGGATGCCTCGACCCTCGACGTGAAGCCTCTCGCCTGAGCACCGAGGAGCAATTCTCCCGAGAGTGACACATAGATAGTTTGGCTATGTAAACTAGTTGACTGTGAACACAGTCATCGAACCCCAACAGGATCTCTCCGAACTGCTCTCCGACCTCGTGTCGGTCACGCACCGCCTCACCCGCATCGCCGCTCAGGCGACGGGCGAGTCCACGTCTCCCGCCACCTGGCGCACCCTCAGCGTGCTCAGCACCTTCGGGCCCATGCGGCTCGGTGAGCTCGCCAAGCAGAGCCGCGTCTCGCAGCCCACCATGACCAAGATCGTGGCGAACCTCAACGAGCTCGAGTGGATCCGCCGGATCGCCGACGTCGACGACGCCCGCGCCTGGCAGATCGCCCTCGCCCCCAAGGGGATGCGCGCCCTCGCCGAATGGCGCGACCGCCTCGGTCAGGCGCTCGCCCCGATGTTCGACCACCTCGACCACGCCGAGCTCGACACCATCGGCCGCGCCCTCGACCTGCTGCACGAGTGCACGGATGTGCGGGCCGATTCGACCGTGAAGGCGGCCTGAGCATGAGCGCCCCCGCCGACACCGCGAAGGGCGCCGGAACCCCGACGCCGCACACCCCGAACCAGCCCGCCACGAGCGGCAACGCCAGCGCCCGCAAGACCCCCGCCCCCAAGAACTCGATCCTGCACCAGCCCAAGGCCGTCTGGGCCGTGGCCTTCGCCTGCGTGATCGCCTTCATGGGCATCGGCCTGGTCGACCCGATCCTCCCCGCCATCGCCGACAGCCTCGATGCCACGCAGACCCAGACCAGCCTGCTGTTCACCAGCTACCTGCTGATCACCGGCTTCGCGATGCTCTTCACGAGCTGGATCTCCACCCGCATCGGCGCCCGCACCACGCTGCTGATCGGCCTCGCCCTGATCGTCGCCTTCGCCCTCGCGGCAGGCCTCTCCGGCAGCGTCGAAGAGGTCATCGGCTTCCGCGCCGGCTGGGGTCTCGGCAACGCCCTGTTCATCTCCACCGCGCTCGCCACGATCGTGGGCGCGGCCAGTGGGGGAGCGAGCTCGGCCATCATCCTGTACGAGGCCGCGCTCGGTCTCGGCATCGCGATCGGCCCGCTGCTCGGCGGTCTGCTCGGCTCGATCAGCTGGCGTGGCCCGTTCTTCGGCACCAGCGTGCTGATGGCGATCGGCTTCATCGCCATCGCCACGCTCATGAAGAAGGCCCCGCAGAAGCCCGTGCCCACCCCGCTGAGCGCCCCGTTCAAGGCCCTCACCCGCCCGGCCCTGGCCATCCTCGCCATCGCGGCGCTGTTCTACAACATCGGCTTCTTCATCCTGCTCGCCTACACCCCGTTCCCGCTGGGGCTGGACGAGATCGGTCTCGGTCTCACCTTCTTCGGTTGGGGCCTGGCCGTGGCCATCACCTCGGTGTGGGTGGCCCCGTGGCTGACCCGCCGCATCCCGCGCACCCGCGTGCTCTGGACCGTGCTCATCCTGCTGGGCCTGGATCTCGTGGCCGCCGGCCTGCTCGTGTCGAGCACCGCGGGCCTGATCACCTGCGTCGTCGTGGGCGGTGCGCTGCTCGGCGTGATGAACACCGTGCTCACCGAATCGGTGATGGCGGCGACGGATCTGCCCCGCCCGGTCGCCTCCTCGGCCTACTCGGCCGTGCGCTTCCTCGGTGGTGCGGTCGCGCCGCCCGCGGCCTCCATCATCGCCGGAGCGTTCACGGCCGCGACCCCGTTCTACGTGGCCGCCGGATCCGTAGTCGTCGCGTCGCTCGTCATCATCCTGGGTCACCGCGCCATCGCGCACGTCGACCACGAGGAGGAGGGCGAGCTCGAAGAGGCCGAGGCGATCACCGCGGGGGAGTAGCCCTGATTCGTGCACAGCAAGAAATATTGCGCGATCTGCAGTAATTAGTTGATCGGCATCAACGATCTGAGTATTGTTGATGCCGATCAACTTTCTACGTACTGGAGAACCGTGTCCCTCACCACTTCGAAAGCCGCCGCCGGCGCCCCGGCGGAACCCCAGAAGATGCGGCGGGAGGTGCTCGCGCCGCTGTCCGGCCTGCTGCTCGGCATGTTCGTGGCGATGCTCGCCTCCACCGTCGTGTCGAGCTCGCTCCCGAAGATCATCGGCGACCTGGGCGGCACCCAGTCCGGTTACACCTGGGTCGTCACCGCGACCCTGCTCGCCACCACCGTCTCGACGCCCATCTGGGGCAAGCTCGCCGACCTCACCAACCGCAAGCTGCTCATCCAGCTCTCCCTGGTGATCTTCGTGGTCGGATCGGGTCTCGCGGGTCTCGCGCAGAGCACCGAGATGCTCATCTTCTTCCGCGTGCTGCAGGGCCTCGGCGCCGGTGGCCTCACCGCCCTCGTGCAGGTCGTGATGGCCGACATCATCCCGCCCCGCGAGCGTGGCCGCTACATGGGCCTGCTCGGCGCCGTGATGGCCGTGGCGACGGTCGGCGGCCCGCTGCTCGGCGGCGTGATCACCGACTCGGCCGGTTGGCGCTGGAACTTCTATATCTCGGTCCCCTTCGCGGTGGCCGCGATCATCCTGCTGCAGCGCACGCTGCACATCCCCACGCACAAGCGCAAGGTCAAGATCGACTACCTCGGTGCTGCGCTGATCGCCGCGGGCGTCTCCCTGCTGCTGGTCTGGGTCACCCTGGCCGGCAACCAGTTCGAGTGGGGCTCGGCCACGAGCCTCCTGATGGTCGGTGGCGCCGTGGTGCTGCTGGGCCTCGCCGTCTTCACCGAGTTCAAGGTGAAAGAGCCCATCATCCCGATGACGCTGTTCAGGAACCGCACCTTCTGGCTGGCCGTCATCGCCAGCATCTCGGTGGGCGTGGCCATGTTCGGCACCAGCGTCTTCCTCAGCCAGTACATGCAGCTGGCCCGCGGCAAGACCCCTACCGAATCGGGCCTGCTGACCATCCCGATGATCGGCGGCGTGCTGATCTCCTCGATGGTCACCGGCCAGCTGATCAGCCGTTTCGGCAAGTGGAAGCGCTACATGGTGACCGGATCGGTGCTGCTCACCGTCGGCCTGCTGCTGATGGGTACCATCCGCTATGACACCAGCTTCTACCTCGTGTTCGTGTACATGTTCGTGATGGGCGCCGGCGTCGGCATGGTGATGCAGAACCTGGTGCTGATCGTGCAGAACGCGGTGGATCCGCGCCAGATCGGCACGGCCAGCGCCTCGGTCGCGTTCTTCCGCAGCCTCGGCGGCACCATCGGCGTGAGCGTGATGGGCGCGGTGCTCGGCAGCCGCATCACCACCCTGGTCACCGACGGCCTGGTGAAGATGGGTGTCGACCCCTCGCAGACCGGTTCGCTCGAGGGGGGCGGCATCCCGGATCTGAGCACGCTGCCCGCCCCGATCCGCACCCTGGTCGAGTCGGCGTACGGCGAGGCCGTGGCCGACGTGTTCGTGATCGCGGTGCCGCTGGCGATCATCTCGATCATCGCGATCGCCTTCCTGCCGAACCGCCCGCTCGGCACCAAGACCTCGGTGGAGCAGATCGCCGAGGCCGAGGCCGCCACCCTGGTAGCCGTCTCCGCCGCCGAGATCGCCGGCGACACGCAGAGCGAGGAGCAGATCGAGGCCGCCTACGAGGCTCCGGATGCCTCCGCTCCCGCCTCCACGACACCGGGGTCGCCGGGGCCGCGGTGATCCAGGCCGATGCCCATGGGGCCGATACCCTTGGGGCTGTGACCTCAGACGAACGGGCCGACGCCACTCTCGCCGTGGAGGACGAGATGGCGCGGCTCGTCCGGGCGGTGCGGGCCACCATCCACGAGAACTCCGAGCGGTTCTCGCCCGAGCTGCAGCCCTCGGGCTACTCGGTGCTGCGCACGATCGTGGCCCAGCATCCGGTCACCCCGGCCGCCGTGATCGCCGCGGTGGGCATGGACAAGAGCGCCGTCAGCCGGCAGCTGCGCATCCTCAAAGACCTCGGCTTCGTCACCAGCGAACCCGATCCCGACGACCGGCGGGCGAGTCTGTTCTCGCCCACGGCCGACACGCTCGAACGGATGGCGATCATCCGCCAGCAGAACAAGGTCGCCTACGCCGACACCTTCGACGACTGGGACACGAGCGACGTCACCACCTTCGCGCGCCTGCTGGGCGCCTTCATCGACAGGATCGAGAGACGATGACGTCTGTTGACACGACCGCCGCCCCCGAGGCCCCCGCCGCCGCCCTTCCGCTGCGCGAGCGCAAGAAGGCCGAGACCCGCACCGCCATCCACGAGGCCGCCCTGCGCCTGGTGGCCGCGAACGGCGTGGAGCACGCCTCGGTGGATGCCATCTGCTCCGAGGCGGGCGTCTCGACTCGCACCTTCTTCAACTACTTCCCCTCGAAGGTCTCGGCCCTGGTAGGTCTCTCCGCGTTCGAGATCACGGATGCGCAGCGCGAGCGCTTCCTCGACCACGACGGCGAGCGGGGGCTGGTGCGGGATCTGTGCACCCTGATCGGCTCGATCATGGACTCCACCGACCGGCCGGGAGCCGACCGCGAGGCGATCCGCGAGGTGCTGGTGCACAACCAGGAGATCGCGCCCGAGGTCATCAAGTTCGCGGCCGAACTGCGCCGCGACATCCTCACCCTCACCGAGCGGCGCACCACGCCCAGGCGTGCGCAGCTGGCCGTCTCGCTCGTGATGTCGGCCGTGGACTGCGCCCTGCACCGCCCCGTCGACGCCCCCGGCGAGGGAGAGTTCACCCACTGGTTGTTCGCCGCCGTCACCGACATGCAGGCCATCGCGCGCGAATCGTTAGACTAGAGCCGCCCAGATCAGGGCTCTGATGCACAAGGAGAAAACCACCCGTGGCACTTATCGAAGCCGTTGGCGCTCGCGAAATTCTTGACTCCCGAGGAAACCCGACCGTCGAGGTCGAGGTTCTTCTCGAAGACGGCGTCGTCTCGCGCGCCGCCGTTCCCTCCGGCGCCTCCACCGGCGCGTTCGAGGCCTACGAGCTCCGCGACGGCGACAAGGGCCGCTACCTCGGCAAGGGCGTGCAGAAGGCCGTCGACGCCGTGATCGACGAGATCGGCCCGGCTCTGGAGGGCTTCGACGCCACCGACCAGCGCCTCGTCGACGCCGCCATGATCGCCCTCGACGGCACCGAGAACAAGAAGCGCCTCGGCGCGAACGCCATCCTCGGCGTGTCGCTGGCCGTGGCCCGCGCGGCGGCCGACTCGGCCGACCTGCCCCTGTTCCGCTACGTCGGCGGCCCCAACGCGCACACCCTGCCCGTGCCGCTGATGAACATCGTCAACGGTGGCGCGCACGCCGACACCGGTGTCGACATCCAGGAGTTCATGGCCGTGCCGCTCGGCGCCGAGTCGTTCTCCGAGGCGCTGCGCTGGGGCGTGGAGACCTACCACTCGCTGAAGTCGCTGCTGAAGTCGAAGGGCCTGTCCACCGGCCTCGGCGACGAGGGCGGCTTCGCCCCGGAGCTGCCGAACAACCGCGAGGCGCTCGACTTCATCCTCGAGGCCATCACCCAGGCCGGCTTCACCCCCGGCAAGGACATCGCTCTCGCCCTGGACTGCGCCGCGAGCGAGTTCTTCGACGGCGGCGTCTACAACTTCGAGGGCCAGAAGCGCTCCGCGCAGGAGATGTCGGCCTACTACGCCGACCTCGTGGCCAACTACCCCCTCGTCTCGATCGAAGACCCGCTGAACGAAGACGACTGGGAGGGCTGGGCCCACCTGACCGCCGAGGTCGGCTCCCAGGTGCAGCTGGTCGGCGACGACCTCTACGTCACGAACCCCGCGCGTCTCGCGCAGGGCATCGCCGAGAAGGCCGGCAACTCGATCCTGGTGAAGGTCAACCAGATCGGCACGCTCACCGAGACGCTCGACGCGGTCGCTCTCGCGCAGCGCTCCGGCATGACGGCGATCCTCTCGCACCGCTCCGGCGAGACCGAGGACACCACCATCGCCGACCTGGCCGTGGCCGTCGACGCCGGCCAGATCAAGACCGGTGCGCCTGCCCGCAGCGAGCGGGTCGCCAAGTACAATCAGTTGCTGAGGATCGAAGAGGAACTCGCCGAGGCCGCCGTGTACGCCGGCCGCAGCGCGTTCCCCCGCTTCTCCGCCTAGCCCGGCGGCCGAACACCCAGCTCCACCGCCGCCGATCCGGGCCGAGTGGCCCGAACAGAGGTAGTTTCATGCGGCAGCGCACACCGTCATCCCGCCCCGCGCGGGTGCCGGTCGCGCTGCCGCAGAACTCCCAGGCGGCGCCCGCCCAGTGGTTGCGCAGCATCCGCTTCTCCGGCTTCACGGCGCTGATGTTCGTCGTGATCGTGATGTTCGTCGTCATCATCGCGCCGGGCCTGCGGGTCTACGTCGAGCAGCGGGCGCAGCTCGCCGCGCTGCACGCCGACGTCGATGCGAAGACCGAGCAGAACGCCGATCTGACCGACGAGATCGCCCGCTGGAGCGACCCGGCCTACATCAAGGCCGAAGCCCGCGACCGGCTCTACTACGTGATGCCGGGCGAGACCAGCTTCCTCATCATCGACGACGTGCCCGCCGCCGGCTCCGACTCCGGCTCCGGGGCGGTCAGCGACACCATCGGCACCACGAACGTCGACTGGCTCTCGTCGGTGTTCGCCTCGGGCATGACCGCCGGGCTCTCCACCCAGACGCCCGAGCAACTCGAATCGAACGGAACAGTGCAGTGACCACCCCGCCCTTCGAGCCGGCTTCCGAGCACGACCTCGCCGTCGCCTCGGCCCAGCTCGGCCGCCCGGTGCGCAACGTGCTGGGTATCGCCGCGCGCTGCGTGTGCGGCAACCCCACGGTCGTCGCCACCGCACCGCGGCTGGCCGACGGCACTCCGTTCCCCACCATCTACTACCTGTCGCACCCCGCGGCGACCGCCGCGATGAGCGATCTCGAGGCCGAGCACGTGATGGTGGAGTTCCAGGATGCGCTGGCCGACGAGTCGCTCGCCGAGTCCTACGCCGCGGCCCACGCCGCCTACCTGGCCGACCGGGCGCAGTTCGGCGAGGTGCCCGAGATCGCCGGCATCTCCGCCGGCGGCATGCCCACGCGCGTGAAGTGCCTGCACGCCCTGGCCGCGCACTCGCTCGCCGCCGGTCCCGGCGTCAACCCGATCGGCGACCTCGCCCTGGCCCGTGGCGACTGGTCGCCCGCGGTCTGCGAGTGCGTCGCGTATCCGATCGAGGTGTGATGGGTTCCCGCCGCCTGGTCGCCGGTCGTGCCGTCGGCACGCTGGTGGTCGTCGCGGTGGCCGGCGGGCTGGTGCTCGCGCCCGGCGCGGTTCCGGCGGCGCACGCCGACAGCATCCGCTCGATGGAGTACTGGCTCGCCGACTACGGCTTCACCTCGGCCTGGGACACCACCCAGGGCGAGGGCGCGACGGTGGCGGTGATCGACACGGGGGTCGACGGCAGCGTGGCCGAGCTGCAGGGCGCCGTGGTGGACGGCACGGACGTGTCGGGCATCGGATCGCCTGACGGGCAGCTGCCCATCGGGGAGAGCTCCGAGCACGGCACGATGGTGGCCTCGCTGATCGCCGGGCGCGGCACGGGCCCCGGCAACGGCGTGATCGGCGTCGCTCCCGAGGCCTCGCTGCTGGCCATCTCGGTGGCGCTGGGCGAGGGATCCGTCGGCTCCGACGAGCAGATCGCGCATGCCGTGCGCTGGGCCGTCGACCACGGCGCCGACGTGATCAACATGTCGCTCACCCGCAACAGCCTCGACTGGCCGGAGAGTTGGGACGACGCCTTCTCCTACGCCTTCGACCACGACGTGATCGTCGTCGCGGCAGCGGGCAATCGGGGCAGCGGCACGACGGAGGTGGGAGCTCCGGCCACCATCCCCGGTGTCGTGGCCGTGGCCGGCGTCGACAAGGCGGGTGACGCCAGCTTCGACGCCTCCTCGCAGGGCATCACGATCGCGGTCGCGGCCCCCAGCGAGCAGCTGGTCGGCGTGGTGCCGGGCGGCGGCTACGTGCTCTGGGACGGCACCTCGGGAGCGGCGCCGCTGGTCAGCGGCCTGGCCGCGCTGGTGAAGTCGGCGCATCCGGAGCTCTCGGCCGCCGACGTCATCCACCGCATCATCGCCACGGCGGTGCCGAAGGGCGATCCGGTGCCCGGTCCCATCTACGGCTACGGATTGATCGACGCCGAGGCCGCGGTCGATGCCGACGTGGCGCCGCTCGCGCCCGGCTCCGCGAATCCGATCGGCGATCTGGCGGCCTGGATCGCGACCTACCGGCCCGCGTCCGGCACGGTCTCGGTCGACACGCTGGTCATTCCGCCGCCTGCCGACCCCGAGACGGAGGCGGCCGCCCCTGACCCGACGACCCCCGCACCGGGGGTGTACGATGTTCTTCATTGGGCGGTGCCGCTGGGGCTCCTGCTCGGGTTCCTCATCCTGATGGCGACATTCGCCTTAGGAGCGGTCACGCATTTCAAAGGGCTGCGCCGCAAGTAGTAGCCTGTACGCAGGCCCCTGTACTGAGGAGATCGTTTCACTGTGCCCAAGATCCTGATTGTCGGCGGCGGCTACGCCGGTTTCTACACCGCGTGGAAGCTCGAGAAGTGGCTCCGTTCCGGCGAGGCCGAGGTCACGGTGGTCGACCCGCTGCCGTACATGACCTACCAGCCGTTCCTCCCCGAGGTCGCGGCCGGCTCCATCGAGCCCCGTCACGCGGTGGTCGGCATCCGCCGTCACCTCAAGAAGACCCGCGTCATCGCCGCGAAGGTCACCCACATCTCGCACGCCACGAAGACCGCGACCATCACCCCGGTCGAGGGTGCGGGCGAGCCGTGGGAGGAGCAGTACGACATCATCGTCGTCACCGCCGGCGCCGTCTCGCGCACCTTCCCGATCCCGGGCGTGGCCGACGAGGCCATCGGCCTCAAGACCATCGAAGAGGCGACCGCGATCCGCGACCGCATCCTCACCAACTTCGACAAGGCCGCCCAGCTGCCGGCCGGCCCCGAGCGCGATCGTCTGCTCACCGTCGTGGTGGTCGGCGGCGGTTTCGCGGGCATCGAGGTGTTCGCCGAGCTGCGCTCGTTCGTCTCGGCGCTCGTGGAGTCGTACCCCGAGATCGGTTTCGAAGACACCCACTTCCACCTGATCGAGGCCATGGGCCGGATCATGCCCGAGGTCAGCCTGCCCACCTCGCTCTGGGTGATCAAGAACCTGGCCGAGCGCGGCGCGCAGATCCACCTCGACACGCAGCTGAAGTCGGCTGTGGGCGGCGTCATCGAGCTCTCGACCGGTGAGTCGTTCGAGTCGGACACCATCATCTGGACGGCCGGCGTCATGGCCACGCCCGACATCAAGAACTCCGACCTCCCGATCGAGGAGCGCGGTCGCCTGCGCGTGCGCGCCGACCTGCGGGTCGAGGGCGACGACGGCATCGTCGAGGGCGCCTGGGGCGCCGGTGACGTGTCGGCCGTGCCCGACCTCACGGGTGCCGGTGTCGGCGGCTTCTGCGTGCCGAACGCGCAGCACGCCGTTCGCCAGGGCAAGCTGCTCGCCAAGAACATCGTCGCCGACCTGCGCGGTGAGGGCGTCAAGGAGTACTACCACAAGAACCTCGGTGCGGTCGCGGGCCTCGGCCTCGGCATCGGCGTGTTCCAGTCGGGCAAGATCGCGCTGAAGGGCCTGCCGGCCTGGTTCGCGCACCGTGGCTACCACGGCCTGGCGATGCCCTCGTGGGAGCGCAAGTTCCGCGTCATCTGGGGCTGGGTGAACAACTTCTTCCTCGGTCGCGACAACGTCTCGCTCGAGGCCCGCGTGCACCCGCGCGCGGCGTTCGAGCAGTTCGCGGCTCGCCCGCGTGTCGCTCCGGCGGCCACCGCCTCGACGCCCGCTCAGGCTCCGGCTGCGGCGGCTCCCGCCGAGAAGAAGGAACTGCAGCCCGCCGGCGCGGCCTCGGCGAACCCCGAGCTGCCCGGGTCGCACAGCTCCGAGCCGGCCGCCACGGCCGAGGTCAACGGCGTCGCCGCCACCGACTCCGCGCCCGAGGCCCCCAAGGCCAAGGCCACGAAGCCGCGCACCAAGGCGCCCACCGCCAAGGCGGCCACGGCCAAAGCCGCGGAGTAGCCCGCCGCCCGCACCGCATCCGGATCCGCCCCTGAACTCGTGTCGGGGGCGGATTCGTGTCTGCGGCTCCGCGGTAGCATGAGGCTCCCGCCCCCATAGCCCAATCGGCAGAGGCAGACGACTTAAAATCGTTTCAGTCTGGGTTCGAGTCCCAGTGGGGGTACGAGTGATATGCGTCTGCAATCGTTGCAATGGCGCGGATCTCGGGGGCTAGGCGACCCGACTTAGGCGCTCCGCACCCACGAGATACCCACCAGCGCCTGAGTGCGTGCGTCATCCAGGTGCTCACCTACGGCATCGAGATCGTCGTCGAACAGGTCCGCATAGATGTCGAGGGTCATGGCTGCGGACGCGTGTCCGAGCATCTTCTGCACTGCCTTCACGTTCGCGCCGGAGGAGACCGCGAGGCTTGCGGCCGTGTGACGCAGGTCGTGGAGCGTGAGCTTCGGGAAGGTGTGGTCGGAGGCCTGAGCGCGAAGGATCGCGGCCCGATACCAGCCGTCACGTGTGGACGGTGTGCGCACGTGGGCGTCGCCCGATCCGAACACCAGCTGCGTCTGCGTCTTGCCCTCGCACAGCGCGGCCAGATCGTCGGAGAGAAATGCCGGGAACGGCACACTGCGTGCCTCGTGGCTTTTCGGCGTGCCGACGATGATCTTGCCGTTCACGAGCACAGCGTTCTGCCTGACGTTGGTTCGGCGGCGCGACATGTCGAGATCCATCACTCGTTGAGCGACCGCCTCGCCCCACCGCTCGCCCGTGTAGGCCAGGAACCGAACCAGCGTCCCGTGCTGCTTCGCGGACAATGCCAGCAGTTCGACCTGTGCGTGTGTGAGGTACGGGTGCGCCCGTTTGGGCTTTCGCGGTAGATCGACTCCCCGGGCGGGGTTCGAGGCGATGCGACGGTCCTTCACGGCGACGTCGAGGATCGCGGCGAGGATGCCGTAGGCGCGGATGACGTGAGTCGCTCCCCGCGGGCCGGGCTTCGTGTGCTTCGTCGTTGCGGTGCCGGCGGCCAGCTCCGCGACCCACTGCTGCACTTCGGAGTGCTGAATCGACGCGACCGGACGCGAGCCCCATTGGGGCTCTACGTAGAGTCGCCAGGTCGACTCGAGCGGGGCCAGTGCGGACGGCTTGAGTCCGACCTTCGTGGTCAGCCATCGCTCACCGAGCACGCCGATGGGCGATCGGGCTGCGCTCGCATCGATGAACTCACCGCGATGCTTGGTGGTCTCCTTAGCATGCATGAAGATCTCGGCTTCGCGCCGTGTGCGGAAGCCTCGCTTGTCGGTCGACTTGTTGTCGGGTTTCCGGTAGCGGACCATGTAGCGGCGGTCGACGTCGCGAGGGCGCCCGCTCTTGGTCAGTGGTCCCTTGACGTAGTAAGACTCGATGCTCGCCATGCATCCATTCTCGGTCGGGTAGGGGGACAGATCGTGGTCCCCTTAGGGGGCGAGTCTTTGGTCCCCTAAGGGGACCAATAATTTGCAAATCAGGGGGCCAAAAAGTTGTCCCCTTAACAAGAAAGAACAGGACTGAGCAGAACAGGAACAGTACGCGCGAGGCGAAAATTCGGGTCGAAACGCTGCATCTGACTTTCAATCGGAGCGTATTCCGTTACCTGTTCCTTGGGTGGGAATAGGTAACGGAATAGTTTGTCTCTCTTCTCGCCTGTGCCACTGCCATCCCCGCGCGGGGCGCGCTTCCCAACCTCCCCCAAACTTCGTCGCAGTTTGACGGAGGTTGGGAAGTAAAGGGGTGGAAGTGGCACAGGCGAGAAGAGAGACAGTGAAAAGAGGGTCAGTGAGTGGGATGAAGAGACGAGGGTGGCGAGAGTCAGGGAGGAGCTAGAATGTCGTCGGCAAAGGTGGGGTGATCATTTGCGCAACAGGTTGTTGCGCAACTGGGGTCAGCCGATCAAGTCGACGAAGCGTTGCAGTTCCCGGGCGTGACGTGGATCGTCGGGACTGACGCCCCGATCGAGGATGGCGGCGATTCGTGCGCGGGGGAGCTGGAAGCTGATGAAAGGTCCCCGAGGCAGGTCGTCGTCAGGTACGAGATCGTTGTCGTCGAGTTCGATTCGGTAGACCCATCCCCGACCACGTCCGGGCTCGCGTCTGGACCAGTAGGCGGCAACCGCCACGGCCAAGGATCTCTCGGTGGTCACATAGACCAGTCCAACCGAGGTGGTGATGCGCCGAAAGCCTGCTCGTTCTGATTCGCCCCTCATGCTCGTGGCACCGGACTCGGCCGGCGGAAGGAGCATGTCTCCCACAGCCAGGCCGGGAAATCCACCGTGATACAGGCGCGTCTTCCCGGCGCGAATGTTCACATTCAGGGTTCGTAGGGCTTCGGGGTCCACGCATTCACGCTACCGGTCGCGTGGCGACGGTCAAGTCCCGTGGAGTGGTGTAACGAACATTCTTCGAGAATGAGCTTGGCTACGCAGTCAACGTGAGGGGTAGTTCCACAGCCACCTCCTCAGCAACGTTGTCCGTGATGAGGCGAA
>NZ_JAHFUW010000006.1 GCF_023264855.1 Herbiconiux sp. | reverse complement strand
TTTCACGAGGCCGAGGATGGGACCGTAGACCTCGTCGGGGTTGCCGCCGGCTGCGACGGTGCGCAGCATCTCGTCGACCTGCGATCCGGCGAACATCGCGCGCAGCAAGAGCAGGTCGATGCTCTCGTCGGGATAGCGGCGGCGGAGGTCGGGCAGCATCGGCTCGATCGGCGCGGGCACGAGCGGGATGGTGGACGAGCCGTTCGCGATGATCTTCTCGAGCACCTCGGGCGCGATCGGCCCGAGCAGTTCGCCGTAGTACCCGAGCGCGTACTTCTTGATCTCGTTCGGCACGAGCTTGTAGCGCTCGCCCGAGATGACGTTCATCACGGCCTGGGTTCCCACGAACTGCGCGAACGGTGTGATCATGATCGGGAACGCCAGCTCCTCGCGCACCCGCGCCACTTCGTAGAGCAGCTCGGTGAAGCGGTGCGACAGCCCGGCGGTCGCGAGCTGCGAGTGGAAGTTCGACAGCATCCCGCCCGGCAGCTGATGCATGAAGTGCAGGCCGTTGTAGGCGACCGGATGCCCGACCGGCTTGTCCTCGGCCTCGGCGATGGCGATCAGCTGCTGCGAGATCGTCTCGATCCGCTCGTCGTCGACGTTCACCACGTAGCCGAGCGCGCGCAGGTCGCTGACGATGTCCTGGGTCGCCGGCTGGGCGGCCCCGTTGGCCATCGGCGCGATCGAGGTGTGCAGAGCATCCGCCCCGAGTTCGACGGCCTCGAGGTACACCAGCGGGGCGAGCCCGGTGAGGCAGTGGCTGTGGATCTCGAGCGAACGGTCGCCGATCACGGCCTTGAGGGCAGGCACGAGGGTACGGATGCGGTCGGGCGTGAGCAGACCGCCCGCGTCTTTGAGCATGATGGCGTCGACATCCGCCCTCTCGATCAGCTCGATCGCCTTGGCCACGAAGAGTTCGTCGGTGTGCACGGGGCTCTCGCAGAACGAGACGGCGCCGAAGGTGGAAGCACCCAGCTCCTTGGCCCGGATGAGGCCGCCGGCGATGTTGCCGACGTCGTTGAGTCCGTCGAAGGCGCCGATCACCCGGAAGCCGTTGGCGAACATCCGCTCGACCCAGGCCTCGATCACGTCGTCGGCGAGAAAGTCGAAGGCGGCGAGGTTCTTCGAGCGGATCAGCGTGCGGAAGACGGAGTTCGGCGCGTTCTGGTGCGCCAGGCGCACCCGCTCCCACGGGTCTTCTTTGAGGTAGCGCACGGCGACGTCGAACTGGATCGGCGCCACGAGGTCGACTTGCGCGAAACCGACCTTGTCGAAGTCGGGCGCCAGCTGCACGATGTGCTCGGTGCGCATCCGGGTGGCCCACAGGCTCTGGTGCGCGTCGCGCAGCGTGGTGTCGATGATCGTGATCTCACGGCGGCTGCCCGGGGGGCGCCCGCCGGCGGCCATGACCTCGGTGATCGTCTCTGCAGTACTGGTCGTCATCGATCCGGCTCCACGTTCTCCTCGACATCGTCGTCGATTTCACGCTACCGATCGGTGGGTTCCGGATGCCGGGGGCGTCTCAAAGTGGGACGCCGCTGCCGCTCACAGCAGCTTGCGCTCCAGGGCCCAGGCCGTGAGCTCGTGGCGGTTCGAGAGCTGCAGCTTGCGCAGCACCGAGGAGACGTGCGTCTCGACCGTCTTCACCGAGATGTAGAGCTCTGTCGCCACCTCGCGGTACGAGTAGCCGCGGGCGATCAGGCGCATCACCTCCTGCTCGCGCTGCGAGAGCCGGTCGAGCTCGTCGTGCGCGGCAGCCGTCTCGCCCGCCGCCGCGCCGAACGCGTCGAGCACGAAACCGGCCAGCCGGGGTGAGAACACGGCGTCGCCCTCGGCCACCCGCCGCGCCGCCTCCGACACCTCGGCGCCCGAGGAGCTCTTGGTGATGTAGCCGCGAGCGCCGGCGCGGATGACGCGCACCACGTCGTCGGCGGCATCCGACACGCTCAACGCCAGGAAGAGCGTGCTCGGCGACGAGGCGGCGGAGCGCTGGATGACCTCCGCACCGCCCCCGCCACGTCCCCCGGGAAGGTGCACGTCGAGCAGCACCACGCGGGGCTGCACCGCCTCCACGAGCGCGATCGCCTCGTCGACCGTGGCGGCCTCGCCCACCACGTCCAGGGCCGGGTCGAGGTCGGCACGAAGGCCCGATCGGAAGATCGAGTGGTCGTCGACGATGGCGATTCGCAGGGCGGTCATGGCTGGTCCGTTCCTGGATCGGCGGCGGGGTGTTCTTCGCTGACGGGCAGGCTCAGCCGCACCTCGGTGCCGGTGCCGCCGCGCCCCGGGGCGATGACGGCGGTGCCACCCGCGCGCGCCAGGCGACCGATGATCGACTCGCGCACGCCCAGCCGGTCGGCCGGGATGGCGTCCAGGCTCATGCCCGGTCCGCGGTCGGTGACGATGAGGTCGATCCGGTGCCTGACCACCTCGGGCCGGCTCCGTTCGACGAGGCCCACCTCGAGGAACACCGAGACGTCTCCGCCCGCATGCCGCGCGGCGTTGAGCATCGCTTCGCGACCCGCCGCGAGCAGACTCTCGGGCGCCGGCACCGACGGCCCCACCGTCACGACCTCGAAGCGCACCGCGTGGTCCTGCTCGATCAGATCGGCGATCCGGCGCAGCTCGCTCGCGAGATCGCGGTCGTCTGCCGGCACGGTGTCGAACAGCCAGTCGCGCAGTTCCCGCTCCTGGGCGCGGGCGAGCCGCGCCGCCTCGCTCTGCGGCCCAGCCTTCTGCTGGATGAGCGCAAGCGTCTGCAGCACGGAGTCGTGCAGGTGCGCGGCGATCTCGGCCCGCTCGTTCGCGCGCTCGTGCGCGGCCCGCTCCGCGCCGAGATCGCGGGAGAGCCGCACCACCCAGGGCAGTGCCACGAGTCCCACGCCCAGCAGCACCGAGACGGCGGCCACCACGACGGTCCACACGTTCGGGGTCTCGCCGGTGATGAAGAACAGCAGGATGCCCGTGGCCACGAGCACGAGTGCGCCGAGCGAGCGCACCACGAGGGTCGGCGCCGTGGCGGCGGCGCCCGCCCGCAGGTCGGCGAACTGCCGCCAGGCCAGCGCGACGCCCGCGAGCACCACGATGCCGGGGATCACGACCGCGAGCGGCACCTCCATCCCGAGCCGGCTCGCCACGAGCGCACCGCCCGCGCCGATCAGCGCGAGACCCAGCAGGATCTCGGTGACGGGGGCTCGGCGCAGCTGCTCGGCGCTCACGCCGTCCTCCCGGCCGTCGTCGGCGCGGGGCGGGGCCCCCGGCGCCGTGAGGCTCGCACGCAGGAGAGGATCCCGTTCGGCCTCCGCCACGGGCGTCGCCGCCCACAGCCAGGCATAGAGCAGCAGGCCGGCCCCGCCGCAGAGCGCCAGCAGCACGGCCGCCGTGCGCACCACCGCGACCGGCGCACCGAGATGCGCGGCGGTTCCCGCGCACACGCCGCCGACCACGCGCAGGCGCGGGCGCACGATCGATGCGGCGGTCTCCATTCCAGCATCCAACCAGGTCGGGCAGCCCGCCCACGCATCGCGGCCCCGATCTCAGGGCCGATCTCAGGGTCGGATCAGGGTGCTCCCCCATATCGGACACTCCCGGTGCGTCGCCAGACTGGGAGCATGTCCACTCCGCCTCCCCCGTCTGCCGAATCGGCCCAGCCCGCATCGCCCCCTTTCACACCTCCGCAGTCCGCGCCGTCGCAGTCCGCACCGCCGCATCCCGGCGCCCGGCCGGTGGGGGCCCCGTTCTTCGGCTGGCTGCGCGGCCTCGGCATCACCCGCCGCGACGACGCCTGGGTGGCCGGCGTCTGCTCCGGCATCGCGGCCCGCACCGGCCTGGACCCGCTGCTGGTGCGCGGAGTCGCGATCGTAATCGCCGTGCTCGGCGGCCCCGTGTTCCTCGCCTACGCCGTGGGCTGGGCGCTGCTACCCGACTCCCGCGGCCACATCCACGCCGAGAGCGCGGTGAACGGCGTGTTCACCTACCCCATGGTGTTCATCGGGCTGGCGGCCGCGCTCACCTTCGTCCCGTTCATGCGGGGCATCTGGTTCGACGCCGTGCCGGGGGTCTGGGGCATGCCGGACTGGCTCGAGGCGACGCTGCGCACCCTCTGGGTGCTCGCCCTGATCGCCGCCGGCATCTGGCTCACCGTCGCGATCGCCCGGCGGGTGCCCCGCTCAGGCGCGCACGACGTGCCCGGTGCGCAGGCTCCGGATGCCGCCACTCCCGGCACCCCGGATGCCACGACTCGCGACATCCCGCACGCCGACGCGCCCGCGCCGGCTGCCGCACCCACTCCCCCGCCCGGAACGTGGTGGACCCACCAGGGCGCCACGCAGCACGGCACGAGCCGCGAGCGCCACGAGCAGGCGCGCGAGGCGGCCCGGGCCCGCGCCGCGGCCTGGCGCGCGGCGCATCCTCAGCCTCGAGGCGCGGGTGCAGCGTTCTCCTCTGTGGTGCTCGGCATCGCGCTCGTGGCGGCGGCCCTGGTGGGCATCGGCTACGGCGCCGTGGTGCCCGAGGGTTCGCTCGTGCTCGTCATCAGCACCGCGGCGCTCGTGGTGGTGGCGGTCGGAATCGTGATCGCGGGCATCCGGGGCCGCACGAGCGGTGGGCTGGGAGGTATCGCGGCGCTGCTGGCGATCGTGGTGGTGTTCACGGGCATCGTGCCCGCCGGCACCCAGGTGCAGCCCTTCGGAACCCAGCGGGTGGATGCGGTTCAGGCGCTGACGGGCTCGCCCGACGGCTACCTGCTCGTGGCCGGCCGCACCGTGGTGGACGCGGACGACCTCACCGCCCGCACCGGCGGCGGATCGATCGACGTCTGGCTGGGCGCCGGCAAGACCGAGATCGTGCTTCCCGAGGGTGTGCCGGTGCGCGTGGAGTCGCACGTGCTGGCCGGAACCGTCACCTCCTCGCTCGGCACCGAGCGCAGCGGCGTGCTCATCGACGACGACCGCCTGTTCACGGCGACCGGCTCGCCCACGGGAATCCCGGCCGATCCGGATGCGATCGGCACCGCCGACTCCGCCTTCGACGGCCTGACGGCGGCTCAGCTGGCGCGCATCCCGGTGATCCACATCTGGCTGCTCGCCGGCACCGTCGAACTGGTCGGCGACACCGACGCCGACACCGAGAGGTAGGCGATCATGACCGACGACGCGACCGCGGAATACCCCGCTCCCACCGCTCCTACGAGCAGCACGACGACCGAGTCCCCCGCAGCGTCCGGGGCGACTCCCGGCGCCGCTGCCGGCTCAGCTCCTGCTCCTGCTCCTGCTCCTGCTCCTGCTCCTGCTCCGCAGCCGACGCCGCCTCGCCGGCATCCTGCGCAGTTCGGCACCATCGTGTGGGGGATGCTGCTGCTGGCCCTGTGCGGCTTCGTGGCGCTCACCCGCTTCGGACCGGGGGTCGACGCCGACCGCTTCCTCTGGGCGTTCGTGGGCGTGATCGCCGCCGGCGTCGCCCTCGTGGTGGTGGGCATCGTGGCCGCGTTCCGCCGCTAGTGCTCGGTGAAGGCGGTGAACTTGGGCAGCGTGAAATCGACGGGGTCGACGATCGGGATCTTCGTGGCCCCCTCGATGATCGCACCCAGGCTCTCCCCCTCCTCCACGCCGTGGCCGACCTTACTGCCGTGGGTGGTGGTGGGGATCGCTTCCGAGGGAGGCCTCCAGCCGAAGTCGGCCGGCGCGGGGATGGTGCGCACGATGCACTGCGTCTCGGCCTGGATGTCTTCGATCTTGAGGCCGGAGTAGGTGCCGGTCACCTCGAAGTCGCCCGACGTCGTGATCGACGTGCCGTCGGCATCCGTCGCCGTCGCGGCCACCGTCACCCGGTAGCTCTCGCCCGACCCCGAGGTGAGTTCGAGCGTGCGGCCGCCCGGCACCAGGCGGCAGGCGATGCGGAAGATCCCGCCGTCGACCCAGGCGTCGACGAAGGTCGTGGATTCCTCCACCGCGAGCCCGGCGACGCTCCAGGCCACGCTCGGGCGGGCGAGACCGGTGGTGCGCACCACGAAGGCGGCGCGCGTGCTGCTGGTCCAGATGCCGGTGCGCTTGGGCTCGCCGCACTTGTTCTGCGTCTGCGACTGCATCTCGCCGCCGGTGGTGGATGACTCGGCGTCGACCGTCAGGCTCGCGGTCTTCGGTGTCGAGGGAGGAGGGATGGGAACGCCGCCGGGCGGCACCTTCGGCACGTAGGCATCCATCACCAGAATTGCGAAGATCTGCACCCCCTCGTCTTCCTCCCGGCCGTTGTGGCGGGTCACGGTGATGCCGTGCGAGGTGTCGATGGTGTCGAACTCGTAATACAGGTCGTCGGCGAGAGCGGGAGACGCTGCCTGCTTGGGCACATTCGGGTCGTAGACCCAGAGCTTCACGGTCTGCGCGCTCTGCTCGTAGGCGTAGGCGAGCACTTGGTGGTTGGCCCCGATGTCGAACTCGTCCGACTGCACCAGGCCGAGCGGCACCAGGCGCCCCTCGTCGAGTTCGCGGCGGATGCGCGGCCACTCCTCCCGGTAAGTCACCCACGCCTTCCCCTTCATCACGCCAAGGGTCTGCAGGGCACCCTCGTCGTCATCCGGATAGACGGGCGAGGAGTAGGAGAGCCAGCGCGAGCCGCGCCCGGTGACGTCGAAGCTGTCGAGAAGGCGGTCGCGCACGTGCCGGAACAGCGGGTCGCTCTCGGAGGAGGGCGAGACGAAGCTGCCCGTCGCATCCATCGCCGGCAGGTCGGGCAGGCGGCCGGCGAGGAAGTAGTCGATGGCCGTGAAGGTCATGCCGCCGCAGAGACCCGCGTCGGCGTGGGTGATCGGGATCCAGTCCTCGGGCACCTCGCCGATGCCGAGCCTGTCGGCGAGCTCGCCACCCAGCCCCAGCTCCTCGGAATTGTCGCGCAGGATCGCCTCGCGCATCCGGTTCCATACCCAGCCGAGGGTGACCACGGGCAGGTCGTCGCTCCAGGTGTTCGCGAACCCGAAGCCGTTCACCGACGGCACGAATCCCGGCACGGCGACGCGGGCAGTGTTGCGGAAGGCGATCCGCAGTTCGGCGCGGTTGTCGTGCTTCTGGCCCTCGGCATCCACGTACGCCGCGTAGTATCCGGCCGGTGCGTGCACGTGGAAGGTGTTGCCGTACTGCGACTCCACCCACGGGCTGTTCGCGAAGATGTAGAACTCGCCCACGACCGTTCCGGATGCATCCACCACCTCGTACCACGCGCGCGCCTCCACGCCGCTGAACGCGACGCCGACCGCCGAGTCGCCCTCGGCCTGCCACTGCAGGGTGCCGCCCGGCGTGGTGGTGAGGAAGCTCGCGGGCGTCCATCCTCCCGGCGTCCACTCGCCCGAGGTCGCGGCATGGTGCAGCCGCAACGTGGCTCCCGACTCGTTCGACACCACGACCCGCATGTAGTTGCGCGACATCACGCACCTCGATCCGCTCCCTCGATGCAGCTCATGATCCTCGCTGGGAGGCCCCGAGGGAAGAGCCGTTCGGGTCGCGTCTCAACTGCGCTTCTCCGACCTCCGCTGACGCGGCCCCGCACAAGCTGTGGTGCAGAAAAAGCTGCAAATAACGAGGACCGACGCCGTATATGGCCTCGGTCCTCGTTATTTGCAGCCTTTTCGACGCCATGGCCCTCTAGGTGCGCTTCACGCGCTCGCGCGTGGTGCGCTCGCCCTCCACTTTCCGCTTGCCGGAGTCGACCGCCGAGAGCGGGTTCGTGATGGCTTCGAGGGACTTGCGCTCGGCGTTCACCCCGAAGATGAAGGCGACGATGCCGCCCGCCACCATCAGCAATCCGGCGCCGATGTAGCCGATGGCGATCGGGCCGCGGTCCGAGCCGTCGCCGATCAGGGTGGCGAAGAGGAGCGGAGCGACGGATCCGGCGATCTGGCCGATCGAGAAGAAGTACGAGATCACCTGCGAGCGCATCTCGAGCGGGAACAGCTCGCTCACCGTGAGGTACGCGCTCGAGGCCCCGGCGCTGGCGAAGAAGAACGCGACGCACCAGAAGATCGTCTGGCTGGTGGCGTTCAGCACGTCCGCCTGGAAGAGGAATCCGGAGACGGTGAGGATGATGCCCGACAGGCCGTAGGTGGCGAGGATCATCTTGCGGCGGCCGATGGTGTCGAACAGGTGCCCGAGCACGAGTGGCCCGAGCAGGTTGCCGATGGCGAACGGGAAGAAGAAGTACTGCACGGCGTCGTTCTCGACCCCGTAGAAGTTCTGCAGCGCCAGCGCGTAGGTGAAGAAGATGGCGTTGTAGAGGAAGGACTGCGTGATCATCATCGTGAGGCCGACGATGGTGCGGTTCGGGTAGTCGCGGATGAGTACGCTGGCGATCTTCTTGAACGGGATGCGGTCCAGCGGCGTGACCTCGATGGCCTGATCGTCGGGTACGGGCTCGAGTTTCTTGCCCGTGGTCTTCTCGACCTGCGCCTCGATGTCGTCGACGGTCTTCTCGGCGACGTCCTCCTTGCCATGGGTCATCAGCCAGCGCGGGCTCTCCGGGATGTGCCGGCGCATGTAGATCATGATGAGGCCGATCACCGGGCCGATGAAGAACGCGAGCCGCCATCCGATGTTCTCGGCGAAGTTGTCGGGGTTCAGGAAGAACAGGTTGGCGACGGATCCGAGGGCCGCACCGCCCCAGTAGGTGCCGTTGATGGCGATGTCGACGCGGCCGCGGTAGTGGCTCGGGATGAGCTCGTCGATGGCGGAGTTGATGGCCGCGTACTCGCCGCCGATGCCGAGGCCGGCGATGAAGCGCATCGCGAACAGGAACTCCATGTTCGGGCTGAGGCCGGCGAGCGCCGATCCGACGAGGTAGATGCCGAGGGTGATGATGAAGAGCTTCTTGCGCCCCCACTTGTCACTCAGGCGCCCGAACACGAGGGCGCCGACGACTTGGCCGACGAGGTAGATGGTGCCGGCGAGACCCACCTGCTGCGAGTCCATGCCGAGCGACTCCTGGAAGCCGTTCGAGGCGATGATCTGGATCTCGAGTCCGTCGAGGATCCACGACACCCCGAGACCGAACACGACCATCCAGTGGAACCTCGTCCACGGCAGCCGGTCCATCCTCGCGGGCACGAGGCTCCGCACCTTCTTCGGCTTGGGAGTCGCCCCCGCCGCATCCGTCGTTCGTGACACGTCGCACCTCCGTCTCGCCGGTCGATCGTCGGGCGGAAGCGGGGCTACGCCGGCGGCGCGTCCGAACGTACGCCCGTGTTAACGATTTCGCACGCGTGGATTCCATCCCGGTCACGATTTCCCCCGCCGCAGCGACGAGACACTACCGATGAGTTGATGTTCCGGCGAACGACCGATGGCGGCGATGCGGGAGAACAGTGCGCGGCGGATTGGTGTCTGAGCGGGCGCCTTCTCTATGAGAGTCATGTCACTGGGACTGGCGCACGTTACTGTTCGATTGTGACCCAGAGTGTGTCCGGTAGTGAGCTAGCGAAATTCGAATCGCCATGGCCGATGAGCCGCGATACGGATCTAGAGGCATGGAAACAGCAGTTGGCAAATCTGTCGCAAGCTAATGCATCACTCCGCCCTGCGAAGACGGGCGGACAGGATGCTCGCCGAATGTGGGATCTTCAACTCGTTTGCGCCCCAATTCAGCCTCGATTCCTACGAGACAACGAATCGGAGATCGAGAAAGAGCGGGTAGTCATGGCGGAGATCGAAGGAGTGCACGTTGGATTCTGCTTGTCGGCTCCGGGTCCGTCAGAAGCCGATCCGCTATTCGTTCAGGTAGTAGCGGTCGCTCCGGAGGCACGAAAGCGGGGGGTGGGCTTGTCGCTATTGTCAGCAGCCGCAGCGAAGGAGCCCCTGCGCGACATTGCGCTAGCAACCCAACCCGACAATGTCGCTGCCTTGGCCATGAATGAGAGGTTTGCCGTCTCACTCGGAGCGAACATCAGGCGAGTTCCCCTCGGCACTTTTCGACACGGTGACCTAGGAATTCGACGAGGCGACGGGTACCGCTCCTGGCATATCCAGCGCTAGGTCTAGAAATCGACGTGAGATGGCGCTTCATCTCATCAGGTATGCGCGGCGGAGCTGATGACTATGCATCAGACCTGTGCCGGTCAACGTAGGCCGCCAGCGCCTCCCGTACTACGTCGCTGATTGTCCGCCCTTCGGCTTGCGCCGCTGCTTGCGCAGCCTCATAGAGGTCTGTTGGGATTCTGAATCCACGAATTGGCGTCTTTGGCTGATTGGGCACGTGATCAGTGTGCCATGATGCCACTGAACATTACTCAGATTAACCTTGCGCCGGTGTTGTAACACCGGTAAATTCGTACGCATGACAGCCAATAGAACCGAGCTGATCGTCGGGGTTCCCGACCAGCTCGAACGGACGGCTCGTCTTATTGCCGCGGCACGAGGCGAGGACATCAATGCAGTGGTTTGCGCGGCCTTGCGCGAGTACGTCGGGACGGTGCCACTTTGAGCGCGCACGAGCGGTTCGGCAACCGGCTGCGGCGGTGCCGGCACTGCGGCATCCGGGTGCCCCGCGGGGAGATGGTCTACTACCACCGGGCGTGCTCCGAGGACTGCGCCGACGAGCTGTGGATCAAAGACACGTTCAAGCACGACCTCGATTAGCGCCCCTGAAGCCTTAGCTCGCCCATCGTCTATCTCGTCAGCTCAACATGTTCAAGGGTTGAGCCAGCCGCCCGGCAGGCAGATCGACGCTTCGAGAGGCTGCTTCCGACCATGGCGTCGTGGCGTTTTTCTGCTGGTTGACCCGCTTACTTGTCACACCCTGCCAACGAACCAGCGGCGGCTATCCTGGCGAAATGGGATGGGTGCGCGTTTATGACCTCCGAGACGAAACAGCCCGTATTCGCCAGGTGCAAGAGGCGTCTCTGAACAAGCCCGGCTTTGGGTTGGATACAGATCCAGCGCTTTTCGGGAGCCACGAGTGGTGGAGCGCCGTCCGAGATGGCCAGATTCCAAACCGTGTCATCGAAGGTACTGTCGTTGACGTCCAGTGGGGCAGCATGGGCGACTGGCCGATTTGGAAGTTCGGCGCCTCGGACGGCACGGTCACAGAGTGGACGCGCGAAGGTGAGCACACGCGGTACGTGACAGGTCTCGCGGCGCAGGTCCACCTCGTCACTGTGCGCTGGAAGACGGATGCGGTGCTCGCTCCGGGCGCTCAGCGCGAGCACGAAATGCTCGTCAGCGTCGACCTTGAAGACAGCGATGAACGGTCCGCTCGGGTCGGCCCGGGGCCATTCCCCGGCGCATACGACTTGCCGACCAAGCGATCATGGTGGATGGCTTCGATCCGTCACTTGCTGCAGCGCAGGACGTAGCAGCGCAACTCCGAGATCGAGGCACTCCATTTGTTGAGGGATCGCAGTTCGGGCCATCTCTTCGGCGAGTGTCCATCTCGCCGAAGGGATCCCGTTGTGCCGGCTCCGTAAGCTGAGATCGTGGGGAACGGTCGATTGCGCAACGAGAAGTGGTGGACTGGACGTGCGCACCACCTCGCCCGCATCGGTGTGATCGCAGTGGTGACGGGCGCGCTGTGGATTCCTTTGATTGTGTTCCTGCAGCTTCCTGAGCGCTCGCTGCTCGGGCCGCGCGGTCATCTCGGGGTTGCCCTGACGGCGATGGTGCAGTTCGTGGCACTTGGAGCGGGCCTCGCCGTCGCCGCGTACCAGCCGACGGACGAATTCCGTGCCCGGCGTAGATCGTGGATCTGGGGGTTCTTGGCGGTTCCCCCTGCGCTGCTGCTTGCCTAGGCGATTCCCCTCTTCCTCGAGAGAACGGTGCTTGCTGGGCTGTTCCAGGACGCGGTGGGATGGTGGGTTGGGCTCGCGGCAGGAGCCGTCCTATTCTCCGCCGCGGCACTCGTCAGCCCTCGTCACGCGCGCGTGGTCGCCGTGCTTACGGCCGTACTGACCGCGTGTGCCCTGGGGCTCGCATCCGTCGTCACGTTCACCTATTTGACGGTCCCGATCGTCATTGGCCCGCTGACTGTCTACTGCGTAGCGCTCGCCCTGAAGTACGCTTCGGCGTCCTATGCGCACGCCATCGACCCGCCGAGACCGGTTCGCACGAAAGCAAGCTCCTGAATCGCAGGGGTGGATGGCGGATTTTTCCGAGCATGGCGCATACCCGACTTCACCTAGGCCGATCCCCCAGCGAGCACTTGGTCGGTTGTTGAGCTGACGCCGATGAAAAGGCGCCTTCGGCTTTTCCGGCGGCGGCGGTGCCAAGTCAGCTCCGGCTATCGTGAATGACTCGGGGATCTAGCGGCGAGAGGGCGTGCTCCGATGCCGATGTGGTTCAAGGGTTCACGCCGACGGGCGGTCTCGTTTGCAGCAGTTGCTGGTGGGGCCGCTTTGATGTGCGGATGTGTCGATTCTTGGGAGCTCGATCCGGAAAGCACAGTCGTCTACGAGGGGGAATACTCAGCCGTCGTCGAGAGATGCGCCCGCGTCACATATTCGTTCGATGACCTAGGCGAGACTGTCGGGGTCAATGTGGTGGCGGACGACGTCTCGGTCTCCTCGCCCGAGCTGCAAAATGGCCTTGAGCTGGTCACCGTTGCTGGCACATCCACCGCGCGAAACTCAGGTACCAGGCCAGACCTCGTTCGCGATTGGACGTGCCGCATCGATGTCGGAACCGTTGGGAAGTCATACATCACAGTCGAATACGGCATCTTGCGAGAAGTCGAGTAGCGATTTGCCCCTCCCGCTGAATGCACCCAGGACGGTGCTCCACCCGCATTGGCCAACCGAGAGAATTGGCCTCCAGAATAGGAACCTGGGGCAGGCGCCGGCTGTCGACGCCGCTGAACCGAAAGCGACTGCCATGCGACACCGCAACGCCATTCACGAAACGGTCGACAGTTATTGCACAAGCCGGGAGATGGTCAAGAAGTCCGGCAGCTGGTTTAGCCGCAGCGAGAGCGTGACAACCGTCGTGAATCTCCAGAAGTCGCAGCACGGGCCCAGCTACTACATCAACGTCGGATTCTGGTTTCAAGAGATTGATGAGCAGCAATTCCCTCCACCGAACAAATGCCACATCGTGTCCAGACTCTCGTCGTGGTTGCCCATAAGCGAGGAACGGGAATTGGTCGACCTTCTGAACCTGGAAACACCGATACACGACGACCCGAGGGCTGAGGCGCTGACGGGTCTCTTGGACAGGCATCTGTCGCCAGTACTCGCTGAAGCCCGAACTGCGGATTGGTTCCTGAGTCCGGACGGGGAGGCGATTCGATCGCGATCCGGAGTGAAGGCTGCTGCGCAGCAGCTGCTCGCAGGCCAGACGTGATTCTCGATTGGCATGTTTGATAGGCCTCGGCGCGTTAGACAGGGTCCGAAGCGTGCGTAGCGTCCGACTGGCCGATCTGCGAGTCTCTTGGCTATGTCTTTCGGAACGTTTTCGGCTGGCGAGACCTTCACCGCCACTCATGCCTACGCGTGGTTTTCGTCAGCAGCGGATACCGCGGAACTCGCTGGCGAAGTCCGTGGTGAGACGGGGCTGCGCTTGTGGCAAGCTTCGCTCACCTACGTCAAGAACTGCCAGCCGTCGCTTGAAAACACTGGCGATGTTCGTGCCCCATCAGCCGAGAGACTGAATCAGCTGACGGTACAGCAAGGCCGTGTGGTGTTCGTCAGGTATCTGGACGCCTACAACCGGCTATCACCAACCGCCACATCCGACTTCGCGTTTTACATTGATTCTGACCCCGCGGCTTGGCCGGATTGGCTTACATGTCTCGAGTCCGTCGACTGACCAGAGCCCGATGAGGGCTCCGTGAACGGGCATTTGATCTTGCGGCGCGAGCGTCACTGGAGTTCAAGTGCTCGAATCCTGAACCCATCGAGCCGTCAGCCGCAAGGCGTCAGAGTCTGCACGGAAGCGCGCAGGCTTTGGACTCCACCGATCAGGGTGACGGTGGATGCGCCCTGGGCACTCAAAACTCCGGTCGTCGACGGTTCGACGCAATCGGAGTGTGACAGCATCAACGGCGACCCGCTGGCACCGGCGAGGACGCCGCCGCTCAGAGCATCCGGGAACTTCTCTCCCGTCGCGAAATAGATCGAAGTCGCATTCGTGAAGTAGGCCGAGTTGATGGCGTCGGACACTTCGTAGCGGTTCGCGCCGCCGAATCGGACGACCTCGCCCGGATAGAGACCCGTCAATTGCTCTTCGATTCCGGTGGGGCTGATACCCTCCAAGTCATCTCAATGACGCGCCTTGCATCGCAGGCCCATACAACGCTGGAGGTCATTCGGTGAAGCGCACGACGCATCCGAAATCCCGACAGGCCGCGGGCTTCGTAGTCTGCGCGCTCGTGGCAGCCATCAGTGCGGGATGCGCGAATCAGATCGATACGGCGCTCCCCGCGACCGCGGTGGCCTCGACACCAGCGGTGACCCTTCCGGCGCCAATTCCAACCCCCTATCTCAGCAACGATGCGCCGGGAGAACTCTCTGGTGAGGTCGTCACTGCTTTGCTTAGCGTGCGGGATGCCGCTCCCGCGCTCTATCCGGCGAATTATGCCGGCATTGCCAGCGGCACAGCGGCTTCGAAAGACATGCTCGTGATCTACCTCGCCGACACGACACCCGCGATCGAGGCAGAACTCTTGGCCATGTCAGGGCTACCCGCCGACAAGATCGTGTTCGAGCCGGCATATCAGTCACTCGAAGCCGCAGGCGTGATCGACCGCAGAATCATGGCCGGCGTCCCAGCGCTGCGCGCCCAAGGGATCGACCTGCAAACCTTCGGGGTGGGGGTGGACGGAGTCGAAGACATCGGGATGGACGATCCCACAGACGAACAGATCGCCTATCTGTTCGAGCAATACGGCCCATACCTCCGGATCGATCGAAACGTCACGCCGGCCAGACTCCTTTGACGTGCAGCGACGTCGGCGGCAAGATCCAGGTCGATGGCTCGATCCATGTCAGAACGACAGCTCTGGAGACGGCGGGTTCGTGGACCCGGATCCCTACTCGTACGTCGTGAGGGCGAGGTCGAGGAAGGGCAGGCTGTCACGAGGAAGGACGGTCGTGCACACGACATACTCGTCGACCAGGAATCCGACGGCGTAGACGAACGGGTCGGTGTCGATCTGTAGGGCGGGGAGATCGTGCCCATCGACGTTCACGGTGGTCTCGGCCACCGAGGCGGCCGTGACCTTCCATTCGGTGCTCGTGCTGGGGCCGGCCGGGAGACCGAGTTCGGCTCGGAAACTGTTCCGCAGAACATGATTCGTATGGTCGATGAGCTGCTGCGGCAAGGAGGCCAGCTGCGGGTCCGGCGATGCGTGCCATGCCGTGCGAACGGCTTCCCAGAGCATCGGATACCGAAAGATCTGGGCTTGTTCGATCAGCCACGCCGGTCGCCCCCACGGGGGCTCCTCCTCGATCGCGCGACGTATCCGTTCGTCCAGTTCGACCTCGTTGCGGGGGTCGGAGCGATCTTCGGGATACCTCCAGAGCGTGTAGGTGAAGAGAACGGCCAGTTCCTCCCGGCCCGCCGCCCCGCGGCTCTCCATGAAGCCGGCGATCGGAGCGCGGGATAGCGACGGCTGGGGTTTGAGCTGGAAAACCGGGAATGACACGCTCCGTACGCGCGCTTCGGCTTCGACGCTCGGGTCAGGGGCATCCGTCGGTACGACTTCGCCGTATTCCATTCGTCCAGTCTGCCCTCCACCCCAGTTGATTGCCAGGCTCCGTGGCTCAGGCGTCGCCATCGCAACATCCCGACAAGTGTTGAATATTGCGACCGGGTGACCGATGCTTGAAGCATGTATGTGATCGTTTCCGTGGTGACCCTGGCTGTCGTCGTCATTGCGTTGGTGGACATCATCACTCGACCGGAGGGCGACACGAAGCACCTGCCGAAGATCGTGTGGGTGCTGCTGGTGGTCTTCCTGCCGTTGATCGGCAGCATCCTGTGGTTCGCCATCGGCCGGGAGTACAACACCCGCAGGCACGACCCGGTGAGCTTCGGCGACCCCCGCCGCTGGGCCGGCCGTCAACGCACCTCGCCGCGCGCCAATACCTCGTCGAGGTCGACCGAGCAGCAGCTTGCCGACCTGGATGCCGAGATCGAGTACTACAAGCAGCGCGGATCATCCGGGCCGAAAGAGTCCTGAACAGGGAGCCAGTGCCCGCGGGACAATCGGAGTAGAACAGTGGACGGGGGGTGCTGTGTCCATCAACGAGAAGGTCGGCGTCGGCTTTCTGGCGGCGTTCGCCATAGCCTGTACCCTCTGCCTCTTTCTCGTCCCTGATCTCGGATACGGAAAACCCGGTCATGGCCTCTTCCGGCTGCTTCCCGGCAAGTCGCTGTTTGTAGTCGGGATCGTTTCCAGCGTGGCGATGATCGTGATCGTCTTCGTGAACAAGCGCCGACAGAAGAAGGGAAAACCGCCCATCTAAGCCGTCAGCGGACTGATCAGCGGGCCCGTTCGAGTCGGCGCAGACTTCGCGAGATCAGGAAAAACGTGACCGGGATGGGCAGAACAACTACGGAAACGACCCATCGGTCGGAGCCGGGATCGACAATCCACCAGATGAAGCTCCCGACAGCGATGGTGAGGCCTGCCACCGTGCTCGCCAGGGCCTCTCCGGAGCTCCACCCCCGCTTCCAGAACCACCAGACGATGCGCCCGGGTTTTCTGGGAGATTCACGGTCGTTCGTCGTCTCCATATGTCGAGCATCGCACTGACGGCGTCGTAGCGGATCGAGGGCGGCTCTGGTCTGCGGAGTCTCTACGATCGTCATCGGGGGTGGCTCATGGTCGACAGGCGTCGTGATGCGGGAAGTGCGGGTTCGTTGTCGAGCGACGACCGGCCGAAGGCCGTAGTCGCGTGCTGGATCGCCTTCGCAGTCGGCAGCCTCGTCATCGTCGGGACCCTTGTCTTCTCCGGCAACAGGCTGGCCCTCGCGCCTCTTCTACTCTTCGGCTTCCTCGCACTGCTCATCGGGGTCTTTCTGGTTCTCGTGCTGGCGAAGGACCCCTACCGTCGCGGCGCGCGGCCACGGGCCGGAGAGGGCACGAAGGCCCACTACCTCAACTTCACGGTGGGCGAGCACGAAATGCACCGGATCGTGTATCGATGGGATCAGACGTGGGGCTGGCTCACCGTGACGGTCGACGATGCGCTGGTCGTGAGGCGGCTCGTCACACTGAGCGTGAGCTTGGTGCGCGTGGTGGAGTTCGATGCGGGTGAGCAGGAAAAGCACCATGTCCGGATCGAGAAGCGCCGGTCTCTGTTCGTCTCGTTCGCAAGACCGCAGCCGATCGAAGCGTTCATCGATGGGGTTCCCCTTGCCACACGAGGCGACTCCGGAACAGTCTGAATTCTCGTCAGAGCGAAGGCTCTGGGCCGCACCGCCTCTCGCCGGTCGCGTCGAGGATCCGGAGGCGGCCGCAGGCGGCCGGGCGGCTAGAGGCGGTACCCGATCCGACCGGAGTCGATCTGGGCCTGCAGTTGGCGGAGCTCTGCGGCGAGAGCGGGATCGGACGCGGAGACTCGGTCGGCACGTCGGCCGATGCCGGTCGTGCGACAAGAAAAGGCGATGAGTCCGACGAAGGCTGCAGCAAGGCCGACCGATCCTGCGGCGATTGCTGCGATGACTGCACCCATGAGCACGTTCCTTTCATCCTGTTCACGCAAGGCTAACTTCGACAGCTGACGATTGCATGCAGGCCGATCCTCTGCCGGAGCCTGTTGGTGCGCCCGCGGAAAGCGTAGCGTCTGCCCATGGGTTGGCTACTGGGACTGGGCGTGGTTGCCATTGCGTTGGTACTTGGCATCGCTGGCGGTCGGGATGAAATCCGGGCCTATCGATCGACGACAGCCGGTAAGAGGGCGATGCTCCCAGGCAATGGCCCCCAGAAACGGCCTTCAGATGGACCTGACGCCGAGAGGTGATTCGGGGCGGGAGGGTCGCCACCAAGACGGGTCGAGGGCGGCTTCTCGCGGAGGGTGGGATAAGCGAAATCGGGCTCCAGTCCATCACCGGAATCGACGAAGACGCGCTTCGATCCTTCATCGGCGGTCAGTCACGGAGCGGAATGACGACCGATCCTCAGGCGGTCTCTACCGAGCAGAGCATGCGCCCGTCCATCTTCACCGCACAGCTCACGGACGGGATTGCGATACCGACGATGAACGACTCAGGGGAATGCTCGAATCGCGCACAATCGCGTGCCACCTGACGACTCAGAACATCGCCCACCTGGCGGGACTCGACGCCCGGGACGTGGACAAGGCTCTGAGCGACCCACAGGCCGTCCCGATCGAGCAGCGGTATGGGATCGCGATGAGATGCTCCTACCTGATCAATTCACTCCACCTTGCCGGCAATCGGTGACGGAGTTTCCTTCTATCCGGGTATCGCACGTCCTCTCCGTGGACGATCGGTACGCTGCCGAAGCTGCTGGCCCCACTCAGGGCGCCGGCGCCGGCGACTCCGCTGAGGCGCCGAGTTGCACGGAGAGTTCCATGCAGCGACGCGAAGCCCCGACTCCCGCCGCGAGGCGCGCAGCTGATCGGATGATTGCTCGTACCGAGGCCTACGTCGATGGCTCCCCGCCCACGCGGGTCGCGAGGGGTCGCTCCACCACGAACATCAGCATCACCCCGGCCAGCGCCGCGATCGGTGCGATCAGGAGGAAGATCGGCACGAGGGCGTCGTTGTACGCGGCGACCACGATGGTGCGTTCCAGGGTGGGCAGCCCGGTGACGATCTTGGGGGTGAGCGAGTTTATCCAGGTGCTGCCGGTGGCCTCTCCCGGGAGGGTGCTCGCCAGGATGCCGCTCAGCCGGGCGACGAAGACACTTCCGACGACCGCGGCACCGAAGGCCGCCCCGATCTCGCGAAAGAACGTATTGGCGCTCGTGGCGACACCGACGATCGCGTCGGGCGTCGAGTTCTGGACGATGAGGATGAGGATCTGGGTCGACATGCCGAGTCCGGTGCCCATCAGCGCCAAGTACAGGCACATGATCCAGGTGGGGGTCTGCGCTGTCAGATTCGAGAGCAGGAACAGGCTGAGCGCCGTCACGAACATGCCGATGATCGGGATCGCCTTGTAGTGGCCGGTGCGCGTCACGATCTGACCGGAACCGATCGAGGCGAGGAGCACCGCGGCCGTCGCGGGGATCATCAACAGGCCGGCGTGGGCTGCGCCGACCCCGGTCACCATCTGCAGGTGGGTGGGCATGTAGGCCAACACACCGAACAGGGCGATGCCCGCGATGAGCCCGGCGCCGGTGGCGAGGACGAAGTTGCGATTGCGGAACAGTGTCAACGGCAGCACCGGCTCGGCCGCCCAGAATTCGACGAAGATGAACAGACCGGTCGACACGATGGTGGCGATGATCAGCCCGAGGATGACCGGCGACCCCCAGCCGTAGGTCGTGCCACCCCAGGTGGTGAACAGCACCATGCTGGTCGCCGCCACCGAGAGGAGGGCGATACCGGCCAGGTCGATCCTGGCCCTCACCCGGGGGCGGACGGGAGGCCTCAAGAACGCGGCGGCAAGAACGATCGCCACGGATCCGAGGGGGAGGTTCATCCAGAACGCCCATCGCCAGCCGGGGCCGTCGGTGAAGAATCCGCCGAGCAGCGGGCCGGCCACACTCGATACCGCGAAAACCGCACCCATGACTCCGGCATAGCGACCCCGCTGGCGAGCCGGCACGATGTCGGCGATGATCGCCCACGCGAGCACCATGAGACCACCGCCGCCGAGGCCCTGCACGGCTCGGCCCGCGATCAGTACCCCCATCGAGTCGGCGATGCCGCCGACGACACTGCCGAGCATGAAGATGCCGATCGCTGTGATGAACAGCCTCTTACGGCCGATGAGGTCGCCGAGCTTGCCGTAGACCGGCAGCACCACGGTCGACGCCAGAACATAGGCCGTGGTGACCCACAGCACGTGCTCCGCGCCGTCGAGCTCGCCGACGATCGTCGGCAATGCGGTGCTGAACACGGTCTGATCGAGCGACGCGAGCAGCTTCGCCACCACGAGGCCGGCGAAGACCAGGCGCACTCGCTGAGCGGAGGCGGGTGCCGTGGGTCGTGCACCAGCCAGACGAGTCACGTCGACCGGCTGCCTTCGATCCCGCTACTCCGGTTGTGCCGCCGTCTGACGGCGAGCGACAGCCCGGTCAGCATCAGGGCGGCTGCCCCCGCGAGGGGAAGACCGATGCCGATGCCTGTCGCGGCCAGCCCGGCCGGCGGCTTCGGAGGAGTGCCGGCCGGCGCGCCCGGGGCGGGAGGGGCGGGGCTGACGGCCGGCGGCTCCGGAACGGAGACGGAGGCCGCCCGGATGTGGAGCTTCAGCGATGCTGTCCTCGCGGCCGGCGCGATGCTGCTGCCTGCGATGACGACGTAGACAGAGCTGCCTGCCTTGGTGGGGGTTCCGGAGAGCACGCCCTCAGGGCTGAGCGTCAGGCCGTCGGGAAGTGTGCCGTCGGCGGAGAAAGTGGGGGCGGGGTCTCCGGTCGCGGTGAAGGTGTAAGTGTACGGGGTTCCGACGGTTCCGGTGGTCGGCGGGCTGGCTGCAGTGAACACGGGTGCGGCGGGCGCAGGGCTGATCGTGACGACCTGCTGCACCGTCGCCTCGGGATCGGTGCCGTTGCGGGCGGTGACGCTGTACTCCGAGACCTCCGGTCGGGTCGGTGTTCCCGACAGCAGTCCGCTCGGGCTGAGCGTGAGACCCGCGGGCAGTGAGCCCGACGAGACGACGAAGGTGATCGTCGGTGTCCCGGTCGCGGCGAATGCATACGAGTAGTCGTCGCCGACGACTGCCGCGGGCGGCGGACTCGACGCGGTGAACACCGGAGCGGCACGGTGCAGCACGATCATCGAGACCGTGTCGTCGCCGGAGTTCGCCACGGCGAGGGTGCTGCCGTCAGGACTCACCGCGACCCACATCGGCGCGGCCCCGGCCGGGAGAGAGGGCTTCGTGGTGGCGGTCGCGACGTCGATCACCGAGACGGTTCCGTCGTCGTTGGCCGTGTACGCGGTGGTTCCGTCGAGGCCGAACGCCACCGACTTCGGGCGTTCACCGACGGTGATCGGGGTGCCCACGGCATCCGTGGCTACATCGATGACGGAGACGCTTCCGCCGTCGCCGCTGCTCCCGCCCGTCCCGGTCACGTACGCCGCGGTGCCGTCAGGGCTGAAGGCGACCGAGGTGAGCTCCTTTCCGGCTGCGATCGAGGTGACGAGTGCGCCGCTTCGGATGACCGACACGGTGCCGTCGTCGTTCGCGACGTAGACGGTCGTGCCGTCGGGGCTGAACGCCACGGAACCGGGCCCCGATCCCACTGCGATGGGAACTCCTGCGACGCGGTCGTTGATCACCGATACGGAGTCGTCGAGATAGTTCGTGACGTACAGCGTGAACCCGTCAGGGCTGACGGCCACCGATGTGGGTTCGGTTCCCACGGCTATCGTGGCCGTCACAGCAGCAGTGCCGAGGTCGATCACCGACAGGGTGTCGTCGTGCAGGTTCGTCACGTAGAGGGTCGACCCGTCGGGGCTCATCGCCACCGCGCTCGGACCGACGCCCACCTCGATGAGGCCACCCGTGGTGCCGGTGGCGACATCGATGACCGACACGGATTCGGCGCCGAAGTTCGCGGCGTACGCGGTTCTCCCGTCGGGTGAGAACACGACAGCGACGGGGAACTGCCCCACTGCGATGGCTGCGGGGCCCACGTTGATGCTGTGCGTCGTTCGCGAGACGTTCGGATTGGCGCCGTTGCGTGCGGTCACCTCGTAGTCGAACACCCCGGCTGCGGTCGGCGTTCCAGACAGCAGCCCCTCCGTGCTGAGATCCAGGCCGTCAGGAAGGCGACCGGCGGTGATGGCGAACCTCACCGGAGACACGGCCGTGGCTTCGAAGGTGTAGCTGTAGGAGGATCCGATGGCCGTCACGGCCGGCGGGCTGTCCGCGGTGAAGACCGGGGCGGCAGGGTTCAGCAGCACGATCGACACGGAGCCGCCGGTGTAGTCGGCCGTGTAGAGCCTGCTGCCATCCGGGCTGACCGCGACCGACGACGGCTGGGCGCCGACGGGGATGGCGGCTTCCGTCGTGCCGGTCGCCACATCGATCGCGGAGACGGTGTCGTCGCCCTTGTTCGCGGTGTACGCCGTCGCCCCGTCGGGACTGAACGCGACGGACAGGGGAGACTGACCCACCGGGATGGTGCGGGTCGTGGAGGCCGTGCCGACATCGATGGCCGAGACGGTGCCGTCGTCGGCGTTCGCGACATAGGCCGTCGTGCCGTCCGGGGCGAAGGCCACCGCCGAGGGATTCGATCCCACCGCGATGGGGTCGCCGACGGTGGAATGCGTTCCGGCGTCGATGACGGTCACGGATGCGGTCAGCAGGTTCGTGGCGTAGACCTTCGTTCCGTCCGGGCTGACGGCGACGGCGGAGACCAGCGAGCCGACCGGGATGGCGGTGCTCGCGGTTCCGGCGGCGACATCGATCACGGACACCGTGGCATCGAGACGGTTCGCAGCATACGCCTTCGTTCCGTCGGGGCTGAACGCCACCGAGACCGGATATCGGCCCACATCGATCGTTCCGCTGACCGTGCCCGTGGTGACGTCGATGACGAACACCTTGTCGGCCGTGCTGTTCGCGACATAGGCGAGCGGCTCCGTCGGGCTGAAAGCCACCGCAGCGGGCTGGAGACCGAGGTGGATGCGAGAGGGCGCTGGCTCGGCCGGAGCCGAGCCTGTGGCGACATCGATCACGTGGACGTCTCCGTCTTGGTTCGCGGTGTAGGCGATCGTTCCGTCGGAGCTGAAGGCGACAGACACCGGGAAGGAGCCGACCGGGATCGCGGCGGGATTGGTGGCAAGAGACAGCCGAGCGCTGACCGCATCGGGACTCACACCGTTGGTCGCTGTCACCTCGTAGTGCGCGAGCCCGGCCTTGGTGGGTGTGCCGGACAACATTCCGTCGGGGCTGAGAGCCAGGCCGTCGGGCAGTGCTCCCGAGCTCACGGAGAACGTGGGCGCGGGGATGCCGGTGGCTGCGAACGTGTACGAGAACGGCGCACCGATCGTGCCCAGGGCGGGAGGGCTGGCGGCGGTGAAGACCGGTGCCAGCGGAGACACGACGACGATCGACACCGAACTGTCGTTCGAGTTCGCCGTCGCGAGCTCCCCACCGTTCGGGCTGAGTGCGGTCGAGACGGGCTCGCTGCCGACGGCGACCGAGGCGGTGACCACTCCGGCGTCGAGGTCGACGACGGACACGGAGTCGTCGTAGGAGTCGGAGACGTAGGCCGTCTTCCCGTCAGGCGAGATCGCCACCGATGTCGGGGAGGTGCCTGTCGAGATGGACTCGGTCGTGCGGGCGGCGAGATCGATGACCGACGTCGTCCCGACGTTCTCGTCGGCGGTCAGCGCGGTCGATCCATCGGGGCTGACGACCACGGCTTGCGGGCCGGAACCGACGGGGATCCGGATCGTGACCGTCGCCGTGGCGACGTCGACCACCGACACCTGGGAGTCGATGGATTCCGCCACGTACAAGATCGAGTCGTCGGGGCTGAGTGCCACCGAGGAGGGGCCGTTTCCGACCTGGATGGGGTCACCGGTGCTCCCACTGGCGACGTCGATGACCGAGACGGAGGCGGCGTCGCGGTTGGCGACATAGGCGAGCGCTCCGTCGGAACTGAAGGCCACCGAGCTGGGCGACTGCCCGACCTGGATGGTGGTGCGCACAGTGGCGTCGGCGACGCTGATGACCGAGACGTCGTCGGTGATCGAGTTCGCCACGTAGGCGAGCAGGCCGTCGGGGCTGAACGCAACCGCGACGGGGCTGCCTCCGACGGGGATCGTCGTCGTGACGACACCGCTGGCGACGTCGATGACGGAAACCGAGTCACTCCCGCTCTCGCTCGTGGCGTAGATGGTCCGCCCATCCGGACTGAACGCCACGGCGGACGGACCCGGAGCGACCGGCACCGTCGTGGTGATCTCCGACAGGGCCCGGCCTTCGGCACCGACCGAAGGCACGATCGCCCCGAGGGCGGTGAGGGCGGTGGCTGCGGTGAGGGCGACGAACGTGCGGATCACGGGGTGACCGCGACAGACGTGTCGAGCGTGCTCACCGTGGAGGTGTCGTTCTCGTTCGTCGTCGAAGTCATGGGCGCAACGTAACACGGCGGAGAGCCCCCGCCTAGGACGGAAGACAGATCGGATCGACAATTGTCGATCGCTCTCGCGGGCGCGCACGAAGGCCCCCGCGGGCGCCCGCGAGACCCTGTCGTGAGCAACGCGAAAGGGCGATCTCAGCGAGACGAGAACCCGAGCGTGTCGTCTCGCCGTGACCCCCATCCGGGGCCTATCCCTGTGTGTTCGACAGGCGTAGGTTGCGCTCCGAGGCGTACCGCAGCGCAGGGACACCGCGCTCGGGCCCAAACCTTGGTGACCGCCTCTGACCAGATTGTGACAATCATGTCGACCTCCGATCATCACCCCCGTGCGCGACCGAATCGTTCGAGATGGATCATCGGCCTCCTGGCCGTGCTCGGTGCGACCCTGCTGATCTTTGGAGCGATCGGAGGGATCAACCTGATCACCAGCGCCGACGGCCCCGACTGCGAACCGGACTACGGCAACTGCATCCCCGTCGCCGACATCGGCTGCAACGTCGACACCGACCCGAATTGCATCCCGGTGGGAGACGTGGACTGCCCGGATGTGGGCGGTGACGGTCCCCGCTTCGCCCCGGGGCCGGTTGCCGTGACCGGCTCCGACATCTACAACCTGGACAGCGACGGAAACGGAATCGCCTGCGACTAGACGATGGTCCCGGGCGCGGGGCTGCCTCGCCACCAGATCGGCGGCGAGGTGGCTCGCATCCACGACGTGGACCGGGCCGGATGGCCCACCGATCAGAGGCGGGCGATGCGGCTGAGGAGTTCGGCGTAGAAGGGGTCGGCGTCGACGTCTCGGGCGTAGAAGATGTTCTTCGGGAGGTCGGTGATCTGCCACCAGTCTGCGACCAGCATGCCCATCGTCAGCTCGCTCGCGGTTTCGATGCGGGCGTTGATCTGGCGGCCGTGGAAGAGTTCTGGGCGCAGCAGGTAGAGGGGCACGACGGGGCCGTGCAGCGGGGCGCCGTCCCAGCCGTACTTCTCGAGGTCGAAGGTCTCGCTGAAGGTGAGCATCGCATCCACCGCCCGGCCGGGCTCGGTGCCGAGGGCCGAGAAGGCGTCGAGTCGAGCTCGCGTGTTGCGCAGCTGGTGGGTGATGTCCAGGGGCAGCATGACGATCGGGATGCCCGATTCGAGCACGATGGATGCCGCGTGCGGGTCGACGTAGATGTTGAACTCGGCCGCGGGGGTGATGTTGCCGACCTCGAAGTAGGCGCCGGCCATCATGACGATCTCAGCGATGCCCTCGGCGATGTCGGGCGCCTCGGTGAGGGCGACCGCGAGCGTGGTCATGCTCGAGAACTGGGCGATCGTGAGGGAGTGCGGTTCGCGGGCGGCGGCTTCTCGGCAGAGACGGATGATGGCGGCGACGCCCGACTCGTCCTCGGCAGTGCCGGTGACGGGCGGGAAGTCGTAGCCGTCGAGGCCGGTCTCGCCGTGCACGTGCGCGGCGGTGACGAGCGGGCGGAGCAGGGGCTTCGGGACCCCGCGGTGCACGGGGATGCCGCGTCCCGGTTCGCCGGCGAGCTCGAGCACCTTGAACACGTTCTCGACCGTGTGATCGAGAGTGGTGTTGCCGGCGGAGGCCACGATGGCCTTGATGCGGAAGTCTTCGGGCGACGCGAGGATCGCGAGCAGCGCGACGGCCTGCTCCTGGCCGGGGTCGGTGATGCAGATGAGGTCGCGCACGGGCGCATCCTTTCGAGGTTCGCCACCTATCGACCCGTCGCATATGGCCCGATACCGAAGGTTTTAGGGGCCGAATGTGACGTGTCGATGGGGGCTTTGGGTGGGACCGGGGTGGGGGCGCTTGGAGGTCGCCTCCACCCCGGGGTCTTGGGAGGTGCGGGCCCGAGGTTCGGGCCGCAGAGGCCGGGCCGCATGGGCCCGGCCGGCTGGCAGGGGCCGCTGTTTACGGGGCCGAAGGGGTCTCGATCTTCAGCGAGCCGTCGATGATGGCGGCCTGGATGGTGTCGAGCTCGCCCTGCAGGGTGGGCGCGACCTTCGACTCGAAGGCGTGGAACGGGCTCATCAGCACACCGCCGTTGTCGAGGGTTCCGACGTACTCCTCGTTCGAGAAGTCACCGGCGGCCGCGGCCTGGATGACCTCGGAGATCGACTTGGGCATGTCACGGGCGATCGAGGTGAACCAGATGTCGTCGTACTCGGGGTCGCTCAGGTACATGTCGGTGTCGACACCCACGAGGGCGACCGGCGTGCCACCGTCACGGATGGCCTGCGCCGCACCCTGGTAGATCGGGCCGCCCACCGGCACGATCACGTCGGCACCCTGGCCGAGGATGCCCTGCGAGAGCACCTTCGCGGCGTTGATGTCGCTGAAGTTGCCGGTGAAGAGGCCGGTCTGCGCATCCGGATCCCAGCCGATCACCTGCACATCGGTGCCCTTCTGCTGGTTGTGGTACTCGACGCCACGGGCGAAGCCGTCCATGTAGAGCGTCACCGGCGGGATCTGCGCTCCGCCGTAGGTGCCGACCTTTCCGCTCGTGGTGTAGTCGGCGGCGGCGTAGCCCACGAGGAAGCCGGCCTGCGAGGTGTCCCACACCACGCCCTTCACGTTGTCGGCCGTGATGGTGTTGTCGTCGACCATGATGAAGTTGATGTCGGGGTTGGCCGCCGCAGCCTCTTCGGTGGCCGCCGCGAGCAGGTAGCCCATGGTGACGATGGTGGTGCAGCCCTGGTCGACGAGGCTCGCGATGTTGGGCGCGTAGTCGCTCTCGGCCTGCGACTGCACATCGATGTGTTCGGTGCCGAGCGTCTCGGCGGCGTCGGTGACGCCTTCGAGACCCAGCTGGTTGAAGGACTGGTCGTCGAAGCCGCCCTCGTCGCTGACAATGCAGGGGAGGAAGTCGGCGTCGGCCGCGGCGCTTCCGGCGGCTCCGGATGCTGCGGTGTCGCTGGGTGCGCTGGCACAGCTGGCGAGGGCGAGGCCGCCGACCAGGGCGAGAGCGCCGGCGGCGATCAGGCGCCGGGCGCGGGTGGAGGTGGGGATTGCGGGGGACATGGTGTTCTCCTCGAGGGTATCGGTGGTGCTGCGGGATGGGTTGGTGCGGGTGACGCCGGTGGAACGGGTAGCGCCGGTGGTGCGGGTGGAACGTCGTGGGGCCCGGGTGGGGCGGGTCATCGTGGTCATCGCGGGGTCTCTACCCACGCGTAGATCTCCCAGATGTAGCCATCCGGGTCGATGAAGTACGTGGAGCGGGCGCCCCACTCGTAGACGGCGGGCGGGCCGGAAGCCGCGAGACCGCGGGCGGTGAGGTCGGCGTACAGGGTGTCGACCTGCTCCCCCGTCTCGAGTTCGACGGCGAGCATCAGGTGGCCCCCGGTGCGGGTGAACGACTCGCGCTCGGTGTGCGATAGGGCCGGGTCGTCGACGGTGGATGCGTCCCGGATCATCAGGGTCACCTCGCCGCCGTCGAAGCGGATGCGGCCGTCGGGATTCGAAGGCATCGCCTCGAAACCGAGCCGCCCGAGGAAGTCGGCCGTGCGGGCCGGGTCGCTGACGGCGAGTTCGACCTCGGCGATGCGGGGGCGACCGCCGGGGGCGGGTGCTCGCAGCACCGTCACGAAGCCGTCGGGGTCACTGACGGCGAGGCTCGCAGCGCCGGTAGCGGCGTTACTCAGCGGCGCCGCCTCGGGGAGCCGGGCTGCGATCGCGTCGAGCTCCACAGCATCCGGAATCTCCAGAGTGACGCGGAAGGGCAGGCCGGGAGCGGTCGGATACGCAGGGCCGACGGTCTCGGTGATGCTCGGGCGCATCCAGAGGGCCAGGCGGGGGCCGACGCCGAAGTCGTAGTCGACGAAGCGCACGTTGCGCATGCGGCGGGGCAAGCCGAGGCGGTCGGTGTAGAACGCGTCCGAGGCTGCGACCTCGGCGTCGACCAGGCAGATGTCGTCGAGTTTCATGGGTGCTCTCCTTCGGCGTCTTCGGCCCAGGCGCGGAGGTGGGCCTCGCGCACGTAGGGCTCGATCTCGGTCTGGCGAGCGCGCCACGACGGCACCCGCGCAAGGTAGGCCGCGGCCTCCCGGCGGAACTCCGCCAGGAGCGCGAGGTCGTCGATGCGGGTGCAGCGGCCGTCTTCGACCACGAGCCGGCCATCGACCCAGACCTGATGGATGGACGAGCCGTTCTCGGCGAAGACCAGCTGCCGGGCGGCGTCGTTCAGCGGGGTGAAAGCGGTGTCGCGGGTGAGGTCGACCACCACGAGGTCGGCCTTCAGGCCAGGGGCGATCGCGCCCACGGTATCGGCCCAGCCGGCCGCCCGCGCTCCGGCGACGGTCGCGGCGTGCAGCACCTCGGCGACCGTTGGCCACTGGCGATAGTCGGGGTCGGTGAGGGTGTGCAGGGTGGCGGCGGCCTTGATCACCTCGTGCATGCGCAGCGAGTCGTTGCTCGAGGCACCGTCGGTGCCGAGCGCCACCCGCACGCCGGCGTCGTGCAGCGCCCGCCAGGCGAGCACGCCCGAGCCGAGCTTGAGGTTCGAGAGCGGGTTGTGCACCACGGTGGCTCCGGATGCGGCGAGCAGGTCGAGATCGCCGGGCGTCAGCCAGATGCCGTGGGCGAGCACAAGGTTCGGCCCGAGCACGCCGAGGTCGTGCAGGTGCTGCACGATCGTGCGGCCCTCGTAGCGGGTGCGCGCCAGCTGCTGCTGCAGCTTCGTCTCGAGCAGGTGGGTGTGCAGCACCTCGCCGTGCTCGCGAGCCTCGGCGGCTGTGCGCAGCAGCAGCTCGTCGGTGACCCGCTGCGGGGCGCTCGGGGCGACGGCGTAGCGCAGGCGGCCGTCGCCGTGCCGGGCGGCGAGCTCGCGGGCTTCGGCGCAGAACGCGAGGTAGGCATCCTGGATCGCGGCGGACGGGGGCATCGCCGCCCGGCTCGCCTCGATCAGGGCCGGCGGCAGGACGTCCTCGGCGTAGGCAAGGCGGTCGACCATGGGCACGTCCACCGCGGTACCCGTGCAGGTGGCTCGTATGCCGGCGTCGGCATACGCCTTGAGCACCTGCGTGAAGGTGGCGGGCGTCGCATCCGGGAGCTCGCCGGTGTCGTCGAGAACCGTGGTGACGCCGCCGCGCAGGGACTCGATCGCCGCCACCGCGGTGCGCAGATAGACGAGGCGCTCCGGCACGGGGTCGACATCGGCCGGCGGGTAGCTGAGGAGGGTCCACACCTCCAGCGGAAGGGGGTCGCTCGTGCCTCGCAGCAGGATCTCCCATGAGTGGGTGTGCGCGTTCACGAAGCCCGGGTGCAGCAACAGGCCGGTGGCGTCGATGACGTGGGTGGGGCCGGTGGCGGCGCCTGCGGCGGCGGCCGAGGTGGCGGTGGCGGTCAAGGTCGAGGTCGAGGTCGAGGTCGCGGGGGCGGGGGCGGCGATGATTTCGCTGGGGTCGAGGGCGGGCGGGAGCGGGCATCCGTAGGGCGCCGTGACCGCCGTGATGCGATCTGCGTCGATGAGCACGTCGGCGCGGAAGGGCTCGGCGCCGTGCTCATCGTCGAGGGCGATGACGAGGGCGTTCTGCCAGAGAGTGGGCATGGTGCTTCCTGGTGGGGCGTGGGCACGCGGGCGCGCCGAAGAGAGGGGGCTGACGGCTAAGCCGTCGAGGAGGCCTGGTGATACGCGGAGCGCAGTCGACCGGGCTACCGCATCACGGGATCGCGGTCGACGGACGCCGGAGCCGGCGGCCGCGAGTACGCGAAGCACGAGAGAGAAGCGCCGCGCATGGTCGTCAGCGCGTCACCGGGCAGGGCTGCGATGGCAGCTCGGCCGGGGATGGCGTGACGTCCGCGCGGGGCGTGCGCGCAGCATCCGGAGCCCTCAACGGGCCGGTGGGCGCACTTCTCCCCCGGTGCGGGGCGGGGTCACCTGTTGAACGAGAAGACAGAGGTGTTGTGGTGGCCGCTCTGGCGGCGCAGGCAGAACCACGGGCAGAACCCCTGTGACTCGTGCGACAACCTCATGCTCCGACGGTAGCGGGCGTGTGTGACGGCGACGTTTCGGCGGTGTTTCTTTTCGCTTTCACGGATGCCCTCGACGACGGGCTGCCCGGTCCCGCTCAGGTCAGGAAATGACCAGCGAGACGAGGAGGGTCATGCCGAGGGCGATGACCGAGGCCAGGGAGACGCCGACGGTGACGGTCTTGAGGGCGCCGCGCACCGACTGGTCGAGGAAGGTCTGCAGCAGCCAGAAGGTGTTCGAGGTGACGTGGATGCAGAAGAGCGCCCCGGATCCGGCGGCGAGGGCGATCAGCAGCGGGTCGAGCCCCATCGTCGCGGCGACCGGCGCGATGATGCCGGCCGCCGTGATGGCCGAGAGCGTCACGGAACCCACGGCGATGTGCAGGATGGCGGCCATCGCCCACACCAGCAGGAGGGGTGCGAACGAGGTGGCCGAGAAGTAGCCCTGCAGCACCGCGCCGAGATCGCCCTTCGCGATCACTGCCGCTAGCGAGCCGCCGATACCGGTGAGGAGGAAGATCTGGCCGCCGTCCTGGAAGCCCTGCACCACAGCCTTCTCGATGCGCTTGGTGCCGACGGCGGAGCGGCCGATGACACCCGTGGCGATCACGGCCAGCAGCAGCGCGATGATCGGGCTGCCCAGGAACTGCAGCGTGGGCACCTCGATGCCGATCACCGTCAGCACGGCCTGGGCGGCGATCAGCAGCAGGGCGATCAGCATGGGTGCGAACAGCAGCAGCAGCGGGCGCTCGCGCTCCTCGCGGTCGACCGGGCGGGTGCTCGCCGGGCCGCGGGGAACGCCGCCGACGGTGGTGCGGATCGATCCGGTGGAGGTGCGGAGCAGCATCCGGTCGGTCGAATCGGCGACCGAGGCGCCGGCATCCGCAGCACCCGCAGCGCCCGTAACACCGGCAGCCCCGGCAGCGCCCGCAGCACCGCCAGCCGAGGCACCCACCTCAGCGCCCTCCTCGTCATCGCGCACCACCGCCTGCTCGTCGCGCTCGGGGTTCCAGAAGCCGAGCCGGAAGAACAGCGACATCAGCAGGATGGTCAGCACCACGGCGGGCGCCACCACGGCGAACCCGCCGAGCATCATCACGCCGAGCGGCACCCCGAGCAGTCCGGCCAGGGCGACCGCAGCGAAGCTGGGCACCATCATCACGATGCCCATCTCGAGCCCGACCGCGAAGGTCACGCCCACGATGCCGGTTCCGACGCGACCGAGCCGTGGCGCGATGCGGCGGGCGAGCGGGGCGGCGATCACGATCAGCACGTCGACGAAGATCGTCTGCAGGTAGGTGGCGAGCGACAGCCCGAGTGCGTAGGGGATGCCGCGTCGGCCGAAGATGCGCATCAGGCTCTCGACCAGCCGCGTGATGGCGCCCATCTCGTTCAGCATCGCGCCGATCAGCACACCCCAGCCGATCAGGATGCCCGCCTCCATCATCACGTCGCCGAACCCCTGCGACATCGTCTGCACGGTGTCGACGGGGCCGAGACCGGTGAGCAGGCCGATCGCGGCGGCGCCGAGCGCCAGGGCGATCACGGGGTTGACGCGGAAGCGCACGATCACGACGACGACCGCCACGATCACCAGCGCGACGACGCCGAGGGTGTACCACTCGGGCATGACGGGTCTCCTCCGAAGGCGCGCCCCCTGCGCGTCACTCACACAGTAGGGGCGAGCGGCCTGCTTGAGGGAGACCTTCCGTGCCCTCATCCGGACATGTCCTCAAGCGGCTGCGGGCACGGGCCCAGCCCGGCCGGCACTGCTCGCCAGCCGCGATACGGTTCACGAGTGAGCACCACGACCGGCTCGGGAGACAGCGCGAGCGACGATGGCCTGGCCGAGTTCGGCTACCGCCCGGCACTGTCCCGCCGCATCGGCCGGTTCGGCAGCTTCGCCGCCGGTGTCAGCTACATCTCCATCCTCACGGGCACGTTCCAGCTCTTCTATTTCGGCTTTCTCAACGGCGGCCCCGCCTACTGGTGGTCGTGGCCCCTCGTCTTCGCCGGCCAGCTCACGGTGGCGCTCTGCTTCGCCGAGCTCGCCGCCCGCTACCCGGTGGCCGGCTCGGTCTACAACTGGAGCAAACGCGTGGCCGGGCCCACCGTGAGCTGGCTCGCGGGCTGGATGATGCTCGCCGCCTCGATCGTGACCCTCGCCGCCGTGGTGCTCGCCTACCAGGTGACCCTGCCGCAGATCTGGAGCGGCTTCCAGCTCGTGGGCGACGGCACGGGCGCGAGTTTCGGCATCAGCGCCGTGATCTGGGGCGGCATCCTCATCCTCTTCACCACCGTCGTGAACGCCTTCGGCATCACGCTCATGGCCCGCATCAACAGCATCGGTGTACTGATCGAACTCATCGCCGCCGTGCTGCTCGTGATCATCCTGGCCGCGCACGTCGTCAACCCGCCGAGCGTTCTGCTCGACACCGCCGGGTACGGGGTCGGCCTGCCGGGCGGCTACTTCGGCGCCTTCCTGGTCGCCGCCATCGCCTCGGCCTACGTGATGTACGGCTTCGACACGGCCAGCTCGCTCGGCGAAGAGACCGTCGACCCGCGGCGCACGGCCCCCCTCGCGATCCTCCGCGCGGTGATCGCGTCGTTCGTGATCGGCGGACTCATCCTGCTGTTCGGCATCCTCGCGGCCCCCGAGCTGGGCGACCCGGCCCTCGGCGAGGCATCCGGTGGCCTGCAGTTGATCGTTCTGCAGGCACTCGGCGGCCCCCTCGGCACGGCGTTCCTCGTCTGCATCGTGATCGCCGTCACGGTGTGCGCCCTCGCCGTGCACACCGCGGGCATCCGGCTGATGTTCGCGATGGCCCGCGACAACGCCCTCCCCGGCAGCCCGGTGCTCGCCCGCATCGACCCGAAGCGCAAGGCGCCGGTGGTGCCCGCGGTGGTCATCGGCGTGCTGGCCGTGCTCATCCTGGCCATCGACATCGGCGCCGCCGAGATCTTCACCGCCATCACGAGCGTGGCCGTCATCATGATCTACCTGGCTTACCTGCTGGTGACCGTGCCGCTGCTGATCACACGCCTCAAGGGCGGGTGGGGGCCGACCGGGCGACCGGCGCGATCCGAGAGCTCGCAGGGTGCGGATCGTGCGAAGGGGCCAGCGGATGCCGCGTCCCGCCCGCACTTCTCACTGGGCCGCCTCGGCCTGCCCATCAACATCGTCGCCGTGCTGTGGGGTGCGGGTATGGCGGTCAATCTCGCCTGGCCCCGGGTGGAGGTCTACGGCGACAACGGCCCGCTGCGGTACATCGCCGTGCTGTTCATCGGCGCGGTCGTCGTGGTCGGTCTGGGCTGGTACCTCCTCCGCGGCCGCCACCACGTGGGCACCCTGCCTGACCACGCCCGCTAGGCGAACCCGCGAGAAACCGGAAGGTCGCAGGTCCCCCTTCGGATGCGAACCCCCTTCGGAAGCGGGCCATCTCCGAATGCGAGTCGTCTCAGAAGGGCGCCTCGTCGGGAAGGGGGCCGATCGACCGCAATAGTCTTTCGAGCCGTGGGCGCGGCCCATCCGAATCCAATGCGTGATCGGGCGGCCGAGTCGCGTGCCTGGCGCCGGATGGAGAAGTCCAGTGCAACGCTCTTCCCGCGGCGGCGCTGACAGTCCAATCCGTCTGGTGCTTGAGGGTGTGATGTCGCCGGCAGAGGGCGGCGAGGTTGTCGAGTCCGGTCTCGCCGCCGTGGGCCCAGTCGGTGGTGTGGTCGAGGTCGCAGCGATCGGCGCGACGGGCGCAGCCGGGGAAGCGGCAGTTCTCGTCGTCGAGGATGACCGCGGCACGCAGGTCGGCAGGCACCTTGTAGCGGTCGCGACCGACCGAGAGCCGGACGCCCGTGATCGGGTCGGTGAGGATGCGGGTGACCGTGGGCGCCGCTGCTGTGAGCCGGCGAGCGGTGTCGAGGTCGATCGGACCGTAGCCGCGGAGCTCGGCCGGCCCTCCAGCCCGCCCCAGGAGAGTCAGCACCGGTACCGTGACGGCGATGTTGGCCGCGATGCCACGGGCCCGGGTGGCCGTGCCGCCATCACGGTGCAGGAGGAGATCGGCCAGCGCGTCGGCGCGGAGCTGGGAGTACGTGCGCGCCTCGTCGGGTGCACGGAGGGACCGGGCGAGCTGATCGAGGGTGTCGTCGATCGCGAAGGCCGCGACCGCCGGGAGGTGGCAGACCAGGGTGGCCATGCCGTCACGCTCCTTCTCGAGCCAGACCGCGCGCTCGTCACGGGCTGCGCGGTGCCGATCGTCGATCGATTCGGGATGCATCCGCTCGCGCAGCTTTCGGGCATGAATGGCGAGCTGCGCAGCTGTCTGCGTGGCGGCCTTCGGTACCACCGCTGCCTCGAACTCGGCGTGTGCCGACTCGGGCAACGAGCCGGCCTGCCGGATCACCGCCTGCGCGTGCCGATAGCTGATCTCGCCGTGGGCCAGTGCCGCGAACGTGGCGGGCAGGAAGTCGGACAGCATCTCGGCCTCGTCGATGCGCTGCGCCGCAGTGACCTCGGGAATCAGGAGGGTGGTGGCGACCTCAGCGACCAGCGAACGCCGCGTGTGCTCGAGCGATCCACCGGGAAGGCGGGCCAGCCGGTCGGCCTTGCGGGCCGCTGCCGCGAGGAACGCGACCGTGTCGGCCTCGAGCATTGCCTGCCGGCGCTGAATCACCGCGGCCGAATCCACATCCGCTCCCAAGGCCTGCAACAGCGACACGCGGCTGGGCTCGCCGGTTTCTGCGGGGGCGAAGCAAGGGGCTGGAGAGGGGTTCATGAGAGTACCTCGATTTTAGTCGGATCCGGGATCTGGCACAAGCCGAAATCGCAGATCAAGGCTGCAATTCAGAGTTCCTGGGAAGAAGGGCTTCGCAGCGCGCCGCCTGGCGCCGATGAATCCCGATCAGGCCCGACCCTCCGCGCGCAGGCGCCCCGCCTGACAGGTAGTGCCAGTGCCTCCCCCGGCGGGCCGCGGAGACGTACCGTTGTGGCATGGGAGACGTACGCAGCGACATCCGCGAGTTCTTGAGTTCTCGGCGCGCGCGCATCACGCCCGAGCAGGCGGGGCTGCCGGTCTACGGCGGCAACCGCCGGGTGGCGGGGCTGCGACGCGAAGAGGTGGCGATGCTAACCGGCGTCTCGGTCGACTACTACGTGCGCCTCGAGCGCGGCAACCTGGCCGGGGCATCCGAGAGTGTGCTCGACGCCCTGGCGAACACGCTCAACCTCGACGAGGCCGAGCGGCAGTACCTCTTCGACCTGGCTCGCGCATCCGGGCCCACCCATCGCCGCGCCCCGAAGTCGAAACCCGGACCGGTGCGCGCCTCGGTGCTTCAGGTGCTCGACGCGATGTCGGATGCTCCGGCCTGGGTGCGGAACGCCCGGCACGACATCATCGCCGCCAACCGGATGGGGCGCGCGCTGTACTCGCCCGTCTTCGACGACCCGCACCGCCCGGTGAACACGACACGGTTCACCTACCTCAACCCGGCCGCGCGGGAGTTCTGGCGCGACTACGACCAGATCACGCGCGATGCGGCCGCGATGCTGCGCCTCGAGGCCGGACGCACTCCGCACGACCCCGACCTCATCCGGCTCATCGGCGAGCTCTCGACGCAGAGCGAGCTGTTCCGCGAGCGCTGGGCGTCGCGCGACGTGATGTTCCACCGCAGCGGGCTCAAGCGCCTCCACCACCCCGTGGTCGGCGACCTCGACCTCACCTACGAGTCGATGGAGCTGCCGAGCGAGCCCGGCCTCGTGATGAATGTCTACACGGCGCCGGCCGGCTCCCCCACCGCCGACGCGCTGCGCGTGCTGGCCTCCTGGGCAGCGACGCAGGAGCAGGCCTCTGCGCTGGTGGAGTAGCGCCCACCCACCCCACCCGCCGCCCACCCCGCATCCGAATCGCCCAGTATCCCGGAGCCCCGCAGCCCGAAGCCCCGCATCCCAAAGCTGCGCATCCCGAAGCCCCGCATCCGAAACGACGGAGATTTTGGATGGCGCGCCGGCGCACGGGGACCCCGATCGGCGTGGCGCCCAAGAACTCCGTCGTTTTGGATGGGGGTTTCGGGATGGGCGGCGGGGGTCGGGCACGGAAGGGGCGACTGGGGGCGCCAGCACCCCGATCAGGGGCGGGGCGTGACCTTCAGGGTGGTGTCGAGCACGTCGGGGCCCGTGATCGCCGCTACGGGGCCAGGTCCGAAGCGGTCGTAGCGCTGGTGCAGCGCGGTGTCGAGGGCGGTGCAAATGCTCGGGTCGGCCAGCTCGAACGTGACGTCCTTCTCGACACCACCGGCGGTGATGCGGCCCGTGCCCGAGGCGAGCGCGCGGCGGAACCATCCGTTGTCCGGCCCGTGGGCCGAGCGGATGTAGAGGGCGTCGCCGAGCGGGCTGTGCCAGATGGTGGCGTAGGGGCGCAGCGTGCCGTCGGGGCGCTGCGAGGTGACGCGCAGTTCGGTGGCCGCGCCGATGCGGTGGAGTTCGTCTGAGGTCCAAGCGCTCATGGTGTGCTCCTTCTGATGCGTCGTCGGTCGCGGTGGTGGGGCGGGGCTACTCTCCGGCGGGGTACTCGCCGGCGGTGAGCTTGTCGCCCCACACGGTTTCGGGTTCGGCGGAGTCGGAGTCGGCCGGCGCCTCCCACAGGGCGAGGTGGCACAGGAACTGGTCGTGGGTGGCGCCGTGCCAGTGCCACTCGCCCGCGGGGGTGTAGACGGTGTCGCCGGGGTGCAGTTCGATGAGCCCCTCGCCGCGGGACTGCACGTAACCGCGACCCTCGGTGACGTGCAGCGTCTGGCCGACCGCGTGCTTGTGCCAGGCGGTGTGCGCTCCCGGGGCGAAGCGCACGAGGTTGAGGCGAGCCCGGCTGGGCGCGGTGCCGGAGTAGTAGGAGTTGAAGTAGACGTCGCCGTCGAACCACTCGCCGGGGCCCTTGACGGTCGGGGTCTTCGGCTGCATCTCGGTACTCATCGGCTTCTCTTTCCCTTCTGGTTCTGGGGAGCGATCGGGGTGCGGAGCGTCAGAACGCGACGAGCACTTTCAGCGCCTCGCGCGCATCCATCGCCGCGTAGCCGGCGGGCACGTCGTCGATGCCGACGGTGCGGTCGAAGACGCGGCCGGGGTCGATCGTGCAGTCCAGCACGAGCGGGATGGCCTGCTCGAGGTAGGCGCGTACGGGGGCGGGGCCGCCGGTGAGCGTGATGTTCTTGCCGAACAGCGAGCCGAAGCCGATCGGCGCCTCCTCGTACTGCGGAACACCGACGCGCGAGATGGTGCCGCCGGGGCGCACGATCCCGTACGCCTGCTCGTAGGCCGGGAGGTGGCCCACGGCCTCGAGCACGATGTGGCTGCCCTCGCCGCCGGTCAGGTCCATCACCTTCGCGATGCCTTCGTCGCCGCGCTCGGCGACGACATCCGTGGCCCCGAATTCGACGCCGAGATCGGTGCGGCTGGCGTGCCGGCCCATCAGGATGATGCGCTCGGCGCCCAGCTGGCGCGAGGCGAGCACCGCGGAGAGGCCGACCGCGCCGTCGCCGATGACCGTCACCGTCGCCCCGGACGACACCCGGCCCATGTGAGCGGCGTGGTAGCCGGTGAGGTACACGTCGGAGAGGGTGAGCAGCGAGGGGTAGAGGGCTTCGTCGACGGTGCCGGGAACGACGACGAGCGATCCGTCGGCCTGCGGGATGCGCTGCAGCTCGGCCTGCATGCCGCCGACCTCGGTGTTTCCGTAGAACCCGCCGTGCGGGCACGAGGTCTGGAACCCGTCGCGGCAGAACGCGCAGGTGTTGTCGCTGTAGGCGAAGGGCGCAATCACGAAGTCGCCCTTCTTCAGGGTGCTGACGTCGCGGCCGGTCTCCTCGACCACGCCGATGAGCTCGTGCCCCATCGGGGTGCCCTGCTCGCTCGCGGGCATCGAGTGGTACGGATGCAGGTCGGAGCCGCAGATGCAGGCGCGGGTCACGCGCACGATCGCGTCGGTGGGCTGCTGGATGACGGGGTCGGCGACGGTCTCGATGCGCACGTCGCCGGCGCCGAACATGTAAGTGGCTTTCATGTCATCCATCACACCGCGTAGAGCGCCCGCGCGGGAGTGCCTGCTGACACAGGTACTGACACACCCTCCCTGCCCGGCGCGGGCAGGCGTAGCGTCACCGGCATGAGCATTCCCACCCTGACTTTGAACAACGGCGTCGAGATCCCCGCGATCGGCTTCGGCGTCTTCCAGTCCGCGCCGGCCGAGACGACGGATGCCGTGGCCGAGGCCCTGCGCGTCGGCTACCGCCACATCGACACCGCCGCCGCCTACGGCAACGAGCGCGAGGTCGGAACCGCGGTCGCGGCATCCGGGATCGCCCGCGACGAACTGTTCATCGAGACGAAGGTGTGGATCAACGACTTCGGCTACGACGAGACCCTGCACGCCTTCGACAAGTCGGCCGGCAAGCTCGGGCTCGAGCAGATCGACCTGCTGATCCTGCACCAGGCGCTGCCGTCGGCCTTCACCCGCACGCTCGAGGCCTACCGGGCGCTCGAGGAGCTCTACGCCGGCGGCAAGGTGCGCGCGATCGGCGTGAGCAACTTCATGCCCGAGCACCTCGACACGTTGCTGACCGTGGCAAAGGTGGTGCCGGCGGTGAACCAGATCGAGGTGCACCCGTACTTCCAGCAGAAGGAGCTGCTCGCCTACGACACCGAGCACGGCATCCTGAACCAGGCCTGGTCGCCGATCGGCGGCATCACGTTCTACCGCGACAGCGGGCACACGAACGCTCTCGAGGATGCGACGATCGTGGCCATCGCCGAGGCGCACGGCAAGTCGCCGGCGCAGGTGATGCTGCGCTGGGGCATCCAGGAGGGGCGCTCGGTCATCCCGAAGTCGGTGAAGCCCGCGCGCATCGCCGAGAACCTCGACGTGTTCGACTTCTCGCTGAGCTCCGACGAGATCGCGCAGATCGACGCGCTCGACACCGGCAAGCGCGGCGGCCCCGAGCCCGAGCAGGTCACGCTCGAGACCTTCAGCCGCGAGATCCCGGAGGCCTGAGCGCTGTGGAGTACCGCCCGCTCGGCCGCACCGGCGTCGAGGTCAGCCCTCTGTGCCTCGGCACGATGATGTTCGGCGCCTGGGGCAACGCCTCGCACGAGGACTCGATCCGCGTCATCCACAAGGCGCTCGACGCGGGCGTCAACTTCGTCGACACCGCGGACGTGTACTCGGCCGGCGAGTCGGAGGAGATCGTGGGGGCGGCGCTCAAGGGCCGCCGCGACGACGTGGTGCTCGCCACGAAGTTCTTCATGCCGATGGGCGAGGGCCCGAACCTGGGCGGTGGATCGCGCAAGTGGATCATGCGCTCGGTCGAGGACTCGCTTCGCCGCCTCGGCACCGACTACATCGACCTCTACCAGGTGCACCGTCCCTCCCCCGATACCGACGTGGATGAGACGCTCTCGGCACTCACCGACCTCGTTCGCCAGGGCAAGGTGCGGTACATCGGCTCGTCGTCGTACGCCGGGAGCCAGATCGTCGAGGCGCAGGTGGTGGCGCGCGACCGCACCCTCGCGCGCTTCGTCACCGAGCAGCCGCCGTACTCGATCCTCGTGCGCGGCATCGAAGCGGACGTGCTGCCGACCGCGCGCCGTCACGGCATGGGCATCCTCACCTACAGCCCCCTCGCGGGCGGCTGGCTCTCGGGCCGCTGGCGAAAGGATGCGGATGCTGCGCCCACCTCCAAGGCCCGTCCGCCGGCGCGCTTCGACATGGCCGACCCCGCGAACCGACGGAAGCTCGAGGTCGCCGAGCAGCTCGCTGAGCTGGCGTCCGCGGCCGGCCTCACGATGATCGAGCTCGCCATCGCCTTCGTGATCCGCCACCCCGCGGTCACCTCGGCGATCATCGGACCGCGCACGCTCGAGCAACTCGACTCGCAGCTGCCGGCGGCATCCGTCACCCTGCCCGACGACCTCCTCGACGCGATCGACGCCCTCGTCCCTCCGGGCGTCACGCTCAACCCCGCCGACAACAGCTACGGCCAGGCCGAGCTGGCACCGGCGGCCCGCCGCCGCTGACGCGCTCGCGGCGGCGGCATCGCCGCCCGCCTTGGCCGACGCGGTCCTGCGAGAGGTGATTCGGCTAGCGGATGTCACCGAGATGTCTTCGGGGTTCGTGCAGGAATAGCGACTGCCGAGCCCGTATCGAGCTCGGTGGTCGCTATTCGTGCACGAACCCCACCAAGGAGGACGGTGAGGTCACGCGGTCAGCGGCGGGCGGCCGTCCGGCCCCGCGCGGCGACGAGGGCTGCACCGAGGAGCAGGAGCAGGGTGCTCGCGGCGATCCAGGGTGCCGGCTCCGCACCGGTGGAGGCGAGAGCCGGGGTGGAACCGGTCGGCTTCGTGGCGCCCGGGGCCGGGGTGGGGGTGCCGGTGGGGGTCGGCGTGGGCGTGACGGCGGCGGCCGTCACGGTGAGCGGGGTGCTCGCGAGGGCCGTGGCCGGGGCGGCCGCGGTGGCGACCGAGAGGGTGTGATCGCCGGGAGCCACAGTGGCGGGAATGGTCGCGGTGAGCGTGAAGGTTCCGTCGGCGTCGGCGACCGCGGTGCCCAACGGGAGCGGAGCGGGGCCGTCGGCAAGCGCGGACGCGGGCTGCGGGGCGTCCAGGGCGACCGCATACTGCGTGCCCTCGACGAGGCCCTTCGCCACGACCGTGGTGGTGGTGCCGGCCTGCACGGTGGACGGGATGGCCGTCACCGAGGGGTCGGACGTGGCAGGCGGGTTCGGGCCCTGGGCACCGAGGCCGAGGTCGCAGGAGACCGTGCCCGACCAGAGCGAGTGGCCGCCGTTGTTGCCGTCGTCCGAGCGGATCACCTCCTTGACGCCGTCGACGCAGGTGGAGTTCGGGGCGAGGGCGAAGCCCTCGTTGTTGTAGTCCGGCAGGCCGGTGGGGCGGTCGTAGATGCGGTCGACCGCGAAGGCTCCGGATGCGTCGATCTTCAGCAGGGTCGACGAGCCGGCGACGCTGTTGTCGGCGACCGCCCAGATGCGCTGCGCATCCGGGTCCCACTGCGTGTCCGCGATCAGCGGCAGGCCGGTGTCGATCGAGGCGACGCGGTGGAAGGTGCCGTCGGCGTTCAGGGCGTAGGCGTAGAGGTGGCCGTTCTTCTCCAGGGCCGTGAAGTAGAGGCCCGATCCGTGGCCCGGGTAGTCGGCCGGGTCGTAGGCGGCGCCCGTGCTCTGGTCGACGAAGGCGTTCGTCGTGAGGTAGCTGTCGGGCACCCAGGTGATGCCCTCGAAGCCGAGGTTGGAGTCGGCCTTGGCCGTGGGGTCGATGGCGTCGGCCAGGTCGTTCGTCAGCACCCACTGCTGGGTGGGCACGAGAGTGGTGCCGGAGGCGTTGGGGTCGAAGCGCAGCACGCTGTCCAGCGGCACACCGCTGTTGCTGTTGTCGCGCTCGGTGGTGATGTAGAGGAAGCCGTCGGCGCCGACGGTGATGCCCTCGGAGTCGGGCTGGCCGCTGCCGTTCGGCAAGACCAGCGTCTTGCCGAAGGCCCATCCGTCAGCCGTGTCGGGCACCCAGAGGTCGCCGCTCTTCACGAGCTTGTAGACGTGGCTCTTGTTCTTGACCGCCCAGAGCACGTCGGGGGCGGAGGGGTCGATGTCGAGGCCGGAGACGTCCTGGCCCGAGAGTGCGGTGACGAACTGGCACTCGTCGTCGGAGACGACGGCGCTCTGGCCGCCGGGCCAGGCGAGGCCGCCGGCGAGGGCCGGTCCGCTTCCGGATGCCGCCTCGGTCTGGCAGGAGACGCCGCCGTTGCCCGGGTCGTCGGAGGGGATGATCTCGCCGGCACAGGCCTCGGCGTTCGAGACGCCCCAGCTCGCGGCCGCGGTGTGCACGAAGGCTCCGGTGGCGTCGCCGCAGCGCGACCAGGAACCGGGCTGGGCGGCATCCGCACCCCAGCCGACGGTGTCGACGATGGTGCTGCCGTCGGCGCGGTAGACCTTCACCGAGTCGCCACCCGAGCTGAGGCCCTGGTTCGAGAGCAGCACGAGGTAGCCGTGGGCCGGCACGACGGTGCCATTCGGGGCGTCGAGCGCCACCGGGAGGCTGGTGCTGTCGCTCTGCAGCCAGCCGGCCACGTCGACATCGGTGTCGCCGGTGTTCACGAGCTCGTAGGCGTCGTGGAACGGGTCGTCGTTGGCCGAGGTGACCTCGTTGATCTTCACCGAGGCCCAGCCGGAGTCGTCGCCGGGGGTGGTGGGGTCGGTGGGGTCGGTCGGATCCGTGGGGTCGGTCGGGTCGGTCGGGGTGACCGACTCGTCGTTCAGCGCGCCCTTGGAGGGCACGGCCTGCTGCACGAAGTCGCCGGTGCCGTTCGGAACACGTCCGTATGAGTCGAGATGGAAGTCGCCCCACTCGTAGGAGTCGAGCAGCGTCGATCCGTCGGCCGCGAACAGGCTCGCCTTGTCGCCCTTCTTGAGCTTGAACGTGGAGCTCTCGGCGACGTACACGGCACCCGCCGCGATGACGGTGTCGCTCGGCAGGGTGAGCGTGACGCCGTTCTCGCGGCCCGTCAGCACGAAGCCGGATGCGTCGAGCGGCTCGGCGTTCGTGTTGATCAGCTCGACCCAGTCAGGGCTGCCGTCGGTCTCGATCTCGTTGATGCGCAGGCCGGATGCGACGGCGGCGGTTGCGCTCGCGTCGGCGTCACTCGCGACGGCGGGCGCGGCCGAGGCGGCGGCCGGAACGGCGAACAGTCCGGCGAGCACGAGGGCTGCTCCGGAGATGAGGGCGAGGGGACGCGAGGCAGGCTTCAGCACCCTCCGATGCTTCCGGCGCTCGGTGAACGTGCGGTGACGGGCAGGTGAGCGGGCGGTGGACCGAAGCCGACCAGGGCGCGTCCGTCGGAGATTCGCTGCCGCGCGCGACGGATTACCCGCGTGCGATCGCAGTGACCGAATCTGCCGGACGGCTCACCCGCGGCCGAGCACGTCGGTGATGGTCGCGGTGGCCGAATCCCAGCGCCGGAGGGCGACGGCCGAGGCCTCCGGCGGCTCTGCCCGATCCGGGCGATCCGGTTCGACGGATGCCCGCACCTCGTCGAACAGGCGGAGAGCGCGCGGGAGGTCGTCGATCCGCAACCGTCGGGCGAGGGTGATGTGCGGCGTCCAGTCGCCGGGCCGGGTGTGTGGGGCGTCCTCCCCCGGTCCGGCCAGCCGATGGAGGTCGGCATGCGCGCGCAGCAGTTCCCGGGAGGCGAGCACGCTCCGGGCGACCACGCGCCGCTCGCCGACCCCGAACAGGATCAGCGGCCCCAGCACGAGGCGCAGCGGCAGCCGCACCGCCTCCTCCAGCGCGGGCCGAGCCGGCGTCGGCACCGCGGGGCGCACGAGCATCGTGACGTGCGGGCGGTTGCTCGCCGACGGATGCGCGGCGAGGCTCGAGAGCCCGGCGGCGGCGAGCGCCTCCCATTCCGCGCGCACCCCGAACTCCGTGCGCTCGTCAAGAAGCAGTTCGAAGCTGACGATGCCGGTCACGGTCTCAGCATCCTGCGATCAGAGCCGGTCGCCAAGTCGCGATCGCTCGCCACGGCGCAGCCACGAGCTCGTGCTCGCGGTCGCTCTCGCTCTCGCGGGCCCGCAGTCACTCGTGCTCGCGGTCGCTCTCGCTCCCACGGGCCCGCAGTCACTCGTGCTCGGGCAGCACCGGCGTCGACCAGCCCGGATCGCGGCCGAGGTGCACGGCCCGGGCGACCGAGGCCGCACCGAAGCGGTCGTGCAGCGCATCGAGCACCGTGTCGAGTCGAGCGCTGTCGTTCCAGTCGATCGGCAGCTCGGGCTGGATGCTGTCGGCCCGGCCCAGCTGCCCGAACGAGAGCCCGATGAGGGTGATCCCGCGTTCGTCGAGTTCCGGTTGCGCGGCGACGAGCAGCTCACGGGCGACGGCGAGCAGCACCGCGGTGCGATCGGTGGGCGTGCCGACGGTGCGCGATCGGGTGGCCTTGGCGAAGTCGCCGAATCGCAGCCGCAGCACGACCGTGCGGCACACCCGGTCGCCGTCGCGCAGCCGCCGGGCGAGCCTGTCGACGATCTGGCTCAGGATGACGTCGAGCTCGGCGGGCGTGCGCGGGCCCCGGCCGAGCGCGCGCTGGGACCCGATCGACGAGCGCCGCCGCGCCGTGTCGACGGGCCGCGGGTCGCGCAGCCGGGCCAGTGCGTGCAGGTGCGCGCCCGTCGCGCGCCCGAGCAACCGCTCGGCGGTGGCCTCTTCGAGCTCGGCCAGCTGCCCGACGGTGCGGATGCCGAGCCGGTGCAGCTTTTCGGCGGTCACCGCGCCCACGCCCCACAGCCGCTCGACCGGGAGCGGGAGCAGGAACGCCTCCTCGCGCTCGGGCTCGACCACGATCAGCCCGTCGGGCTTGCTGACCGCGCTGGCGACCTTGGCGAGGAACTTCGTGCGCGCGACTCCGACGGAGATCGCCAGCCCGACCTCGGCGTGAACCCGCTCACGGAGCCGCACCGCGACCTGCTCGGGCGTGCCCACGATGCGCCTCAGACCTCCGACCTCCAGGAACGCCTCATCGATCGACAGCCCCTCCACGAGCGGCGTCGTATCGCGGAAGATGGCGAACACGTCTTTGCTCGCCGCGGAATAGGCCTCCATCCGCGGTGGGACGACCACGGCATCCGGACACAGCTCCCGCGCCTGCCGCCCGCCCATCGCCGTGCGCACCCCGCGTGCCTTCGCCTCGTAGCTCGCCGCCAGCACGACCCCACCGCCCACGATCACGGGCCGCCCGCGCAGCTCGGGCGCATCCCGCTGCTCCACCGAGGCGTAGAACGCGTCGAGGTCGGCATGCAGCACACTCGCCTCGCCCCGCATCCGTTCTCCCGCCGCCGCTCGCCAGCCCTAGTCCCGCCCTCCCGCGAATAATCGCACGAACCGGCGACATCGCCCGGCGCCTGAGTAGCATGCTGAGCGTGGGCATCAGGCTGGAGAACGTAGGGATCGCGGTTCGCGACATCGACGAGGCGATCGCGTTCTTCAGCGGCTCGGGCGCGACACGATCAGCGGCGAATGGGCCGACACCGCCGTGGGACTCGACGGCAACCACGCGAAGATCGCGGTGCTGCAGACGCCCGACGGCCACGGGCAGATTGAGCTCTTCGAATACCTGCATCCCGACGCGATCGAGACGGAGCCCACCCTCCCGAACGAGATCGGCATGCACCGCGTGGCGTTCTCGGTCGACGACATCGACGCCGCCCTCGCGATCGCCGCCCGGCACGGCTGCCACCCGTTGCGCGGCGTGGCCACCTACCAGGACATCTACAAGCTCACCTATCTGCGCGGCCCGAGCGGCATCATCGTGATGCTCGCCCAGTCCATCAAGAAGGCCCAGTCCCTCGAGAAGGACTGAGTAAGGACTGAGGAGGACTGGCGAGAATCGGGAGCACCGCGCTCGCGATCGCCGGTCAGGGGCGAGGCGTGCCGGCGCGGATCTGCTCGACCAATGCCCGGATGTGCGGCCACCTCGAGGCGCCGCGCCGCGCCGCGAGCGAGAACACCCACGGCTCGACGGGCACCGCCAGCGGAAGCCGCACGCATCCGGTGGTGTCGATGGCGTCGGGTACGACCGCCACCCCGAGACCGGCCGCGACGCACGGCCCGATACTCGGCAGATCGGCCAGCTCGGCCGACAGGTGACGCCGGATGCCGCGCTCGGCCAGCATCCGCTCGAGCTGCACGCGGTTGCCGAACCCCGGCAAGACGTCGACCCAGTCGTCGGCCGCGAGGTCGTCGAGCGCCACCGACGAGCGCCCCTCGACCGCCAGACGATGGCCGGGCGGCAACAGCACCACGAAGTCGAAGGCGGCCAGCGGCCACGACTCCAGCTCGGGCGGAACCGGCAAGCCCGAGAACGCCAGGTCGAACCGGCCGTGCACGAGGTCGTCCATCAGGCCGGTCGAGCCGGTCGGCGAACTCGCGATCTGCAGGTCGACCAGCGGATGCTCGCGCCGGAACCGGCCCAGCACCGCGGGCAGATCGAGCACGTGCATCACGGCGAAGCTGCCGATTCGCACGCGCCCGCGCAGTCCTGCCCCCGCCTCGGTGGCCATCTGCCGCAACCCGTCGACGTCGTCGAGAAGTGCTCGCGCCAGCGGAAGCAGCGCCTCACCCGGGGGCAGCAGCCGCACCGTCTTCGTGTTGCGCTCGAACAACGACACGCCCAGCTCGCCCTCGAGACTCTTCAGCCCGGCGGAGACCGTCGACTGGGCCACGAACAGGCGCTCGGATGCGCGTGTGACACTGAGGTCGTCGGCCACCGCCACGAAGTACTCCAGTAGTCGGGTCTCCATACGAACAATCATAGATCAAAGCGATGAGACTGACCATGATAATTCGTTGGACTCGATGATGGGCGGAGCGGATGATCGAACTATGTCCACCACCTCGATCAGCTTGCCTCCCACCATTCCCACCCCGGCCGCCCACACCGCACCGGTCGGCAGGACGGCGAGACGCCGCCTCCGCATCACCCACCACGCCGGGTTCTGGGTCACGGCCGTCGCCTTCATCGTGATGATGGCCTTCAACACCGTGCCCACGCCGCTCTACGCCCTCTACCAGCAGCGCGACGGTTTCCCGACCGTCATGATCACGGTCATCTTCGCGGCCTACTCGATCGGGGTGATGGTGTCGCTGTTCTTCGCGGGTCACCTGAGCGACCGGTTCGGGCGCCGGCGCCTCATCCTCACCGCCGTGCTGGTGGAGGTGGCCGCGGCCGTGATGTTCCTGCTCTGGAGCTCGCCAGAGGGCCTGATCGCCGCGCGCTTCGTGGCCGGTCTCGGCATCGGCATCCTCACCGCCACGGCGACCGCGCACCTCGCCGACCTGCGCCGAATCGCACGGCCGGCCGCCACCCTCGGCTTCGCCGCCACCATCGCCGGCGTGGCGAACATGGGCGGCCTGGCGCTCGGGCCGCTGATCGGCGGGGTCTTCGCCGAGTGGATCCCCGCGCCGCTGGTGACCCCGTACCTCGTCTTCCTCGCCGCGATGGTCGCCGTCGGCTTCGCCTACGCCTTCGTTCCCGAGACCGTGGTGCCGGTGCCGGCCCGCGACCGCGAGCCCTACCGCCCGCAGCGGGTGCGGGTTCCGCGGGAGAGCCGCGCCGCGTACTGGGCGGCGGGCATCGGGGGCTTCGCCGCCTTCGCCATCACCGGCCTGTTCGGATCGGTGGCCCCGACCTTCCTGGCCCAGCTGCTGCACCAGAGCGACCGCTTCGTGGCGGGCGCCGTCTCGTTCTCGGTGTTCGGCGCCGCCGCACTCGCGCAGGTGGTGTTCGCCCGGCTGAGCACCCGCCGGCAGGTCGTGCTCGGCGTCGCCTCGATGGTCACCGGGCTGCTCGGCCTCGGTGCGGCCGCGCTCACCGTCTCGGCGGCGCTGTTCGTGGTGGGAGCGGTCGTGGCGGGAGCCGGCGTCGGCCTCGTCTTCCGCGGCGCCCTCGCCACGGCCGGAACGCTCGCCGAAGAGGGCAGCCGCAGCGAGACCACGGCCGGCATCTTCCTGCTCGGCTTCGCCGGAATGACCCTGCCGCCGCTGCTGGTGGGCGTCGCCCTGCTCTGGCTGCCGCTCGTGCCGGCCTTCCTCGGCTTCGTGGTGCTCGTGCTCGCACTCATCCTCTGGGCGGGCCCCCGGATGGTGCGGGCGACCGCCGCCTGATCGGGAGCGCGCCGTCGTCCCGGCGCCGAAGACCACGGGAACGACGTTCGTCCGGCGTCTCGGGGCCTCCGCTAGCGTGGGAGGGCGAACACGACGACGAGGAGCGCAGCCATGAGCACGGTCGACCCGATCCAGGCCCGCGAACGCCGGCAGGCGGCCCGCATCGGATCCCCCGCGGCCGCCGTAGGCATCGTGATCGGGCTGCTGATGATCCTCGTCGGCGCCGCCCTCGAGATGCGCGCGCTGTTCGGGTTCGCCGAGTTCGACGCGATGGGCGAGACGGATGAGCCGCCGCTGGCGATCGTGGGGATGGTGGTCGGCCTGCCGCTGCTGATCATCGGCTTCCTCGTGCACCTCGGCTCCAGCCGCCGTTTCACCGGCAGGCTGCTGTCGGCGCCGGTCGTCGGCCCCGTGTCGATCCTGTTCACCGGGTTGGCCGCCGGCGCCTGGTGGGGCGCGTTCGCTCTCCCCGAGCCCGGAGCGTTCTGGCTGTTGCCGATCGGCCTCAGCGTTCTCTCGGTGCTCTCCCTGCTGCTGGGCGCGGTCGGCCGCGCGCGCCGCCGTTCGCAGAAGGATGTGCTGGCGCACGTTCTCACCCACGGGCGCATCCAGAGCGGCGTCATCACCGAGATCCCCGAGATCGATCCGTCGTCGGGCGGCCTGCTCGGCACGGTCACCGTGAAGTTCACCGATGCGACGGGCACCGACCGCTGGGTGCAGAAGGCGGGCCAGTGGGCGCGCCGCGACCTGCCCGCCACCGGCGATCCGGCCGCCGTGCTCTACGACCCGGCGCGACCGGGCGACACCTCGCGCATCTGGGTCGCCCCTGCGGGCTCCACGACGGCAGCCGACTTCACCCGCTGGCACGCTTAGCGGCCCGAGCCCGCGGGCTCAGCGCGGCTCAGCGGCGGGCGGCGGATCGCCGGGCTGCGGGGCGGATGCGGCGGATCCAGACCCCGGCTGCTCCGACGAGGAGCGCGACGAGCGCCCAGGGCGCGAGCACTCCGAGCGGCTCCGGTCCGGTGGCCGCCAGCTGCGGCGAACCGTCGGCCGCCGGCACCGGCACCGGAGAGGGCGTGGGCGACGGAGCGGGCAGCGCGGCCAGGAACGCGGCCGCGTCGATCAGGCCGCTTCCGGCCGAGTCGGTGGCGGAGATGAGCGGCGACGCGCTCTGCACCGGGCGGGCCGTGCCCAGCAAGGCCGACCGCAGCTCATCCGGAGTCGCCGAGGGCGCGTACTGCTTGCCGAGCGCGATCACGGCCGCCGCCGAGGGAGCCGCCGCGGACGTGCCGAAGAACGCCCAGACGCCCTCCCGCACGGGATGCTTGCTGCTGAAGAAGTCGGTGTGGATGCCGTCGACACTCGCGACATCCGGTTTCGCCACGGTCACCGGGGCGGGGAAGGGCTGCGGATCGGGCGAGACCGCCGGGTCGTAGTCGAAGAAGAGCCGCACCGGTCCGGGTGAGCTGAACGTCTCGACGGCCGCCGTGTCGGAGGCCGGAACCGCGGCGACCGAGATCACCGACGGCAGCCCGGTGTGGCCCGTGATCGACGCGCCCACGCGGTCGTGAGCGGTGGTGCCGAAGTACTCCGCCACCAGGATGTCGTCGTGGAAGGCCCAGATCCACTTCAGGGCCGGGGTGATCGCCGCCGAAGGTCCCGCGGTGAGGTCGCGGACGATCGAGAACTCGTAGACGCCGTCGACCTCGGGGCGGTAGCCGCCGGCCGTGACCGGCATCGGGGGGTTGCCACGGTCGAGCACCGAGACCGTCCCGTCGGGGGCCGTGGCAACCAGGGTGAACGTGCCCTTCGCCGCGTTGTACGGCTCCGCCCACTGCAGCGCCCAGGTGACGGGGTCGTCGGTGGCGCCGAGGCCGAGGTGCGCGCTCGGGTCGGCGACGCCCGATCCGCCGTCGGACACCGGACGGGCGAAGTCCATGCAGTCGTAGACGCCGTCGCCGAGGGCCGCGAGCACCGGGGCGGGGCAGTCGGTGGGGCGGTACGCATCCGTGTCCCAGCCGTTGAGCGAGTACCCGGCGCTGAGGTGGCCCTCCTGGCCGATGTTGTTGTAGTTGCCGGCGCTGGAGAGGTAGGTGACGCCCTGGGCCACCGCGCGCTCGATCGCCACGCCGACCGGCCCCTGCTGGAACCACGGTTCGGTGAACGAGTAGATGTCGTCGACGATCACGGTGGCTCCGGCGGCGGCGAGCGCCGTGATGTTCTGCGAGAACGCGAGGTCGTCGACGCCGTCGGTCGAGATGAGCAGCGTCGCGCCCGGAGCGATGCTGTGCACGACCTGCGCCATCGCGCGGGCCTCGTCGGATCCGCCGGGCCGCTGGGCGAGCACGCTCACCGGGGTCTCGTGACCGCAGGGGTTGCCCGGGCCGGGCAGCAGGCCCGCCGCCACGTCCTGCTCGGGCGTGGTGGGCGAATCCGCGCTGGTGGAGAAGGAGTCGGAGATGATGCCGATCGTCACGCCGCTGCCGTCGACGCCGTGCAGCGCCCCGGCGAGGTCGGCGCGCAGCGGGGCGAGGGCGTTGGCCTCGACCGTGCGGCAGGAGGGACCGGCGGAGACCGACGGCAGGCCGCTCGCGACACCGGCCGAGCCGGAGGTCCCGGATGCCAGCGCCTCGGTCACCGAGGAGACACCGGGCAGCGCCGCCACCTCGGAGAGCCGGCCCGGTGCGATGTACGCGGTGGCGCGCCGGAACTCGCTCGAGCTCGCGACGACCTCGCCGAGCGCGGCCAGGGCGGCGAAATCGGATGCTCCGGGCTGGGTCGCATAGAACACCGAGACGGCCACGCGCCCCTCGTCGAGCTGGAGGCTGCCGACGCCCTCCCCCGCCAGCCCGAGCTGCTCGGACACCGCCTGCGAGCCGGCGTCGAGCGTCTCGGGCGCCGCCGCGAGCTCATCCAGGCGGTCGGAGAGCCCGCCGGCCTCGGCGGCGACACCGGGCTCCGGCTCGTCCGCATGGGCCACCGCCGGCGTTCCCACGATCAGCAGCGCTGCCAGCGCCATCCCGAACACACCGGCAAACGTCTTGCGCATCGTCCGTGAACCCCACCCGTTGATCCCCAAGCGCGGCGACGGATCCGGCCGCGTGCCTCCACCCTATCGATCGTGGAACGGCCATCCGGTCCCGGGCTTCGGCCGGATGCGACGGCAGCGCACGACGGCAACGCTATTCAGCCGCCGATGGCCCGGATGAGCACGGCAGCCGCCAGCACGAGCACGGCGACTCCCACCACGAGGTCGGTCCAGGTGGCCACCGCCTCCTGCGCGTTCTTGCCGCGTTTGGCGACGTGCATCAGCCCCGCGAGGAGCAGGAAGACGCCGCCCGCCGCGCCCGCCGGAAGCGCCCAGCCCGGCACGAGCGCGAGCAGGCCGGCGAGCCCCATCCCGATGTTGGCGGTGCCGAGCTCGCGGGTGAGCTGCTTCTCCTGCACGGTCGGGGCGGACGAGCCGAGGATCGCGCTGGTGGGGCCCTTGCCCGACACCTGGGCGAGACCGGCCGAGAGCAGGCGCGTGCCGACGCCCCAGAACACCCACCACGTGCCGAAGACCAGCACCGGATCGCCGCCCGCGGTGGCGAGCTCGATCACGCCCGACACGATCGGCAGCACCACCGTCTGCGCGATCACCACGATGAAATAGCCCACGAATCCCCCGATCCTCTCGCGTCTCGCCTCGCCTCGTCACGGCGGCTGCACCACGATGCTAGCGCCCACGCGCCGGCACGACTCAGAACACGCTGCGCATCACTCCTCCGTCGATCCGCAGGGCCGCACCGTTGATCGCCGCGGCGAGCGGACTGCTGACGTACGCCACCAGCCCGCCCACCTCCTCCGGCCGGATCAGACGACCGATGAGCGAGGTCCCCCGCGCGGCGCCCGGCCCCATGAAAAGAGCCTCGGCCTCCTCGAACGGCACGCCCGGATAGAGCTCGCCGATGAACGACACCGCCCCATCGGTCTTCGTGGGACCGACCACGATCGCGTTCGAGGTCACCCCCGTGCCTTTCGTGTGCTCGGCGACCCCCCGCGCGACGCCGAGCAGCATGGTCTTCGACGCGCTGTAGTGCACCATCTCGGCCGAGGGCATCACGGCCGCCTCGCTGGCCACGAAGATCATCCGCCCGGAGTCCGTCGCCCGCATCCCGGGCAGGTAGTGCCGGGCCAGGCGCACCCCGCTCATCACGTTCACCTCGAACATCTCCTGCCAGGCGTCGTCGGTGATGTCGAGGAAGTCGACCGCGCCGTAGATGCCGAGGTTGTTGACGAGGATGTCGACCGCCGGATACGCCTCCACCGTGACGGCGGCACCCTCGGCTGTGCCGTTGTCGGCCACCAGCCCCTCGAACCGCGCCGAGGGGATGCGCGCCGAGAGCTCGGCGACCGCGGCGTCGACCGATTGCGGCGAGCGGCCGTTCACGATCACATGGGCGCCTTCGGCCGCCAGCGCGGCCGCGATCTCCTTGCCGATGCCCGCGGTCGACGCGGTGACCAGGGCGAGACGCCCTGCCAGCTGCAGGTCCATCGTTCAGTGCCCGGCGCCGGCGGCCGGCGCGTGGTCGTGCGGATCGCCCTTGAACGACCACACCCTCTTGTACGAACCGTAGGTGAGGTCTTCGAGCAGCGAGGGGCCGAGCGGATTCCAGCCGAGCTCCTCCCGCGCCTTGGTGGAGTCGACCCGGCTGTTGCTGGAGAGCGCGACCTCCACCCAGCGCTGCCCGAAGGCGTCGAACGCCTCCTGCGCCGAGCACGACTCCGCCGCCCCCAGACCGATCAGGGTCGCCACAGCTCCCGCGATGTCGGCCATCGCAGCCTCGCCCGAGCCGATGTTGTACACCGAGCCCGCCGGCGCCTTCTCCAGCGCCAGCGCATAGACCTCGGCGAGGTCGGGCAGGTAGACGTTCGACCACCGGTTCAGTCCGTCGCCCACGTAGACGCTCCGGTTCGAGATGATCGCCCGGCGGATCAGCAGGGGCAGCTGCTCGCTGGCCCCGTCGCCGTAGATCATCGAGGGCCGGATGACCACGGTGCGGATGTTCCGCTCGGCCGCCGCCTGCACAGCCGCATCCGAGGCGTAGCGGGTGGCGACCACCTCCGCCGGAATATGTGGAGTCTCCTCGGTGAACACGGCATCGGATGCGGCGCCGTGCGCGAGGTCGGTGTACACGCCCGTCCCGCTGGTGCGCACGTACGTCTTGCCCGAGCCGTCGAGGCCGCGCAGGAAGGCGGCGGTCGACTCGGCGTGGTCGGCGGTGGCGGTGTCGACGATCACGTCGAACTCCCCCGCCAGACGCTCGAGAAGGGGCGCGTCGTCGAGGTCGCCCTGCACGGGGGTGATGCCGCGCGCGTCCAGTGCGCGCAGCCCGGCCCTCGAGCGGGACAGGCCGCTGACGGCGTAGCCGCCGATCTGCAGGCGCTGACTGACGGCCTGGCCGATGTAGCCGACCGCTCCGGTCACGAGCACGCGGGTCTTGGTCATTGTGGGGGTTCCTATCTGATGGTCGGAAGGGGAGTCTGATGGTGCAGGCGCGTCGGGGATGTCACCGAACGCGGAGCAGGTGCGCGACCGGCGGAGAGCTCAGACACTGCGCGAACCCTGCCAGCAACGCCTCGACGGCCGTGGATCGGTCGTGCGCCGCGACGGCCTCGTCGTCGGCGAAGGCTTCGTAGAGCGCGAACGACCAGGCGCCGTCGAGGTCGTCGTGGAGTTCCCACTGGAGCGTTCCCGGCTCCTCGGCGCTGGACCGGCGCGTGGCCTCGAGAAGGGTGAGCAATTCGTCTCGCCGGTCGTCATGCACCGCCAGGAAGACCATTTTGGCGATCGTCGCCGACCGCGGCGGCGGGGTGGCAGCCACTCTCACACCTCGCTCGGGATCAGGCTGTACTTGGTCTCGAGATACTCGTGGATGCCCTCGGCGCCGCCCTCACGACCGAGCCCGGACTGCTTGACGCCGCCGAACGGCGCGGCCGCGTTGGAGATGACGCCGGCGTTGATGCCCATCATCCCGGTGTCGATCAGGTCGATCATCCGTCGGGCGCGCTGGAGGTCCTGGGTGTAGACGTACGCGGCGAGCCCGTATTCCGAGGCGTTGGCCAAGGCGATCGCCTCGGCCTCGCTCGCGAACGGGACGATCGACACCACGGGCCCGAAGATCTCCTCGGCGACGATGCGCGACCCGGGGTCGACGCCCGTGAGCACCGAGGGCTGGTAGAAGCTGCCAGGTCCCTCGATCGCGGCGCCCCCGGCGAGCAGCCGGGCACCGCGGCCGAGCGCATCCTGCACCAGGGAGTCGGCTTTCGCCACGGCCGCGTCGTCGATCAGCGGACCGATCACCACACCGGGCTCGGTGCCGCGCCCGACGGCGAAGCCCCGCACGCGGGCGGCCAGCGTCTGGGCGAACTCCTCGGCGATCGACTCGTGCACGAAGAAGCGGTTCGCCGCCGTGCAGGCCTGTCCGGTGTTGCGGAATTTCGCGGCGAGCGCCCCCTCCACGGCGGCGGCGAGGTCGGCGTCCTCGAACACGACGAACGGCGCGTTCCCGCCGAGCTCCATCGAGGTGCGCAGCACGGAGTCCGCGGCCTGGCGCAGCAGAGCGCGCCCGACGTCGGTGGAGCCGGTGAAACTGAGCTTGCGCAGCCGCGGGTCGGCGATGATCGGCGCGCAGACGGCACCCGAGCGGCTGGTGGTGATCACAGTGACGACGCCGGCGGGCAGCCCGGCCTGCTCGAGCAGCCGCACCAGATAGAGAGTGGTCAGGGGTGTCAGCGCGGCCGGCTTGATCACCACCGTGCAGCCGGCGGCCAGTGCGGGCGCGATCTTGCGGGTCGCCATGGCGAGCGGGAAGTTCCACGGGGTGACCAGCAGGCACGGTCCGACGGGGCGGTGCGTCACCACCATCGTGCCGGTGCCCTCGGGCACGGGTGTGTAGCGCCCGTTCACCCGCACCGCCTCTTCGGCGAACCAGCGGATGAACTCGGCGCCGTAGCGGATCTCGCCGTGCGACTCGGCGAGCGGCTTGCCCATCTCGAGCGTCATCAGCAGGGCGAGCCGGTCGGCGTGCTCGTGCACCAGGCCGTACCAGCGCTGCAGCAGGTCGCTCCGCGTGCGCGGTGCCGTGCGGCCCCAGGCCGCCTGCGCGGCATCCGCGGCGTCGAGGGCGCGCATCCCGTCGGCCGGGTCCGCATCCGCCACGGAGCAGAGCACCTCCCCGGTCGACGGATCGACCACGTCGAAGCGCGCTCCGCCCGAGGCGGTCTGCCACTCGCCGCCGATGAAGAGGTCGCTCGGGATCGCGTCGATCAGCTGTCGTTCGTGGTCGTTCATGCGTGTGCTCCTGTGAGACCGGACACCGTGCGGATGGCCGAGGGCTCCGCGAGTGCCTGATGGGACTGGACGGGTTCGGTGGCGACGAGTGCTCGCACCGGGAGCTGGGGCGGCCTGGTGGTGGAGTGCGCGACGGCGAGCGAACCCCAGGTGGCTCCGATCGCGATCGCCTCGTCGAGCGGATGCACCGGGTCGGTGGGGTGGTCGAGGGCGCTGAGTACTCCGGCGAGCGCGGAGTCGCCCGCTCCCGTGGTGTTGACCACGGGGACCGCGAGGGCGGGTGCCCAGCTGACCGCATCGGCGCGCACGCCGAGCAGACCGTCCTCGCCGAGGCTGACGACGACCGTAAGCGGGCTGCCGTGGCGCCGGATCACGGCCCGGGCGGCCTCCACGACGTCACCGAAGGTGCGCAAGGTGTCGTGCGCGATGCCCTGCAGTTCGCTGAGGTTGGGCTTGATCACATCGACCAGCGGATGCCGGGCGTAGCGGGAGAGCGCGGTGCCGCTCATGTCGATGGCGATGCGGGCGCCGAGCGCGTGGGCGGACTCGAACAGCGGGCCGAGGTCGACGTGGCCACCCGTCTCGGTGGCGCGGGGAAGAGTCCCGCCGACGACGAGCCGATCCGCCCCGATCCACTCGATCATCGCCAGGGTGCGGTCGACGGTGCGGGCCCACTCCGCGCGGTCGAGCGAGGGTGGCTCCTCGTTGAGGTTCGTGGTGTGTCCGTCGACCGTGGCGATGATGGCGTTCTGCCGCACCGGCCGGCTCACGGGCACCACTTCGACCACGCCGTCGGCCACGTCGGGCCACCATCCGCGGTGCGGCGGAGCGCCGTCGACCGCGCCGAGCGGCACGACCGCCTTCACGTGCGGGGAGACCAGCGAGAGGCCGTAGGCGATGTTGAGGCCTTTGCCCGCCAGGTAGGAGTTCTGGTAGCTGACCCGGTTGACCACCCCCGGAACGATCCCGTCGCCGGAGTAGACCCGGTCGATCGCCGGCGAGGGGGTGAGCGTCACCACTCGGGGAGCGGTGCGTGCGCCTGTGGGGGCGTGCGGCCGGCTCGCCATGATCAACCCGCCCGGGTCGGTAGACCGACCAGCAGCGAGGCCACCACGCGCACCGCGACCTGCTCGGGCGAGAGGCCGTACTTCTCCAGCAGGAACCCGTTCGGCCCCGACTCCGACCAGGAGTCGGCGAGCCCCAGCCGGGTCACCGGCAGAGCGAGCCCGTGCGTGGTGAGCGTCTCGGCCACCAGGCCGCCGAGGCCGCCGATCACCGAGTGCTCCTCGACCGTGATGACCTGGCTGCAGCCCTCCAGGGCATCGAGCAGCGAGCACTCGTCGAGCGGCTTGATGGTGGGAACGTGCACCACCCGCACGTCGACGCCGTCGGCCTCGAGCAGTGCGGCCGCCTGCATCACCCGGCTGGACTGCACCCCGGTCGAGACCAGCGCGATCGGGCCGCCGGGGCGCAGCTGCACCACCCGGCCGAGCTCGAACTCGTAGTCCTCGGGCAGCACGGGAGCCACGGCGTCGCGGGCGAGCCGCACGTAGACGGGCCCGTCGTGCTCGCAGGCCCAGCGCACCACGGCGGCGGCCTCGACCTCGTCGGCCGGTGCGATCACGGTGAGGTTCGGCATCGCCCGCATGATGGCGAGGTCTTCGATGTCCTGATGCGTCTTGCCGCTGCTGCCGTTGAGCAGGCCGCTGTACGCGCCGGCCAGCCGCACCGGCGCGCCCGTCTGCGACACCAGCATCCGGATCGGGTCGAGCGCGCGATGGGTGAGGAACACCCCGAACGTCGACAGCCACGGTCGGTAGCCGAGCGTGGAGAGGCCGAAGGCGATCCCCACCATGTTCTGCTCGGCGATGCCCACCTCGACGAAACGGTCGGGATAGGCCGCCGCGAACAGATCGGCCTTGGTGGAGTTGGCCAGGTCGCCGTCGACCACCATCACCGTCTCGTCGGTGCGGGCGACCTCGACGAGGGTCTCGCCCCAGACATCGCGCTGCGCTTTCATGACCGGTCTCCTTCTGTCAGTAGTGCGGCTTCCGCCACGGGTTCCGGCTCGGTCAGCAGCTCGGCTCGCGCCAGGGCGAGCTGCGCGTCGTCGGCCACGCCGTTGTGCCACTTGTAGGTGCCCCGGGTGAAGGAGATGCCGTGTCCCTTCTCGGTGCGGGCCACGATCACCGAGGGGCCGAGACCGGCGGATGCCGCCTCCCGCACCCGGTCGAACGCGCCGAAGATCTCCTCGAAGGAGTGGCCGTCGATCTCGATCACGTTCCAGCCGTGACCGCGGAAGATCATCGGCAGGTCGGCGTGACCCCACGGCTCGCTGCGATCGAACCGGTCGCGACCGGCCTCGGCCGCCCAGCCGTACTGCTGGAGTCCGTTGAGGTCGACGATGGCCGTGAGGTTGCTCAGCCCGAAACGTTTGGCGGAGTTCACGGCCTCCCACACCATGCCCTCCTGCAGCTCGCCGTCGCCGAGCACCACCCAGGTGTGGAAGGGCTGCTGCCGGGCCCGGGCACCGAGTGCGATGCCCACCCCTGCCGACAGCCCCTGGCCGAGCGACCCGCTCGACACGTCGACCCCGGGCGTCAGCCGCATGTCGGGATGCCCCTGCAGCCGTGAGTCGCCGTGATCGAAGCTCGAGAGCTCGTCCACCGGGAAGTAGCCCCGCAGCGCCAGCACCGAGTAGAGGCCGATGGCCGAGTGGCCCTTCGAGAGCACGAAGCGGTCGCGATCCGGGTCGTCCGGCCGGGCGGGGTCGATGGAGAGCTCGGAGAAGTACAGCGCCACGAGCAGGTCGGTCATGGAGAGGGGGCCGCCGATGTGGCCGGCCTTGCTCTGCGCGACGGTGTTGAGCACATGCCAGCGCACGAGTCGAGCGAGCCGCTCCAACTCACCCAGCGGTGGTCGTTCGCTTCGTTCGGTCATGTTCTCGCTCCTACGATCGGATTGGAATGGCTCTAAATTACCATATTTCGGACGTTGTGTCCGCTTTTTGTCAATTGGCGGGGATGAAGCGGTGTCGGCGCAGCTGCAGCAGGTGATCGCGCAGGCTTTCGTGCGAATCGATGGCGTCGCCGAAGCCGGCGATGCGGATCTTCACGGTGCTCTGCACCATGTCGTAGCCGGTGTCGAGCCAGCCCTGAACGAACGGCCAGCGCACGAAGTCGTCGAGTTCGGTGATGCGCAGGCCGTCGCGCTCGGCAAGACGCCGCCAGCGGGCCGATTGACCGCGCATCTGCCCGGCCAGGTCGAGCGGTTGCGGCTCCCCCACCGGAAGGTCGAAGAATTCGGCGATGTCGGTCCAGAGGTGCTTCCAGCGGAAGGTGTCGCCGTTGGTCACGTTGAAGACCTCGTCGCGCGCGGTCTCGGCGTCCAGCGCCCATCCCACGGCCCGCGCGAGAATGCGCGCGTCGGTGGCCTGGTGCAGCGCACCCCAGCCGGCCAGCGAGCCGGGGTAGCGCAGGGGCACGCCCTCCTCTTTGCTGAGGGTCGCGAACGCCGCGATCCCGGTGAGGATGTTCATCGGCGAACCGATGCTGTGCCCGAAGATCCCGTCGGGGCGCAGCACGGTCCAGCTCCAGCCGAACCGGGCTGCGGCGCCCTGCACCAGATCCTCCTGCGGGTTGTACAGGATGGGGCCGAGCAGTCGCGGATCCGACTCCTTGGCGGGCGTGCGATACGGCCCGAGGTGCTCGCCGTAGGATTTGTCGCCGCCGATCAGCACGAAGCGCTCGGGAGCGGCCCCGTCGCGCTCCAGGGCGTGCAGGAGCCCGGCGAGCATCCGTTCGTTGAGTTCGGTCGTCTCGGCGAACCCGGCTCGCTCGGCGTAACCGGCGTAGACCACCGCGGTGATGCCGGAGAGCGATTCCGGCGGGAGGGAGTCCGGATCGAGCAGGTCGGCCTGCAGGTGCGAGCGGATGGCGGCCGGGTCACCCGGTGCCGGCTCGACAGGCCGGCGCCCCAGGGTGGTGACCGGCCGCCCCATCGACGACAGGTGCGCCGCCGCCGCCCCTCCGGCCACGCCGTGCGCCCCCACCACGAGAACGCTCACGACGCCATCCCCAGCCGGCGGCGGATGCCGAGCAGCGCCCGCGGCGAAGCGTGCACCTGCTCGGCTCGCACGAGGGTGACGCCGGGAACCTTCTCGAGGGTGGTCGACACCAGGCCCGCGTAGGTGACCGCCATGGCGGGGCAGCTCTCGCAGGCCCCCCAGAAGGTGACCTCCACCACGCCCTGCTCGTCGTCGACCTGCACGTCCATGTCGCCGGCGTGCCCGCGCAGGCGTGGCCGGATGAACTCGAGCGCCTGCTCGAGAGCGGCGCGGTCGACGGTCATGACCGCTCGCCTCCGCGGTACTGCTCGGGGATCTCGTAGCCGAGGGCGTTCGCGAAGTTCAGGCCGAAGATCTTCTCCTTGATCTCGCGCGTGAGTTCGGGGTAGCCGTACTTGTCCTGGAGCTCGTCGGGCATCTCGAGGTTCGCCCACATCGTGATGTAGGCCTGCACGTCGGGCCAGATGAAGCCCTCCGATCCGTAGGCGAGCCGGTCGGGGCCGACCATCAGCAGGGCCTGGCCGATCCGGTGCAGCATCGGGTACGGCTGCAGGAAGTACTGGTTGAACCACAGCGGCAGCATCAGGTGGATGTTGGGGAAGCGCCCGGCGATCGAGATCGTCTCGTCGACGTACGGGTCGCCCATGTGGTGGATGCCGAAGTTCAGGTCGGGGAAGTCGTAGGCGGCCATCTGCAGGTCGTTCGGCTTGAACGCCTCGACGGGGTGCATGCCGAGCGGGTAGCCCTTGTGGAACTGCACCATCTTGATGCCGAGCTCGAGCGCCTTCTCGTAGAGCGGATAGGCGAGCTCGGGGTCGTCCGCCCGCCAGTGGTGGTCGCGATCCTGGTAGCCGTAGAACTTGAAGCTCCTGGCGCCCCACTCGACGACCTGGCGCTCCATCTCGTCGAGCGCGAACTCGAGGCCCTGCCAGCTCGGGTCGACGCCGCCGCAGAAGATCAGCCGCTCCGGATCGCGCTGGGTGAGGTCGTAGCAGAGCTGGGCGGGACCGAGCGAGTCCTTCCACGGGCCGAACAGCGGCACGGTCTGCACCATGGCGATGTCGGTGTCCGAGCGCTCGAACAGCTGTGCCCTTGCCCAGTCGGGGTCGACCGGGTCGTAGAAGTCGGGCTTGTCGGCCGGCCCGCCCTTGCTGGCCATCAGCTTGTTGAACTCCTGCTGATTGGTGCGGTGGGCGACGACGTTCTTGCCGTCGGTTCCGGGCGCGATCTGGCGGTCGGTGAAGTCCTGCGTGTGCACGACGCAGTCGAAGATGAACATCCCGTCTTTCATGGGGAAGGATCCTTTCGGGAGGCAGCTGGTGGGCGGTGGCTGATCGGTGTGCGGCGGGGCGTCTAGTCGACGAAATCGCCGTTGGGCTGACCGTTCCAGGCCGTGACCCCACCGTCAATGGGCAGGATGACGCCCGTGATGAAGGAGGCGGCCGGCGAGGCGAGGAAGACGACGGCGCCGGCCACCTCATCCGGTTCGGCGATCCGCCCGAGGGGGATGAAGCGGTGGAAGGCCTGTTCGAGCCCGGGCAGGGCGTCGAGGTTGCCCTGCAGCAACGGGGTGCGCACCGGCCCCGGAGCGATCGCGTTCACGCGCACGCCCTTCTTGCCGTAGTCGACGGCGAGGCTGCGGGTGAGGTTCACGATCGCCCCTTTCGCGGCGTTGTAGGCGGCGTAGTTGAAGTCGGCGCCGGTGCCCGACACCGAGGCGGTGTTGACGATCGATCCACCGTTCGCGATCAACAGGGGCAGTGCCGCCCGCGCGAGGTAGAACGCGCCGTCGAGGTCGACCGACATCACCCGCCGCCAGGTGGCGTCGCTGGTGTCGGTCGCGGAGCCCACCGGGGCGACGCCCGCGTTGTTGACCAGCAGGTCGAGCCGCCCTTCGGTCGCGGCGATGCCGTCGGCGAAGGCCCCGGCCGACTCCGGGTCGGCCACGTCGAGGGCGACGGCCCGGAACCGCGAGCGGACGCCTTCGGGCAGCCTCTCGGCGAACCTCCGGCCGGCCGCCTCGTCGATGTCGCCGCCCACCACTACGGCTCCGCAGTCGAGGAACGCCTGCGCGATGGCCGCACCGATCCCGGATGCGGCGCCGCTGACCGCGACGACCCGGCCCTCGAACAGGGCAGGGTCCCAGACCCGCGCGCTCATGCGCGCCGCCGGAATCGTGCGCGCAGCTGGCCGATCAGCTTGCCGTCGCTCAGCACGGCGAGGATGATCACGGCGCCGATCACCACGGGCTGCAGGTAGGGCGAGACGTTCAGGAGCGTGAGGCCGTTGTTCAGCACACCGATGATCAGCAGGCCGATGAAGGTGCCGCGCATCGAGCCGACACCGCCGGCGAGGCTAGCCCCGCCGATCACGACGGCCGCGATCACACTCAGCAGATCGCTCGAGTTGCCCGCCGAGGGCTGGGCGGCGTTCAGCCGCGCACCCACGACCAGACCCGCCACGGCCGCCAGCAGGCCGGCGATCGCATAGACCCGCAACTGCATGGCCTTCACCCGGATGCCCGAGAGCCTGGCCACCTCGTCGTTGCTGCCGATCGCGTAGAGCGAGCGGCCGGCCGGCCGGTACTTCAGCCACAGTCCGCCGATCACGAACACGCCGATCATCAGGAAGACCTGCAGCGAGATGCCCGCCAGCCTCACGTGCGAGAGCCCCTGGAACCAGTCGGGAAGGCCGAGGATGGGGGTTCCGTTGGTGAGGTAGAGCGAGAGGCCGGTTGCGGCGAACATCGTCGACAGGGTCGCGATGAACGGCTGCACGTTGCCGAAGGCGATCAGCACCCCGTTGACCAGACCCACCCCCGCACCCACCGCGAGCCCGGCGATGATGCACAGCCAGAACGGCCAGCCGAGGTTCTGGTAGAGCACGGCCACCACCATGAAGCTGAAGCCCAGCACGGCGGCGACCGAGAGGTCGATCCCGCCCAGGATGATCACGAGGGTCGCCCCGGCGGCCATGATCCCGATGTAGGAGACCTGCACCAGGATGTTGACCAGGTTGTTGGGAGTGAAGAACACCGGCGAGAGCAGCGACATCACCACGACCAGCAGCACCAGGCCCACCAGCGGCCCCGAGATCGACCGGAGGGCCTGCCGGAACCGGCCGGCCGATGCCGCCGGCCCGGGCGGAGCGCTCGCCGGGGGTGGCGGCGGTGTCGGCGCCGCCTGGGCTGCCGGTGCGGTGTTCACGGGGCTGGTCACGATGTCTCCTTCGGTCGTGCGGGTGGTGCGGGTCGTCGGGTCGGGTTCGGGCGCCGCCGTCATGACGGCACCGAGAGCTGCATGATGCGCTCAGGCGTCGCCTGCTCGCGGTCGAGCAGATCGCGCGGCCGCCCGCCGGCCACCACCATCACCCGGTGCGAGAGCAGCAGCACCTCCTCGAGCTCCGAGGAGACGACGATCACGGCGACTCCCTGACGCGAGAGCCCGCGGATGATCTCGTAGATCGCCTCCTTGGCGCCCACGTCGACGCCGCGGGTGGGCTCGTCGAGGATGAGCACGGTCGGCTTCTGCACGAGCCATTTGCCGAGCAGCACCTTCTGCTGGTTGCCGCCGGAGAGCAGGCCGACGGGCTTGTCGAGGTCGCCGCGGATGTCGAGCTCCTCGGCCATCCGCTTCTTCAGCTTGGTGAGGAACCGCCGGGTGACGAAGCCCTTCGCCAGACGCGACTCCCACGGCGTGGCGATGTTCTCGGCGCTGGAGCGGTTGAGGTTGAGGCCCTGGGTCTTGCGGTCTTCGGGCACCATGACGATGCCGGCGGCGATCGCGTCGCTCATCGAGCGGATGCGCACCCGCCGCCCGCGCACCTCCACCTCGCCGGAGCGGAACGGATCGGCGCCCGCGAGGGCGCGCACGATCTCGGTGCGGCCGGCTCCCACGAGCCCGGAGAGCCCCAGGATCTCGCCCTCGTGCAGGTCGAACGAGACGTGCTCGAAGCGGTCGGAGCACAGATCGGTGACCCGCGCCACCACCTCGCTCCCGTGCGGTTCGGGCTCGATCGCGCGACGCTCGATGGAGCGCCCGACCATGGCCCGGATCATCCCGTCGCGATCGATCTCGGCGGCCGGCCGATCGCCCACCTTGGCTCCGTCGCGCAGGCACACCACGCGGTCGGAGATGGCGGAGACCTCGTCGAGGCGGTGGCTGATGTAGACCACGCCGGTGCCGCGGTCGCGCAGCAGACCGATCTGTTCGAGCACCCGCTCGGTCTCCTCCTGGCCGAGCGAGGCGGAGGGTTCGTCGAAGATCACGAACGAGGGCTCGCGCAGGATGGCGCGGGCGATCTCGATCTCCTGCTGGGTCGCCGTTGAGAGGCCGCCGACGAGCATCCGCGGGTCCAGGTGCACCCCGAGCTGAGCCAGCACGCCGGATGCGCTCTCGTACATGCCCGCGTAGTCGACGCGGCCCCGGCGGGTGGGCACCCGGCCGAGGAACATGTTCTCGGCCACCGACAGCTCGGGGATCATCTTGATCTCCTGGTGGATGATGGCGACGCCCGAGGTGAGGGCCTCGAGCGGACCCGACGGCGCGTAGGGCCGGCCGTCGATGGTCATCGATCCGCCATCCGGCTGCTTGATGCCCGCGATGATCGAGCTGAGCGTCGACTTGCCGGCGCCGTTCTCGCCGATCAGGCCCACCACCGTGCCGGATTCCAGGGTGAAGTCGACCCCGCGCAGCACGGTCGCCTCGCCGTAGCGCTTGATCAGGCCGGTGGCCACCAGGGTGGTGGCGATCTCGTCGGTCATCTGTCTGCTCCTCGGCGGCCGGCTCCGCGAGGGGAGCCGGCCGCGATCGTGGGGATGGGGGTGGGTCAGCCCTGGCTGCCGTAGTACTTGGCGGCACGGGCCTCGTCGAGGTTGTCCTTCGTGACGAGCACGGAATCCTGGATCTGCGTCTTCGGGATGTCGGCGGCATCGCCGTTCATCGCCTGGATGGCGTTCTTCACCGCGAGGCGGCCCATGTTGTAGGGCTGCTGGCTCATCGTCGAGGTCATCGTGCCGTCCTCGATCGCGGTGTAGGCGGCCGGGAATCCGTCGATGCTGACCACCGGGATCTGCGGTGCGCCCGCGGTCTGGATGGCGCTCGCGACACCCAGCGCCATGTCGTCGTTCTGGGCGAAGACGCCCTGCAGGCCCGGGTTCGCCGTGAGCACGTTGGTGAACACGCTCACCGCCTTGTTCTGATCCCAGTCGGCGCTGGTGGTCGACACGACGTCCAGCCCCGGGTTCGCGGTGAGCACGTCGCCGCAACCCTCGGTGCGCTGCATCTGGGTGGAGGAGGCGGGGATGCCCTCGACAATGGCGATCTGGCCCTTCCCGCCGAGCAGCTCGTTCAGGTAGTCGCAGGTCTGCTTGGCCATCTCGACGCTGTCGCTGCCGATGTAGGTGACGTAGTCGTCGCTGACCGGCACCTGGTCGACCCCGATGACCGGGATGCCGGCCGCGCTCGCCTGGTCCAGCGACGCACCGCCGGAGGAGGCGTCGAGCTGGATGAAGATGATCGAGCCGACGCCCTGACTCACCAGGTTCTGCACTTGGTTCACCTGGGTGGAGCTGTTGCCCTGGGCGTTCAGAACGGTGAGCTTGTAGCCCTGCTCCTCGGCCTCGTCCTCCATGCCCTCCTGGGCGGCGGAGTAGAACTGGTTCACGAACGACATCGAGACACCGATGGTCTTCGAATCGCTGCCGCCGGTGCTGCCGCCGCTCGGGGCGTCGGCGTTGTCCACGGAACAGCCGGAGAGCACGAGGGCGGCGGCGCCCACGACGGCCGCCACGGCCAGGGTGCGAGTGCGGGTTCGGGTGCTGTTGACGATTTTCATGTGACTCATTACCTCCTTTGGTAAGGGTCCCGCCGTGATGGCGGGCAAGGGCGTCTCCTCGGGTACGGGAGACGGGGATCAGAGCAGGGTGAAGCCTCCGTCGACGACGAGGTTCACCCCGGTGCAGTACGACGAGGCCTCCGAGAGCAGGAAGATCGCAGGCCCCACGAGCTCGGCGGGCTCGGCGAAGCGGCCGAGCGGGATCTCGTGCGACACGCTCTCGCGGATCGAGGCCACCTCGTCGCGCAGGTTCATGGGAGTGAGGGTGAAGCCGGGCGAGAGCGCGTTCACGCGGATGCCGTCGGCGGCCCACTCGGTCGCCAGCGAACGGGTGAGGTGCGCGACCGCCGCCTTCGAGCTGTTGTAGTGCGCCTGCAGCATCTGCCGATGCGACACGATGCCGCTGATGGAGGCGAGGTTGACGATCGACCCGCCGCCGCGAGCGGCCATCGCCCGCGCCTCGGCCTGGCAGCTGCGGAACACGCCGGTGACGTTGATGCGGTACATCGCCTCGAACTCCTCGACCGTCATGTCCCGCGCCGGCACGGCCCGGGCGATCCCGGCGGAGTTGACGGCGACCTCGAGCGGGCCGAGGGTGCGCTGGGCCTCGTCGACGGCATCCGAGATCTGATCGGTCGAGACGTCGGCGGCGACGGCCAGCGCGCGCCCGCCCTCCTGCTCGATGGCCGCGACGGTGCCGGCGACGCGCTCGGCGGTGAGGTCGACCGCGGCGACGGCCGCTCCCGCCCTCGCCAGTCCGATCGCGATCGCCCGGCCGATTCCGGACCCGGCCCCCGTCACCAGGGCCACGCTGCCGTCGAGGCGGAACTGGTTCTTCATGCGCGCTCCTTTGCGGCTTCGGATTCGAGGTGACGACGCACGTTCGGGCATCTGATCGCTTCGTGATGATGACTACAGAGGAGATTCAACTCCTCTCAAGCGGGTTTGTCTAGTTAAAACTGGACACTCTGTTCGAAAAGTTGGATTCAGCGTAAGGAGGACGCGAAAATCCCTTCCGGCCTGTAGTTCGATTCTGGGTAGAGTCGTGTCCAGAAAGCAGGAGGAACTGTGTCTTCAACTGAGGCCGTCGGCGACGCCACGGGGATGAGCGCCGTCAGCAAGGCGATGCGGGTTCTCACCGCCCTCGCCGAGACCGGAGAACTCACGGCCGCCGAGCTGGCCGGCACCCTCGACGAGCCGATCACGACCGTGTACCGGATGCTCGGCAACCTCGAGGCGATCGGCTGGATCGAACGCGAGTCCAAGCGCGGCGGATCGGTGCGGCTCGGGATCGACCTGGTGGCGGTGGGTCAGGCGGTCGAGGAATCGCTCGACTCGCGGCAGAGCGCCCTCGCGGCGCTCACGCGCATCAACGACGCCACCCACGAGACGAGCTATCTCTGCGTGCGCGACGGCAATCGCGCCGCCTGCATCGAACGCATCGACGGCCGCTACACCCGCACCGAGGAGCTGCCGATCGGCGGCTCGCTCCCCCTGCACCAGGGCGCCGGGCCGCGCGCGATCCTGGCGTTCGAGTCGCCGGCCTTCCAGGAGCGCTACCTCGGGGCGCTCGCCTCGGCGCAGCTCAATCCCATGAACCACGCCGATCTGGCCCGCCTGACCGCCGAGCTGCGACGCACCAGGGAGACCGGCATCGCGGTGTCCGACGGCGATGTCACCCCCGGCATCTACAGCGTGGCCGCACCCGTGTTCAGCCACCGCGACGAGGTGATCGGCTCGATCACCCTCAGCAGCCTGCGCGCCGGCAACGACGACCGGTTCGGCGAATACGACGACCTCGTGCGACTCGAGGCGAGAACCGTCTCGACCCAGCTCGGACACCGGGAGTGATGATGGCCGCCAGTGAGGGAACCAGCCGGGTGCTCGGGCACTGCCGCAACGCCGTCGAGACGCTCGCCGCCCGGGGGCCGATGACGCCCGCCGAGGTCGCCAAGTCGATCGGCGTGCCGCGCCCCAGCGCCTACCGGCTCGCGAGCGCGCTCGTGCACGCCGGGCTCGCCGTGCAGGATGCGGACGGCTCGGTCTCGCTCAGCACGACATGGCTCGCCCTCGGCGACAGCGCCCTCGCGAGCGCCGCCTCCTGGTTCACGCGCGACGACGTGCTGCGCGACCTGCGCGACGACACCCGGCTCACCGTGTTCCTGTGCGTGCCGCGGCCCGACCGCACGGTCTGCGTGCGCCGGCTGCACGGCCGCAGCGTGCAGGTGCTCATCCTGAAGCCGGGTGGCAGCCTTCCGCTCAACATCGGTGGTGTGGGCCGCATCACCCTCGCCTACGGGCCGCAGTCGCTCGAGGACTACCTCGCCCGGTCGGCTCCGGAGGCCGTCACGTCGTACAGCATCACCCGACCCGACGAGCTGCGGGCCGACGTGGCCCTGAGCCGTGAGCGCGGCTACTGCTTGTCCGACAACGACTCGACGGTCGGTGTGGCGGCCATCGCCGTGCCGGTGTTCGCGCCGTCGGGCGAGTTCCTCGCCGCCCTCTCAGTCGCGGGCCGGCGCGAAGAGGTGCTCGACGACGAGACACTGCTCGCCCAGAGACTGCACGCCGCCGCGACCACGATCGCCGCGGACGGCGGCTGATACCGGCGGGCGGTCAGAGCGCCGCGGGCACGCCTTCGAGCTGCCGGGTCACCTCGGGGATCACCGCGTCGGCGATGTACTGCACCCTGGCTGAGCCCGACTCGACGGTCTCGCCCGGGAACTGGGCCCAGAAGTGGAAGTCGCGCACCTGCGGGTAGCGCGTGGCCAGTCCGACCAGCTCGTCGACCGCCTTCGGGCCGTCCCAGAGCTGATAGATGCCGAAGTCGAGCAGGTCGTCGGGCGCCTCGAAGTGGTCGGGCACGCCCGATCCCTCGAACGATCCCCACTCGATGTACTTGTTCACCTGGTAGAGCACCTTCTCGCCGATGCGGCTCCACTCGCGCTCGGGATCCTCGGCCACCACCACCCACTGGCTGGCGTAGATGTCGCCGTCCTCGACCGGCTTGCCGTTCGCCACCAGGGCGTCGAGGTAGGTGTCGAAGGACGCGTTGGAGAGCGTGATGACGCCGTCTCCGAGACGGGCGGCCCGCTCGATGCCCTTCGGCGCGACCGCACCGATCGGCATCCGGGGCACCTTCTCGGCCATCGGGGTGACCCGTACCGGCGGCATCGACAGGCGGGTGCCCTGGTAGCCGGCGTCGCTGCCGCTCCAGGCGGTGCGGATGATGGCGATCGCGTCTTCGAGCAGGCTCGGGCGCTGCTTGCGCACCCGCCCGAAGGCCTCGAACTCGCGCTCGTTGTAGCCCAGGCCCACGCCGAGGTCGAAGCGTCCGTCGGTCAGCAGCGACAGGGCGTTGGAGTCCTCGGCGAGCCGGATCGGGTTGTGCAGGGCCGCGACCACGATGTTCGTCGCGATGCGCATCGTGGTGGTGCGGGCGCCGACCGCGGCGGCCACGATCAGCGGCGAGCTGGCGTAGTCGTCCGGGGCGAAGTGGTGCTCGCTGAGCCACACCGAGCCGTAGCCGAGCTGCTCGGCCCAGACGATCTGGTCGAGCGTGTCACGGTAGAGCGCGCCGGCCGGCTGGGCCCACTGCGGGGGGTTGCGGAAGTCGTACCAGAGGCCGAAAGAGGGTGCAGACATCGTCGTCCTTCACTCGAGTGGGTGCCCGCTCGACACGTCGAGCGGGCACCGGGGGTTATCTGCGGGTGAACCCCTCGAAGGGGCGCATGTAGGTCGAACCGAAACCGTCGAGGATCTCCTTCGCCTCGGCGTCGGGGCTGCCGAACACCACGAACCCCGTGACGTCGACTCCCTCCAGGAAGCCCTCGGCGAACTGCGAGAACACCGTCGTCACGTGGCTGACCACAGCCCGGGAGTCGCGGTAGCTCTCGAAGATGTGCACGAGGGTCTCGTCCTCGTTCACGCTGTAGTCGTAGGCGATCGAGCCTTCCTCCGCCTTGGTCGCCGCCACCAGCGGCTCGACCACCTTGGTGAAGTCCTCGAACTTGCCCGGCTTGACCGCGCAGGTCACCAGCCAGTAGATCTCGTCGCGTTGGGTCATGATGGTCCTCCTGCAATCGTGTCCGTCGTGGTGGCCGCCGAGGCCTTCTCGGCGATCTCGGCGAGGGTGACCCCGTTCGAGAGCCAGTGCTCCGGCGGGATCTCGCGAACGAGCACACGCACCTGCAGCTGCGGCTCGCCGAGCGAGCGCAGCACCGCCTCGTGCACGTCGGCGAGGAGTGTCCTCACCTGCTGCGGGTCACGGCCCGCCGCAAGGGAGATCTCGATGATCGGCATTGTTCCTCCTGCTGGGTGGACCGTCAGGGGTGGACGATGATCTTGACGTTCTCGTCCTTGTTCTCGATCAGCTGCCGGATGCCGAGCTCGCCGACATCCTCGGCCGCGATGCGCCCGGTGATGAACTGCTCGACCGTGAGCTTGCCCGACTGCAGCAGCTCGATCACGTCGGCGTGGTCGTCCTTGTAGGCACTGGTGCCCTTCAGGGTGATCTCGCGCATCACGAGGCCGAACATGTCGATCTCGGCCTTCTTGCTCCAGATCGACACGTTGACGACGGTGCCGCCGCTGCGGGTTGCGTCGATCGCCGCCTGCAGGGCGGGTGACGCGCCCACCGCTTCGAACGCGACGTTGACGCCGTAGCCCCCGGTGGCCTCCTGGAGGATCGACACGACGTCGTCGACCGAGGGATCGAGCACGCGCACGACCCCGGCCGCCTTCGCCTTCTCCTTGCGCACCGACGACAGCTCGACGCTGTACACGTCGTCGATGCCGAGGGCCTTGAGGATCGAGATGATGAACAGCCCGATCGGTCCGGCGCCGAACACGGCGACGCTGTCACCGGGCTTCGCGCCGGAACGGCGGATGGCGTGGTGGGCCACCGAGAGCGGTTCCACCAGGGCGCCGACCTCGGTCGAGATCTCGCCGAGGTCGAAGACGCGATTCGCGCCCACCACGACGTACTCCGCGAAGCCGCCGCCCCAGCCGGAGAGGCCGTAGTACCCCATCTTCACGCAGAGGTTGTACGGCCCGTTGACGCAGTACTCGCACTCACCGCAGGTGATGTACGGCTCGACGGCCACGCGGTCGCCGGGTTTGACGTGCGTGACCCCCTCGCCGACCTCCGCCACGACGCCGGCCATCTCGTGGCCGAGCACCACCGGCACCGTCTCGCCGGTCAGCGGGTGCGGATGCCCCGGGGCCGGACAGAAGGTGGGACCGTCTTCGTACTCGTGCAGGTCGGTGCCGCAGATGCCGGTCCACTCGACCTTGATCTTCACCGTGCCGGGGCGAACCTCGGGCTCGGCGATCTCTTCGACCCGGAGGTCGCGCTGTCCGTAGTAGAGAGAAGCCTTCATCAGACCAGCACCATCCCGCCGTCGATCATCACGATTTGTCCTGTCATGTAGTCGGAGTCGCTCGACGCCAGATAGAGCGCCGTGCCGTTCACGTCTTCCGCCCGCCCGGCCCGGCCGGCGAGGATGTCGCCCGAGAACTCGGCGAACGCCTGCCCCGGCTTCTCGGTGTCGCCGAGCTCCATGATGTCGAGGTCGAGCTTCTGCCACAGAGGCGTGTCGACCACGCCGGGCGCGAAGGCGTTGACCGTGATCTTGTGCTCGGCGAGCGCGCGGGCCCCGGCCTGGGTGAGCGCCGTGACGGCGAACTTGCTCGCGCAGTAGGAGGCGAAGTTGGGGTAGCCCTGGCGGCCGGCGATCGAGGAGGTCAGGATCAGCTTGCCGCCGGTGCCCTGGGCGATCATCTGCTTCGCGGCCTCCTGCTGGCAGATCAGAGTTCCCAGGCCGTTCACGTCGAGGGTCAGGCGCCAGTTCTCCTCGGTGGTCTCGAGGAAGTGCATCGGCTTGATCATCCCGGCGATCGCGAACAGCACGTCGAGGCCGCCGTAGGCGTCGACGGATGCGGCGACCGCCGCGGCCACGTCGGCACGCACGGTCACGTTGCCGGCTGAGACGACCGCTTCGCCGCCCTGCGAGACGATCTCGTCGCGCACCACCTCGGCCGCCTCGCCGTTCAGGTCGAACAGGGTCAGCCGGGCGCCTTCGGCGGCCAGGGCGCGGGCGATCGATCTACCCATACCGCTGCCGGCTCCGGTCACCAGGATGCGGGTGCCGCTCACGCGTCCACTCATGGGGATACCTCCTCGTATCGAAATCGTGCGTCCGAACCTCGCGGGGCCGGACCGTCGCTGTCGATGATGTCGCCGCGGTACGGACCCGGAGGATCGCTGTCGAAGAATTGCACGGGAGGCACCTCGATCGGCGCCGGGTGTTCACGAATTGAACACCCGTGACTGCGCGCGCCGGGCGCGGTAGCCTGGTGCCACACGCAAAGACGCGCTCCATCCGACCCGGAGATGACGTGACGGACGACAAGGCCGACTCCAGCAGCTGGGAGAAGTTCGTCGAGTCGCGCTCGATCGACGGGGTGCGACTGCCGATCGCCGCGTCGTGGACCAGGTCGACGTCCGCGCCTACCTCCTCCGCACGACTGGAGGCGAGGCGGGAGTTCGACCCCGACGACATGCTCGCCCGGGCCACCCGTCAGGTGGTGCGCGGCTATCAGGATGCCCTGTCCGGCACCACGACCTGGGTTTCGGTGGCCGACGCCCGCGGCGTGGTGATCTACGAGTGGTCCTCCACGGTCTCGCTCCGTGACCGCTTGACCGCCATGGCGGTCTCCAGCGGTGTGGTGCTCGACGAGAGCACCGTCGGCACGAACGGAGTGGGCCTCGCTCTCGCCACCCGGGCTCCGGCCGTCGTGCGCGGCAGTGAGCATTTCAACTCGAACTGGCACAGCCTGGTGTGCGCGGCCGCCCCGATACCGCATCCGATCACCAACGAACCGCTCGGGGCGGTGAACATCACCTGTCTCGCCGGCGACGAGAACCAGCACCTCAAGATCACCCTCGAGCTCATGGTCGCCGGGATCCGTTCGGTGCTGACAGCGGGACTGCGCAGCCACCGCCGGCGGCCCCTCCCGCACCACGAGGGGGGCTGGTCGAGCGTGTTCGGCGCCGAGCCGAACGCGCCGGGCGGGGGAAGGCGGATGCGCACCGACGTCGGACCTCTCGGGCCGATCGAACAGGCCGAGTACGACGTCATCCGCAGCGTGCTGCGCGACGTCGAGGGCAACAAGTCGGAAGCGGCGGAGAGATTGCGCATCTCCCGCGGCACGCTCTACGAGCGCCTGCGCCGGTACGGCATCACCGACAGCTGACGCGCTCCGGCCCGGCACTCACCGTGCCGGAGTGGCCGCGATCAGCTCTGGAGCCCGTAGCGGCGCAGGCGCTCGTAGAGCGTGCCGCGGGAGATCTGCAGCTGAGCAGCCGCCTCGGACTTGTTGCCGGCCGTCTCGTGCAGAACGGCGACGATCACGTCGAACTCGGCCTGCTCGAGCGGGCTCAGCCGCTCGCGGCGCACCCGGTTTCCGTCGAGGGAACCCAACGGGGGCTGCCCCGCCAGATCGCTGCCCCGGCCACGATCGAACAGGAGGGAGCATCCCTCCGAGAGACGCCCGCGCACGACCGGCACGATCTGCATCCGCTGTCCCGAGGGAAGGGGCAGCTCGGTGGCGAGCGGTCCGACCGACTCGATCAGCGCCCACATCGCCTGCCGGTCCACGAGCCCGCCCAGGTCGTCCTCGACGATCATCGTGAACGCGTCGAGGGTGACGACCGACCCCCGTGAGGCCTGCCGTACCCGCAGGTGCGCGTCGAGCAGGCGCTGATGGCGCGTACGGGACCGGGCCAGCAGTGCCTGCTGGATGCCCATGACCATCGAGTTCAGGGTGATCTTGAGGTGCTGGTTCTGCTCGTCGGCCAGACAGGTGACGTTCACGACGCCCATCAGGGACCGCGTCACCGGGTGCACGATCGGGCTGGCTCCGCACGCGAGCGAGTACCAGCTCTCGTTCGCGTGCTCGTCTCCCCTGACCAGCATCCGGGTGCGGCGGGCGAGCGCGGATCCCACGCCGTTCGGGCCCACGTGCGACTCGGCGAGGTCGGCACCCGCCTCGACATCGGCCCGGGACATGAGGTGCTTGAGGTTCGAGCTGGAGGCCCACTCGTAGGTGATGACACCCGAGGCGTCGGCGAGCGCGAGCCAGCTCGTGGTGTCGGCGAGCGAGTCCTCGGTGGAGCGGAGGATGTCGGTGGCCGAGCGCATCAGTTCCTGGCTGAGCTCGTACGGGCTGGGGGCCGAATCGGCGGACTCGGCCGCCGGCCACGGAGCCGGCGCGGGCTTGGCCAGGCCCGCGTCACTGACGAACGATTCCCAACTGACTGCTGTCTGCATCTCGCACCTCACTTCGCCGCGCCTCATCGCGTGACGATCCAGTGTCGCCCGTCAACCCCCTGAAGGTGCCGAAAGTGTTCAGCACTTGAACACCGGGCCGGATCCGGGGCCGCCGGATGTTCGGTTCATGAACACGGCCGCTCCGGCACCGTCGAAGCGCGTGACGATCAGAGCGTCGAAGAGCCATTCAACGGAGAAAGGAACACCATGAAAATCGGCCTGTTCGGAATGCCTCTCCACCCGCCGACGCGCAATCGCGCGGAGGTCTATGTGGAGGATGCAGAACGGATCATCCTGGCGGATCAGCTCGGATACGAGGAGGTGTTCATCGGAGAGCACATCTCCTGCACCACGGAGCCCATTCCGGCCCCGATGATGTTCCTCGCATCGCTGATCAGCCGCACCAAGAACATCAAGCTCGGCACCGGCGTTCTCGCCCTGCCCAACCACCACCCCGCGATCGTCGCCGCCGAGGCCGCGATGTTCGACCACCTGAGCAACGGGCGCTTCCTGTTCGGAATCGGCCCGGGCGGCCTCGCCAGCGACATGGAGCTGTTCGACGTGCTCGACGGCGAGCTGCGCAACGAGAAGATGGAGGAGTCGATCGACATCATCCTCGACCTCTGGAAGAGCGACCCGCCCTACGCGATCAAGACGAAGCACTACGAGTTCGGCATCGCGGGCACCGTCATCCCCGAGCTCGGCGTGGGCAGCATCGGCAAGCCGCTGCAGCAGCCCCACCCGCCGATCCTCTCGACGGCGATGTCGCCGTTCTCAGGCAGCGTCAAGAAGGCGGTCGAGCGCGGATGGGCGCCGATGACGGCGAACTTCTGTCCGCAGTTCGTGGTGGAGAGCCACTGGAAGAAGTATGTCGAGGGCTGCGAGACGATCGGCCGGGAGCCCACGGGCGACGAGTGGCGGGTGTCGCGCAACATGGTCATCGCGCAGACCGACGCCGAGGCCAAGGATCGGGTGTTCGACCCCGAAGGCGGCAACTACTACTACTTCGCGTACCTCTGGGAGGTGCTGAAGGCGGCCAACTACACCGCCGTCATGAAGCAGGACCCGTCCGTCGCCGACGACGACCTCACCGTCGACGACCTGATCGAGAGCATGGTCATCTACGGCTCGCCCGACACCGTGACGCAGAAGCTGCAGGCGTTCCGCGAGTCGACCGGCCCGTTCGGCACGCTGCTGCTGTCGATGATGGACGGCGGCAAGAACGAGGCGCGTGAGCGCGAGACGCTCACGCTGCTGGCCACCGAGGTCGCGCCCCGGTTCGCGTCGGTGCCCGCACTGGCCTGATCACCGGTCACCGCACCAGGAAGGGCCCGGAGCTTTCGCTCCGGGCCCTCTTTCGTCGGCGGCCGGCCCTTCGGCCGATGCTCAGCGCGGAATGCGCACGAGCTTCTTGTTGGCGAACTCGTACATGCCGTAGCGGGAGAGCTCCCGGCCGACGCCGGAGCGCTTGACCCCGCCGAAGGGCAGGTCGGGCGCACTGCGGCTGATCCCGTTGATCCACACCATGCCGAAGTCGAGATCCTCCGCCGCCGCCCGTAACGTCTCCTCGTCCTGCCCGAAGAGCGAGACCGCGAGGCCGTAGGGCGAGGTGTTGGCGAGCGCGACCGCCTCGTCGAGGTCGGCGACGCGGTAGACGACCGCCACCGGCCCGAACAGCTCCTCGCTGTAGGCGCGCATCCCGGGCGTGACATCGGTGAGCACCGAGGGGCGGAAGTAGCTGCCCTCGCCCTCGACCCGTCCGCCCTCCACCAGCACGGTCGCGCCGGCCCGTACGGCCTCACCGAGCTGCTCTTCGAGTTCATCGACGGCGGCGGCGGTCGACAACGGCCCGAGGTTCGTGCTCTCCGCGGTCGGGTCACCGGGCTGGTAGACGTCGATGGCCTTGACGAACTGCGAGACGAAGTCGTCGTAGACGGCGTCGAGCACGATGAACCGCTTCGAGGCGGTGCAGACCTGGCCGGCGTTGTGCATCCGCCCGATCGCCGCGGCCTGGGCGGCGGCGGCCATGTCGACGGGGTCGACCACGATGAACGGGTCGGAACCGCCGAGCTCCAGCACGTACTTCTTCATGTGCCGCCCGGCGATCTCGCCGACGGCGGAGCCCGCCCGCTCGGAGCCGGTGAGCGAGACGCCCTGGATGCGCGGGTCGGCGAGGATGGTGGCGACCTGCTCGTTGGTGGCGAAGACGTTGGTGTACACGCCCTCGGGCACGCCGGCATCCGTCATCACCTGAGCGATCGCGAGCGCCGAGCGCGGGCAGTTGCGCGCGTGCTTCAGCACGATCGCGTTGCCGAGCACCAGGTTGGGGGCGATGAACCGGGCCGCCTGGTAGTACGGGAAGTTCCACGGCATGATGCCCAGCAGCACGCCGATCGGCTCGGTGCGCACCCAGGCCTCGCCGCCGCCCATGATCTCCAGATCCTCGTCGGCGAGGAACTTCTCGGCGTTGTCGGCGAAGTAGTCGAAGATGGCCGCCCAGATGCCCACCTCGCCCCGGGCCTGCACGATCGGCTTGCCCATCTCGGCGGTGAGCACGGCGGCGAGCTCCTCGGTGCGCTCCCGGCAGATCGCGGCGGCACGGCTCACGATCGCGCTCCGCTCGGCGAGCGGGCGCGCCCGCCACGCACGGTAGGCGGCGTCGGCCGTGGCGAGCACGGGCTCGATCGCCTCGTCGTGCAGGGTCTCGAACTCCTCCTCCACCTGTCCGGTTGCTGGGTTGATGGTCTGGTAGTAACTCACCGATGCCTCCTCGACATTGATTGGACCGAAGCGTGCGGGCGCGATGAAGCGCCCACCCGAATTCTCCGGCGTCGGGCGGATGCCGCCCCGGTCGCACCCGGGGAATGGTCAATAACTGCACACTCGCCCGCCGCCGCTCAGCCGATCGTGTTCACTGGCAACTCAGGTCGCAGGGGCCGGTCGCACAGTCGCGAGAAAGGGTGCAGGCGAAGATGCCGTCAATTCACATCGACGAGGAGTCCGACCGCGTCTTCGCGCGGATCGAACGGCCCGAGACGCGGAACGCGATCGATCAGGAGGTCGTCGCCGAGCTGCACCGGCTCTGCGATTCGCTGGAACGCACGCCGCGCATCCTGATCCTCTCGGGATCCCTGACGGGCTCCAGCGCCGTGTTCGCCTCCGGAGCCGACATCGGCGAGCTGAAGGAGCGTCGCGCGATCGACGCCCTCGCCGGAATCAACTCCGGGCTGTTCGACCGCATCTCCCGCCTCCCGCTGCCCACCATCGCCGCGATCGACGGGTTCGCCCTCGGCGGCGGCGCCGAGCTGGCCATGGCGGCGGACTTCCGCATCGCCACGCCGCGGGCCCGCTTCGGCAATCCCGAGACGGGCCTCGGCATCATGGCCGCGGCCGGCGGCACCTGGCGCCTGCGCAACCTGATCGGCGAGGCCATCGCCACCGAGGTGCTCCTGGCCGGCCGCATCCTCGACGCCCGCGAGGCGCTCGACCTGCACCTGGTCACCGAGCTGCACGAGCCGGAGGACCTGATGGACGCCGCCTCCCGCCTCGCCGACCGCATCGCCACCCAGGATCCCGTCGCGGTGCGGGTGAGCAAGCTCGTCATGCGGATGCCGGAGTCGGCGCATCCGTACGTCGACAACCTCGCCCAGGCGGTGCTGTTCGAATCGGAGGGGAAGAACGTGCGGATGGCCGAGTTCCTGAATCGCAAGCGGGTGGCCCGATGAGCGCCGTGCCCGAGCGCGTGGGCGTGCTGGGCGGGGGCCGGATGGGCGCGGGTATCGCCCACGCGTTCCTCACCTCGGGAGCCGCCGTCGTGGTGGTGGAGCAGAAGCCGGAGTGGGCGGATGCCGCTTACGAGCGCATCGCCGCCAGCGTGCGCACGAGCATCGCGCGTGGCGCCGTCGACGAGAGCGAGAGCGACCTGCTCGGGCGGCTGCGTGTCAGCACCGACAAGAGCGTCTTCGCCGGCGCGGGCCTCGTGGTGGAGGCCGTTCCCGAGGACTTCGCGCTGAAGAGCACCGCCCTGGCCGAAGCCGAGCAGCAGCTCGACGACGGGGCCTGGCTCGCGACGAACACCTCGTCGCTCTCGCTCGCGCGGCTGGCAGGCGAGCTGGCCCGGCCCGAGCGCTTCGGCGGCCTGCATTTCTTCAACCCCGTTCCCGCCTCGGCCCTGGTCGAGATCGTGGTCGCCGAAGCCACCTCCCCCGACTACGCCGTACAGGCCGCCGAATGGGTGCAGGCCCTCGGCAAGACCGCGATCACGGTGCGCGACAGCCCGGGCTTCGCCAGTTCGCGACTCGGTCTCGCCATCGCCCTCGAGGCGATGCGCATGGTGGAGGAGGGCGTCGCCGACGCCGCCGACATCGACGCGGCCATGACGCTCGGCTACCGCCATCCGGTGGGCCCACTGCGCACCTCCGACCTGGTGGGCCTTGACGTGCGCCTGGGCATCGCCCGGTACCTGCACGAGACGATCGGCCCCCGGTTCGAACCGCCGCAGATCCTGATCGATCTGGTGGCCGAGGGAGCGCTCGGCCGCAAGAGCGGCCGCGGCTTCTTCGACTACGACGAGGACGGGGCGGCGCGATGACCCTGAACGAGGCGATCTTCGGCCGCGAGGCCACCGGGGCCCTGGCGGGGCTCGTGGTGGCCGACTTCTCCCGGGTGCTGGCCGGTCCCTACTGCACCATGCTGCTGGCCGACATGGGCGCCACGGTGATCAAGATCGAGTCGCCCGGCGGCGACGAGACCCGGCAGTACAAGCCGCCGGTCAGCGGCGACGAGTCGACCTACTACCTCTCGGTGAACCGCAACAAGCGCTCGATCGCGCTCGATCTCGGCGACGCGGACGACCTGAGCACCGCCCGGGAACTGGCGAGCCGGGCCGACGTGGTGATCGAGAACTTCAAGCCGGGCGGATTCGCGCGGTTCGGTCTCGACTACGCCTCGATCATGCCGGCGAACCCCTCGGTGATCTACGCGTCGATCACCGGATTCGGCACGGCCGGAGGCGCCGCCCTCCCCGGCTACGACCTCCTGGCCCAGGCCCTCTCCGGCATGATGAGCCTCACCGGCGACCCCCATGGAGCACCCTTCCGCTCGGGCGTCGCGGTGTTCGACGTGATGACCGGCCTGCACGCCTGCATCGGCATCCTGGCCGCCCTGCACCACCGCGACCTCACGGGCGAGGGGCAGCAGGTGGAGATGAACCTGATGTCCTCCGCCTTGTCCGGACTGGTGAATCAGACCGCTGCCTACGCCATCGCCGGCCACGTGCCCACGCGGATGGGGAACGAGCATCCGAGTCTGTACCCCTACGCCCCCTTCCCCACCGCCGACGGCGAGATCGTGATCGCCGTCGGCAACGACTCGCTGTTCCGCGCCCTGTGCCGCCACCTCGGCCTCCGCGACCTGAGCGAGGACCCGCGCTTCTCATCGCCACCGGCCCGCAGCGCGCACCGCATCGAGCTGCGCGCCATCCTGGTGGAGAGCCTGCGGCACAAGAGCGCCACCGACTGGGCCGCGCTGCTGCAGGCGGCGGGCGTGCCCGCTGCGCCCATCCTCGACGTGCAGGGCGGCATCGACGCGGCCACGAAGCTCGGCCTCGCGCCCGTGGTCGAGGCCGGATCCGGCGACCGCGTGATCCCCGGCATCCGCAACCCGATCGGCTTCTCGCGCACCGCCCCGAGCTACGACTGGGCGCCGCCCCTGCTCGACGAGGGCCGATCCGACATCCTCGACTGGCTCGTCGGCGCCCGCGCCACCCCTGAGAAAGGCCACCATGACTGACATAGACACCTCCCTGCCGGTGAACTCCGACTACTACGCGGTCGCCGACTACCTCAGCGACGAGGATCTCGCCCTCGTCGCCCGGGTGCGCGCCTTCGTCGACACCGAGGTGACCCCGGTGATCAACGAGTACTGGGAGAAAGCCGACTTCCCCTATCACCTGCTGCCCAAGCTCGCCGAGCTCGGCATCGTGGGCACCGCGGTGCAGGGCTACGGCGCTCCCGGGCTGACCCGCCTGCAGACGGGCCTGGTGGCCATGGAGCTCTCCCGGGGCGACGGCAGCTTCAACACCCTGAACGCGGTGCAGTCGGGGCTGGTGATCGGCACGATCAACCTGCTCGGCAGCGAAGAGCAGAAGCAGCGCTGGCTGCCGCGACTCGTGCAGCTGCAGCTGCTCGGCGCCTTCGCCCTCACCGAGGCCGAGCACGGCTCCGACTCGGTCGCCCTCGCGACCACCGCCGAGCTGGTCGGCGACCACTACGTGCTGAACGGCGAGAAACGCTGGATCGGCCTCGGCCACGTGGCCGACGTCGTGATCGTCTGGGCGCGCGACGTGGGCGACGGCAAAGTGAAGGCCTTCGTGATGGAGAAGGGCGAGGACGGCGCGTATCCCGAGGGGTACGAGGCCGAGGCGATCACCGGGAAGATGGCCAAGCGCGCCATCCAGCAGGCGAAGATCACCCTGACCGGCGTGCGCGTGCCCGCCGGGAACCGCCTGGAGAAGTCGACCTCGTTCCGCGATGTCTCCGCCGTCCTGAACACCACCCGCACGACGGTCGCGTGGGAAGCCCTCGGGCATGCGCTGGCGGCCTACGAGATCGCGGTGCGCTTCGCCCACGACCGGGTGCAGTTCGGCAAGCCGATCGCGAGCTATCAGCTGGTGCAGAACAAGCTCGCGAACATGCTGGCCGACCTCACCGCCATGCAGCTGATGTGCTTCCGCACCGGCGCCCTGCAGAACGAGGGCCGGCTGAGCAACGAGCAGGCCTCGCTGGCGAAGCTGTTCACCGGCCAGAAGTCCCGGGCGCTGTGCCGCGAGGCGCGCGACATGCTCGGCGGCAACGGCATCCTGCTCGAGAACCACGTGGCCCGCCACCTCACCGACATGGAGGTCGTGCACACCTACGAAGGCACCGACTCCATCCAATCCCTCATCGTCGGCCGGGACATCACCGGCATCGCCGCGTTCAACTAGGAAGGAAGAATCATGGTCAAGCTGAAGAGCGCCCCGAAGGCGCAGGAGACCGTGCTCAGTTCAGAGGAGTTCCGGGCGGCGTTCCGGGATCATCCCGCCGGTGTGGCCGTCATCACCGCCGATGCCGGTTCCGGGCCCGTCGCCCTGACGGCGAGCTCGGTCGCCTCGGTCAGCGCCGAGCCGCCCCTGATCATGTTCTCGGTCTCGGAGATGTCTTCGAGCACGCCGACCATCCGCCAGGCCAAGACCGTGGTCGTGCACCTGCTGGGAGCCGACCAGGTGCACATCGCCAAGCTCGGCGCGACCAGCGGCATCGACCGCTTCGCCGACCGCTCGGTCTGGGACGTGCTGCCCACGGGGGAGACCTACTTCCCCGGCGCCCGCACCTGGATCCGGGCGCGCGTGATCGATCTCATGCTCGCGGGCGGCTCGGCCGTGCTGCTGGTCGAGGCCCTCGAGGCGAAGCCGGCCGACGAGGCGTCGTCCGAACCGCTGGTGTACCACAACCGCACCTGGCACCGCCTCGGCGACCACAGCCGGATCGACTGACGTGACCGCGAGTTTCGTCTACGACGCGGTCCGCACCCCGTTCGGGCGCTTCGGCAAGTCCCTCGCCGGGGTGCGCCCCGACGATCTGCTCGCCGTCACCGTGCGTGGCATCCTCGACCGGCATCCGGATGTCGACCCCGGCACCATCGACGACGTCGTGGCCGGAGCGGCGAACCAGGCCGGCGAGGACAACCGCGACGTCGCCCGGATGGCGGTGTTGCTCGCGGGGCTGCCGACCTCGGTGCCCGGTGTCACCGTGAACCGCCTCTGCGGCTCGAGCCTGCAGGCGGTGATGGATGCCAGCCGGGCGGTCGAAGCGGGTGATTCCCGGCTGGTGCTGGCCGGCGGTGTGGAGTCGATGAGCCGGGCGCCGTGGGTGCTGCCCAAACCCGAGCGCACCTACCCGGCGGGCAACGAGACGCTGCACTCGACCACGCTGGGATGGCGGCTGATCAACCCCGCGATGCCGAAGGAGTGGACGATCTCGCTGGGCGAGTCGAACGAGATCCTGGCCGAGCGCTACGGCATCACGCGCGAGGAGCAGGACTCCTTCGCAGCAGCCAGTCATGTCAAGGCGGCCGCGGCCTGGGATGCCGGCGTCTACGACGGCGAGATCGTGCGGGTGCCCGGTGTCGATCTGACGCGCGACGAAGGCATCCGGCCGGATGCGACGGTGGAGTCGCTGGCCGGGCTGAGACCGGCCTTCCGGCCGGACGGTTCCATCACCGCCGGCAACGCCTCGCCGCTGAACGACGGGGCCTCGATGGTGATCGTGGGCGGTGAGCACGCGCCGATCGAGGCCGAGCCGCTGGCCAGGATCATCGGGCGCGGGGCGGCCGCCGTCGACCCCGACGTGTTCGGCATCGGGCCGGTCGAGGCCGTGAACCGGGCGCTCGCGAACGCGGGCAAGACCTGGGCCGACGTCGACTTCGTCGAGCTCAACGAGGCCTTCGCGGCGCAGTCGCTGGCGTGCCTTCGGCTGTGGCCCGAGCTCGACCCGGATCGGGTCAACGTCCACGGCGGCGCGATCGCGATCGGGCATCCGCTCGGGGCCTCGGGAGGCCGCATCGTCGGCCACGCCGCCCACGAGCTCGCGCGCCGCGGACGCGGGGTCGCGGTCGCGGCCATCTGCATCGGCGTCGGCCAAGGCCTCGCCGTCGTGCTCGAACGCTGACGACGGCGTCCGTGCCGGCATGCCGAGCGCCTGAATTCTGAACACCCGAGCCCGGCCGAGCCCGGCATCCGCGGGCTTTGTGTAAATCCTGCACACGCCCCCGAGGGCCGAGGACACCGCGTGGAGGATTGCCAGCGCGGCCGGTGCCGCAGGTTTTCGGCACCGAGACGGCCGCCCCGCACCACCAGAGCAATCACACACTATGCAAAGGAGCACAGTAGGAATGGGAACTCGAAAATTCAGCAGATGGCAGAAGGCGGTCGGCCTCGTCGCCGCAGCCGGCCTCGTCGTGAGCCTCGCAGCCTGCAGCTCCGGCTCGAGCACCTCGACCTCCGGTGGCGACTCGGGAAGCTCGGCATCGGGCACCGGATCGCTCGAGGGCGGCGGCAAGCTCATCAAGATCTTCATGCCCTCGACCTCGAACGTGTACCTCGCCGCCGCGGCGAAGGCCGCCGAGGCCGAGGCGGAGGCACTGGGCTTCACCAGCAGCGTGGTGGAGAACAACTTCGACCAGACCGAGCAGGACCAGCAGGTGCAGGAGTGGCTGGCCACCGGCGAAGAGGCCGCCGCTGTCCTGATCTGGCCCGCATCGGCCGCGAACGCGACCGCGTCCATCCGCGCCCTGTCGAAGGTCGCCCCGGTTCTGCAGTGGAACCAGCTGATCGACCCGGCCGCGGAGGAGTTCATCAAGATCGGCTACGCCGGCGTCTCCGACCTCGGCATCGGCGACCAGGCGGGCAAGGACATGCTCACCAAGATCGATTCGCTGACCGCGGAGGGCTACACGTTCCACGGACCCGGTGGTCTGCCGAACGTGCTGGAGATCACCCTCGGTTCGGGCGACTACTCGGCCGGTGAAGACCGCCACAACGCCTTCATGGAGGTCGTCGACGGCAAGATCAACTACCTCGGACGGGAGGGCGCCGCAGAATTCGACGCCCAGGGCGGCTTCACCGCGGCCAGCACCGCCATTCCGAAGTACCTGTCGCAGGGCATCGACTTCATCTACGTGCAGACCAACGACATGGGCAACGGCGTGGTGCAGGCCGCCGAGCAGAACGGCCTGAAGCCCGGCGAGAACGTGTTCCTGAACACGGGAACCTCCTCGGGTTCGACGGCCAACCTGCGCGACGGCAAGATCACCAGCGCCGTGCTCCAGTCGCCCGTCATCGAGGGAACGCTGATCGTGGACAACGCCGCGCAGTACCTCGCGACCGGCGAGGTCGTCGACGACACCGTGACGATCGCCTCCGACGAGGCCAAGCCCGAGCTGGAGGTCACCGCACCCACCCGCACGACGTTCATGATGAACCCGACGGTGACGGCCGACAACATCGAGTCCTTCAAGATCTGGGGCTTCGACTTCTCGGCCCTGATGGGTGACGCCGCCTCCTGAGGCACGCCCCCCTGATCGGGCGGGTTCCGGATGCTGGACGACCAGCACCGGGACCCGCCCCACACCCCTCCTGGTCCCGCTGCACTGATGGGGCCCGACCCGACCCGAAGGAAGACGCATGGACGCGACGACCCCCTACCGCCTCGAGGCGACGGGCATCTCGAAGTCGTACGGGGCGATCAGTGCCCTGACCGACGTGGAGATCGCCCTCAAGCCGGGCGAGGTGATGGCCCTGCTGGGCGAGAACGGCGCCGGCAAGAGCACGATCGTGAAGATCATCTCCGGCCTGATCGTGCCCGACCAGGGCACCATCAAGATCGACGGCGAAGAGGTGCAGCTGCACACGGTGAACGCCTCGCAGGCGGCCGGCATCGCGGTCGTGCAGCAGGAGTTCAGCACCGTCGGCACCCTCAGCGTCGCCGAGAACCTGGCCCTCGGCCAGCGCGGCGCACCCTGGTGGTGGGGCCCCCGCAAGCTCAACCAGGCCGCCACGGGCATCCTGGCCCGGGTGGGCCTGGACGACCTCGACCCGAACACGCTGGTCGAGAACCTCTCGGTGGCCGAGATGCAGCTGCTCGAGATCGCTCGGGTGCTGGCCAGGGACGCCAAGATCGTGATCTTCGACGAGCCGACGGCGGCGCTGTCGGATCGCGAGATCGAACGCGTGCTCTCGGTGGTCAAGCGGCTCGCCGCCGAAGGCCGCAGCATCATCTACGTCACCCATCGGCTCGGCGAGGTGTTCGAGATCGCCGACCAAGTGGTCATCTTCCGCAACGGCCGCAGCCACCCGCCCCAGCCCGTCGGAGAACTCACGGTCGACAAGGTCGTGACCATGATGATCGGCCGCGAGCTCGGCGACCTCTACCCCGACCGCTCGGCCGGGATGGGCGACGTCGTCCTGGAGGCCAAGGGTCTCAAGGTGGCGGGTCTGCGCGGTGAGGTCGATCTGCAGCTGCGTCGCGGCGAGATCCTCGGGCTCACCGGCCAGCTCGGATCCGGGACCACCGACATCCTCAAGGCCATCGCCGGCACCGGCGACGTGGCCGCCGGCACCATCGAGCTCGACGGCACCCCGATCGAGGTCGGAGGACGCCGCCACGGCATCGCGATGGGGATCGCGTACTGCTCCCCCGATCGCAAGAAGGACGGCATCTTCGGCGGCATCTCGATCCGGCGCAACCTCTCCTCGCCCTGGCTGAAACGGGTGTCGAACCTCGGCTTCGTCAATGCGAAGAAGGAGGCCGACGAGGCCGCGAGCAGCGCGGCGCAGTTCGCGATCGACCGCTCGCGCATGCAGGCGCTGGTGGGCAACCTCTCCGGAGGCAACCAGCAGAAGGTCGCCGTGGGCAAGTGGCTGGGTATCCGTCCCCGCGTGCTGCTCGTCGAGGAGCCGACCCGCGGCGTCGACGTGGGGGCGCGCGCCGAGATCTATGCGCAGCTGCGACAGCTCTCCGATTCCGGCGTCGGCGTGATCGTGAGCTCCTCCGACACCAACGAGGTGCTCGGCCTGTCCGACACCGTCGCCACCTATTACCGCGGCGCCCAGACGGCGAAGAAGCCGGCCAATCAGTGGACCGAGCCCGAGCTCGTCCGCGAAGTCATGCACCGTGAGGAGTAGATCGACGTGACCACGACAACCACACCGACCCCCCAGGGGTCGCCGACCGTGTTCCAGGAACGCGCCGGCCTCCGCCGGACGGTCGACACCATCCGCACCTCCGCGCTGCCCATCCTGATCGTGCTGGTGTTCATCATCGCCAGCATCACGGTGCCGCAGTTCTTCACCGTCGAGACGATCCGCGCGATCCTGCTGGCCACCTCGGTGACCGGCATCATCGCGGCGGGAATGACGGCGGTCACCCTCTCCGGCAACCTGTTCTCGCTCGGTGTCACGGCATCCGTCGTGCTCTCCGGAGTCGTGTACCTGTGGACGGGGTCGATGACCGGCAACATCTTCTTCGCCGCCTTCGCCGCCATCGTGACCGCCGTTCTGGTGGGGCTCGTGCAGGGCTACATCGTCGGCCTCGGGCTCAACCCGGTGGTCGTCACCCTCGGAGCGGGAGCCATCATCTACGGGGCGACGGCGATCGTGACCGGAGGCGAGGTGGTGGCGGCGTCGAGCAACTCGCTCGGCGTCTTCGCGACCTTCTCGGTGTTCGGTGTGCCGCTCCCGGTGATCGTGCTGGTCGTCTTCACCGCGGTGGCCTGGTACCTCACCGAGCACACCACGATCGGCCGGAACCTGCACCTGCTCGGCTCGAACAAGAACACCGCCCGCAACAGCGGCATCTCGCCGATGGGCGTGACGATCTGGGCCTTCCTGGCCTTCTCGGTCGGGATCGGCGTCGCCGCCGTGCTGCAGGTGTCGCAGACGCTCCAGGTGCAGGCCGACAACTTCGGCGAACTCACCATGAACGTCGTCGCCGCGGTGCTGGTCGGCGGCACCGCCGTGACCGGCGGCGACGGCTCCCCCGTCAAGTCCGTCATCGGTGCACTGTTCATCGCCACCATCACCCAGATCATGGTGCTGGTCAGCATCCCCCAAGGCGTGCGCTACTTCGTGCTGGGCGTCGTCGTGGTCGGCCTGGTCGTCATCCTCCACCTCCTGAGAAAGGCGAGCTCGCGATGAGATCCGTCACCGCCTGGTTCAAGCGCTACGCGCTGCAGCTGATCGTTCTGCTCATCGTCGTCGTGGCGATGTACGCGCTCTACCCGAACTTCCGCCCCGAGGCCGCGATCGAGCGGCTCATCCCGCTCGGTGTGATCGCCGCGGGCCTGGCCGTCACCATGATCGCGGGCGAGTTCGATCTCTCGATCGCCTCGATGGCGGCCCTCGCCGGCGCCATCACCGTCGCTCTGTCGGGCCTCGGGCTGGTGGTCTCGCTGCTGATCGCGATCGTGGTCTGCACCCTGCTCGGCATCGTGCAGGGCTGGGCGATCGCGAAGCTCGGGATCAACTCCCTGGTCTTCACCGTCGGCACGCTCGTGCTGCTGCGCGGGCTGACCTGGCTGGTCTGCGGCGGTCTGTCGATCAGCGTCGAGGACATCGCGGCCTCGGACATCTTCTCCGGCAAGTTCCTGTTCCTCTCGCCGTTGTCGACGATCGCCATCCTCATCCTGATCGCGCTCGGCGTCTTCCTCGCCCGCACCCGCTGGGGTCGCGAACTCTACGCACTCGGCAGCTCGCGCCACGAGGCCATCGCCGCCGGCGTGCGGTACAAGCGCGGCATGGTCATCGCCTTCGGTATCTCGGCCGGCTGCGGAGCGGTCGGCGGAGCGCTCACCAGCGCCGTCTCCGGCTCGGCCGCCCCCACGGCGCTCGAGCCGATGCTGGTGCTCGGCATCGCCGCCGCGCTGGTGGGCGGGATCAGCATCGCCGGTGGGCGCGGCACCATGGTCAACGTGTTCCTCGGCTTCGCCATCATCTCGGTGCTGGCCTCGGGGCTGGCCGCGATGGGGTCGAAGGCCTTCGTGGCCCAGCTGTTCACCGGCATCTTCCTGCTGCTGATCGTGCTCGCGGAGTACGTCATCCAGCGGGTCTCCGAGCGGCACCGCCGCACGCGCACCAAACGCGTGCTCGAGGAGCAGCAGGAGCTGGCGGCGGTCTGAGGCGTCAGGCGTCACCGAGCGCGGCGCGCACCTGCGGCAGCACCTCTGTGGCCAGCAGCTCGATCGAGCGCAGGGTCTCGGCCTGGCCGAGGCCGCCGAGGCCCACCTGCGCGAGGAAGCGGGAGTGACCGAGAAGCTCGTGCTCCCAGAGGATCTTGTCGACGATCTCGGCCGGGCTGCCGGCGAAGAGGGCACCCCGCGGGCCCGACCACTGCTCGAACGCCTCGCGGTCGAGCCGCCCGGTGCGCGGCATGTTCTGCCCGATGTACTGCGCGTAGTGCGGGTAGAACGTGTTCTTGGCACCCTGCGAGGTCGGCTCCACGTGGAAGTGGGAGGTGACGCCGATGCGCTCGGGAGCGCGGCCCGCCTCCGCCGCCGAGGCGCGGTAGAGCTCGGCCAGCGGGGCGAAGCGCTCGGGGGCGCCGAGGATGGCCAGGTACAGCGGGAGGCCGAGCGTTCCGGCACGCACCACCGAGGCCGGGGTGCCCCCGACCGCGATCCACACCGGCAGCTCGTCCTGAACGGGCCGCGGCCAGACGCCCGCGTTCTCCAGGGGTGCGCGGGTGGCGCCGGACCAGGTGACGGGATTGCCCGAACGGATGCGCAGCAAGAGCTCGAGGCGCTCGTCGAAGTACTGGTCGTAGTGGTCGAGCGACTGGCCGAACAGCGGGAACGACTCGAGGTAGGCACCGCGGCCCGCGGTGAGTTCGGCCCGCCCTCCGCTCAGCAGGTCGAGCGTGGCGAACTCCTCGAACACGCGCACGGGGTCGGCACTGGAGAGCACGGTGACGGTGCTGGTCAAACGGATGCGGGTCGTCTGCGCGGCAACGGCGGCGAGCACCGTCTGCGGCGACGACACGGCGAAGTCCTCGCGGTGGTGCTCACCCACACCGAACACGTCGAGACCGGCCTGGTCGGCCGTACGAGCCCACTCCAGCACGTCGAGCAGGCGCCGGGCGGCGGGGATCGGCGATCCGTCGGCTCCGCGGGTGAGCTCGCCGAAGGTGAAGACGCCGATCTCGAACGCGGGCGCCCCACTCATCGAGGGCTCGGCGCGCTCGCACCCGTGTACGGCGCGATGAACTCGCGCACATCCGCCAGCTCCTGCGCATGGATGCCGTGCGCCAGTCCCGGGTAGACACGCTCGACGAGCGCCGTGTGCGCGGGCAGGAACTCGCGGGTGCGGGCGATCGCGGGAGCACCGATCACGCGGTCCTCGGAGCCACGGCCCCAGAACAGCGCCGGACGGGTCTCGGCGAGCACCGCTGCGCCGAGCGCTGCACGAAGCCGCCGAGCACCACGGGGGCCCCGACCCGCTCGGGACGCGTTCGCAGCAGCTGGCTGGCCATCAGGCCGCCCTGCGAGAAGCCGATCGGCAGCACGCGGCTCGACTCGCCGCGGGTCGCGTCGATCCAGGCCCAGATGGCGTCGGTCGCCTCGGCCAGCGGCTCGGGGTCGGGGTCGCCTGGGGTGGTGATCGCGAACCAGGCCGCGCCGCCGTTGCCGAGCTCGATCGGCGCCCGGAGCGAGGCCCACGGCACGCCCAGACCGAGCGCCGGCACGATCCCGGTGAGATCGTGCTCGTTCGAGCCGTAGCCGTGCAGGAGCAGAACGGTGATGTCGGTGGCATCGCCCTCGGCCATGGCGCGGGGGTCGGAGTGGACGGCGTGCAGAAGAGCGGTCATCGGGCCAGTAGTTCCTCAGAAGACAGGTCGGGAAGGGAGACGCTGACGTGCGTGCCCCAGGGATCCTCGAGCGAGACGGTACGGCCGTCGCTCGCGAAGGGGAGGGACCGCGCGCGCAGGCGCTCGGTCAGCGCGGCGAGGTCGCTCGCCTCGGGCACCGTGATCGAGACGTCGCCGAGGCCCAGCGCGGCGGCCCGGGGGCCGGCGCCGCGGCTGTTCCAGACGTTCATCGCGACATGGTGGTGGTAGCCGCCGGCCGAGGCGAACAACGCGCCGCTGTAGCCGGTCTGCGTGGTCTCGAACCCGAGCGCATCCATGTAGAACGAGCGCGCCGTGGCGAGGTCGCCCACCTGGAGGTGCACGTGACCCACCGTTCCGGCGCGATCGGGTCCGGCAGCCACGACCGTCTCGTCGAGGTGTCGCTGGAGGTACAGGTTCGGGTCGAGGAAATCGGTGGAGATGCGGATCTCGTCGCCGTCGTGGATCCATTCGGAGCGGTCGCGATCGGTGTAGAGCTCGACGCCGTTGCCCTCGGGGTCGGTGAAGTAGAACGCCTCGCTCACGCTGTGATCGCTCGAGCCCACGAAACGGCTGCGCGGTTCCTGAGCAGCGCGGTAGACCGTGGCCGCCAGCTCGGCCGGTGTTCCGAACAGGAACGCCGTGTGGAACAGACCCGCCTGGCGGGGGTCGACCGACGGCAGATCCGGCGTGTGGATGAGGCGCACGAGCGGGGTCGCACCGCGGCCGAGCACCCGGTGCGCCTCGCGCCGGTCGGCGCGCTCGTGCAGCGGCTCCATCGCGAAGGCGCGCGCGTAGTAGTCGGACATCGCCTCGAGGTCACCGACCCGCAGGGTCACCGCCCCCATCGAGGTGCCGGAATCCAGGATGTCGTCAGGCGTCTGGGCCATGGGTTTCTCCCTCGTGCGGTGGGGCCGGTCTCCCGGCCCCACCTCGGATGATCAGAGGTCGATCAGCGGACGACGGCGAAGCCGGCGTTCCAGCCGATCTTCTCGCCCACGGCGAGGGTGAGCTGCAGGAAGCCGATGGCCTCGAGCTCACGGGCGCGGCTGAGGGCGCCGGCATCGATGGCCGCGACGCCGCCGGCGATGATCGCCTCGACGAGAGCGGTCTTGGCGTCGGTGTCGTCACCGGCGACCAGGACGGTGGTCTGCACGCCACCGAGCTGCTTGGAGGCCAGGGTGGCCGCGAAGGTGGTGTTGAACGCCTTCACGACGTGGCTCTCGGGGAGCTTGGCCTGGATCTCGGCCGCAGCCGATCCGTCGGCCGGAACGACCAGGGAGTCGAAGGTGGCGAAGTCGAGCGGGTTGGTGATGTCGACCACGGTCTTGCCGGCCAGCTGTGCGCCGTAGGCGGCGATGATGCCGTCGACCGCGGGGTAGGGGACGGCCAGCACGACGATGTCGCCTGCGACCTGTGCACCGGCGTCGCCGCGGGTGATGTAGTCGACGTCGCTGCCGCCGGCGGCGAGCACTCCACCGATGGCGTCTCCCATGGAGCCCTTGCCGAAGATTGTGATGCGTGCCATGACGTGTCCTTCTTTTCTGCTTGTCGCCGAAGCGCTTACTTGTAGCAACAACTATACACACAAATTAGTTGTTGCTACAAGTATTTGCAGATCAGGCCGAGATCGCCTCCACCACGTCTGCGGTGACAGCCACGGTGGCGATGTTGGTGAGGGCGTAGTCGAGCGCTCCGCGCTGCCAGTCCTCGCTCAGGCTCGACGTGGCATCCGAGACGATCGTCACCTCGTAGCCGTGGTCGGCCGCGTCACGGACGGTGTGCTCGACGGCCATGTTGGTCCAGGCGCCGACCACGATCAGCGTGCGCACCCCGAGATTGCGCAGCAGGGCGTCGATCTCGGTGCCGTTGAACACGCTCATCCGGGTGCGGTCGAGCACGATCTCCTCCGCCGCGGGGGTCAGTTCGTCGACGATCTGCGCACCCCAGCTGCCCACCTTGAAGGTGTCGGGCGCCAGCATCCGGAACACCGGGGCGTTCGAGCCGCCCACACCGGCGAGCGGATGCACGAGGATGCGGCTGTGGAAGACGGGGACACCCGCGGTGCGCGCCGCCTCGAGGACGGCGCCGATGTGCGCCACCACGTGCTGGCTCTCGGCGTGCGCGGCGGCCCCGAAGGAGGCGTAGGCGCCCTCGGCGCCCACGGTGTCGTTCTGCATGTCGATCACGAGAACGGCGGCGGGGGTGGTGATGTCCAGGGTGGTCATGTGACTTCTCTCATCTCGCGCGAACCTGCGGCACGACGCGGTCGGTCGCCTGCGGGTCGCTCATTTCTATTCCTAGTAATACATTCCGGGTGATCCGGGTATTCCCGGTAGGGTGCTGGGGTGCGCGACGACGGATCCGAGAGCTCAGCCCGCGAGTCCCTCGTGGAGAGCGAGGCGTTCCGCGTGGGCGACATTTTCTCCTTCACCGAGGACTACGTCGATCTCACCGTGCAGAAGGCACCCGCGATCGACCGGTCGGCCATGCACGCCATCCTTCTGCTCACCCGCGTGTCGAAGATGGTCTCGCACGACATCGAGTCGCGCGCCCAGCGTCCCGGCGGGCTGAGCTCCCCCGCGTTCTATCTCGCCGCCATCCTGTGGCTGACCGGACCGCTGGAGAGCTCCGTCGCCGCGGCGATCAGCGGGATGACCCGCTCGGCGGTGTCCTCGCTCACGAAGACCCTGGTGCGCGACGGATGGGTGCTGCGCACGCACTCCGAGACCGACGCCCGCGCCGTGCTGCTGTCTCTGACCGAAAGCGGCAGCGCCCGCATCGGCGCCGTGGTGCAGAACGTCAATGACCGGGAGAAGCACTGGGTCTCCAACCTGACCGCCGACGAGACCGGCCAGCTGATCGCCCTGTTGGCGAAGCTCGTCTCCCCGGCCCCGGACGGCACTCAGGACGACGGCTCCTGATCCAGCACGGCACCCGCCAGCTGAACGGCGGATGACCGCGGCAGCTGCCGGCCGTGGGTGCGCAGCATCGAGATGTCACGGAAGTAGCGCTGCATGCGCGATCCGTCACTCACGGTGAGCGTTCCGGCGTGCAGGAAGAGCTCGTCCACCGCCTCCGCCACGAGCCGGCCGGCCGTGCGCGAGACGTTCGCCAGGCGCACCTCATCGGCGACCGACAGCGCCTCCGCGTGCGCCGCCGCTCTGTGGCCTGCCCGCACGTAGGCGCCGGCCGCGGCGAGCGCGAGCGCCTCCGCGGCATCGACCGCCGCCAGGGCGGTTCCGTAGACCTCCCGGTAGACGGGGTCGTCGATCTTGCGCAGCCCCGGGGCGTTCTTGCTGGCCGAGCCGGCGATGATCCGCTCGAACTCGTCCAGGGCCGCCCGCCCCGTCCCCACCGCCACGGCGGCGAGCCCGGCGGGGTGGTACGCGGTGGTGCGGCCGAAGTACCCGGGCTCGTCGTGCAGGAGCGACCCCGGGGTGCGGAGGGCGTGCGGGTCGTCGAATCCGTCGACGACCGCCCGCGCGTCGGGCACGATCAGCGCCGGGACGCGCACGCCGTTGGAGCCGCTCGCCTTCATCCCGAACGCCCCCGACCAGTCGTCGAGCACCTCGTACTCGGCGCGCTCGAGCACCACCGTGAGCGGGCGCATCCGGTCGCCGTCGCGCGCGGTGATGGTGAGCAGGAAGTGGGTCGAGTAGGGGGCGCCGGATCCGAACGGGAAGGTGCCGTCGATCAGCCAGCCGCCGGCCACCCGCTCGGCACTCCCGCCCCAGGCGAAGTTGTGCGGGGCGAGGAACTCACCGTGCTCGCCGAACGCCGCGGCCTGTACCGGCTCGGGCCAGTAGGAGGCCATCGTGATCTGGTGGCCGGCCGCCAGGGCGTAGCACCAGCCGCTCCCCGGGTCGCCCTGGGCCACCTCGATGATCGTCTTCGTGAGCACGGGCAGCGGAAGCTGCAGACCGCCATAGGCGCGCGGTGCGGTGATGCGGTAGAGGCCGGCCTCGCGCATCCGCTCGTGCACGGCGACCGAGTACGTTCCGCGTCGCTCCGACTCCGCCTGCTCGTCACGCAGCTGCCCGCGAAGCGCGCGCGCACCCCGGATGACCTCCAGGGCGATCGGGCGGTCGTCCGCATGCTCCAGCTCGAGCCCACCGAGCAGCTCGATGGCGTCGCGCTCCGTCCGATCACCCATGAGGCCTCCAATTCAAGTCGAGATAATCAAACATTGTACTATCTCGAGATGACGCGGATCGCGCCGGAGGAGTGCGGTCAGAAGACGATGACCGGCTTCACGGTCGCGCCGCTCTTGGAGTCGGCGAATCCCTCGTTGATCTGCGCGAGCTCGTAGTTCTGCACGAGCTTCTCGAACGGGAACCGGCCCTCCTGCCAGAGCTGGATGAGCTGCGGGATGAACACCTGCGGCACCGAACTGCCCTGCACGACGGTCTTGAAGGTCCAGCCCTTGACCAGCGACGCCCCGATCTCGAAGGCGACCTCGGTTCCGGGCTTCGCGGCCCCGACGAGGGCGATGGTGCCGCGAACGCCGATGGCCTCGGCGGCCTGGCGCAGGAGCTCGGGGCGCGCGGTCGTGTCGACGACGTAGTCGATGCCCGCGTCACCGGTGATCTCGCGCAGCCGGGCCGCGACATCCTCGGTCAGCGAGTTGATGGTGTGGGTGGCGCCCAGCTCGCGGGCGAGCTCGAGGCGCGAGTCGTGGATGTCGATCGCCACGACGACGGCGCAGTCGGCCACCTTGGCCGCCATGACGGCGGCACTCCCGACGGCCCCGGCGCCGAACACGGCCAGCGAGCTGCCGATCTCGGGCTTCAGCTCGTTGAGCACCGTGCCGGCGCCGGTGTTGATGCCGCAGCCGAGGGGGCCCAGGTGCTCCAGGGGCACATCCGGGTTCACCTTCACGACGGATTCCTCGACGACGTTGGCGTAGGTCGCAAACGACGACTGGCCGAAGAAGTGCGACGAGACGGCCTCGCCGTCCTTGCTGAGGGCGGTCGTGCCGTCGAGCCGGCGACCGCCGAAGTCGGCGGCGAACAGGTTCTCGCAGTACGCCATCTCGCCGCGGCGGCAGCGCTTGCAGTGACCGCAGTAGGCGGCGGCGAGCACCACGTGGTCGCCTGGGGCGACGGAGATGACCGAATCGCCGATCGCCTCGACGACGCCGGCGCCCTCGTGGCCGAGCACCGCCGGGAGCGGGGTCGGATACACCGCGTCGCGCACGAGCGCGTCGGTGTGGCAGATGCCGGTCGCGACGAGCCTCACCCGCACTTCGTTGTGACGGAGTTCGTCGAGCTCGAGCTGCTCGATGGTGAAGTCGGCGCCCTGGGATCGCACGACGGCGGCGGTGATCTGCATGTTCTGTTTCCTCGGTTCTGTGTGGCCGGCAGCGGGGTGCTACCGCGTCTGGTGGCGTCGGGAGAGCTTGCCGTAGGCGAGCAGGAGCTTCGGCACGATGAAGTACACGGTGGTGGGCACGACGACGGCGGTGAGAAGCAGCGCCCGCAGCACAGGCGACCATCCGGTGGCGAAGAGCCCCATCACCGACATCCCCACGGCGACCAGCGGAAAGATGGCGAGCCACGTCACGATCACCCGGACGTGCACCGAGGCGACGCCGGGAGCGTGCCGGTGCTGCCCGTCGAGTTCGTCGGCGGCCAGCGCCTTGCCCTCACGCTCCATCGAATCTCCAAACGTTTAGTTGGAAATTGATACTACACTCGATCCATGGCTTGGGATGTCGAGGGAACGAAACGCGCACTGCTCACGGCGGCCGTGGCCGAGTTCAGCGAGAAGGGCTTCGGCGGCGCCCGCATCGATCGCATCTCGGAGCGCGCCGGCGTGAACCGCGAGCGGCTGTACTCCTACTTCGGCAACAAGCGGCAGCTGTTCGAGGCCGTGCTGGCCGATCAGCTCGGCACCATTCTCGACGGGGTGCCGGTGACGGAGACGGGCCCGGCCGCGGCAGCGGGCTTCGCCGGGAGGTACTTCGACGCCTGCCGGAGTCATCCGGAGCTTCCCCGGCTGGTGTTCTGGGAGGGCCTGGAACTCACCTACCCGATCGACACCGACACGCGCACCGCGCGCGCCGCCCTCAAGTCGGCCGAGCTGGGCGCCGCGGTCGGCGAGCTCTCCGGCCGCGATGCGGCGAGCCTGCTGCTCACGATCGTGAGCCTGTGCCATTCCTGGTTCGCGTCGCCGAATCTGGGGCTGATCATCACCGGCGACGACGGCGACCACGAAGGCCGGCGCCGCATCGTCACGGCCACCACCGAGGCCCTGACCCGGGGCCTGCTCGAAGGCCCGGCCGGAGGCTGATCAGCCCAGGCCCGCGATCCACTCCGTCGTGCGCACCAGGCTGCCGAAGGTGAACACGTGCAGCCCCACCTCGCCGTGCGTCGCGGGGTCGGCCCGCGACGCGAGCACGTCGACGAATCGCGACGCCGTGGCCACGGTGTCGGCCGCGCCGAGTCCGTACCGCTTCGCGACGACGTGGTCGGCGCGCGCGCCGAAGCTCTTCGCCAGCCCGAGCAGTTCGCCCGTCAGCACCGGACCCGCCACGCCGACCCGGATCGGCAAGGCGATCCCGCGATCGCGCACCCGGGCGATCCAGGCGAGCACGGCATCCGGATCGAGGGCGACCTGGGTGATGATCTCGCCGGCGCGGCCCTGCTCCTCCAGCACCGCCGCCTTCTCCTGCAGAGCCGCCCAGAGCGCGGGCTCCGGGATCACCGGGTGTCCCTCCGGATAGCCACCGAGGCTCACCGAGGCCGCGCCGTGGTGTTCCAGCACCCGGGAGCGGATGACGTCGAGCGCGTTCGCGTACAGCCCCGCGGGGACGGCCGGGTCACCGCCCACCACGAACACGTGGGAGCCGGCGGCACTCTCCCTCAGCAGGCGCAGGTACTCCGCCAGCTCGCCCTCCGACGCCAGGCGCCGCGCCGAGAGGTGCGCCACCGGCACGAGTCCGGCCCTCACGACGGCGCGCACCGCCGCGAGGCGCGCATCCCGGCCCTCCCCATCGATGAAGCCGACGTTCACGGTGGTTCCGCGCTCGAGAACGCCGCTGGCCTCGGCCACGACCGCGGCATCCCGGGACGCGATGCCGAGCGACACACCGCTCGTCGGCGTCATCCGGGCCGTCATTCCAGCACGACGACGGCTTTGCCGCCGACGGCGTTCGCCTCCAGGTCGCGATGCGCCTGCACGATGTCGTCGAGCCCGTAGCGACGCCCGATCGGCACGACCGCCGAGCCGGCGGCGACCGCGTCGAGGTAGTCCTGCAGCACCGGGGCCGGCAGGCCTTCGGCCTCACCGGAGTAAGCGGTGAGGCGCACCCCGTTGGGCAGCCAGTCCATGGGATAGAACTCGGGGATGGTCCACTCGTCCGACAGCATCCCGGTGAAGCACACCGTTCCGCCCGTGCGGGTGGCCCTCAGGGTGTCGCGCATCACGTTCACGCCCACGAGCTCGATCGCGCCGTCCACGCCGCCCGGCACGAGCGCCCGCACGGCGCCCGCCACCTCGCCGTCGTCGACGAGCGGATGATCCACCCCCACCTGTTCGAGCAGGCCGAATCTCGAGGCACTCCGCGTGGTGGAGATCACCGTCATCCCGCGGCGCTTGGCCAGCACGGCGGCGGCGAGACCGACCGACGAGGTGCCGCCGCGGATGAGCACGCTCTGGCCGTCGACCGCCTCGAGCCCGACGGCGAGCGAGCCGTAGGCGGTCTGCAGCATCTCGGGCACGGCACCGAGCGTCGACCAGGGCAGGTCGCTGGCGAACGGGATGACCTGCGCGGCCGGCACGAGCACGTACTCGGCGTAGCCGCCGTCGATACTGCGGCCCATGCCGCCCATCATCGTCATCACCTGCGTGCCCGGCGCGAACTCCCCACCCGGCGCATCCGCCACCTCACCCGTGGCCTCGATGCCCGGGATGCGCGGAAAGCTCCCGCTGGAGGCCTGACCGCGGCGGAAATGAAGTTCGCTGCGGTTCAGCCCGAAGGCCCGCACCCGGATGAGCACCTGGCCGGGGCGCGCTTCGGGGATGGGCACGTCTTTCAGCTGCAGGACCTCGGGGCCTCCCGGCGCATCGACGACCACGGCCCGCATGGTGGCGCTCACGCGAGCACCCCCGCGGTCAGACCCTCGCGAACGGATCGCAGGGCCGTCGCCAGCGATCGCGCCCGATCGGGATCGAGATGGGCGCCCAGGAGCCGCACCAGGCTCGACTCGGCCGCCACGGAGGCCTCGGCGAGTGCCTCCTCCCCCGCGGTGGTGAGCTGGATCACCATCGACCGGCGGTCACGCGGATGAGCGGAGCGGCCGGCGAGGCCGTCCCTCTCCAGCCGGTCGATCAGCTTGCTGGCCGCCCCCACCGTGATCTGCAGCGTCTCGGACACATCCTGCACCCGGGCCGACCCGGCCAGGCGGTCGATGGCGGTCAGCGCCTGCAGCTGGGCGGCGCTGACGCCGGTCGCGGTCGTCAGCATCCGGTCGAGCTGGTTCCACAGGGCGATCTCGGTCGAGACGAGTTCGGTGAACACATCGCCGTAGGCGGTCATGCGGGCTCCTTTCGTTCCACGTCGTTCTGAAGTCAACTTCCATTGGTGGGAAGTATATTCCCGAGAATTTATATGTCGCCCTCTTGGCGTGTCGAGCAGGAGTGGGCTATCCATTAACCATCGAACATATGTTCGAATGACGAGGAGGGCATGATGAGTCTGGCGCACGCCACCGACACCGCGACGATCTGGTTGGCGAACGGGATACCGGCCCGGATGGTGTGGCGCGGCGAGCGCTGGCGGGTCACCGACACCCCCACCGAACCGGAGGGCTTCTACTGGTCGACCCACCTGCCGCCGGCCGTCTCGTGGCGCTTCCAGGGCACCAACGCCGCGGGCGACACGCACGTCTTCGATGTGGTGCAGGGCCCCGAGGGCTGGAGCGTCGCCCGCGTCTACGACTGAGCCGGCCAGCAGGGCCTGACTTAGGTCACAGGCGGTAGAAGTCGCCGACGAGGGCGAGGGTGCACAGCAGGGGCGCGAGCACGAAGAGGGTGAGGCCGATCCGGAGCAGCCAGGTGATACGGATGCACGCACGACGAGCATCCCGCCCGCCGGGGGCGGCCGCGACGGCGAACACGGCCACCATGACGAGACTCGTCACGAATCCCGCCCAGAACAGGCGCTCCCAGGAGTCGACGAGTACTCCCGCGAACCACCCCGAGACGATCGCGGCACCGCACACGACCGCCATCGTGAGCACGGCGCCCACGAAGAGCGTGGCGGCGTGCCGCTCGAGCTCGGCCCGGCGCCGCCCGGCCGACACCTCGGCAGCGGAGGCGGGCTCGGCTGCGCGGTCGCCGGCGGGCTCGGCGGCGCTCATGCCGCCGATCACCCGCCGAGCGTGCCGGAGTCGTCCGACGACCGCGGAACCGGAGTCTCCGAGTCGCTCGGAATCGGGGTGGGGGTCGCCGTGTCGGTCGAGGTCTGCTCCGGATACGGCGTCTGGGCGCCCGCGTCGCATCCGGCGAGCCCGACCGCCGCCCCGAAGGCCAACGCCGTTGCGGCTCCGAGCGTCAGCACGCGCCGGGCGATCGTGTTCGTGTGAGGTGTCATGGTCAACCAAACCGCAGGCAGGCGTTTCCCGCGCACCCTTGACAGGATGCGACGGAACGGCCGAGCGGCGGGTGTCCCGATCTCGGTAACGTGAGCCCATGACAACCCCGCCGCGCGTGCGATCCCGCGAGTCAGCCCAGGCCTTCACCGGTATCAGCCCCGAGAACCAGCTCAATCCGATCTTCGCGCGCGAGGGCGAGGCCACCGATTTCCCGTTGAACCGGCTGCCCGATGGGGAATCGCTGCCCGAGACCGCCTACCAGGTGGTGCACGACGAGGCCATGCTCGACGGCAACTCGCGGCTGAACCTCGCGACCTTCGTGGGCACCTGGATGGACTCCCACGCCAACAAGCTCTACTCCGAGACGGCCGACAAGAACATGGTCGACAAGGACGAGTACCCCCAGACGGCCGCCATCGAGACCCGCTGCTGGAAGATGCTCGCCACGCTCTGGAACGCCCCGGATGCCGAGAAGGCGATCGGCACCTCCACCATCGGCTCGTCCGAGGCCTGCATGCTGGGCGGTCTCGCCCTGAAACGCCGCTGGCAGAAGTCCCGCCGCGCGGCCGGCCTCTCCACCGAGAAGCCGAACCTCATCCTCTCCAGCGCCGTGCAGGTGTGCTGGGAGAAGTTCTGCAACTACTGGGACGTCGAACCCCGCTACGTGCCCATCTCGCTCGAGCACAAGGTGCTCGACGGCACCGACCTCGAGAAGTACGTCGACGAGAACACCATCGGCGTCGTCGCCATCATGGGCGTGACCTACACCGGCATGTACGAACCCGTCGCCGAGATCGCCGCCGCCCTCGACCGCATCCAGGCCGCGACCGGGCTCGACATCCCGATCCACGTCGACGGAGCATCCGGCGGCATGATCGCCCCTTTCCTGCAGCCCGACCTCGTCTGGGACTTCCGCCTTGAGCGCGTCGCCTCGATCAGCACCTCCGCCCACAAGTACGGACTCGTCTACCCCGGCCTCGGCTGGGTGATCTGGCGCACCGTGGACGACCTGCCGGCCGACCTCGTGTTCGACGTCACCTACCTCGGCGGCCACATGCCGAGTTTCGCGCTCAACTTCTCCCGGCCCGGCGCGCAGGTGCTGTTGCAGTACTACCTGTTCCTCCGGCTCGGCTTCGACGGCTACTACAAGGTGCAGAAGGCGTCGCAGGATGTCGCGGTCTACCTGGCCACGGAGATCGGCGCGATGCCCGCCTTCGACCTGTGGAACGACGGCACCGACATCCCCGTGTTCGCCTGGCAGCTGACCCCCGGTCACACGCAGAACTGGAAGCTGTACCACCTGTCGGAGCGGCTGCGCCTGAAGGGCTGGCTCATCCCGGCCTATCCGATGCCGGATGACCTGCCCGACGTGGTCGTGCAGCGCATCGTCGTGCGCAACGGGCTCAGCCGCAACCTGGCCGAGAGCCTCATGCTCGACATCCGCGAGGCCGTCGCCCACCTCGACGCCCTCGAGTCGCCGATGCCCGTCGAGGGGCAGGTGACCAGCTTCACGCACTGAGCCGTGCGGCGAGCGCTACTCGCGGGACGAGAGCAGGATGCCGGCGGCCGCCAGGTGCTCGTGCAGCGCATCGGCCGCGGCACGGTAACCCTTGTCGAGGGCGGCCATCTGCACGGCGTTGCGCGTCATGCCGCTGCGGCCGAAGGGGTTCCGGTGCAGGTCGACCACGAGGCCATCGGCGCCCGGCGCGAACTTCACCGTGAGCACGATCGGCTCGTGGGCGTTGGTGGTCAGGCGCTCCAGGAACGACGGGCGCTCGCCCTGCGTCACCGTCCACTGATCGGCCGACTGCTGCTCGATCGTGAACCCCTGCTGCTCGAAGCCGCTCCGCACCGCACTCCGCGCCGCCGCGTCGTCTCCGGAGAGCACGTACTCCCAGCTGAACATCCCCGTCATCCGCCGCTCCCCCAGGTCGCTCGTGCGCCGCCGACGAGCGCCGGGACGAGCAGAATCCTATTCGGTTTCGCCCCCAGGTGGCGGCCTCAGGCGTCGCGGGCGGGCAGCGGCACGATCTGCATCGAGGCGGCCGAGCGCCCGGCGGCCACGACGACCATCATCTCGTCGCTCAGCCGCTTGCGCGACAGCGAGACCGCGCCCCGGAAGACGCCCGGCTCGTTGGGCGAGGGGCGCAGAATGTGCCCGTCGGCCCACACCCGTGTGGCGGGCGGCATCGGATCCTCGGCGCTGCCGACCCGCACCTCCACCTGCCAGGATCGCCCGACGGGCTGCACCCAGGCGACAACCGGCGGCACGGCACCCGCACCGGCATCCGTCGCCGCATCCGGAGCGCGAGGGGCGTCAGGCACGTCGATCTGATTGCTCGGCAGGGTGGGTGTCAAGAACGCCGGCTGCCGCCTCTGCGTCGCCCGCTCGTACGCGGAGGCGTGATCGAGCAGCCGGTCGTCGCTGTAGGCGGCACCCGCGAAGGTGAGGCCCACGGGCATCTGGATGTCGCCCATGAAGCCCATCGGAACCGTGACCGTGGGGATGCCGAGGTGCCGGATGACGCGGTTGCCGTTGGAATACACCACACCGTTGCGCGATGCGGCCTCCAGGCTCTCGGGCCGCTCGAACAGGTCGACCCGTCCCACGTCGCCGGCCGCGGGGAACACGACGAGGTCGAGCCCCTCGGCGGTCATCCACTCCTCGAAGTCTTCCCGGCGGGCCTGTTCGAGACCGGTCAGCAGCTGGGCGAGGCCGGGCACCTCGTCGTAGGTCGCGGGCAGCCCCTGCTTCACGAGTTCGGCGAGGCGCTGCCAGTCGAAGCCGCCGCGGGCGCGGGTGATCCACACCGGAACGGGAGCCGTGTCGACGGGGAAGACGGTGTCGCCGTCCACATCCGCCCAGCTGCTCAGGTTCGGATCGCCGTTGTCGCGCAGGAAGGCATCGAGCGCCATCGCCGTGATCGGCCCGCCCTCGAGCGCGCGCCAATTCGCCGGCACCAGGCGGCGGGCGGCGAGCCCCACGGCCTCGGGCCGGTCTTCTTCGTAGTTCGACACCACCGGGAAGTCGACCTTGACCACCTCGGCGCCGAGTGCCCGCAGGTCGGCGGCCGCGCGGTCCCAGAGTGCTCGCACGCTGGGGCGGATGGCCGGTGGGTCCAGCGGCGCGTCGTCTTCGCCGAGGTAGAGGCGCGGAACGCCGATCCGCAGCCCGTCGAGGCGGTCGGGGCGCGGCCGGGAGACCGGATGCGGCAGCACGTCTTCGGGGGCCGGCAGCGCGACGGCGCTCTGCTGCCGCCAGAAATCGCCCGAGCGATCGGGGTCGTCGACGGCGAGCACGTCGAGAAGCCGCAGCAGGTCGGCGACGGTGCGGGTGTGCGGCACCACCACGTCGCAGCTCGGCCGCAGCGGCCAGTTGCCGCGGATCGACAGCACGCCTCGCGACGGCGTGTACGCCACCAGGCTGTTGTTCGAGGCCGGCGCACGCCCCGACGACACGGTCTCCTCGGCCATCCCGAAGGCGGCGAAGCTCGCGGCCGTGGCGGTGCCGGAACCGTTCGACGACCCCGAGCCCCACGCCGCCGTCAAGTACTGCGGGTGGTAGGGGCTCCGCGCGTAGTCGTAGACGCCCGGCTGCATCCCGCCCGCGGCCATCGGCGGCATGTTCGTCTTGCCGATCAGCACAGCACCCGCAGCGCGCAACTGGGCGACGGATGCCGCGTCGTCGCCCGCCACCAACTCGGCGAGCGCGGGGCTCCCCGACGCGACGGTGAGGCCCCTGACCTTGTAGCTGTCCTTGACGGTGAACGGGACCCCCTCGAGCGGGCCGGCCGTTCCGGCGCGCCGCCGGGCATCCGAGGCCGCCGCCTGCTCGAGGCAGCTCGGGTCGAGCACCGCGATGGCGTGCAGGCAGAGCCCGGTGCGGTCGTAGTACGCGATGCGGTTGAGGTAGGCCGTCACGAGCTCGACGCTCGTCACCCTCCCGGCGGCGAGCGCCTCGAGCATCTCCCCGATCCCCAGCTCGACGACGTCGATCCGCTCCATGCGCCCGCCTTCCCTCGCCCCCATCCTGTCAGTTCGAGGCGCCCCTCAGTTCGAGGCGCCGGGTCAGTTCGAGCTTCCGGGCGGTTCGGAGGTGAGGCGCAGATCGCCCCGGGAGGCGATCGCGGTGAGTTCCTTCAGCCACTCCTGATTGATCGGCACCGAGGCCTTGCCGTCGTACTGGAACTGGAGAGGGATCGACGGGTGGATCCAGACCGTGGCACGACCGGTGTCCTCCGCCGCCGCCCAGCTGAAGGTGAAGCTCTCGGAGCGCCGCAGCTTGCCGATGATCACGAGCTGGGCATGCGCCAGGGACCGGTCGTCGATCTGGATCTCACGCTCCTGAGACCCGTAGAGGAGTCGTCCCATGGGTACCGCCCTTCGTCGTGCGCGTCATTCGTGGATCTCGGCGGCCGGGGCCGCATCGGGTTCCGCCCGCAGCGTGCCGGTCTTCACCACGGTCAGCTGCAGCATCTGCTCGATCAGCGCGATCGCCTCGGGCTCCGCGACCTCGGACACACTCGGCCGGGACAGCATCGGGATGCCCGGGCCGACCAGGATCGAGATCGACCCCTCGCTGCCGTCGTCCTCGATCGTGGGCACGGTCAGCAGCTGGCCGTGGTCCATGCCGCGAAGAGTGGCGGCGTAGGCCATCAGCGCATCCGCGACCTCATCCGACGTGATGAACGTCTCGGTTCCGTATTTGACACTCTTCATGTTCCCACCATGCACCCGTAGACGGCATCGGGCCCGAACCGGGCGCAGCTCACGAGTTCGGCACCGCCGCGAGCAGGCGGGCGGCCTCCGCCTCGCGGGCCTTGTCGCCGAGGCGCGCGGTCTCGGCCGAGGGGCGGCCGATCGCCGGCAGCCAGAACAGCAGTGTGCGATGGTGGCCGCTGAGCTCCTGGTACTCGGCCACGAGGCTGAGGCGGGGGAAGGTGTTCACGAGCACCGAGTCGGGAACGAGGGCGTCCACCATCCGCCCCCACCACGGCATCGGGAGCACCGCATTCGCGTCGCCGGCCCGCCGCGCGAGCAGGTAGGTGTTCTTCTGCGCGGTGCGGCGGTAGGTGAGCAGCGTGAGCACGACCGAGAAGATCGTCACGACGATGAGCAGGAGCAGCACCGGCAGGCCGATCACGACCGGGATTTCGGCCAGAGCGTGCACGTTCACCGCGTCGAAGACGTACAGCAGCACCAGCGAGAGCAGACCCCAGATGATGGCGTACTTCAGGCAGATGCGCCCCTGCACGTTGAGGAACTCCTTGCTGTAGTCCCAGTAGACGGCGTGGAAGATCTTCTCCATCAGCAGGCTCGTGAGGTACTCCAGCGCGGTGCCGACCACGAGTCCCACTCCGAAGACCGCGAACGGATTGTCGACCACCGGCAGCAGCGCCAGGGTGATGAACACCCCGCCGGCACCGTAGAGCAGGTTGAACGGCACGTAGAGCAGCCCGAGCCGCGACTCGATCACGCCGCGGTACTCGATGGTCCAGCAGTAGACCATCTCGATGATCACGCCGACCAGCCCGTAGATGAAGAACAGCCACAGGGCGATGTAGACGCCGGTCGCGATGACCGCCAGCGTCTCGATCATGACCGGTGCTCCCGGCCGGACGGGGTCGACTGCGCGTTCATGGCACGACCCTAGCGCGCGCCGAGGTGCCGGATGAAGGCCGCCGCCCCCGCACCGGAGAAATCGCCGGGCTCGACGGGCCGCCCCGAGGTCGCCAGCAGCAGAGCCAGTGCGGTCCCCCGCACCTCAGGACCCGTACCCGACGAGAAGTCCGCATCCGAAGCCTCCAGCCGGAAGCCGGCCGCGCGCGACGGATGTCCTCCCCGTGCACCACCGCCTCCACCAGGCGTGTCGCGGACGCAGCGGGCGGCGTGTCCCTGGCGTCGATGGTCCGGTCGAACCCGGCCAAGGTGGCCGACGGATGCTCGCGCCGCTCGTCCTGCACCCCGGCCCCCACTCCCGAGATGACATGGAGCAACCTAATCACAGGGGCGGGCCGGGAGTATCCTCGCTCGCATGTGCAGGAACATCCGTGTGCTCCACAACTTCGACCCGCCCACCACCGACGACGAGGTGCGCGAGGCCGCGCTGCAGTTCGTACGCAAGGTCAGCGGCTCCACGCATCCCTCGCGGGCGAACGCCGAGGCGTTCGACCAGGCCATCGAGGAGATCGCCGTAGCGACCCGGCGCCTGCTCGACGGCCTGGTGACGAACGCCCCGCCCAAGAGCCGCGAAGCCGAGACGGTCAAGGGCCGGCAGCGGCACGAGAAGCGGATGGAGCGCGAGGTGCGCATCCGCACCGCCTCCGCGTGAACCGCCGACCGGCGCAGCCCTCCCTCAGCGGGGAGACATCACTCCGCTGAGCATCATGCCGCCGAGGGTGCGGCGACGCCGAGGATCCAGGTCACGCCGAACCGGTCGGTGAGCATGCCGAAGCCTGCACTCCAGGCCGAGGCCGCGAGCGGCTCGACGATCGTCGCCTCGGCGGCCAGCGCGTCCCAGTAGCCCTGCACCTCGTCGAGGCTGTCGCCGTCGACCGCGACGAAGAAGGGCTGTTCGGTGATCGTGACGCCGTTCTCGCGACGCGTCGATCCGGGGTCGACGGATGACCCGCCCGACTGCCCGGGGATGTCGTACGCCAGCACGCGGAAGCCGTCGTCGGTCGCCACCTGGCCGAAGACGACCTTGTCGGCGCCCGGAGCATCCGCCGGCATGCCGAAGTCGCCGTAGGTGGTGACGACGAGGTGGCCGCCGAAGACGGACCGGTAGAACTCCAGGGCCGCTCGGGCGTCGCCGCGGAAGTTGAGGTGGGTGGTGGTCGTGAGGCTCATGACTGCTCCTAGTGGGGAAGGTCGTCGGGGTTCTCCCTGACGAGCTCCACTCTCACAGCCGTCTAGGTCAGTTCCTGTCCTAGACGGAAACTAGGATCGGGTCATGACGACGTCCTCCACCACGCGATTGCTGAACCTGCTCTCGCTGCTGCAGACGCGGCGCGACTGGCCGGGCTCGGTGCTCGCCGACCGGCTCGAGATCAGCCATCGCACGGTGCGCCGAGACGTGGAACGGCTGCGCGAGATGGGGTACAGCATCCTGTCCACGATGGGTCCGGATGGCGGCTACCGCCTCGATGCCGGCAGCGAGCTGCCGCCGCTCCTGTTCGACGACGAGCAGGTCGTCGCGCTGGCCGTGGCCCTGCAGGCCGCCACGCTGACGGGCGTGGGCATCGAGGAGGCCGCCCTGCGCGCGCTCACCACCGTGCGGCAGGTGATGCCGTCGCGGCTGCGGCACCGCGTGAACGCGCTGGAGTTCACGGCGATCCCGGGCCGCGCGGGCGAGGCGATGCCCGATCCGGTGTCGACGGATGTGCTGATCGCCCTGTCGACGGCGGCCCGCGCTCACGAGGTGCTGCGCTTCGACTACGCCGGCCACCGCCCCGAGCAGGGAGCCACCCCGCCTCCCCCTCGACGGGTCGAGCCGCACCACCTCGTGACCTCGCACGGCCGCTGGTACCTCGTGGCCTGGGATCTGGACCGCTCCGACTGGCGCCTCTTCCGCGCCGACCGCATCACGCCCCGCAGCCCCACCGGCCCGCGCTTCACCCCTCGCGAGGTTCCCGGCGGCGACGTCACCGCCTACGTCTCGGCCCGCTTCACGGGCGCCACGAGCGCCACGAGCGCCGGCCGTTGGCCCTGCACCGGTGCGGTGATCCTGCACCGGCCCGCCGCATCCGTTCTCCCCTTCGCCGGCGACGGCACGGTCGAAGACCTCGGTCCCGACCGCTGCCGCCTCGAGACGGGTTCCTGGTCGTGGGTCGCCCTCGCCGCCTCCCTCAACCGCTTCGACACCGAGATCGAGGTGCTCCACCCCGCCGAGCTGAGGGAGGCGTTCGCCGAGCTGGCCGCGCGCAACGCCGCGACCGCCTCCGCCTAGCCCGCCCCGCTCGCCCACAGATGTGGATCTGACCTCAACCTGTTGGCGTTCGCCGCCGAACGGCGGAGGCTTGCTGGTATGCGAGCACTCCACTACATCGACGACGTGCTCATCGTCGACGACGAGGTCTGTCTCGCGGTCTTCGAATACGCGGTGGCATTGGCCCGGTCCGGAAGCGCCGATCTGATCACGATCCCCATCCTGTGGGGCGGGCGCCGCGAGTCGGCGAACCTCGTTCTCGGACCTTCGAGCCAGCTCTTCTGCACCCCGACGGCGGCCGACGGGGCAGACGCCGACCTCCGCGACGCGACTCTCACCGCAGAACTCCGGCAGCGCACGGCGATGCTCGGCCCGACCTCGGCGGTCGCCCTGCCGACAGACGAAGGACTGTCCGGAACGCTGCTCGAGGACTTCTAGAGCGCGCGTCACGGCGTGAGGACGAGGCGACCCGGCTCCGGCCATTCGGCTTCGACCGCCGAAAGCGGAGCGACGCGCACGGGCAGGCCGATCCCGCCGGCGGCGGCGAGGTCGAGGATCTTCGGCAGCTCCTGCAGGAGCAGGCGCGGAGCGATCGATCCGGCACCGCTGCCCATGATCGTGATCCCCGACGAGCGCAGCAGCGCGGCGTCCAGCGCGATCCGGGTGCCGGCGACCGCGCCGATCTGCACGTACGACGTGCCGGCGGAGGTGTGGGAGAGACCCGTGCGGCGCAGCGCCTCCAGCGCGGTCTCGGCGACCGGACCCCAGACGTAGTCGAGCACCACGTCGATCCCCTCGGGGGCCGCCGCACGGATGCCGTCGGCGAGCCCATCGTCGATCGTCACGGTGGTCACCCGGGGGTCGGCGCCGAGTCGGGAGAGCGCTTCGGCGTCCCGCCCCGCCGCGATCACCCGGGCGGCCCCAAGGTGCAGCGCGATTCGCACCGCCAGACCTCCCGACGCGCCGGTCGCCCCGAGCACGAGCACCGTGCCGCCCTCGCGGAGGCCGGCTCGCCCGACGAGGGGCAGCCACGACGACATGGCCGGATTCACGATGCCGGCCGCGACGGCGCTGTCGAGGCCGTCGGGAACCGGCACCGCGAACCCGTCGGGCACGATGGTGCGCTCGGCCAGCGTGCCGAAGGGATCGGGCGAGCCCCCGGTGTACACCCGACGGCCGTCGTCGAGCAGCCCGACCCCGTCGACCCCGGGCACGAACGGCAACTCGTCACCCGCTCCGTAGTGGGCGCCGGACGCGAGCGAGCGGACGATACGATGCACCCCGACGGCGAGCATCCGCACCGGCACGAACCCTTCGCGGGGCTCCGGATCGCGGAAGTCGGCGTAGCGCGGGGGCCGGGCCAGATCGGAGACGACGGCGGCTTTCATGGTGTCCTCCTTGTTTTTGAACAGTGTTCAAATCTCTGCACCGCTAGACTGACTGAACGTTGTTCAAAAGTCAAGGCCACTGGGAGGTGCGATGGCGGGACTCACTCGCGGGGCGATCGTCGAGGCCGCGTTCGAGCTGCTCGCCGAGGGCGGCACGGCCGCCATCACGGCCCGCGCGCTGGCCGGCCGGCTCGGTGTGCGACCGGGTGCGCTGTACTACCACGTGCCCGACATGGCAGCACTCAGCGACGAGATGGCCACCGTCATCATGCGTGAGCTGATGCTCCCCGGGGCGGATGCGGCGCATCCGAACGCCGAGTGGCGCCCCTTCTTGCGCGACTCGGCCCAGCACATCCGGCGAGTGCTGCTGCGCTACCGCGAGGGCGCGAAACTGTTCTCCGGCACCTACCTCACCGACGACGACGCCCTCGGCTCCATGGAGGCGCCGCTGCGGGTGCTCACGGAGGCGGGCTTCGGCCTGGTCGACGCTCTGCGCTCCTTCCAGACCCTCTACGCCTTCGTGATCGGGCACGTCATCGAGGAGCAGCACCGGGCCGCGACCCCGGAACGGTATTCCGCCGCCCTCCGGCACCAGCGCATCGACGCCGAGCGCTTCCCTCTGACGGATGCCGCCAACGAGGCGTTCCTCGGCGACGCCGACGAAGCTTTCGACTGGGGCGTCGACATCATCCTCGCGGGCATCGCCATCCGGAATCCGTAGTCCCCGTCGGGCTGTTCCCGGCCAGGACGAGCGTACGGTGAAGTGATGACCTCTTCACAGACCGCGCCCGTGCATCACGATGTGGTCGTCATCGGAGGTGGCAACGCCGGCCTCTCCGTCGCAGGGCGGCTGCGGCGCTCCGGTGTCGCCGACGTCGCGGTGATCGAGCCCCGCGAGCACCACCTCTACCAGCCGATGTTCTCCCACGTCGCCGGAGGAACGGCGCCCGCCTCACGAGCGACCCGCCCGCAGGCCTCCGTGATGCCCAGGGGCGTGAGCTGGATCAAGGCGCGGGTGCGCGGCATCGACCCGGTCGGGAAGACCGTCGACCTCACCTCGGGCGGGCTCGTGAGCTACGGCCAGCTGATCGTCTGCCCGGGCATCCAGAAGAACTGGGACGCGGTTCCCGGTCTGGTGGAGGCGATGGCGTCGCCATCCGGCATCTCCAACTACGAGTTCGACTACGCGCAGAAGGCGTCGCGGGTGCTGCGGGAGACGCGGAGCGGCACCGTGGTGTTCACCCAGCCCTCCGGCCCGGCGACCTGCGCGGGAGCGGCGCAGAAGCCGATGTACCTCGCATGCGACTTCTGGCGCGCGACCGGGGTGCTCGACGACATCCACGTGGTGCTGGTCGTGCCCACGCCGACCCTGTTCGGCATGCCTCTCATCGACGCCGAGCTCGAGCGCAAGGCCGCCGAGTACGGCATCGACGTGCGCTACAGCCGGGAGCTGACAGCGGTGGACGCCGAGCAGAAGACGGTCACGATCGCCGGCGTCGATTCGGATCCGGATGCCCGCGAGACCCTCCCCTACGACGTGCTGCACGCGGTGCCGCCGCAGTCCGCCCCCAGCTGGCTGGCCGGCACGCCGCTCGGAGTGGAGGGCGCGACCGACGGCTTCGTCGACGTCGACTCGCTGACGCTCCGGCACCGCCGGTATCCGGATGTCTGGGCGCTCGGAGACGCCGCAGCGACCTTCAACTCCAAGTCGGGCGGCGCGCTCCGCCAGCAGACCAAAGTCCTCGCGAAGAACCTCGCCGCCGCGGTGAAGGGCCAGTCGCTCCCTCAGGAGTACAACGGCTACTCGGTCTGCCCGTTCGTGGTGTCGCGCTCGACGGTCGTCTTCGCGGAGTTCGACGACCGGTACCGCCCGAAGCCCACGATCCCGTTCTGGAAGGGCCTCGCCAAGGAGCACCGGTTCACGTTCGTCGCCGACCGCTACGTGCTGCCCTGGGTCTACTGGAACCTCATCCTCAAAGGCCGCGCCTGACACCCGGTTCGGATCCGGGCAAGCAAAAACCCCCAAGATGGCGAGATCTTGGGGGTTTTCGTAGCGGGAGCGGGACTTGAACCCGCGACACCACGATTATGAGCCGTGTGCTCTAACCACCTGAGCTACCCCGCCTTGACTCCAGAGAACGGCCGCAGCCCGCGAGGGCCGGGGCCGGCCGGAAGCCGGAGCCCCCTGTGGGAATCGGACCCACTACCTCTTCCTTACCAAGGAAGTGCTCTACCAATGAGCTAAGGGGGCGCGCACAGCCGCGAGCGGCTTTTGGCACCAGTAGAGAATAGCATCCCGCGGGGCCCGGTTTTGCCGCATCGGCTCCGGATGCTCCGCCGGGCGTCTGCAAACGATTCCACAGCGACCGGGCCTGCGGTTAGAGTTCTCGTCATGACTATCGAGACCTCACCCGATCCCGACGTCCCCGAGGTGCAGACCCTCGGTACCGTGATCGGCACCGGCAGCGAATGGTGGCGCTCCGCCGTCATCTACCAGATCTACCCGCGCTCGTTCGCCGACAGCGACGGCGACGGCATCGGCGATCTGCCCGGCATCACCGCACGCCTGGACTCGCTGTCCGACCTCGGCGTCGACGCGATCTGGCTCTCCCCCTTCATGACGAGCCCCCAGCACGACGCCGGCTACGACGTGGCCGACTACTGCGACGTCGATCCGCTGTTCGGCACCCTGGCCGACTTCGACCGGATGCTCGCCCGCGCCCACGAGCTCGACATCCGGGTCATCGTCGACCTGGTTCCCAATCACACCTCCTGGGACCACAAGTGGTTCCAGGAGGCCCTCGCCGCCCCCGAGGGGAGCCCGGAGCGCGACCGCTACATGTTCCGCGACGGCAAGGGCCCGAACGGCGAAGAGATGCCCAACAACTGGGAGAGCGTGTTCGGCGGCCCGATGTGGGAACGCGTCACCAACCCCGACGGCACCCCGGGCCAGTGGTACCTGCACATCTTCGACAAGTCCCAGCCCGACCTCAACTGGGAGAACCCGTGGGTGCGCGAGCGCTTCCACGACATCCTGCGGTTCTGGCTCGATCGCGGCGTCGACGGCTTCCGAGTGGATGTCGCGCACGGCCTCATCAAAGAAGAAGGCCTGCCCGACTACACGCCGCCCGCCGACGCGGGGAGCATGGGCGGCGGCGCATCCGACTCCCTGGTGGGCCTGGAGCCCGGCATCGACGCCGACGCCACCCTCGACCCGTCCACCCCGCCCTACTGGGCACAGGACGGCGTGCACGAGATCTACCGCGGCTGGCACCGCGTGCTCGACGAGTACGAGGGCGAGCGTGTGCTCTGCGCCGAGGCCTGGGTGGAGCCGCTCACCAAGCTCGCCCGCTGGGTGCGGCCCGACGAGATGCAGCAGGCGTTCAACTTCACCTACCTCTCGGCCGGCTGGTCGGCGCCCGAGCTCCGCAGTGTGATCGACACCTCGATCCACGCCTTCGGCACCGTCGGCGCCCCCTCCACCTGGGTGCTGTCCAACCACGACGTGGTGCGGCACGCCTCGCGGCTGGCCCTCACCGCCGAGAACCTGCAGGGCGCCGGGATCGGGCCGAACTCGCCCGGCCTGCCCGATCCGGTGGTCGGCCTCCGCCGTGCCCGCGCCGCGACCGCCGTCATGCTCGCCCTGCCCGGCAGCGCCTACATCTACCAGGGCGAAGAGCTCGGGCTTCCCGAGGTCATCGACCTGCCGGATTCCGCCCGTCAGGACCCCACCTGGTTCCGCACGAACGGCGAGAAGTACGGGCGCGACGGATGCCGCGTACCGATCCCGTGGGAGGCCGGTGCGCCCTCATACGGCTTCGGTCCGACCGCCGCGAGCTGGCTCCCCCAGCCCGGCGACTGGGACGGCTTCGCGCGCGATCAGCAGAGCGGCGTCGCCGGCTCCACGCTCGAGCTCTACCGCCTCGCACTCTCGCTCCGTGCGCGCTTCGCACTGGGTGTCGGCACCGGATCGGGCACCGGCACGGTCGAGTGGCTGAGCGGGTACGGCCCCGACGTGATCGCCTTCCGCACGAACGGCGTCACCGTCATCTCGAACCTGGGCGCGGCTCCCGTCGAGCTCCCGGTCGAGACCCGCACCGAAGACGTGCTCCTGTGCTCCGAAGCCCTCACAGAGCCGGCCCTCCCCACCGACACCACGGTCTGGCTCGCCTCCGCCTAGCCCCGCCCCCACCCTATCGAGACGTCACAAATGGCCCCTAACGTCGCCGCTTAGGGGCCATTTGCGATGTCTCGAGGGGCTTCGGGTGGGGTGGGGGTGGGTGGGTCAGACCGCGTGGGTCTGGAGCCAGGCGTAGGGGTCGACGGGGGTGGTGCCGTTCAGGCGGATCTCCAGGTGCAGGTGCGCGCCCGTGGAGGTGCCGGTGTTGCCGACCTGGCCGATGGGCTGGGCGACCTTGACGACCTGGCCCTCGGTCACCGTGATCGAGCCGGCGAGCATGTGCCCGTAGACGCTCGACACCTTCTGGCCGTCGATCACGTGGTCGACGATCACGTGCACGCCGAGGCCGCCGTTGTCGGAGGACTGCACGAAGCTGACGACACCATCGGCGATCGAGAAGATGTTCGTGCCCTGGCCGGGTGTGAAGTCGACGCCCTTGTGGTCGGTGCTCCCGATGCCGCCGGGCGACTCACGGGCGCCGAAGTAGTCGCTGATCGGCACGCCCACCGGGAACGGCCACTGGATGGCGCCCGTCGGGTTGTTCGTGAAGGTGTCGGCCACGCGCATGCCGGCTGCCCGCAGCTCGGCGACGGTGTCGCGCACCGCGTAGCCGTCGCGGGCCACCGACGACACCGCGGCCTCGGCACTGGTGGTGAGCTCCTGGCCGGGGGTCGTGACGCTCGACACGAGCACGACCGACGACGAGGACGAGTCGGAGGCCGCGTGCCAGGCCGAAGCCGGCATCGTGGTGGCCACGGCGATACCGGTGGCGAACAGCATCGCCGCGATGCTGAAGGCACCCTTGGCGATGTCGCCGCGGCGAACCCGGCGTCCGGAGGCGCGAGGCGCTCCGGGGGTTCCGGATGCGGGGGTTCCGGATGCGGGGGTTCCGGATGCGGGGGTTCCGGATGCTTCGGCCGGCGCCTCCACGGAGGCGGGCGTGGGCGCAGCCGTCGAGGCCTGTTCTTCGTCGAAGACGGGGGCCGCGGTGCGCAAGGTACGGCGCGAGACCGTGCGGGCTGCAGGGGCGGCGGGTTCCACCGCAGCCGGCTCCGCGGGAACGGACTCCCCAGCGACAGGCTCCCCAGCGACAGACTCCCCAGCGACAGACTCCACGGCGACGGTCTCCACCGTGACCTCGACCTCTCCGGCCGTCACGGCCGTCACGCCCGAGACGACCGCCGAGTCGTCGACGGACGGGGCGGAGGTGGGCGTCACGATGCGGGCGCGGCGACCGCCGGCGGGCTTCTCGATGGTGTCGCTGAACGCATCCGCGGCGCGGCGCCCGGCCTTCGGCGCGTGCGGACGCACCGCCGTGACGTGGTTCGCGGCGATCACGGGCTGTGCGGTGGCGGCATCCGGAGCGTTCGGAGTCTTCTTGCGCGCACGCGTCGACGTCGACTCGGCATCCACGGGCGCCGCCGTGCTCGCCCGGCGGCCC
>NZ_JAHFUW010000090.1 GCF_023264855.1 Herbiconiux sp. | reverse complement strand
GGCACCTTCGACGTCTACGCCTCGGAGGAGAACTTCCTGCTCGGCGCCTTCGTGTTCGAAGACGTCGGAGTCACCGCCTACAAGGGTGCGGCGCCGCTGATCGCCAACAAGACCTACCTCGAGGCCGCCGCCGGCATCCTCTCGGTCGAGGCCTACCACGCCGGAATCGTGCGGAACGCGCTCTACTCGCTCGACCTGGATGCGGCGGCGAACGCCATCTCGGACGCCCGCGACAGCCTCGACTCCGGCACCGACCTCGACCAGGGCATCACCGTGAACGGCAAGGCGAACCTCGTGCCCACCGACAAGAACGGCATCACCTTCAGCCGCACGCCGGGCCAGGTGCTCAACATCGTGTTCCTCAACCCCGCGCCCGTCACCAAGGGCGGCTTCTTCCCGGCCGGCGTGAACGGCGACATCACCACCAGCGCCGGCTGACGAGGGGCGGATGCGGGTGCCGGCCTCGCGGGGGCAGGCCGGCGCCCGTTGTCTGTCAGGGCTGTGCGGCGAGTCGGTCTAGGAGGCCGACGGCTTCCGTAGGCTTTCGGTGATCACGCGCATCGCCGAGGTGTCGGCGAGCGTCGCCGTGTCGCCGACGGAGCGGTTCTCGGCCACATCGCGCAGCAGGCGCCGCATGATCTTGCCCGAGCGCGTCTTCGGCAGTTCCGGAACCACCAGGATGCGCTGCGGCTTCGCGATCGGCCCGATCTCCGCCGCGACGTGGCTCTTGAGGGCCGTCACGATCGCATCCTGATCGCCGCCCAGCGACTCCGTCGCGCCGCGCAGGATGACGAAGGCCACGATCGCCTGGCCGGTCGTCGGATCCGCGGCGCCCACCACGGCCGCCTCGGCCACGGCGAGGTGCGACACGAGCGCCGACTCCACCTCCATGGTGGAGATGCGGTGCCCCGAGACGTTCATGACGTCGTCGACGCGGCCCAGCATCCAGATGTCGCCGTCTTCGTCGTACTTGGCGCCGTCGCCGGCGAAGTAGTAGCCCTGCGTCCTGAAGCGATCCCAGTAGACCTCCTGGGCGCGGGCCGGGTCGCCCCAGATGCCGCGGGTCATCGAGGGCCAGGGCCGGTCGATCACGAGGTAGCCGCCTTCGCCGGGCTCGACCCGCTCACCCTGCTCGTCGACGACCTGCACCGAGATGCCGGGGAGCGCGCGCTGGGCCGATCCGGGTTTCGTGGCGGTCACTCCGGGGAGCGGAGCCACCATGATGGCGCCGGTCTCGGTCTGCCACCAGGTGTCGACGATGGGGGCCTGCCCGCGGCCGATGTTCTCGCGGTACCACATCCACGCCTCGGGGTTGATGGGTTCGCCCACGCTGCCGAGCAGGCGCAGCGAGCCGAGGTCGTAGGAGGCGGGGATCTGGTCGCCCCACTTCATGAACGTGCGGATGAGGGTGGGCGCGATGTAGTAGATGGTCACGCCGTACTTCTCGATGATCTCGAAGTGCCGGCCCTCGTGCGGGGTGTTCGGCGTTCCCTCGTACATCACCTGGGTGACCCGGTTGGCGAGCGGGCCGTAGACGATGTAGCTGTGGCCGGTGATCCAGCCGACGTCGGCGCCGCACCAGTACACGTCGATGTCTGGGTCGAGGTCGAAGACGGCGTCGTGCGTGTAGGCCGCCTGGGTGAGGTAGCCGCCGCTGGTGTGCAGGATGCCCTTCGGCTTGCCCGTGGTGCCGCTGGTGTAGAGGATGAACAACGGATGCTCGGCCCCGAACGCCTCGGGCGTGTGCTCGGGCGACTGGCCGTCGACCAGCTCGTGCCACCAGAGGTCGCGGCCGTCCCGCATGGGCACGAGGTCGGTGAACATGCCGCCGATGCGCTGCACCACGAGCACGTGCTCGACCGTCTCGGCGCCGTCGAGGGCCTCGTCGACGTTGGTCTTCATGGGGGCTGAGGATCCGCGGCGCCATTGGCCGTCGGAGGTGATCACGAGCCGGGCTTCCGCGTCGTCGACGCGGGCGCGCAGGGCGGCGGGGGAGAAACCGCCGAACACCACGCTGTGCACGAGGCCGAGGCGTGCGCACGCCAGCATCGAGATGACGGCCTCGGGGATCATCGGCAGCTGGATGACCACGCGGTCGCCGGCCACCAGGCCGAGGCCGCTGAGCGCGTTCGCCGCGCGGCTCACCTCGTCTTTGAGCTCGGCGTACGTGATGTCGCGGGTGTCGCCCGGCTCACCCACCCAGTGGATGGCGACCTGGTCCCCGTGGCCGGTCTCGACGTGCCGGTCGACGCAGTTGTAGGCCACGTTGAGGGTGCCGTCGACGAACCAGCGCGCGTGCGGCGGGTTCGACCAGTCGAGCACCTCGGTGAACGGGGTCGCCCAGTCGAGCCGGTTGGCCTGCTCGGCCCAGAAGGCGTCGTAGTCGGCGGCCGCGCGGTCGTAGGCCTCGGCCGTCAGGTTCGCGCCGGCGGCGAAGGCCTCGCTCGGCGGGAAGGTGCGCGACTCGTGCAGCAGGTTGTCGAACACCTGCGGCAGATCCTGCAACTGGATGCGGTTCTGTTCGTCGGCCACTGGGGATCTCCTCGTTGAAATTCGCCGGAACCGGATGCTCGGGGCTTGCCTTCGCATCCGGTGCCAGTATCCTGTCACTCAGTGCCATATCGTGCAACACGAGATGGTTTCGGCCTCGTGAACACCTCGACCGTCGAAGGAGACGCGCCCATGCCCAGCCCGGCAGAGCTCAACGCCCGACTGCGTGTCGGCGCGCTCGAACTCTTCGAGGCGAAGGGGTTCGACGCGACCACGGCCGAAGACATCGCGACGGCGGCGGGGATCAGCCGCCGCACGTTCTTCCGGTACTTCCCGGTGCGCGAAGACGTGCTGTTCTCCGACCACGCGGTCTACCTGCTGCTCGTCGAAGAGCGGTTGAGCAGCGCCTCCGGCGAGCCGATCCGGGTGGCGGGGGAGTCGCTGCTGCCCGTGCTCGAGGGCCTGGTGACGGATGCCTCGTTCGTGGCACGCCGTGCCGCGCTGGCGCGCGACAACGTGCCGCTGCGCGACCGTGAGGTGCTCTGGATGCGCGAATACCAGGAGCTGCTCGCGGCCCACCTGGCGCGGCAGGATCTCGGCGGTCGCAGCGCGATCTTCGCCCAGATCGTGGCGGCGGCGGTGCTGGCCGCGTTCAGCCAGGTCATCGTGCGCTGGCTGGAGTCGCCCGCCACCGAAGACCCGCGAGCCCTGTTCGCCGAACTCCTCGACGAGATCGCGGAGTCGATGGGCGAATCCGGAATCCGCGGTCGAGGCCCCGGCCCCGAGCATCCGGAGCGCCCCGGAGTCGTCGTCATCAACTCGGGCCTCAGCGCCGAGCAGATCGCCCACCTGATCGAAGGAGCCCGCCCGTGAACCGATTCGTCTTGATGGGGCCTCCCGGCGTCGGCAAGGGCACCCAAGCTGCTCGGCTGTCTCGGCGGCTGGGCATCCCCGCGATCTCGACGGGCGACCTGTTCCGCGAGCACGTGCGCACCTCGACGCCGCTGGGGCTCGAGGTGTCGGCACTGATCGCCGCGGGCTCGTACGTGCCCGACTCGGTGACGAACGCGATGGTGGCCGAGCGGATCGGGGCTCCGGATGCCGCGGCCGGCTTCATCCTCGACGGCTACCCGCGCACGCTCCCGCAGGTCGCGGAGCTCGATCGGCTGCTCGCGATCACGGGAGACGCGACGCCGCTCGACGCGGTGCTGCTGCTCGAGGCCGACACCACGGAGGTGGTCTCCCGCCTCCTCCTCCGAGCGGCCGAGCAGGGCCGCGCCGACGACACCCCCGACGTCGTGCGCCGCCGCATCGAGGTCTACGAGTCGGAGACGGCCCCGCTGGCCCGCGCCTACGCCGACCGCGCCCTCCTCACCACCGTCGACGGCCTCGGCACCCCCGACGAGGTCGAACACCGCATCGCCGCCGCCCTCGATGCGGTGCATCTCACGCGCTGAGAACGGCGCGCACCGACAGCCGGGTGGCCTGTGGACAGGGCTGGGCCGCGATAGCGTTGTCGGGGCGCGTGGCAGTGGGCTGGGCGACGGACGGGGGAATGCGGATGTCGGTCGGACTGCTGGCGGTTGTCGATGACATCCTGACCGCCGCACTCAAGGCGAGCGCCAAGACCGCCGGGGTCGTGATCGACGACGCGGCCGTCACACCGCAGTACGTGCAAGGGTTGACGCCGGCGCGCGAGCTGCCGGTGGTGCGCAACATCGCGCTGGGGAGCCTGTTCAACAAGTTCGTGATCATCATCCCGATCGCGCTGCTGCTCACCGCGTTCGCGCCGTGGGTGCTGCCCTACCTGCTGATCATCGGCGGAACGTACCTGTGCTTCGAGGGCGCCGAGAAGGTGCTCGAGTGGTTCGGGTTCCATCACGCCGCGGGGGAGACCGACGACCGGGACGAGCGCAAACTGGTGTTCGGCGCCATCCGCACCGACCTCATCCTGAGCACCGAGATCATGCTGATCGCACTGGCGAGCTTGGATGCCGATTTCGGAATATGGATGACGCTGGGCGCGCTCGCCGTGATCGCGCTCGCGATGACGCTGCTGGTCTACGGCGCCGTCGCGCTGCTGGTGAAGATCGACGACATCGGGCTGCAGATGATGAAGAACCCGGCTCGCCGGGTGCGCCGCACGGGCGTGCGGATCGTCGCCTCGATGCCGGCGGTGTTCCGTGTGATCAGCATCGTGGGTACGGTGGCGATGCTCTGGGTGGGCGGCCACCTGGTGATCGCGAACCTCGCCGAGACGTTCTGGACGGGCCCGTACGACCTGCTCCACGTAGTGACGCACGCGATCGAGGCGGCCGGTCCGGTGATCGTCTGGATCGCGGACACGGCCGTCTCGGCAGTGTTCGGCCTCGTGCTCGGCCTGCTCGTGGTGGCGGTCGTGCTCGGGCTGACGCGCCTGTTCCGCCGCACCCCCGCCGAGGCATCCGCGCACTGACGCCGGCCCGGCCCCAGTGAATTCACCGGGACCCGGTCGGCGGGTGTGTCAGTACTTGTACGACTGCCCGCCGTCGATCGGTACGACGGTCGCGTTCACGTAGCTCGCGTCGTCGCTGAGCAGGAAGGCGACGACGGCGGCGATCTCGGGGGCCTCGCCGTAACGCTTGGTGGGGTTCGCCTGGATGAACTGCTCGGCGGCGGCGCGCGGGTTCTCGGGGTCGAGCTGCTTCATCGAGTTCTCGACCATGGGGGTCCAGATGGCTCCGGGCGCGATCGCGTTGATCCGGATGCCGAACTGGCCGTACTCGACGGCGGAGTTGCGGGTGAGCCCCACGACGCCGTGCTTGGCCGCCGCGTAGCCGGACTGGTTGCCGATGCCGCGGATTCCGCCCACGCTGGCCGTGTTCACGACCATGCCGGAGCCCTGCTCGCGCATCACCTTGAGCACCTTCTCGAGGCCGAGGAAGACGCCGCGCAGGTTGATGGCCACGACCTTGTCGAACTCGGCGGCGGTGAACTCCTCGGTCAGGTTCTGACGGCCTTCGATGCCGGCGTTGTTGAAGAAGCCGTCGATCCGGCCGTACTTCGCGACGGTGTCGGCGACGTAGCGGTCGACGTCGTCCTCCTTCGAGACGTCGGCGAGGAGCGTGAGCACCTCGGCGCCCGGGGTAGCGGCCTCGATGGCTTCGACGGATGCGGCGAGACCCTGCTCGGAGACATCGACGAGAGCGAGCTTGGCGCCCTCGGTGGCCAGGCGCACGGCGGTGGCGCGGCCGAGGCCGGAGCCTCCGCCGGTGATGAGGACGACGCGGTCGGTGAAGCGGTTCACGATGATGCCTTTCGAGCGAGGTGGGTTAGCCCATTCTACGCCTGTACTTACAGGCAATTGCGGTGCGCACGGCGGCGGCGAACCGCCATGCGCACCGCGCATCGCTCCGTGCGGCGAGTCAGGCCGCGTCGAGGTAGCCGTTCGGGTTCAGCACATACTTCTGGGCGGCGCCGGCGTCGAACTCGGCGTAGCCGCGCGGCGCGTCCTCGAGCGTGATCGCGGTGGCGTTCACGTTCTTGGCGATGTGCACCTTGTCGTGCAGGATGGCCATCATCAGGCCCCGGTTGTACTTCATCACGGGGCACTGGCCGGTGGTGAACGACAGCGACTTGGCCCATCCGGTGCCCAGGCTGAGCGACAGCGCGCCCTTCTTGGCGGCGTCGTCGATGCCGCCCGGATCGCCGGTCACGTAGAGGCCCGGGATGCCGAGGGCCCCGCCCGCCGCCGTGATGTCCATCAGCGAGTTCAGCACCGTGGCCGGGGCCTCGTGGCCGGAGTCGCCGCCGTGTCCGCGCGCCTCGAAGCCGACGGCGTCGACCGCGCAGTCGACCTCGGGCACGCCGAGGATCTGCTCGATCTGGTCGGCCGGTTCGCCCTGGGTGAGGTCGACCGTCTCGCAGCCGAAGCTCCGGGCCTGCGCCAGCCGGTCGGCGTTCATGTCGCCCACGATCACCGCGGCGGCGCCCAGCAGCATCGCGCCGGTCGCGGCGGCGAGGCCCACGGGCCCCGCTCCGGCGACGTACACCGTCGACCCGACACCGACGCCGGCGGTGACGGCGCCGTGGAACCCGGTCGGGAAGATGTCGGAGAGCATGGTCAGATCCATGATCTTCTCCAGCGCCTGGTCGCGGTCGGGGAACTTCAGCAGGTTCCAGTCGGCATAGGGAACGAGCACGAACTCGGCCTGCCCGCCGACCCAGCCGCCCATGTCGACGTAACCGTAGGCGCTGCCGGGCCGATCCGGATTCACGTTCAGGCAGATGCCGGTCTTGCGCTCCTTGCAGTTGCGACAGCGGCCGCAGGCGATGTTGAACGGCACCGAGACGATGTCGCCCACCTTGATGAACTCGACGTCCGGACCCACCTCGACCACCTCGCCCGTGATCTCGTGCCCGAGCACGAGGTTCGCCGGGGCGGTGGTGCGCCCGCGCACCATGTG
>NZ_JAHFUW010000059.1 GCF_023264855.1 Herbiconiux sp. | reverse complement strand
CGAAAGGCACCACATCATGACAATGACAGATCCGGTCGCAGACATGCTGACCAGACTGCGCAACGCGAACTCGGCGCACCACGACACCGTGTCGATGCCGCACTCGAAGCTCAAGTCGCACATCGCCGGCATCCTCAAGGCCGAAGGCTACATCGCCGACTGGGAGGTGACCGACGCCAAGGTCGGCCAGACCCTGACGCTCAGCCTCAAGTTCGGTCCCAACCGCGAGCGTTCCATCGCCGGCATCAAGCGCGTCTCCAAGCCCGGACTCCGGGTCTACGCGAAGTCGACCGAGATCCCCACGGTTCTCGGTGGCCTCGGCGTCGCGATCCTGTCCACCTCCTCGGGTCTGCTGACAGACCGTCAGGCGAGCAAGAAGGGCGTGGGTGGGGAAGTCCTCGCCTACGTGTGGTAACCGACAATGTCACGAATCGGACGTCTTCCCATCGACATCCCCGCCGGCGTCACTGTGACGATCGACGGCCAGGCCGTCGCCGTCAAGGGCCCCAAGGGTGAGCTCGCGCTCACCATCGCGGCGCCCATCGCGGCCACGATCGAGGAGAACCAGGTTCTCGTCACCCGCCCGGACGACGAGCGCGCTTCGCGTTCGCTGCACGGCCTGACGCGCACCCTCATCGCGAACCAGATCATCGGCGTCACCACGGGCTACACCAAGAGCCTCGAGGTCGTCGGTACCGGTTACCGCGTCGCAGCCAAGGGCTCGGGCGTCGAGTTCGCCCTCGGCTACTCCCACCCCATCTCGGTCGAACCGCCTGCGGGCATCACGTTCACCGTCGAGGGCAACAACAAGCTCACGGTCAACGGCATCGACAAGCAGGCCGTCGGTGAGGTTGCCGCCAACATTCGCAAGCTGCGCAAGCCCGAGCCCTACAAGGGCAAGGGTGTGCGCTACGCCGGCGAGGTCGTTCGCCGCAAGGCCGGAAAGAGTGGTAAGTAGACCATGGCTACTGGAACCAGAGGAAAGTCGAAGTCCGCTGCCCGCGATCGCCGGCACTCGCGTCTTCGCAAGAAGGTCGAAGGCACCCCGGCGCGTCCGCGCCTGGTCGTCACCCGCTCGGCCCGTCACGTCTTCGTGCAGGTCGTCGACGACAGCAAGGGTTTCACCCTCGCGTCGGCGTCGACCCTCGAGGCCGACCTGCGCACCTTCGACGGTGACAAGTCCGCCAAGGCCAAGAAGGTCGGTGAGCTGGTCGCCGAGCGCGCCAAGCTGGCCGGCATCGAGGCCGTCGTGTTCGACCGCGGTGGAAACCGCTACGCCGGTCGCGTCGCGGCCGTCGCCGATGGAGCACGAGAGGGTGGTCTGAGCCTGTGAGCACCGAAACCAACAAGGAGCAGGACGTGGCAGCAGTTGCCCAGGCTCCGGTCGAGACTGCGGCCTCGACGGAGTCGACCCAGAACGAGCCCCGCGAGGCCCGCCGTGGCGGTCGCGAGCGCAACCCCAACCGCGGTGACCGCGGCGGTCGCGACTCGGACAAGAGCAACTTCCTCGAGCGCGTCGTCACCATCAACCGCGTCTCCAAGGTCGTGAAGGGTGGTCGTCGCTTCAGCTTCACCGCTCTCGTGGTCGTCGGCGACGGCAACGGTCTGGTGGGCGTCGGCTACGGCAAGGCCCGCGAGGTGCCGACCGCGATCTCCAAGGGCGTCGAGGAGGCGAAGAAGAACTTCTTCCGCGTCCCCCGCGTCGGCAACACGATCCCCCACCCGGTTCAGGGTGAGGCGGCCGCCGGTGTGGTGCTCCTGCGCCCCGCCGCCGCCGGTACCGGTGTTATCGCCGGTGGCCCGGTGCGCGCCGTCCTCGAGTGCGCCGGCATCCACGACATCCTCTCGAAGTCGCTCGGCTCGTCGAACACGATCAACATCGTGCACGCGACCGTCGAGGCACTGCAGCAGCTCGAAGAGCCGCGCGCCGTCGCCGCCCGTCGTGGCCTCGACTTCGAAGACGTCGCCCCGGCCCGCCTGGTGCGTGCCGAGGCCGACGCCCTCGCAGCGAAGGCAGGTGCATGATGGCCACGAGCCTGAAGGTGACCCAGATCAAGTCCAAGATCAGCGAGAAGCAGAACCAGCGTGACACGCTGCGCAGCCTCGGACTGAAGCGCATCGGCGACGTCGTCGTGCGCGAAGACAACGCCCAGAACCGTGGGTACGTGCGCACCGTCGCACACCTGGTGAAGGTCGAGGAGATTGACTAATGGCTGAAGAAGAAGCCAAGGAGACCGCGAAGGCGGCTCCGAAGAAGGCTGCGGCCTCCAAGGCCGCCGCTCCCAAGGCGGATGCTGCGGAGAAGGCTCCCAAGGCTGCTGCCGCCAAGGCTCCGGCCAAGGCTGCTGCTCCCAAGAAGGCTGCCGCCCCCAAGGCCGACGCCGCTGCTGCTGACGCGAAGGCTCCGGCCGCCGCGAAGGCTCCGGCCGCTGCCAAGGCTCCGGCTGCCAAGAAGGCCGACGCCGAGGCCGCTGCTCCCCGCGAGCAGGTGCTGAAGGTGCACCACCTCCGTCCCGCTCCGGGTGCCAAGAAGGCGCGTACCCGCGTCGGCCGCGGTGAGGGCTCGAAGGGTAAGACCGCCGGCCGTGGCACCAAGGGCACGAAGGCCCGCTACCAGGTGCGCGTCGGCTTCGAGGGTGGGCAGATGCCGCTGCACATGCGCACCCCGAAGCTGCGCGGCTTCAAGAACCCGTTCCGCGTCGAGTACCAGGTCGTGAACCTGGACAAGCTCGCCGACCTCTACCCCGCCGGAGGCGATGTCACCATCGCCGATCTGGTGGCCAAGGGTGCCGTTCGCAAGAACGAGAAGGTCAAGGTTCTCGGCGATGGCGACATCGCCGTGAAGCTGAACGTCGCGGTCGACAAGGTCTCCGGCTCCGCTGAGCAGAAGATCGTCGCCGCAGGTGGTTCCGTCAAGTAAGAGCACTACCGTCGACCGGTGACCCTACTCCGCGCTTCGAATATGCGACATCTGAATGATGTAGCCTATCGAGGTCACGATTCGGGTCACCGGTCGTCTTGGCATTGAGCCACATCAACGCAGGAGGCCCTTTTTGTTCAAAGCCGTCGCGCGGATCTTCCGGACTCCGGATCTCCGCAGAAAGATTGGCTTCACGCTCGGCATCGTCGCGCTGTTCCGTCTGGGATCCTTCATCCCTGCTCCCTTCGTGGACTTCGGCAACGTGCAGACCTGTCTGGCCGCCAACCAGGGCACCTCGGGCCTCTACGAGCTCGTCAACCTCTTCAGCGGCGGAGCGCTCCTGCAGCTCTCCATCTTCGCCCTGGGGATCATGCCGTACATCACGGCCTCGATCATCGTGCAGCTGCTGCGCGTGGTCATCCCGCACTTCGAGACCCTCTACAAAGAGGGCCAGTCGGGCCAGAGCAAGCTCACGCAGTACACCCGCTACCTGACCATCGCGCTGGCGATCCTGCAGTCCACGACGCTGATCACGGTGGCCCGCAGCGGCGCCCTGTTCGGCACCTCCACGGTCGCCGAGTGCGGCCAGCTCATCACCAACGACGCGTGGTACGCCATCCTGCTCATGGTCATCACCATGACGGCGGGCACCGGCGTCATCATGTGGTTCGGTGAGATGATCACCGAGCGCGGCATCGGCAACGGCATGTCGCTGCTGATCTTCACCTCGATCGCCGCCCGCTTCCCCGCGTCGCTGTGGCTGATCGCCCAGACCAAGAGCTTCGAGATCTTCCTGCTGGTGATCGCCGTGGGCATCCTGGTGATGGCCCTAGTGGTGTTCGTCGAGCTCTCGCAGAGACGAATCCCGGTGCAGTACGCCAAGCGCGTGGTCGGGCGTCGAACCTACGGGGGCAACAACACCTACATCCCGATCAAGGTCAACATGGCCGGCGTGGTGCCCGTCATCTTCGCCTCGTCCCTGTTGTACCTGCCGGCGCTGATCGCGCAGTTCAACCAACCGGCGGCGGGCCAGGAAGCGGCCCCCTGGGTTACCTGGATCAACAACTACCTCGTGCGCGGCGACCACCCGCTCTACATGGCGCTGTACTTCTTGCTCATCGTGGGCTTCACCTACTTCTACGTCGCGATCACCTTCAACCCCGAAGAGGTCGCCGACAACATGAAGAAGTTCGGCGGCTTCATCCCGGGCATCCGGGCCGGCCGCCCCACGGCGGAGTACCTCGACTACGTGCTGACCCGCATCACCCTGCCAGGGTCGATCTATCTCGGTTTGATCGCCCTGCTGCCGCTGATAGCCCTTGTAGCGGTCGGGGCCAACCAGAACTTCCCGTTCGGCGGCGCCTCGATCCTGATCATCGTGGGCGTCGGGCTCGAGACGGTGAAGCAGATCGACTCGCAGCTGCAGCAGCGGCACTATGAGGGACTTCTGCGATGACCGCCGAGGGAGGGGCGCCGCAGGTGAACGCTGCCCTGCGCCTTCTGCTCATCGGCCCTCCCGGTGCCGGCAAGGGCACCCAGGCGGCACGGCTGTCGGAGGCGTACAGCATCCCGGCCATCTCGACGGGAGACATCTTTCGCGAGAACGTGAAGAACGGCACCGAACTCGGGGTCAAGGCCAAGGAGTACATGGATGCCGGGCAGTACGTGCCCGACAGCGTCACCAACGACCTCGTGCGTGACCGTCTCAACCAGGACGACGTGGTCGACGGATTCCTGCTCGACGGCTACCCGCGCACGCTGCAGCAGGTGGAGGAGCTCGACGACATCCTCGGGGTGGGCGACTCCACTCTCGACGCCGTGGTGGTGCTGACCGCCGACACCGACGAGGTCGTCACGCGGCTGCTCAAGCGCTCCGCGGAGCAGGGCCGGAGCGACGACACCGAAGAGGTCATCCGCAAGCGCCTCGACGTGTACGCCGAGCAGACCGCTCCGCTGATCGAGGTCTACGCGGGCCGGGGGCTCGTGGTGGAGGTCGACGGTCTCGGCGCGATCGACGAGGTCACCGGCCGGATCATCGCGGCGCTCGCCAGCCGGTGACAGGCCGGAACGTGCGGATCGGCGCCCGATGATCGGCCGCAACAAGGGCATCTACAAGACGCCGGCCGAGCTGCGGCTGATGGTGGAGCCGGGACGGGTGACCGCTGCCTCGCTCGCGGCCGTTCGCGCGGCCATCCGGCCGGGGATCACGACTCTCGAGCTGAACGACATCGCCGAGCAGGCGATCCGCTCGCGCGGAGGCGTCTCGAACTTCCAGATGGTTCCCGGATACGCGCACACCGTGTGCACCTCGGTGAACGACGACATCGTGCACGGCATCCCGAGCGGGCGGACGCTCGAACCCGGTGACATCGTCTCGATCGACAGCGGCGCCGACGTGGGCGGCTGGAACGGCGACTCGGCGATCACCATCGTGCTCGACGACCCGGCACGCCCCGACGTGGTGGCCGCGCGCCGGCTGCTCTCCGACGTGACCGAGCAGTCGCTCTGGCACGGCATCGCCCGGCTCGCGACCGCCCGCCATCTCAACGAGGTGGGGGAGGCGATCGAGGAGTTCGTCGAGGAGCATCCGTCGGTGGCGCAGGGCGCGACGTACGGCATCCTCACCGACTACATCGGGCACGGGATCGGCCGCAGCATGCACGAGGCGCCCCCGGTGTTCAACTACCGGGTGCGGCAGCGCGGGCCCGAGGTGAAGCCGGGCCTCGTGGTGGCCATCGAGCCGATGATCACGGCCGGCACCACCGACACCTACGTGCGCGAAGACGAGTGGACCGTGGCATCCGCCGACGGCAGCATGTCGAGCCACTGGGAGCACTCGGTGGCCGTGCACGAAGACGGCATCTGGGTGCTGACCGCCGAAGACGGCGGCGCTTCCGGCCTTGCGCCGCTCGGCATCACGCCCGTTCCGATTCCTTAGCCGCCCGGCGTGCTCAGGTGTCCATCACGTGCACGAGCTCGTCGATGAAGGATGCGAAGTCGGTGCCCCGGCGTACGATCCGCTGCACGTCGTCGCGGTCGGAGAAGACCTCCACGAGCTGATCGAAGACCGTCTGGAAGGCCTTACGGCCGCTGGCGCTGAACGCGATCAGCGCGATCACGTTCACGCGGTTCTCGCCCCAGGTCATCGCGCTCTCGTTCAGCACGATCGCGATCGCCGTGCGTGACGCGCTCATGGCCATGGCGTGCGGGACGGCGATGGTGTCGGTGAAGGCCGTCGACGACATCCGCTCGCGTTCGATCGCACCCTCGACGTAGGCCTGATCGATGACGCCGAGCTGCACCATGGCGTCGCCCAGGGAACGGATCATCGCCGCCTCGGTGGGCGCCTGCAGCTCGCGGAAGAACAGGCGCTCGTCGAAGTACTGCAGGAGCTCGTCTTTGATCTCCATGCGTCGCCGGTGCCGGCGCACGGCACTGATGGTGCGGCGGATCGCCTCGACGTCGCCCTCGGTGAGGAAGGGCTGGATGACGACGACGTTGTCGCGCGCGGTCGGCACCGAGATCGTCGTGACCACGATGTCGGAGGACAGCGCCGCCCAGTCGACGTCGGCGCGCGTGATCACCACGTCGATCTGCAGCTCCGAGCCGAGCTCGGCCTCGAGCTTCTTGCGCAGCATCACGTGCATGTCGTAGTAGTTCGGGCACACGATGGCGCAGGTGACCCGCTCTTCACGCAGGTTCTGCCGTTCGAGGTACGAGCCCACGTGCAGGGCGATGTAGGCGATCTCGTCGTCGTTGATGACGATGTTCTCGCGGCGCTGGATCTGGCTCGCGATGAACACGGCCAGCTCGTAGATCATCGGGAACGACCCCTTTATCGAGCGGGTCATGGGGTTGCGCGAGTAGGAGTTCTCCTGCGCCCGTGCCACCAGGTTGCGGATGTGCAGGCTGAGCCGCACGATGAAGTCCTCGTCGTCGAGGTCGACCAGGTATTCGTCGCTGGCCAGCCGCACGATCCGGCGCATCGCGGCGAGATCGTCGTCGTCGAGGTAGTTGAGCGCCACGCTCTCGGTCGACTCGTCGTGACCCGGGGTGAGTACGCGGGTGGTGAGCAGCACCGAGAGATAGGCGAGTTCGCGAGCGCTGAGCGTGGCGTGGAAGTGCGAGCGGATGAGGCCGTCGAGCTGGGCGGAGATGTCGCGCACCACATCGGTGACGGGGCGGTCGTCGGCCGGCTCGATCGAGAGCTGCTTGCCCACCCGGTCGACGGCGATGGCGATGTGCAGCAGCACGTTGTTGATGGAGTACTCGTTGACGAAGTAGCCGTTGCCGTCGAGCATCTCGAGCAGGTCGGACTTGAAGGCCGAGAGGTTCTCGGACGAGAACTCGCGCTGGATGTTCTCCAGGTCGAGGAAGCCCTGCGCGCTCTCGTCTCGGAACAGGCGGCTGAGCAACCGCCGCCGGTTGAGTTCGCTGCCGGCCAGCGTCACCAGGCTGCCTCGCCGGGCCAGGGCGAGGCCGGCCTCGTCGATCAGCAGCTTCGCCTTGCGGAGGTCGGCCTCGACCGTCGACTCGCTGACGAACAGTTCGGCGGCCAGTTCGTACACGTCGAGGCCGTCGGGGGAGTCGCCGAGTCGCCGGATGATGAAGTGCACCCGCTCGCGCGGGCTGCCCGGCTCGGAGTCGCGCGAGCGCCGCTCGGTGACGAACGACGCATAGGCATCGCGGTTCAGACGGTAGCCGCTGGTGGACGAGGCGATCACGTCGAGCGGCTTGGCGGCCGTCTTGACGCTGGTGACATAGCTGCGGACGCTGCGCGTGGTGACGCCGAGGCGATCCGCGAGCTGACCGGCCGTCATCCATTCGTCGGATTCGGCCAGGTACTCCAGCAACCGTTCGTACTTCTCGCTCATCACCCGTCATCCCTGGCGTCGACGGTTCCGACGCTGTTGCGGATCAAGCGTACCCGGCCAGGCCGAGCGCGCGGCATCCTGGGAAATCAACGGCGGGACAGGGATTCCTAGTCGGCATTCAGAAAGGCTTCCGGGGGTGAGGAAGCAATCCTGCTGGAAGCGGGTGCGCCCGTAGCTGAGGATGATCACGATCGAACAGGACGCGAGGAGGCGTGCGTGTGGATACGGTGCTGATCGTCTGCGGTGCAGGAGCATCCAGTACCTTCCTCGCGTTGCGGTTGCGCAAGGCCCTGCGGGCCCGCGACCTGGAGCTGGTCGTCGAAGCGGCTGCGCAGCCGGATCTCGACGAGCGGCTCGAGACGACGAGCATCCTGTTGGTCGGCCCCCACCTGGACACGCAGTTCGATGAGCTGAACGCGCGTGCCGTACGGGTGGGTGCGCGCGCCGCCCTGCTGCCGGACACCGTGTTCGGACCGGAGGGAGCGGAAGCCGCGGCCGACCTCGTGTCGGAGCTGCTCGCAGAATCGCGCGGATCGAGAACATCGCTCAAGGCAGAGCCGATCAGAGGAGAGTGACCGAGATGGCCGAACGTACCGTCGAAATGGCGTCCAAGCACGGGCTGCACGCCCGCCCCGCGAGCCTGTTCACGCAGGCCGTGGCGAAGTCGGGTCTGCCGGTGCAGATCTCGAAGGACGGCGGTGCCGCGGTGAACGCCGCCAGCATCCTGGGCGTGATCTCGCTCGGCATCGAGCACGGCGACACCGTCAGCCTCACGTCCGAGGCACCCTCGGCCGACGCTCTGCTCGACGAGCTCGTCGCACTGCTCGGCTCCGACCTGGACGCCGCCTGATGGGCGCCGAGGTGACGACCCAGCTGCACGGCACCGGCATCGGCCGCGGCGTGGCCGTGGGCCCCGTGCTCCGGATGCCCGACCCGCTGCCCGAGCCCGACGACACCGCCAGCACCCTCACCCCCGACGCCGAGAAGGAACGCGCCCGCGCCTCCCTCGCGGCCACTGCGGCCATCATCCGTCATCGCGGCGAGCGGGCCGGCGGTTCGGCCAAGGACGTGCTCGAGGCTCAGGCCTTCATGGCGGAGGACCCGACGCTGATCGACGACGTGGGCGTGCGGATCGACACCGGCAAGACCGCCGAGCGTGCCGTGTTCGAAGCCTTCGCCGCCTTCCGCGATCTGCTGCTGAGCATGGGCGGCTACATGGGAGAGCGCGCCACCGACCTCGACGACGTCTCGCAGCGGGTCGTCGCGCACCTTCGCGGCGTACCGGCTCCCGGCGTGCCCGACCCCGACCATCCCTTCGTGCTGGTCGCCCGTGACCTCGCCCCCGCCGACACCGCGCTGCTCGACCTCGACAAGGTGCTCGCGCTGGTGACCAGTGACGGCGGGCCCACCTCGCACACTGCCATCCTGGCCCGCGAGAAGTCGATCGTGGCGATCGTCGGCGTGGCCAACGCGCTCGCGCTGAGCGACGGCACCGAGGTGATCGTGGATGCTGCCGGCAGCACCGTGACCGTGTCGCCGAGCGCGGAGGAGCGTTCCGGTGCGCACGAGCGCGCCGAGCAGCTGAAGAACGCGCGCAACTCCGCCACCGGGCCCGGCGCTCTCGCCGACGGCACCCCCGTGCCGCTGCTGGCGAACCTCGGCTCGGCCGACGGCGCCGAAGACGCGATCGCCAAGGGCGCCGAGGGCGTCGGCCTCTTCCGCACCGAGTTCCTCTTTCTCGACTCCACCAGCGCTCCCACCGTCGAGGAGCAGAAGGCGCAGTACGTGCGTCTGCTGCAGGCGTTCAGCGGCAAGAAGGTCGTCGTGCGTGCTCTGGATGCCGGGGCGGACAAGCCGCTCAGCTTCCTGAACGACGCCGCCGAGGAGAACCCCGCACTCGGCCTGCGCGGCCTTCGGGCCCTGCGGGCGAACGAGCCGATCCTGCGCGACCAGCTCGCCGCCCTCGCGGCGGCCGACGCCGAGACCGATGCCGAGGTGTGGGTGATGGCCCCGATGGTCTCGACCGTGGAGGAGACCCGCTACTTCACCGCCCTCGCCCGCGAGGTGGGGCTGAAGACCGCCGGCGTCATGGTGGAGGTGCCCTCGTCGGCGCTGCTGGCCGACCGCATCCTCGCCGATGCCGACTTCGCGTCGATCGGCACCAACGACCTCACCCAGTACACCCTCGCGGCCGACCGGCTGCTGGGCTCGGTGGCGTCGTTCCAAGACCCGTGGCACCCCGCGGTGCTGAAGCTCGTGGGCGAGGTCGGCAAGGCCGGCCAGGCTCTCGGCAAGCCCGTCGGCATCTGCGGCGAGGCCGCAGCAGACCCGCTGCTGGCCGTCGTGCTCGTCGGCCTCGGCGCAACCACCCTCTCGATGTCACCGTCGGCCCTGGCCGACGTGCGCGCCGAGCTGGCCCGCTTCACGCTCGACGAGGCGAAGCACTTCGCTGAGCTCGCGCTGTCGGCGAACAGCGCCGTCGAAGCGCGCGGCGCCGTCACCACGGCCGCCGCGGCCGGCTGACACACCCCCAACCCCCAGCACCACCCGACCATCACAGAAAACGGAGAAGCCGTCATGACAACGACGTCAGAAACCAAGGCCGCCGGAGGTGGTGCACGCGTCCGCGTGCAGCGCTTCGGCACCTTCCTCAGCGGCATGGTCATGCCGAACATCCCGGCGTTCATCGCCTGGGGCCTGATCACAAGCCTCTTCATCGCCACCGGCTGGCTGCCGAACGGCATCCTCGGCGGCTTCGGCAACGCCGACATCATCGGCTGGCAGGGCGCAGCGACCTCGCTGGCGCAGGCGGACGACGGCACGACCTTCCCGCAGTACGTGGGGCTGGTCGGCCCGATGATCACCTACCTGCTGCCGCTGCTGATCGCGAACACCGGTGGCCGTATGGTCTACGGCGCACGCGGTGGCGTCGTCGGCACGATCGCCACCATGGGTGTGATCGTCGGCGCCTCGGTGCCGATGTTCATCGGCGCCATGATCATGGGCCCGCTCGCCGCGTGGCTGATGAAGAAGATCGACAGCATCTGGGCCGGCAAGATCCGGGCCGGTTTCGAGATGCTCGTCGACAACTTCTCGGCCGGCATCCTCGGCTTCATCCTGGCGGTCGCCGGATTCTTCGGGATCGCCCCGGTGATCGAGGGACTCTCCAAGGCTCTCGAGGGCGCCGTCAACTGGCTCGTCACCCTGGGGCTGTTGCCGTTGGCCTCGATCCTGGTGGAGCCCGGCAAGGTGCTGTTCCTGAACAACGCCATCAACCACGGTGTGTTCACCCCGCTGGGCGTGCAGCAGGTGGCGGAACAGGGCAAGTCGATCCTGTTCCTGATCGAGGCGAACCCCGGCCCGGGCCTCGGCATCCTGCTCGCGTTCGCGATCTTCGGAATCGGGCTGGCCCGTGCCAGCGCTCCCGGTGCGATCATCATCCAGTTCTTCGGCGGCATCCACGAGATCTACTTCCCCTACGTGCTGTCCAAGCCCCTGACGATCCTGGCGGCCATCGCCGGTGGTGCCGTGGGTGTGGCCACCAACGTGCTGTTCAACTCGGGTCTGCGTGCACCGGCCTCGCCCGGCAGCATCATCGCCGTGCTGATCCAGACGGCGCCCGACAGCTACGTGGGAGTTCTGCTCTCCGTGCTCCTGGCCGCGACGACCTCGTTCCTCGTCTGCTCCGTCATCCTGCGGGCCAGCCGTACGCGCGACCTCGCCCGTGGCGAGACGGGTGACCTCTCGAGTGCGATCGCACAGACGACGGCCAACAAGGGCAAGGAGAGCTCGGTGCTCGGCACGCTCGGATCGCAGGGCGTTCCCGCCGGCGACGCCGAGACCGTGGCCGAGGAGACCTCGCTGCTGACCGACACCCGTCCGATCAAGAACATCGTGTTCGCCTGCGACGCCGGAATGGGATCCAGTGCCATGGGTGCGTCGGTGCTGCGGAATAAGATCAAGAAGGCCGGCATCGAAGGCGTCACGGTGGTCAACAAGTCCATCGCGAACCTCGAGGACGATGTCGATCTCGTGATCACGCAGCGCGAGCTGACGCCGCGTGCCCAGGAGCGCACCCCCAGCGCCGAGCACGTGTCGGTCGACAACTTCATGAACAGCCCCCGCTACGAAGAAGTCGTCGAGAAGCTGAAGGAACAGCACGCCGCCGAGTAGGCGCCATCGTCGGACCAACTGGATAATCGGACACACCGGATAGAGGAGAAGCCCATGGCCGTTCTGGAACCGTCGCAGATCCGCATCAGCGGAACCGCTCGCAGCAAGGAGGAGGCGATCCGCGAGGCCGCCGACATCCTGATCGCCGCCGGAGCGGTCGAGGCCGGGTACCTCGACTACATGCTCCAGCGCGAAGAGACGGTCTCGACGTACATGGGCAATCTCCTCGCCATCCCGCACGGCACGAACGAGGGCAAGGACACGATCCTCGGCTCCGCGCTCTCGTTCGTGCGGTACGACGAGGCCCTGGACTGGGGCGGCGAAGAGGTGCGCTTCGTGGTGGGCATCGCCGGCAAGGACGGCGGCCACATGGACATCCTCACCAAGATCGCCATCGTCTTCAGCGACGACGACGACGTGGCGAAGCTGCTCGCGGCCACCGACGCCGACGAGATCCTCGAGATCCTCGGCGACGTCAACGAATAGCAATCGGCTCCAATCCTTAGGCGGTTCATCATGAAGGCAGTTCATTTCGGCGCGGGCAACATCGGCCGCGGGTTCGTGGGGCTCATCCTGCACGAGGCCGGCTACGAGGTGGTCTTCGCCGATGTGAACGCCGAGCTGATCGACGCGCTCGCCGCCTCGACCAGCTACCAGGTGCACGCGGTGGGGGAGGGTGCCTCCACCACCACGGTCACCGGCTACCGCGCTCTCAACAGCGGCAGCGACGAGGATGCGGTCGTGGCGGAGATCGCCTCGGCCGAGATCGTGACGACCGCGGTGGGCCCGAACATCTTGAAGTTCGTGGCCCCCGTGATCGCCCGTGCGCTCGAAGCGCGCGACGCGGCCCTGCCGCCCCTGCAGGTGATGGCCTGCGAGAACGCCATCAACGCCACCGACGTGCTGAAGGGCGAGATCGTCGGGCGCCTCGGTGAGGCGTCGCCCGCGCTGGCCAAGGCCGTGTTCGCCAACACGGCGGTCGACCGCATCGTTCCCGGCCAGGCTCCGGATGCGGGGCTCGACGTGACGGTCGAGGTGTTCTTCGAGTGGGCGATCGAGGAGGGACCCTTCGGGGGTTCGACCCCCGACATCCCGCTCGCGCACTTCGTGCCCGACCTCGCCCCGTTCATCGAGCGCAAGCTCTTCACGGTCAACACCGGCCACGCCACGGTGGCCTACCACGGCTGGGTCGAGGGCGCCTCCACGCTGGCGGAGGCGCTGGCCATCCCCGAGGTGTTCGCCGAGGTGAAGGCCGTTCTCCAAGAGACCAAGGCGCTGCTCGTGGCCAAGCACGAGTTCGACCCGGCCACCCAGGAGGCCTACCTCGAGAAGAACCTCGAGCGCTTCGCCAACCCGTACCTCACCGACACCCCTGAACGTGTGGGTCGCCAGCCGCTGCGCAAGATCAGCCGCCACGAGCGCTTCATCGGGCCGGCCGCCGAGCTGGCCGAGCGCGGACTGCCGACCACCGCACTGTTGCGTGCCGTGCGCGCCGCCCTGCGCTTCGATGCGCCGAGCGACCCGCAGAGCGCCGAGCTGCGCGAGCTGCTGACCACCCTCACGCCCGAGCAGTTCGCGGAACAGGCCTGCGGCATCGAGCCTTCGCATCCGCTCTTCGGCGACCTGGTGGGCACTATACGATCCGTGGACGCATTCCTCTGATTGCGCCCGGGCGTTTCTTAGCGTAAGCTCGATCTTTGGTGTTTTCGGCCCTTTTTTCGGGTGCCGATTCTCCGCACGACCAGCACAGACTACTTGAGTGACAGTGAGGCTATGGCCAAAAAAGACGGTGTAATCGAGATCGAAGGCGCAGTCGTCGAAGCTCTCCCGAACGCGATGTTCCGGGTGGAGTTGACGAACGGGCACAAGGTTCTTGCCCATATCTCGGGCAAGATGCGTCAGCACTACATCCGCATCCTCCCCGAGGACCGCGTGATCGTGGAGCTCAGCCCCTACGACCTCACCCGTGGCCGGATCGTCTACCGCTACAAGTAGACCCCGATCCGTCGGCTGTGCTGGAAAGTAACGGCCCCGCGGCATCCCGCGAGGTACGAGGACAGCGAAGAAAGATAACAACATGAAGGTCAACCCCAGCGTCAAGCCCATCTGCGAGCACTGCCGTGTCATCCGCCGCAACGGCAACGTGATGGTCATCTGCAAGAGCAACCCGCGCCACAAGCAGCGTCAGGGCTAGAACTACCCGGCCCGAGCTCTCCAGCTCAGGCAGGTTCAGAAAAATGGCAGTGTCAGAAGCCGCCCGGTGAGAGCCGGGCGGTGGACACCTTCGGTCGGAGGCCGGAGCACATTCACTGTCACAGACCTCCACTCATCAACAGGAGATAGCCACAATGGCACGTCTAGCAGGAGTTGACATTCCCCGCGACAAGCGCGTGGAAGTTGCCCTCACGTACATCTACGGGGTCGGCCGCACGCGTGCGCTGAAGACCCTCGCCGACACCGAGATCAGCGGAGACATCCGCGTCAAGGATCTGAGCGACGACCAGCTCGTCGCTCTCCGTGACTACATCGAGGGCAACTACAAGGTGGAGGGTGACCTCCGCCGTGAGGTCGCCGCCGACATCCGCCGCAAGGTCGAGATCGGCTCCTACGAGGGCGTCCGTCACCGCAAGGGCCTCCCGGTCCGCGGTCAGCGCACCAAGACCAACGCTCGTACCCGCAAGGGCCCGAAGCGCACCGTCGCCGGCAAGAAGAAGGCCGGCCGCTAAGCGCGCCGACTGACCAGGATTCCAGGAGATACATATGGCAACCCCCAAGTCGGCCGTTCGCAAGCCGCGCAAGAAAGAGAAGAAGAACGTCGCCGTGGGCCAGGCCCACATCAAGTCGACCTTCAACAACACCATCGTGTCGATCACCGACACCACCGGTGCCGTCATCAGCTGGGCCTCCTCGGGTGGCGTCGGCTTCAAGGGCTCGCGCAAGTCGACCCCGTTCGCCGCGCAGCTCGCTGCCGAGTCGGCCGCGCGCCAGGCTCAGGAGCACGGCATGAAGAAGGTCGACGTGTTCGTCAAGGGACCGGGCTCCGGCCGCGAGACCGCGATCCGCTCGCTCCAGGCCGCCGGCCTCGAGGTCGGTTCGATCAACGACGTGACCCCGCAGGCGCACAACGGATGCCGCCCGCCCAAGCGTCGCCGCGTGTGACGATCACCTTTCAGCACTGAACAACCGGCAGGGCGCGTTCTGCGCGCTCTGCCGGTGATCTGGTTTCTTCACAACTCAATACCTCGTCACGTGAGTGTCATATAGCGGACACTCAGCCGAAAGGAATAACAGTGCTCATTGCACAGCGCCCCACCCTCACCGAGGAGAACATCTCGGAGTTCCGCTCGCGGTTCGTCATCGAGCCGCTGGAGCCCGGCTTCGGCTACACCCTCGGAAACTCCCTCCGCCGCACCCTGCTCTCCTCGATCCCCGGCGCCGCTGTCACCAGCATCCGCCTGGACGGCGTGCTGCACGAGTTCTCGACGATCCCCGGTGTGAAGGAAGACGTCACCGAGATCATCCTGAACGTGAAGGGCCTCGTCGTCTCCAGCGAGCACGACGAGCCGATCACCGCCTACCTGCGCAAGCACGCCTCGGGCGAGGTCACCGCGGCCGACATCTCGGCTCCGGCCGGTGTCGAGATCCACAACCCCGACCTCGTCATCGCCACCCTGAACGACAAGGCGAAGTTCGAGCTCGAGCTGATCATCGAGCGCGGCCGCGGCTACGTCTCGGCGACGCAGAACCGCAGCGAGTTCTCCGAGGCCGGTCAGATCCCGATCGACTCGATCTACTCGCCCGTGCTGAAGGTCACCTACCGCGTCGAGGCGACTCGTGCCGGTGAGCGCACCGACTTCGACCGCCTGGTCGTCGATGTGGAGACGAAGCCGGCCATCACGCCGCGCGACGCCATCGCCTCGGCCGGTCGCACCCTGACCGAGCTGTTCGGTCTGGCCCGCGAGCTCAACTCCGCTGCCGAGGGCATCGAGATCGGCCCCGCGCCGGTCGACGCCGTCCTCTCGAGCGAGCTCTCGGTTCCGATCGAGGACCTCGACCTGTCCGTGCGCTCGTACAACTGCCTCAAGCGCGAGGGCATCAACACGGTCTCGGAGCTCGTCGCCCTCTCGGAGACGCAGCTCATGAACATCCGCAACTTCGGACAGAAGTCGGTCGATGAGGTGAAGGACAAGCTCGTGGAGCTCGGCCTCTCGCTGAAGGACACCGTTCCCGGATTCGACGGCGCCCACTTCTACGGCGGATACGACGACGAGAACGTCTAAGACGTTCTCCCTTCGCATCGCCTTGACCGACAACTGATTCACATCTGGAGATAAGAAATGCCCAAGCCAACCAAGGGACCCCGTCTCGGCGGCGGACCGGCGCACGAGCGCCTGCTCCTCGCCAACCTGGCTGCCGCCCTGTTCACGCACAAGAGCATCAAGACGACCGAGACCAAGGCCAAGCGGATGCGTCCGCTGACCGAGCGTCTCATCACCTTCGCCAAGCGCGGAGACCTGCACGCCCGTCGTCGGGTGCTCGCCGTGATCGGCGACAAGAACGTCGTGCACGAGCTCTTCACCGAGATCGCTCCGCTCGTCGCCGAGCGCGAGGGCGGCTACACCCGCATCACCAAGCTCGGCTTCCGTAAGGGCGACAACGCCCCCATGGTGCAGATCGAGCTCGTGCTCGAGCCCGTCACCCCGAAGAAGAAGGCCACCAAGGCTTCACCTGCGGCCGCTGCGGCGCCCGTCGAGGCCGAGCCCGAGGCCGAGGTCGTCGAGGAGACTCCCGCCGAGGAGACCGCCGCTGACGAGACCGCCGAGACCGAGGCTCCCGCCGAGGCCGAGGCTGCTGACGAGGCTCCCGCGGAGGAGACCAAGTAGCACCCGCTGCACGAGCAGGGCCCCGCATCCGTCGAGGATGTCGGGGCCCTCTTCGCTTTAAGATGGACGATGTGATCGAAGAGAGCGGGATGCGGCGGATCCGTCTCGACATCGCCTATGACGGCACCGACTTCTCGGGGTGGGCCAAGCAGCCCGGTTTGCGCACCGTGCAGGGGGTGCTGGAGGAGACGATGGCGATCATCCTCCGCCGGTATCCGCCGAACCCCGTGCTGTGGGTGGCCGGGCGCACGGATGCCGGTGTGCACGCCACAGGGCAGGTGGCCCACGTCGATCTGGCCGAGGATCAGCTGCGGAGCTTGCGACGCCGGGGGGCGCCGGCGGGGATCGGCGAGGCCGAGCTCGCCCGACTGCTCGGGCAGCGCATCAACGGCGTGCTCGGGGCCGACTCCGACGTGGTGGTGCGCTCCTCCGAACTGGCGCCCGAGGGCTTCGACGCACGGTTCTCGGCGATCTGGCGGCGGTACCGCTACCGGGTGGCCGACACCGCGGCCGAGCACGATCCGCTCGAGCGTCGGCGCACCGTGCGGCATCCCACCGAACTCGACGTCGATGCCATGGACTCGGCGGCTCGCGCCCTGCTGGGGCTGCACGACTACGCCACGTTCTGCAAGCCCCGCCCGCATTCCACCACCATCCGCACTCTCCGCTCGTTCGCCTGGCGGCGACAGGCGGACGGCGTGCTGATCGCGTCGCTCGAGGCCGATGCCTTCTGCCACAGCATGGTGCGCTCCCTCGTGGGGGCGACCGTGGCGGTTGGCGACGGCTCCTTGAACGGCGAGGACGTCGTGCGGCTGCGGGACGCGCAGCAGCGCACAGGGGAGTTCCTGGTGATGCCGGCGAAGGGGCTGGTGCTCACCGAAGTGGGCTATCCGGTCGATGGCGAGCTGCGGCTTCGGGCCGAGCAGACAAGGGCGCGTCGCGAGCTCATTTGACCGCGCGGGTGGTATCGCCTATTCTTGACCCTTGGTGTGCGCGCCATGTTGTGCGTCGCCCGTAGTTGAGCCCTCCATCGGCTGTGTTCCTCTCGATCCGAGCGGGAATGCCCACCGGAGTGGGATTCACGAACTCCTCACTCGAACAAGAAAGCAGCACTACTGTGACGCGTACCTACACCCCGAAAGCCAGCGAAATTCAGCGCGGCTGGGTCATCATCGATGCAACCGACGTGGTTCTCGGCCGTCTGGCCAGCCACGCCGCCACCATCCTGCGTGGCAAGAACAAGGCCACCTTCACCCCGCACATGGACATGGGTGACTTCGTCATCATCGTCAACGCCGACAAGGTGGCCCTCACCGGCGCCAAGCTGGCGCAGAAGAAGGCCTACCGCCACTCGGGTTACCCGGGCGGCCTCACCGCCGTCACCTACGCCGAGCTGCTCGAGAAGAACCCCGAGCGCGCCGTCGAGAAGGCCATCCGTGGCATGCTGCCGAAGACCTCGCTCGGTCGCGACCAGTTCCGCAAGCTGAAGGTCTACGCAGGCGGAGAGCACCCGCACGCTGCCCAGCAGCCCGTCCCGTACACCATCGACCAGGTCGCCCAGTAGCGTCCCGCGCTCATTCAGCAGACTCAGACAAAGGACTTATCACTACCGTGGCGAAGATCGCAGACCAGATTGACGTGGCTCCCGAGAGCTACTCCACCGAAACCCCGGCCGAAGAGGCGCCCCGCGCGCCCCGCGCCGTCCTCAACGTGTCCGGCGCAGCCGTCGGCCGCCGCAAGCAGGCCATCGCCCGCGTGCGTCTCGTTCCCGGCGCCGGCACCCTCGTGGTGAACGGCCGCGAGTTCGAGCACTACTTCCCCAACAAGCTGCACCAGCAGCTGATCACCGACCCCTTCAAGGTGCTCGACCTGATCGGCTCCTACGACGTGGTCGCGAAGATCACCGGTGGTGGCCCCTCGGGTCAGGCCGGCGCGCTCCGTCTCGCCATCGCCCGTGCGCTGAACGAGATCGACCGCGAGAACAACCGCGCTCAGCTCAAGAAGGCCGGCTTCCTCACCCGTGACGCCCGCGTCATCGAACGCAAGAAGGCCGGTCTCAAGAAGGCCCGTAAGGCGTCGCAGTTCTCGAAGCGCTGATCGCGCTTCGGCTCTACGCTTAGCGTATGGCTCGCCTTTTCGGCACCGATGGGGTGCGTGGGCTCGCGAACCAGGACGTCACCGCCGACCTCGCTCTTCGGATCGCGCAGGCCGGTGCACGCGTGCTGGGTCAAGCGGCCCGGGATGCCGGCCGCCGGCCGGTCGCAGTGGTCGCCCGCGACCCCCGGCAGTCCGGTGATTTCATCGCGGCCGCGGTCTCGGCCGGTTTCGCCAGCTCCGGCGTCGACGTTCTCGACGCCGGAGTGCTGCCGACCCCGGCCGCCGCTTTTCTGATCGCCGACATCGGCGCGGACTTCGGCGTGGTGATCTCCGCCTCGCACAATCCCGCGCCCGACAACGGCATCAAATTCTTCGCCGCCGGCGGCAAGAAGCTGCCCGACGAGACCGAGATCGGCATCGAGGCCGCACTCGAGCATCCGCAGCTCGCCCCCCTGGGTGGCGGGATCGGCCGCATCAGGCGGTTCGCGGATGCCGAAGACCGCTATGTCGTGCATCTTTTGACGACCTTGCCCCACCGCCTCGACGGGCTCCACGTGGTGCTCGACTGCGCCCACGGCGCGGCGGCCGGCGTCTCGCCCGAGGCGTTCAGCCAGGCGGGCGCCCGGATCACGGTGATCGGCAACGATCCCGACGGCATGAACATCAACGACGGGGTCGGCTCGACGCACCTCGGTCAGCTGGCCGACGCCGTGATCGCGGCGGGCGCCGACGTAGGCATCGCGCACGACGGCGACGCCGACCGATGCCTCGCGGTCGACGCGGCCGGCCGGGTGATCGACGGCGACCAGATCATGGCCATCCTGGCCCTGGCCCAGTCCGAGCGCGGTCTGCTGCGCGAGAACACCCTCGTGGCGACCGTGATGTCGAACCTCGGGCTCAAAGTGGCGATGGCCCAGCACGGCATCGCGATGCTCGAGACCAAGGTCGGCGACCGGTACGTGCTCGAGGCCATCAACGAGAAGAACCTGAGCCTCGGCGGCGAGCAGTCGGGGCACATCATCTTCGCCGATCACGCCACGACCGGTGACGGCATCCTGACCGGTCTGCAGCTGGTGAGCCACATGGCCGCCACCAAGAAGTCGCTCGCCGAGCTCGCCTCGGTGATGAAGGTGTATCCGCAGACGCTCGTGAACGTGCGCGGAGTGAACCGCGACGGCGTTGCGAGCGACCGCGTGCTCGCGGAGGCCGTGGCCGAGGCCGAGGCCGACCTGGGCGAGACCGGTCGCGTGCTGCTGCGCCCCTCCGGCACCGAGCCGCTCGTGCGCGTGATGGTGGAGGCCGGCGACCAGGCCACCGCCGACCGCATCGCGGAGTCACTCGCCGAAGTGGTGCGCCAGCGCCTCTCGACCGGAGTCGAACAGGCGATCTGACCCGTTCGCCCTCGCGAGAGGGTCAGAGCTTGCGGAGCAGGACCTTGTTGACCTTGTGGTCGGCGCCCTTGCGAAGCACGAGGGTGGCGCGCGAGCGGGTGGGGCGGATGTTCTCCATCAGGTTCGGCAGGTTGATGGACGACCAGATGCTGCTCGCGGTCTCGCGGGCCTCGGTCTCGGACAGGCTCGAATAGCGGTGGAAGTAGGACTTCGGATTCGCGAACGCGCCCTGCTGCAGGGCCAGGAAGCGGGTCTCGTACCAGCTCGCGATGTCGCTGGTGCGTGCATCCACGTAGATCGAGAAGTCGAACAGGTCGCTCACCGCCAGACGGTTCGCCGAGGGCGGCTGCAGCACGTTCAGCCCTTCGACGATCAGGATGTCGGGCTGGCGCACCACGATCTGCGCCTCGGGCACGATGTCGTAGCTGAGATGCGAGTAGAACGGCGCCCGCACCTCGGGGTTGCCGCTCTTGATGGCACTGACGAAGCGCAACAGCGCCCGCCGGTCGTACGACTCGGGGAAACCCTTGCGCTGCATCAGGCCACGGCGCTCGAGCTCGCGGTTGGGGAGCAGGAAGCCGTCGGTCGTGACCAGCTCGACCCGGGGCGTGTCCGACCAGCGCGCCAGGAGCTCACGCAACAGGCGCGCCGTGGTGGACTTGCCGACGGCCACCGAGCCGGCGATGCCGATGACGAAGGGCGTGCTGTTCGAGGTTTCGCCGAGGAAGTCGGTGGTGGAGCGATGCAACTGCTTGGCGCTGGTGGCGTAGAGGTTGATCAGGCGGGCCAGCGGGAGGTAGACCTCGTCCACCTCGTGCAGGTTGAGCGGATCGGTGAGGCCGCGCAGCTGCACGATCTCGGTCTCGGAGAGCGGATGCGGGGTCGACGGCGCGAGGGCCGCCCAGTGCGCCCGGTCGAACTCGGTGAACGGGCTGAACTGCGCGAAACCGTTCGTGGAAGCGGAATCGGGCATAGGACATCCATTCTGCCCGAAAGCGGGACGCCCGCCCGACGCCGTGCCTATCAGGTTGCCCCGCTGCCGCTCGGCGCGGTGCTATCAGCTTGCCTCGCTGCCGCTCGGCTAAACTCGCTGGCATGTGTGGAATCGTGGGATACGTCGGCAACAACAGCAGTCTCGAGGTGCTCCTCGGCGGGCTGCGCCGACTCGAATACCGCGGTTACGACTCCGCCGGCGTGGCCGTGATCGGCACCGACGGAACGCTCTCCACCCGTAAGCGCGCCGGCAAGCTCGCCGTGCTGGCCGACGACCTCGAGGCCCGGCCCATGGCCGACGGCCAGACCGGTATCGGGCACACCCGCTGGGCGACGCACGGCGGCCCCACCGACGGCAACGCGCATCCGCACCTCTCCGCCGACGGGCGCATCGCGCTCATCCACAACGGAATCATCGAGAACTTCGCCACCCTCAAGCAGGAACTGCTCGACGACGGCTTCGCCTTCGACAGCGAGACCGACACCGAGGTGGCCGCGAAGATGCTCGGCCGGGAATACGAGCAGGGCGACGGCCTGCCCGCCGCTCTCGGCCGCGTGGTCTCGCGCCTCGAGGGCGCCTTCACGCTGCTCGCTCTGCACCAGGACGAGCCCGGCGTCGTGGTGGGCGCCCGCCGCAACTCGCCGCTGGTGATCGGGCTCGGCGAGGGCGAGAACTTCCTCGGCTCGGACGTGGCGGCCTTCGTGGAGCACACGCACCGCGCCGTGGCCATCGGCCAGGACCAGATCGTGATCATCACCCCCGACTCGGTGAGCGTCACCGACTTCGACGGCGCCGAGGTGGGCGCGCAGGAGTTCGAGGTGTCGTGGGATGCCTCCGCCGCCGAGAAGGGTGGCTGGAGCAGCTTCATGGCCAAGGAGATCAGCGAGGAGCCGGAGGCCGTGGCGAACACGATCCTCGGCCGCAGCGTCGACGGCCAGGTCGTCCTTCCCGAGCTCGAAGGGCTCGACGAGGTGCTCACCGGCATCGACCGCATCGTGATCATCGGCTGCGGCACCGCCGCCTACTCCGGGATGCTCGGCAAGTACGCCATCGAGAAATGGGCGCGGATCCCGGTGGAGGTCGAGCTCTCGCACGAGTTCCGCTACCGCGAGCCGGTGCTCTCCGACCGCACGCTCGTGGTGTCGATCAGCCAGTCGGGCGAGACCATGGACACCCTGATGGCCGTCAAGTACGCCATCGCCAACGGCGCCCGCACGCTGTCGATCTGCAACACCCAGGGCGCCACGATCGCGCGGGAATCGGATGCCGTGGTGTACACGCACGCCGGCCCCGAGGTGGCCGTCGCCTCCACCAAGGCGTTCGTGGCGCAGATCACCGCGCTGTACCTGTTCGGACTGCATCTCGCGCGGGTTCGCGGAACGCTGGATGCGGCATCCGGAGCCGCGCAGCTGGCCGAACTGCAGACCATCCCGAACAAGATCGCCAAGGTGCTGAAGAGCGGCGCCGAGATCACGCAGCTGGCGAAGTGGATGTCGGACAGCCGCGCCATCCTGTTCCTCGGCCGCCATGTGGGCTACCCGGTGGCCCTCGAGGGCGCGCTGAAGCTCAAGGAGCTCGCGTACATCCACGCCGAGGGCTTCGCCGCCGGCGAGCTGAAGCACGGGCCGATCGCGCTGATCGAGCCGGGTCAGCCGGTGTTCGTGGTGGTGCCGTCGCCGCGCGACCCGAACTCGCTGCACGCCAAGGTGGTGTCGAACATCCAGGAGATCCGCGCTCGTGGGGCGCGCATCCTCGCCATCGCCGAAGAGGGCGACGTGGCGGTGCTGCCGTTCGCCGACGAGGTCATCCGCATCCCGCTCGCCGCGCCGCTGTTCGAGCCGCTGCTGACCGTCATCCCGCTGCAGCTGTTCGCCATGGAGCTCGCGACCGCCAAGGGTCTGGACGTCGACCAGCCGCGGAACCTGGCGAAGTCGGTCACGGTCGAGTAGGCCGTCGTGATCGTCGGTGTCGGGGTCGACTTCGTCGACGTGGCCCGCTTCGAGCGTTCTCTGGCGAGGACGCCGAAGCTGCGCGAACGCTTGTTCGCTGAGGGCGAACGCGAGCTGCCCGTGCGCTCCCTGGCGGCTCGATTCGCCGCCAAAGAAGCGCTGATCAAAGCCGTCGGGCACTCGACCGAGTTCCGGTGGCACGACATGCGGATCGTCTCCGACGAGCAGCGGAACCCGGCGTTCGCCGTGTCGGGCGGCGTGGCCGCGGCGCTCGAGGAGATCGGGGCGACCCGCGTGCACCTCAGCATGAGCCACGACGGCGGCAACGCGCTCGCGTTCGTGGTGGCGGAAGGAGACGCGGCGTGAGCGGGGAGGGCGTGGTGCGTGCAGCATCCGTTCCCGCGCCGGAGCCGGCCGCAGCATCCGTTCCCGTCCCGGCGCTGCGCCGGGCACACGTCGACCTCGGAGCGATCGCCGGCAACGTGGCGCACGTGGCCTCGCTGGTGTCGCCGGCGGCCGTGATGATGGTCGTCAAGGCGAACGGATACGGTCACGGGGCCGAACAAGCGGCTCGTGCCGGACTGGCGGCCGGGGCGACCTGGCTGGGCGTCGCCGACGTCGACGAGGCGCTCGCGCTGCGGGCCGCGGGCATCGAGGCGCCGATTCTGGCCTGGCTGCACGGGTCGGATCCGTCGTTCGAGCAGGCGGTGTCGCAGGACGTCACCCTCGGGATCAGCACCGCCCGGCAGCTGTCGCGAGCCGCGGACGCCGGTACGCCGGCGCGGCCGGCCCGCGTGCACCTCAAGGTCGACACCGGGCTCGGCCGCAACGGGCTGCAGCGCGCCGACTGGGAGACCGTGTTCCGTGCGGCGCGCGAGGCCGAGGTCGCCGGACTGATGGTCGTCGAAGGACTCTTCAGTCACCTCTCGAATGCCGACGAGAGCGAAGACCGCGCTCAGCTGGCGGCCTTCGGCGAGGCCGAGGCGCTCGCCCGCTCGCTCGGGCTCGAGCCCTCGATCCGGCACCTCGCCTCGACAGCCGGGGCCCTGCGGCTGCCGCAGACGAGGCTCGACCTGGTGCGCCTGGGGATCGGATCGTACGGACTCTCGCCGTTCGACGACGCCGACTCGGCCGCGCTCGGCCTCCGCCCCGCGATGCGCGTGGAGAGCCGGCTGATCTCGGTGAAGCGGGTGACGGCGGGCACCGGCGTTTCGTACGGCTACACGTATCACGCGCCGCGCGACTCCTGGCTTGGGCTGGTGCCTCTCGGGTACGCCGACGGGATTCCGCGGCACGTGTCGAACCGGGGGAGTGTGTGGGTCGGCGGGTCGGTGCATCCGATCGTCGGCCGCGTGGCCATGGACCAGTTCGTGGTCGACCTCGGGTCGTTGCAGGCCTCGGTGGGCGACCGCGTGGTGCTGTTCGGGGACCGGATGGATGGCGAGCCGAGCGCCGATGACTGGGCCGAGGCGGCGGCGACCATCAACTACGAGATCGTGACGCGGCTCGGCCGGCGCGTGGAACGGGTGTACGGATGAGCGGCTCGGCAGAGACCGGCGTGGGCGGCCGCGCGGATGGCACGGCGACCGGCACAGCGGGTGGCGCGGGCGACGTGTCGAGGGGAGCCGCGCCCGATCGCGAGGCCCTGATCGACGTGTCGAGGGGAGCCGCGCCCGACCGCGAGGCCGTGATCGATCTCGACGCCTTCCGGCACAACGTGCGCACTCTGGCCGCGATCGCCCGGCCGGCCGAGACGATGCTCGCGGTGAAGGCCGACGCCTACGGGCACGGGATGGTGCCGCTGGCCCGGGCTGCGCTCGAGGCCGGCGCCACCTCGCTCGCCGTGCTCGACATCCCGGCCGCCCTCGTGCTGCGCGAAGCGGGCATCACCGCACCGATCTTCGCCTGGATGCACGACCCGGATGCCCTGTTCGCGGAAGCCGCGCAGGCCGACATCGACCTCGGGATCTCGGCGGCCTGGCAGCTGGACGCCATCGCGGCTGCCGGCGCATCGAACGCGCCCCGCGTGCACCTCAAGGTGGACACCGGCCTCAGCCGGAACGGCGCCACCGAAGCGGACTGGCCGGCGCTCGTGTCGCGCGCGGTCGAGCTAGACCGGGCGGGCGCGGTGCGGCTGCACGCGGCCTGGTCGCACCTCGCCGACGCTTCGCCCGGCGACGACGCGACCGCCCTCGGCCGGCTGCAGCGCGCCATCGAGGTGGGGGAGGGGCTCGGCGCCCACTTCCCCGTGCGCCACCTGGCCGCGAGTTCGGCCGGTATCCGGATGCCCGAGGCCCGCCTCGACCTGGTGCGCTTCGGCATCGCCGCCTACGGCATCTCGCCCTTCGACGACCAGTCGGCGCGGGATCTGGGCCTGCGGCCCGTGATGACCCTGCGGGCCAGGGTCGCGTCGACCAAGCGCGTGCCGGCCGGGCACGGCATCTCGTACGGACTGACCTACCGCACCGAGGCCGAGAGCACGCTCGCGCTGGTGCCACTCGGGTACGCCGACGGCATCCCGCGGATCGCCTCCGGCCGGGCCGAGGTGTGGATCGGCGGCCGGCGGCATCCGATCGCCGGGCGGATCGCGATGGACCAGTTCGTGGTGGACGTGGGCGAGCATCCGGTGGCCGCCGGCGACGAGGTGGTGGTGTTCGGCGAGGGCGACCGCGGCGAGCCGACCGCTGAGGAGTGGGCCGGCTGGGCCGAGACCATCGGCGACGAGATCGTGGCCCGGGTGGGGCCTCGCGTACCACGGGTGTACCTCGGCGAGCCGGGGCGATGAACGAGCGGACGATGGCCGGGGCCGCGATGGTCGGGGCGCTGCGATGAGCGAGCGGATGCCGGGCGCCGAGGCGCTGGCGGACCTCGGACCGGCGCTCGAGATCGCGGATCCGGCGGCCATGCACGCCTTCGGCATCCGGGTCGCGTCGCTGCTGCGCGCCGGGGACGTCGTGCTGCTGACGGGCGACCTGGGTGCCGGCAAGACCACCTTCACCCGCGGTCTCGGCGAAGGGCTGCAGGTGCGGGGCCCGGTGACGAGCCCCACCTTCGTGCTGGCACGCACGCATCCGTCGCTCGTGGGCGGACCGGCACTCGTGCACGTCGACGCGTACCGGCTGGGCAGCGCCCTCGAGCTCGACGACCTCGACATCGACTTCGCGCGCTCGGTGGTGGTGGCCGAGTGGGGCGCCGGGCTGATCGAGGTGCTCACCGAGTCCTACCTCTCGATCGAGATCGACCGCCCGCACGGCGCGGGCGAAGCGCCGGATGCCGGCATCGACGACGCCTCCATCGAACCCGTGGAACCCCGCCAGGTGCGCATCACCGGCGTCGGCCCGCGCTGGAGCTGAGCACGCGGCGTTAGGCTCGGAGGGTGCTTCTCGCCCTCGACACCTCTGCCGGAACATCCGTGGCCGTCGTGGACGGCGACCTCGTGCTCGCCGAGCGCTCCACCGACGACACCATGCGGCACGCCGAGGTGATCGGCGAGATGATCGCGGGCGTGCTGGAGGAGTCGGGGGTCGCGGCATCCGGGATCGACGCCGTCGTGACCGGGCTCGGGCCCGGACCGTTCACGGGCCTGCGCGTGGGTATCGCCGCCGCCCGCGCGTTCGCCTGGGGGATCGGACGCCCGCTGATCCCGATGGTCAGCCACGACGCCGTCGCGCTCGACGAGTGGTCGGCCGGCCTCCGCGGGCCTCTGCTGGTGGTGACGGATGCCCGTCGCCGCGAGGTGTACTGGTCGAGCTACGACCTCGACGAGGAGGGCATCGCGCGCAGCGACGGGCCCGCACTGTGCAAGCCCGACGAGGTGCCCTACCCCGAGTTCGAGCGGATCGACGCCACCCAGGTGAGCGCGGGGGCCCTCGGGCGCCTCGCCACCCTGCGCGGCGGGGCCGCCGCGGTGCCGGAGTTCACCGAACCGCTCTACCTGCGCTCGCCCGACGTGACCGTGCCCGGCGCGCGCAAGCGGGTCACCCCGTGAGCTGGCAGCTGCGGCGCGCGGGCGTCGGTGACCTCGATGCGATCATGCAGCTCGAGGAGTCGTCGTTCACCACGGATGCCTGGTCGCGCGAGTCGATGCGGCGAGAGATCGAGCATCCCGAGTGCTACTACCTCGTGGGCTTCGACGCCGAGCATCCGGATGCTCTGCAGGGTTATGCGGGTCTGCTCTGCCCGAGAGGCGCCACCGACGCCGACATCCAGACCATCGCCGTGACGGAGCGCTCGCGAGGGCGCGGACTCGGCCGTCAGCTGATGAACCGGCTGCTCGCCGAGGCCGGCCGGCGCGGCGCCCGCAGCGTGTTCCTCGAGGTGCGCGCCGACAACCCCGTGGCGCACGGGCTGTACCTCTCGCTCGGCTTCGAGGACATCGCGGTGCGGCCGAAGTACTACCAACCCGACGGTGTGGACGCCGTCGTGATGAAGGCGCCGGTGCCCGCGACCGGGCCCGCGTTCACCGAGGAGGAGGCATCCGCATGACGGACGGACCCGTGGTGCTCGGCATCGAGACCTCGTGCGACGAGACCGGCATCGGGATCGTGCGCGGTTCGACCCTGCTCGCCAACGTGATCGCCAGCTCGATGGACGAGCACGCCCGCTACGGCGGCGTGGTGCCCGAGGTCGCCGCCCGCGCCCACCTGGAGGCGCTCACCCCGACGCTGGACGCGGCGCTCGCCGAGGCGGGGCTGACGATCGGCGAGATCGACGCCATCGCCGTGACCAGCGGGCCCGGACTCGCGGGCGCGCTGATGGTGGGCGTCGGTGCCGCCAAAGCCCTGTCGATCGCCACCGGCACGCCGCTCTACGCCGTGAACCACCTGGTGGGCCATGTCGGCGCCGATGTGCTCGCGGCCGAGTCGCTGGAGTACCCGACGATCGCCCTGCTGGTCTCGGGCGGCCACACCTCGCTGCTGCTCGTGCGCGACCTCACGGGCGACGTCGAACTGCTCGGCGAGACCATCGACGACGCCGCGGGCGAAGCGTTCGACAAGGTCGCCCGGGTGCTCGGCCTGCCGTATCCGGGCGGGCCGCAGATCGATCGCGCGGCGATCGGCGGCGACCCGAAGGCGATCCACTTCCCGCGGGGCCTGATGCAGGCGAAGGATGCCGAGAAGCACCGCTACGACTTCTCGTTCTCCGGGCTCAAGACCGCCGTGGCCCGCTGGGTGGAGCGTGCGGGCGACGCGGGCGAGCAGATCCCGGTGGCCGACGTGGCCGCGAGCTTCCGGGAAGCCGTGGTGGACGTGCTGCTGACCAAGGCCTTCCGGGCCTGTGCCGACTTCGGAATCCCGCGGCTGCTGCTGGGCGGGGGCGTGGTGGCGAACGCGCGTGTGCGCGAGGTCGCCGCCGAGCGCGCCGCCGCCCAGGGTGTGACGCTGCGCATCCCGCCACTGTCGCTGTGCACCGACAACGGGGCGATGATCGCGGCGCTCGGCGCCCAGCTGATCGCCGCCGGCCACGGCCCGTCGGGCCTCGGATTCGGGGCCGATTCGACGCTGCCGGTGACCGAGATCCAGGTCGATCGGGCGACATATTACGACCTGGATGATTGACACTTTCTCAGCCGTGCTGTCACGATGGGTGCCGACAGCGTTCATTCAGGACTAATTGGAGCCTCCCTTGACTCAGCCCGCCCCCGGTTACGCACCGGTTCCCGCCGCACCGAAGACCAACGTCCTCGCGATCGTGTCGCTGGTGATCTCGATCCTCGGCTTCAACGTCATCGCGATCATCCTCGGTGCCATCGCCCTCAGCCAGATCAAGAAGACCGGTGAGAACGGTCGTGGCCTCGCCATCGCCGGCATCATCATCGGTGCGATCTCGATCGTGCTGATCATCATCTGGATCATCGCCATCGCCGCCCTGGCCGCGAGCGGTGCGATCACCACCACCACCTACTGATTCGGTACGAATCCTGATGGGCGCAGGTGGCCGGAACGCCGCCTGCGCCTAGTCTGTTAAGAAGGGCCGGTCCCCGTGCGGGCCCTCAGCCACTGAGTCCGGCCAGCGGCCGACGACAAGAAGGGCGCCC